>NZ_CP083387.1:1838221-2450962 GCF_020042345.1 Arachidicoccus terrestris
ATATGGCGATGATAATTATCGCAGAAATAGAAAACTGCAGGACCACCAAAAGTTTTCTAATAAAGCCGGCTCCGCCGGCCTTTGGGCTATTCCCCTTCAATGCTGCGATCGGATTGAAAGAAGACAGGTAAAACGCGGGATAGAGACCTGCCATCACCCCAGTGAATAATCCAAGGGAAACCAGAAAGACTATATGTTTTGGGCTCAGAAAATTGAGACCGAGATGGAGGCCAATCAGCCCATTAAAAAGCGGAAGAGCCAACACCATCAGCAAGACAGCTAAAAACAACGCTGCAAAAGACATCAGGATGGCTTCCGAAAGTAACCTCGCGACCAGATTTGCTCTGGATGAACCCATCACTTTGCGCAAGCCTATTTCACGGGCCCTCTTTTCACTTCTGGCTGTGGACAGGTTCATAAAATTAATACAGGCAATCAAAAGAATGATAAACGCAATCAAGGTAAACATCCTGACTGTTTTTATCTGGCCACCCGGCATTTCCCTGGTGCCATTCAAATTGCCGTGCAGCGCCAGTCTCTCCATGGGATAAATAAAATAGGTATCACTGGTCTCAGGCATATGCTTCTTTGCAACACCTGCCATTTTCCTATTAACCTGATCAACATTCATTCCCGGCTTAAGCAACACCCAGGCTCCTGTTGTATTGGTACCCCAGTTATCCCAATCTTTATGGGCATTATAGTAAACTGAATAGGGCAACAGAACCTCGATATCAGCGAACTGCATATTATCCGGCGGATCATTAAAAACGGCCTTTATCTGATAAGGCTGCTTATCAATTTGCAGCGTTTTACCAATGACATCCACGCTGCCAAAATAGGCGCTTGCCACACTGGATGCAATGGCCACCCCGTCAGGGCCGTTGAGCGCACCTTCCGCGCTGCCTCTGATCACATTATAACTGAACATTTTAAGAAACTCAGGATCCGCATAAGCACCGGCCTCGGCAAAATTCAGATCCCCCAGCGTCACATTTACCGATGCATCGGTATACCGGACCACAGATTCCACTTCCGGAAAGTTTTGTTGCAATTCTTCTCTGATTCCAAAAGGTGTGACAGGAAATGTATATGTGGCCTTCCCGTATACCTGGACATCTTTCATCTGATAAATCCTGTCCAGATCCTTAACTGAATGATTAAACGTAGTATAAAATTCTACCCACAGCAAGATAATGCCCGCACACGCGATGCCAATCGCCAGTCCGATCACATTGAGCAGACTGAAAGCCCTGTTTTTATTAAAGTTGCGCCAGGTGGTAATCAAAAAACGCTTAAACATAGCCGAAAGATTTTAATTGTTGTGTATGAATACTGCTTTATTAATTAATGACCAAGGTTTCATTATCTCCAAAATTATCATAGCTACTGGTAACGACTTTGTCTCCAGGCTGTAATCCTTTCAGCACTTCATAATAGTCCGGATTCTGGCCGCCGATCTGGATATCCACTTTAAAGGCAGTTGAACCGTCTTTACTCAACTTATAGATCCAATTGCCGCCGGTTTTCTGGAAGAAACCGCCTCTGGGCACCAGGAGTGCCTTTCTATCATCGCTAAGTGTCAACATGATCTGCAGGCTCTGCCCCCGGTGAATCGTTTTGGGTGCTTTATCCTCAAAGGCCATATCCACCTGAAAGCGTCCATTGGTTACGGAAGGATATACTTTTTTGACATTCAGATGCAGGGTATCATTTCCGATTACCGCTGTACCGGTAAGTCCCGGAAAAACATTATTGATGTAATGTTCATCCACATCCACCCGTACTTTGTAATCGCTGATCACATCAATTTGCCCCAGCCGCTCGCCTTTATTTTTATTTTGGCCGACTTCTGCGTCCAGAGAAGTCAATTGGCCATCTACCGGTGCGCGGACAATCAGGTCACCTACCTTTTGCTGCATCAGAGAAAATGCCTTATTCGCCCCGGAATACAGCTTATTTTGCTGGGCCAGTTGCTGCACTTTATCTGTGGAATCCTGTTGGAGCAGCGTCTTTTGCAGCTCCAGTTTTTTAACCAGATAATCATAACTGATCTTTGATTTTTGAAATTCCTGAGATCCAATTGCTTTCTGGCTATATAATTTTTTATTCAGGTCATATACCCGCTTTGCCTCCTGCAGCAGGCTCTGCACGTCTGCCAGCTGATTCAGATTGCTGACAGATGTCTGGCGTGCGCCGTTTTGGGCAATCTGTACCTGCATCAAAGTATTATATACGTTGTTTTGCTGTTCAACCAGGCTCATCATCAGATCCGGATTGGAAAGGCGCAGGATAGGTTCTCCTTTTTTCATCATGGCACCATCCTCTACATAACGCTCTTCTACTCTGCCCCCCTCCATGGCATCCAGATAAATGGTCGCAATCGGCATGACCACCCCATTGACAGGAATATAATTCTTAAACTGCCCTTCGGTCACCTCGCTGATCGTGATACGTTCCTTATCCACGTTTAACCTGGATCCGCCACTGGCATAATAAATGCTGGCCGCTATTAAAGCCACTAAGGCAACAATACCTATAATGGTAAAAATCTTTTTCCGGGTCCAGGTTTTCTGTTCTATTGCTCTATCCACTGCTGTTGGTTTTAAATAATTAAGTTAGATTATTACAGAGAAAGTGCTCCTTCGTAATAACTGAGTATTTTCGTTTTAAAAATATAGTTGTACTTAGCTGCTACCAGGCTATTTTCCGCCTGATTCAATTTGGTTTTGGCAATCAGGTATTCGGCAGAATTGATGGCGCCGGCGTTGAACTTTACTTCAGAAATCCGGAAGTATTCTTTATAGGCCGCCACCTGATCTTGTTGCTTCAACCAGGATTCCAATGCAGTCTGCTGATCAAAATAAGCTCTGCCAATCGTATTTTTAAGTTGTGTCTGTGCTGTATTTAACTGCACCTTGGCGAGGTCCTGCTGTAATTTAGCTACCTTAACATCCGTTTTGGATTGCAACTTATTGAATAACGGGATATTCAAAGTGACGTTGACATTTGTTCCGTAATTGTTCTTCAACTGGTCCCAATAGGGGATATCATGATAACTCATCGGCGTCGAACTGGAATAAACCGGCAACTTATCCGTACCACTGATCACATAGTTGCCGTTTTCCTCTGTAATAGGGGCTCCGGCCACCGAACGGGTCGCCGCACTGGAAAAAGCGGTTCCGATACCGCCATTCAGTGAAAGGGAAGGATAATAATCCGCCTTTTCTACTGCCACATTCTTAATGGAACTCTTATATTTTAGTTCAGCGGACTTAACAGATGGCAGATAAGACAATGCACTCCGGTAGATACCGTCAATAGATTTTTCATCGGCCGTCTTCTGATCCATGGCCGCCGGCTCCTTCAATACGATATCCATATTAAGCGGCCGGTTCATTAATTGAAACAAGGTGATTTTCGCGGTCTTAATCAGATTTTTCTGATCAATAACGGCAAGCTCACTACTACTAAGTTGACCTTTTAGATCATAGAGATCCGCAGGAGAAGCCGCGCCGCTTTGATTTAAGGTATCCAACCGGTTATACTGCACTTCAGTAGAGAGTAATTGTTTATAGTAGTTATTAAGCAGCTCCTGCTGATTCAATACCTCAAGATAAGCCGCAATCACTTCAATGGTAATCGCATCTTTTTGTTGCTGTGCATCCCACTTACCGGCCTCTTCATCCAGCTTTGTCTTGCGGATATAATTACGCACCTTAAAACCATTCCACAGGCTGAGTGAAGCGCTGAGATTATAATTAGCAGAAGTAAAGCTTTGCGAAATATAGCTATTATCAGAAGGGTTAATGGATCGGCCACTGTTTAATCCATGGTCAATATTGGCACTCACCGAAGGCAGCTGTGAGGCCTTGGCCTGCCTATGATAAATGGCCGCAATATCTGCATCCATATCCGCCGTCTTGATATCCAGATTATTTTCCAGTGCCTGGCTTACGCAGTCTTCCAGGGTAAGATACTCCACCTGAGTCGTATCCTTGGCATCCACTCGGTCTGACTGGCCCAGGCATATCCCTGAAAATCCAAACGTCACGCACACTATAATAACCAGTTTTTTCATTCATTAAAATTTTCAAAGAATATATAAAGCTTGTGCCAAACCATTAATACACTGCTTATCAACTAATTACGAAAATATCAGTTTTTCTTAACTGTCCGCTTTTGATACAGTTGCTTTTTAAAACCGGACAATTGTGCGTATGCCAGTTATTTGCCTTGGCAGCTGCCTCTGAATTGTAAAAAATTATTCGTTCCTTTATCCAAATAATCTATCGAGAATCATGGCCTTAAAAAATGCCACAATTGCAATTGTCGACGACGATTTAGATGTGCTTACCGCCGTGCGGCTGCTATTAAAAACAGAAGTAAAAGAGGTAATTACCGAAAAAAATCCAGAGAATCTGCTTTCTTTATTAAAAGACAGTCAGGTGGATCTGCTTTTTCTGGACATGAACTTCAAATCCAAAGTCAATACCGGTAATGAGGGACTATTCTGGCTCCAGAAAGTCAAAAAACTATATCCCGGTCTTCCGGTAGTCATGATCACTGCCTATGCAGATATTGACCTGGCTGTTAATTCCCTGAAACTGGGTGCGCAGGATTTTATGGTTAAACCCTGGCAGAATCAGAAACTGCTGGAAACGGTCAAAAGCAATTATCAGAAAAACAACAATAGCCAGACCGCTCAGGCCAGCCCTGCCGGCATTATCGGGGAGAGCCCCTCCATGAGAGACGTATTTAGGAAAATTGAGAAAATTGCGCCCACTGATGCCAATATTCTGATTTTAGGCGAAAACGGGACGGGCAAAGATTTAATCGCACAGACCATTCATGAACAGTCTCTTCGAACCAGACACCCGTATGTCAAAGTGGATGTGGGTGCACTCACAGAAAGCCTTTTTGAAAGTGAACTGTTCGGCCACAAAAAAGGCGCCTTCACCGACGCCAGAGAAGACCGTATCGGCCGGTTCCAGGCAGCCGACAGAGGTACCCTGTTTATGGATGAGATCGGTAATATTACGCTGGCCCAGCAATCCAGACTGTTGACTGCCCTGCAAAACAGATACGTTACCCCTTTGGGCACCAATGACAAAGTTCAGGTAGATATCCGGCTCATCTGCGCTACAAATGTACCGCTGAGCGTTCTGGGTGATGAATCCAAATTTCGCAGGGACCTGATCTATCGTATTAATACCGTAGAGATCACGATCCCCCCATTAAGAGAACGCAGAGAGGATATCCCGCTGATCGCCGAACATTATGCCAAGGTCTATGCGCAGAAATACGGAAAGCCGGCACTTACATTTACCAGGGAAGCCTATAAGAAGCTGAATAAATACACTTATCCTGGCAACGTCCGCGAATTGCAATATGCGATAGAAAGAGCGATTATCATGACCGAACACGAATCAATAGAGGCAGAAGATATCTTATTTTCCCCTATTGAGCACGTGGAAGAACAGGCTCCTGCAGATAAATCGATCAATCTGGGCCATGTGGAGAAAACGGCCATTTTAAATGCAATTTCCCGGCATGAGGGTAATATTTCAAAGGCAGCCAAGGAGCTGGGCATTACAAGGGCTGCCCTTTATCGCAGGATCAGTAAATATGATATTTAAATTATTTACAGCATAGCTATCCGCCCACCTGTTATCACGACGCATTGTTCTTCAATTACAATCCAATATGGTAAAAATCTGCCTTCGGATCTTACTACAGCTCCTGCTGGCCGGCTCAGCCGCCGCCGCGGCCGTCTGGTGTTATCTGAAAGGCATGCCCTATGGCGCAGTCATTGCGCTCTTTCTCTTTCTTGTGCTGGTATACAGAATGGTCTCTTTATTCAGAGACATCCTGCATGACTTCAATGACTTCGTACAGGCACTACATTACAGAGACTTTTCACAGCATTTTTCCATTAAAAGAGCCCCTTCCCATCTCAAGTTCTTTAGAAGAGGCTTTAATGAGATCGTCACTGGGTATAAGCGGCTCAGCAATGAAAAGGAACTCCAATACCAATATCTTCAAAATGTGCTGGAACTGGTAGATACAGCCATACTGGCATTTGAACCCGGCACAGGAGAAGTTATCTGGATCAACAACCAGATGAAAAACCTGATAGGTGTGCCAGGCCTGAAGAATCTAAAGCGACTCGAAAGGCAATTACCCGTTTTAAATGAAGCGTTTTATAAAATAAGCCCAGGCGCACAGAGCATTATCAAAGTCGACATATTGCACCGGCCACACAAATTACTGCTTACTTCCAATAACTTCATAACCAATGAACAGCAAATGAAACTTATTGCCTTGCAGAATGTGGAAGAAGCACTGGACGTAACGGAAACAGAGGCCTGGAATAAACTATTAAGAGTGCTGACCCATGAAATTATGAACTCTATTGCGCCGATCTCCTCCCTGGCCAATACCCTTCAGGACCGGCTGGGCCAGTTAGATAATCACAAGATATCTGAATCAGATTTTAAAGACCTGCAGGACGGCATGCAAACCATCCGCTCCAGAAGCGATGGCCTGATGCGCTTCTCAACCTCTTATCGGAACCTCAATAAAATCGGACAGATCAATCTCAGTGAGTTTTACGTAAGAGACCTATTTGAAAACCTCGCCTCACTTATGCAGCCCGGCATGACCAGCAAGGCCATCAGCCTCGAACTGATACTTAAAAACCCCAACCTGAAAATGCAGGCAGACCGGCAACTGCTGGAACAGGTTATGATCAATCTATTACTCAATGCGATCGATGCGGTCAGGGAAAGCCCTGCAAAACGGGTCACTATCGCCGGAGAGAAAAACCAGGACGGGCAAACCATACTAAAAGTCAAGGATAGCGGGAAAGGTATGGATGAGCAGATCATGGAAAGAATATTCATTCCGTTTTTCTCCACCAAAAAGTCCGGAAGCGGCATTGGCCTGAGCCTCTGTAAGCAGATCATGCTCTTGCACAAAGGCAACATTCAGGTAAAATCCACTCCGGATGAAGGCACCAGTTTTAGATTACAATTCCCCGCACAGTAAAGCCGATATACTCTTTTTTCAGGCTACTATGCGTCGGATTTATCCATTTCTGTTACCCCGCCAGATATCACGAATTTCATGGCTTCCGCTGAAGAAATTTTATCATTAACCGTACGAATACTGGACTTAGGTACAAAAAAAGTCATGCCGGATATCGCATAGGAAAAGGGTACATATACCACCACATGTTCAACCAGGTCAAACTGACTGGCGTCGCTTTGAGTAATAAAGCCCATACGCCAGACATCAGTATTGTCTACATTGACCAGTACCGGCTTGTCAAACTTCTTTTTGCTGCCGGAAAAAGCTTTCAGGAAGTCCTTTACAGAAGAATAAATGAGTTTGACACCAGGCGTTTTTTCCAGTGCAGAGCCTAAAAGGTCAATGAGATGGCTGATCACGAAAGAAGAAGAAGCCCATCCGATCAGGATCATAATAATCACCATCATCAGAATACCTAATCCGGGTATATGACGGGTCCCCTCTTCACCAGGCACTACGGTCCCAAATATATTGGGCAGTATGCTGTCGACTGCTGTAAAGAGCCAGAACACAAAGTAAATAGTGACCGCTATAGGCGCAATAACAATCACACCCTGGAAAAAATACTGAATAATTCTTTTAGCTACTGTCTTTTTCTGATCGTCCATAATCGGTTTTTTGGTTGTCAAAATTAAAAAAGTACTGTTGAAGTTTAAGACATTTTAATTTTTTGTATATAGCATCATCGAAACAAGTGCAACAAACTGCATCTAAACAATTGTAACACATATGTTTGAGAAAGAATCGACATCGCGTCATTTTTTATCTGTGGTCTCAAGCAAAGAAACAGATCAGCTAAAATGCCAATTGTGAATTTGATAAACAAGTAATAATCTTTTGTTCAAGTTCTGATCTTATAAAAAATCAAAATCTCCTTTCCCAAACAACATCAACTTAAAGCAGAAATACCTGGATCAACGAAAGTCAAAATGCATATCCAAATCCGCTGCGTCCACCTTCGCCATACAAAATCAGGTTATATAGCATCGTGCATATTGTCCCAAGAGCATATTATTGATTTTCTTTCACAACCTTATTTTTCAGTATTTTAACATTTAAATCGATTAAACTTATTTAAATTTATTGCATACTATAGTATACAAAAACAAGAATTTTTAGACATTTTATATACAATAATATGCAAATTATCTATAATTTTGATACAGATTCTCCTGAGGAATTGTTATTGATACTAGCAGGTAATCTAAAAAAGCGCCGATTGGAAAAAGGTCTGTCTCGCAATGCATTATCAATGACCAGTGGCGTATCTGCTTCGACGATTTCCAAATTTGAGATCCATCATATGATCTCATTAGAATCCTTTGTGAAACTTGCAAAAGCCCTTGGATACACAAAGATGATACGAAATCTGCTATCGGAGCCTATTTACCAGACAATGGAAGAACTAGAATTGATTAACAAAAATAAGAATAGGAAAAATGGCAGAATTACGCCCAATAAATAAATTGACCGTCACTTATCATGACCACAAAGTAGGCACACTCATGATGGACCCCACTAAACGACTATGTGTTTTCCAATATGATAAACTATGGATCGCCAACGGGTTTTCCATATCTCCATTGGAGCTTCCCCTGGCAACGGATTTGTTTATAGCCAAGCCGGAACCATTCTGGGGTAATTTTGGCATTTTTGAAGATAGTCTTCCAGATGGATATGGGCGCTATTTACTCAATCGGCTATTAAAAAAACAGGGAATAGATGATAGCAATCTTGATCCATTGCAACGGTTAAGTATCATAGGCACTTCTGGCATGGGCGCGTTATGTTATATCCCGGAGACCCATATTGGTGCAGAGAAGACGTTGCCTGCATTAGATAATCTCCAAAAAATCGCATTAGACGTTCTATCTGAGAAATCTGACCAGGATGAGGATATTCTTTATTTCAATAGTGGAAATTCTGGCGGTTGCAGGCCTAAATGTCTGCTGCATGACGGCGATGGTTCCTGGCTCGTTAAATTCAGGCATACTTACGACCCTAAGAATATGGGCAGCATGGAATTTCGTTATAATCAAATTGCACGCAATTGCGGAATTATAGTTCCTGACTTCAAATTAATTGAGGGAAAATATTTTGCCACAAAAAGATTTGATATTGAGAACGGCAAACGACTTCACATTGCAACTGCCGGTGCGCTGCTTGGAGAATCCATTGCACAGCCTAAAATGGATTATAAAAACCTCTTACACTTGACAGGATACCTTACGCAAGACCCTAAGGCTGTTGATGAGATGTTTCGGCGCATGGTTTTTAATGTCCTTACTGAGAATAAGGATGACCATGCAAAGAATTTCAGCTTTATTCACAAAGACGAGAAATGGTCTTTATCACCCGCTTATGACCTGACAAAATCAAGTAATGGCTACAACGGTGAACATGCCACTTCTGTTAATTATAAGGGAAACCCATCCATTGAGGACATGCTTCATCTCGGAGAAAGTATTCGGATCGGCAAAAAGCGCGGAATGAATATGATTATAACGATTGCAAACGAATGTGCTGATATTCTCAGCCGTAAATTCCAGGAACTGATATCCACGCATTAGTAACTTTTTCTGTCTCCATAACTCGTTTTTTGGTTCCCAAAAATAAAACTACTTTTGAAGCTTAGGACATAAAACTTACTATATGCAAATCGTCATAACAGGCGCAACAAGGGGCATCGGAAAGGCTGTGGCAGAGATATTTGCGAAAGAATCAACACCACATCATTTTTTTCTCTGCGCAAGAAAAGAAACTGAGCTGGCAACGCTACAATCAATCATAAAAGACCACTTGCAGCAACATACGGTCACCACTTTTGTATGTGATTTGCTGGATAACAGCCAGATCAGTGCTTTTGCGGACCTGATCCTTAGATCCGGCCAGGCGGTGGATCTACTCATCAACAATGCAGGTATTTATGAGCCAGGAAGTTGTTATAATGAGCCTGAGGGCCAACTGGGAAAAATGTTGCAGGTCAATCTGATGAGTGCCTACCATTTGACAAGAGCCTTATTGCCCCCAATGATCGAGCGCAAAAAGGGGCATGTATTTAACCTCTGTTCCATCGCCAGTATCCAGGCCTACGCCAACGGTGGCAGCTATAGCATCAGCAAATATGCATTATCAGGGTTTACCAAAAATCTCAGAGAAGAGTTAAAGCCACTGGGCATCAAAGTAACAGGCATCTATCCCGGTGCCACACTTTCCAGCAGCTGGGATGGTCTGGATATCGATCCTAACCGGATCATGCAGGTCGACGATGTCGCCAAGATGATCTATCAGGCGGCACATCTCTCTGTCCAGGCAGTGGTGGAAGACATCATTCTCAGGCCACAATTGGGAGACCTGTAGCCGTCAAATAACCATATTAATGTGACTGCCCGACCAGTGACAAGTGGAATCCGATCAGACAGCGCTGTTCTGGGTTGGGGTATCCCAATAGATCACACATATTACAAAAGATCAGTAACACCCGTATGAAAGTTTTTGCAACGAAAGTTATTCCAGATAATGCCAAAGCGTTTTTGTCCGCCAACAATATAGTCGTAGACGAATGGACAAATCAAACGCCTATTACCAAAAACGAATTGACCAAAATAGTCACCAGTGGTAAGTATACCGGTCTGTTTGTTCTAGGTGCAAAAATTGATGCTGAGATCATACATGCAATACAAAGAAACATACAGGTAATATCTTTACTCTCCGTTGGCTATGATAACATAGACCTGCACGCTGCCACCATGGCCGGCATCCCTGTCAGTAATACCCCCGATGTGCTTAATGATGCAACAGCCGAGACCGCTTTTTTGTTGATGCAAAATGTAGCCAGAAAAGCATTTTACAATTACAGAAGAATTATGGAGGACAAGTGGCACAATGACAGCTTTATCACTAATCTAGGGGTAGATTTACAGGGAAAAACCCTCGGCATATTCGGTCTGGGAAAAATTGGACTCGTGATGGGAAAACTGTGCAGAGCAGCCTTCAACATGGAGGTCATCTATCACAATAGATCCCGCAATCCAAAGGCGGATAAAACCCTAAACGCACAGTTTGTATCTTTTGATGAATTGCTGCACAGAAGCGATGTTCTTTCCATACATTGCGCACTAACGCCTGAAACCACCCGGGTTTTCAATGCAGCCGTCTTCAAAAAGATGAAAAATTCATCCATTCTTATCAACACGGCCCGTGGGAAGGTCGTCGATGAGCCAGCCCTGATTCAGGCCCTGCAGAAAGCTGAAATCTGGGGTGCGGGACTAGATGTCACCGATCCGGAGCCCATGCAGCCAGACAACCCGCTTTTGCAGATGGCAACCGTCGCGGTACTGCCCCACATAGGCTCTGCCACGGTCAACACTCGCCATCGGATGGCGCAGCTGGCCGCAGAAAATATGCTTTTAGGCTTAACCGGTAAACGGTTAAAGACCATTGTAAACGAAGAAGTATATTCAATCAAAAAATAGGTACATAGACGGGCGGATAGCCAGCCGCAACCAGCCGATGCATGAAGCGTTTTCCAGGTACGCTTACCGGCCCTTTTTGACAGCCTCTAAAGGATTAGAGGGCGTGTACTGCCCCGCTGATCTCTTTCATTAAACTGAGGTCCTTTTCAATAGCATTTCCGACAACGACAACGTCGGCGCCGGCCCTACAATTAGCCGCTGCCTTTTCAGGTGTTTTGATACCTCCACCGACGATCAGGGGAACCGAGATACTGCCCGACACCCGCTGAATCATCTTTTCCTCAATCGGATTTCTGGCACCACTGCCGGCATCCATATAGATCAGTTTCAGCCCCAGCATTTCTCCCGCCATTGCCGTGCATAAAGCGATATCACTCTTATCTGCCGGTATGGGCGCCGTATTGGCAATATAGGAAACAGAAGTAGGGGCACCCCCGTCAATAACCATATAGCCTGTAGGCATTACTTCCAGCCCGCTGCTGCGGACCATCGGCGCACTGATCACATGCTGGCCGATCAGCAATTCCGGATTCCGGCCGGAGATCAGTGAAAGATAAAACAGCGCGTCCGCATACTTAGATACCTGAGAAGGAGAGCCGGGGAAAAGGATAACCGGGATATCACATTTAGACTTGATCCGCTGTATATTCTGATCTACGGTATTGACCACCACGAGGCTCCCGCCTACAAAAAAATAATCAACCCCTGCAGCGAGTGCCTGTTCCACAATCGGATCAATATCAGAATCATTCATTTTATCCGGATCAATCAGCACGGCGAAAGCTTTTTTGCCCGCCTGCTTCTGCTCGATAAATCTCTGGTATATAGCTGCCATAGAATAGACTTAACTTAAATTTTGAGGAGTTACTGTTTGCAAAAATGCATAAAATCTTTCAAAAAACACCGATTCAAGGCCACTTTGCGTTTAAATTCAGCAAAACTAAACCCCTGAGTACCAATTAAAATAAGCAATCATCAACTTCAGCCCGTATAATCTGAACACTTCGAGCGTTATTCGATTTCAAATCCGTAATTTTGGCGCTCCCTTATACCTCTTCTTTATCATTATCGGATTGGGTAAACAGGTCATCTTAAATATCTATATGCAAAAAATTGGAATCCTCGGAGGCGGACAACTGGGACGTATGTTATTACAGGCAGCCGCAGATTTTGTAGTGGACACTTATGTTCTTGAAAATGACCCCGGATGTCCGGCAGCGCATTTATGCCATCATTTTGTTCAGGGAGACATCAGAAATTTCGACGACGTATATAACTTTGGCAAAGGCCTGGACGCCCTGACCATTGAAATAGAATCCGTCAATGTTGATGCCCTGGACGCACTGGAAAAGGAAGGGGTGCGTGTCTATCCAAAACCCGCCGCCATCCGTACCATTAAAAACAAGATCCTTCAAAAAACCTTTTATAAAGACCATGAAATCCCGTCCCCTTCCTTTATCATCACCAACAGTCAGGCGGAAGTCAGATCCAGAAAAGATCTCTTACCAGCCGTGCATAAGCTGGGAGAAGGCGGTTATGATGGCAGAGGTGTAGAGGTCTTAAGGAAAGAGGAAGATCTGGATAAAGCCTTTGACCAGCCTGCTGTACTGGAAACGATGGTGGAGATTGAAAAAGAGATCGCCATCACCGTCGCCAAGAACGACCAGGGCGAACTCACCCTTTTCCCCGCGGTGGAAATGCTGTTTGATCAAAAGCTCAACCTGCTGGATTTTCAGCTATCTCCGGCCCGCATTGACAAGCAAGTTCTCTGGAAGGCCGAAGCGATGGCTCAGAAAGTCGTGGAAAAACTAAATAGCCCCGGTTTATTTGCAGTAGAACTTTTTATCGACCGCACCGGCAATGTCTGGGTCAATGAAACGGCTCCGAGGGTGCATAACAGCGGGCACCATACCATTGAAGCTAATTATTGCAGCCAATATCATATGCTGCTCAGGATACTTATGCAGCTACCGCTGGGTAATACTGCTCCCATTATCCCTTCCTCCATTGTCAACATTCTGGGCGCTCCCGGTTACCAGGGTGAGGCAAAATATGAAGGATTGGACGAAGTGTTGAAAATGGATAACGTATTTGTGCATCTCTACGGAAAAACAATGACCAAACCCGGTCGTAAAATGGGGCACGTGACCATTCTCAGTCAGGAACCTCAGGAGTTGATCTTCAAAGCCAATAAGATCAAAAATATCCTGAAGGTGATGGCCTGAGGCGATCCGGTAAAATATAAATAAAAGGCTGCATGAACCTTTCGGGACATGCAGCCTTTTGCTTATATGATCACTCAGTAAAAATCTTGTCTAAAACTGATAAGTTACCGCCATCAGCCCAGAGACCTGTCCCTGATGCGCATTTCCGCCATAAGGATGAGAGAAATGATCCCACCTGAGTTCCGGCATAAAAGTAAACGGCCCTTCCCTGTAACTCAGTGTCGCGGTACTGGACCAGACATTCCCGCCCAGAGGAATTACGCTGATGGCATCCTTATCCGTAAAATATTCTTCCCGAACAGCCAGCTGCAGCTTGGCGTTCAACTGCGCCTTCAGGTAAACAGCCTGTCCCCACCAATGTCGCCAGTCGTTGCCGTTGTCTGACGCCTCAGAGACTTTCTTTTTTCTGAAAACAATAGATCCATTCCATCCCAGACTGATAGCGGAAGAAACCGGCAGGGACAGGACTGCATCCAGTTGCTGCACATTGGCGGTATCCACCTGTTTGCCTCCGGAATAATTTAAGGCCAGCACCAGTCCGTTTTCTTTTTCATAGCTATAGCGGGCAATGATCGTCTTATTATTCAATACTGAATCCGGCACGTGTCGATAATCTGTAGGATTACTGATACCAGCCATTAAATGATGGCTACCTTTCACGTATTCAACTTTGACACCCGTATTGGAAAAGGGACCGGTAGAAAATAAATAGGACATGCTATAATTAGCGTTTAAAGCAGGATCCAGCAGTTCATAGCCAATATGCGTGGCCCAGGATCCTGCAGAAAACTTTAACCCCTGGATGGGCTCATAATAAACATAAGCTTGTTTGACCGCGGCCATAATACCCTCATCTGTATAGGCAAAATCCCGGGCCCTTGGGCCAAACCCCAGATCTACCACGACACCTGTTTTTTTATACTGATAGGCCAGCTGCAGGCTGGCCATTCCCAGCTCAAAGCCCCGGTTTTTGCCGGTAAAACTAGTGGTCGGCCCCTGCAGGCCATGAAACACATTTTTGTAATAAAGGTCTACGTTTCCGTGAACGGATAAATGGCCAGATTCCTTCTCGCCAGTGCTATCCTGAGCGGAAACCCAACCTGAGTACAACATAATACTCCCAAGAAGCCAACTTTTAAGTTTCATATGATATTAGTTTAATGATGAGATCGATTCATATAGCCATCTGGGTATTTCAAAACTGAATACCTTATATGAACAAGGGCCTTTTCACGTCCAAGTAGAAAAGGCCCCATGTGATTATTGGTACGAAGAAAACTATTTTGCCCGCCACCGGCCAGGGCGCCATCTATGCAGAGAAAACCTCCTGCTCATAGGTGTAGGATGCATGGGCCGGTGGATCCAGATATTTTTCGTCATGCTGGCTGGCATCCAGGCCTAACTCCTCCTCCTCTTCACTTACACGCAGTGGCAATATGAAATTAATAAACTTGAAAATGCCGTAAGACATCCCGAAACTAAAGACAACGACTATAGCCATACCGGTAAGCTGTGTCAGGAAAAATGAAGCGTTGCCGAAAAACAGGCCATCGGTTCCTGCCGGATTAATCGCCTTAGAAGCAAATACACCGGTCAGCAGCATACCAACGATGCCACCGATGCCATGACAGGGAAAGACATCCAGAACATCATCCAGCGTGGACTTTGTCTTATAGTATACGGCAATATTGGAGATCACGGCAGAAAGTACACCGATAAAAATCGAGCTTGCAATGGAGACAAAACCCGCACCGGGTGTAATGGCCACCAGTCCGACCACAGCACCGATACAAAATCCGAGCACAGACGGTTTTTTTCCTTTCAGCACATCAAAGAACATCCAGGAAAGGCCCGCAGCAGCGGCAGCGGTATTGGTAGTAGCGAAGGCAGAGACAGCCAGGCCATTTGCCCCCAGCGCAGAACCTGCATTAAATCCAAACCAACCGAACCACAGCAGACTGGTCCCGATCAGCACATAAGGGATATTCGCCGGTGCTGTTTCGATATTTTCCAAATGCGCCTTTCTGCGTTTAAGCACAATAGCGCCTGCGAGCGCCGCGCAACCTGCAGAGATATGTACTACGGTTCCACCGGCAAAATCCAGTACGCCCATTTTGGCCAAAAAACCATCGGGATTCCAGCACCAGTGGGCCAGCGGCGCATATACCAGCAAACTAAACAGTACGATAAACAGAATATAGGCCGTAAAGCGGATCCTTTCGGCAACAGCACCGACGACCAGGCCCGGCGTGATGATCGCAAACATCAGTTGAAAAAGTGCGAACAACATCAGCGGAATGGTAGGGGCACCTGCCCAGGGCGCGCCGGAGCTGACATGATTAAAAAACAGAAATGTTGTAGGATTTCCGATCACGCCTCCCAGGGAGTCGCCAAAAGCAAGACTGAATCCGACAACGATCCAAAGTACGCCTACCACGCCGGCTGCCACCACACTTTTGATCATGGTAGACAAAATATTTTTACGGTTTACCATCCCGCCATAAAAAAAGGCAAGACCCGGTGTCATCAAAAAAACAAGCGCAGTAGCCACCAGAATCCAGGCGATGTCGGCAGAATTATACACGCCCGTTCCATCAAAAAGGGAGGTTTCCGGGACAAACAATGAGAGCAGAGCCACCACGGCAAGAACAGAGAACGGTGCCCATTTTTTAAAATCAAAACTTGTTTTCATGAGAAAAGATTTAAATTACTTTATTTTATATCTGTATTATGAAAACAAATTTATGCCGTTTTTTCAATACAATTTTATGTTTGCAATATATATTTTTTATCAATATTTATATAATATTCTTTTGCAAAGATGCTGGTATTCAGCATTTGAAACTTACAACCTATCGTAAATATAGAAAAAATAGTATTATAGGCCTTTTTTAAATAATATCATTCAGAAGTATAAAACGGCATTTTTCAAGATCATTTTTCGGAGTTTTATTCATATATTATATATAGCAATGTGTATAAGTAGATGATTACAGTGTTTCCGTCATTAAACAATTCCTAAATTTCCTTGCCTGATACGGTTAATCCCGCAAATTGTTATACGATAGCTTTAGGTTGATTATATTTGCCTACCTTTTATTATTGATTTTAAATATTGTCCCCTTGAGTATTACGATATATACAAAGAATCTGGTCAAATCTTACCGCAGCAGAACCGTCGTTAATCAGGTTTCTGTTCAGGTAACGCAGGGGGAAATTGTCGGGCTGCTGGGTCCTAACGGAGCCGGCAAGACCACCTCTTTTTATATGGTGGTAGGTCTGATCAAGCCAGATGAAGGCACAGTATTCCTTAATGATCAGGAGATTACAAAACTGCCTATGTATAAACGGGCGCAGATGGGCATTGGCTATTTACCTCAGGAAGCTTCTGTATTCCGCAAACTCAGTGTGGAGGATAATATTATGGCTGTACTGGAAATGACCAAGCTCAGCAAGGCTGAAAGGGAGGCAAAGCTGGAGGACCTCCTCGATGAATTCAGTCTCCACCATGTGCGCAAAAATAACGGAGACAGTCTGAGCGGTGGCGAAAGGCGCCGTACAGAGATCGCCAGAGCACTGGCGGTCGACCCCAAATTTATTCTGCTTGATGAACCTTTTGCCGGCGTGGACCCTATTGCGGTCGAAGATATTCAGGCAGTGGTCGCCAAACTCAAATATAAAAACATCGGAATTTTAATTACCGACCATAACGTAAATGAGACACTCTCGATTTGCGACAGAGCCTATTTACTCATCGAAGGAAAGATCTATAAGCACGGAACGGCTGAAGAACTTGCTGAAGATGAAAAAGTTAGAAGTATGTACCTTGGGACCAACTTTGAACTTAAACGAAAAGACTGGATACTCGAAATGGGCAAAAACGGTGGTCAGGCTACCGGCTCCGCTACCCGTACTGACGGCCGGGACAAGACCGGCGGCTAAGCGCAACAGGCCTGGCAACCGCTTTTCAAAATTATATATACATTAAATATTATGTAGCTGCCGGCTTCAGGATGTTATGGATCGGGGACAGGCAAATTAAATATTTGGATTGAATCCCTATATTATACTACCTTTGCGATGTAAAGAACGGAGGATGAAGGGAACGGCTAACGTTCCCTTCTGTTATTTTCAAAAGAAACTGTATGTCGGATCAACATGTGGAGGGTTTTCTGGATGAGATCTTAAAAACAGAACCCACTTATTTTAAAGTGAAGTTCAAAGTTAAACCCACCAATAATTATAAGATTTATATTGACGGCGACCAGGGAATTACCATTGACCAATGTATTAAATTCAATCGGGCGTTGTATAAGCAAATTGAAGAGGCGGCACTGTATCCTGAAGGTGATTTTTCGCTGGAAGTTTCTTCGCCTGGCGTAGATGAACCCCTGCAGAATATTCGTCAATATAAAAAAAATATAGGTCGTAAAGTAGAAGTAACCCTCACAGATGAGCGGAAACTTGAAGGCATTCTGAAAGAAGTGGCAGAGGATACGATCTCTGTAGAAGAAACAAAAGGAAAAGGCAAGAAAGCTGTAACAGAAGTTGTAGCGTTGCCGTTTAAGGATATAAAAACAACAATTGTTCAAATTCAGTTTTAAAAAGCGAGGCGAGCATCTCGCTTAAAATGGTATAAGAATATGGCAAGTATTAATCTGATCGAAGCGTTCCAGGAATTTAAGGATGCTGAAAACATTGACCGTCCGACCATGATGAAAGTGGTGGAAGATGTCTTTAAGACATTGCTTCGAAAAAAATATGTAAGTGATGAGAACTTTGACGTGATCGTCAATGCGGAACAGGGCGACCTGGAAATTTTCAGAAGAAGGATGATCGTGGAAGACGGAGAGGTGGAAGATCCGCTTGCTGAAATAGCTTACAGTGAAGCCATTAAGATTGAACCTGACTTTGAAGTGGGTGAAGAACTCATCGAGTCTGTTGACCTTTTTGATTTTGGACGCCGGGCTATTCTGGCAGCCAAACAAACCCTTGCCAGCCGTATCGGGGACCTGAAGAAAAATCTGTTGGTCCAACAATACGAAGGACGTCTGGGAGAAATGATCAATGCTGAAGTCTACCAGGTGTGGAGAAAAGAAGTTTTATTATTGGATGACGAGGGCAATGAGTTAATTCTGCCTAAATCAGAACAGATACCGCAGGACTTCTTCAAAAAAGGCGAAAATACCAGAGCTGTCATCAGTCGTGTAGACGTGAAAAACAATACACCGGTGATCATACTTAGCCGCACCAGCCCTGTGTTTCTGGAGAAACTTATGGAAATGGAAGTACCTGAGATCGCTGAAGGACTGATCACGATCAAAAAGATCGTCAGAGAACCAGGGGAGCGTGCCAAAGTAGCCGTTGAAAGCTATGACGACAGAATTGATCCGGTAGGCGCCTGTGTGGGTATGAAAGGCAGTCGCATCCACGGTATCGTCAGAGAATTGAAAAATGAAAATATTGATGTGATTAATTTCACAACAAATACGCAATTATTGATTCAGAGATCGTTGACGCCGGCCAAGATCAGTTATATGGAACTGGACAACGAGAAAAAACGGGCAGAGGTATTTCTGCAGGCGGATCAGGTATCGCTGGCCATTGGACGCCGTGGTGTGAATATCAAACTGGCCTGTGATTTGACTGGCTATAACATTGATGTTTACCGTGAGAATGAAGAAACCGAAGAATTTGATATTGACCTGGTAGAATTCTCTGATGAAATTGATATGTGGATCATCGATGAATTAAAACGTGTTGGCTGTGACACTGCCCGCAGTGTATTAAGCCTCACACCGGAAGAGCTTGAAAGAAGAACCGACCTGGAAAAAGAAACCATCCAGGAAATCAGGCGAATCCTCCAAGAAGAATTTGAAAAAGAGTAAATAAGGCCCCGGAACTGAACTGAGGATCACCTTATCTACGACTAAAAGAAAATATGGCAGAATTGAAATTACCAAGATTATTGGCGGCCGCCAGGGAATTTAATATTGGGCAGGAAACGCTCATAGAATTCCTTGACAGCAAAGGATTTAACAAGGACGACCTCAAACCCACGGCCAAATTGACCGAGGAGCAGTATGCTGCCCTTCAGCGTGAGTTTCAGAGTGACAAACTGGCTAAAGACAAGGCTGATAAAATTGAGATTCCTAAAAGTACAGTTGCCACACAGGCAGAGAAAGAGAAGAAGAAAAAAGTAGAGGCAGTGACCAGTACAGCTGCAGAAGAACAAAGAGAAGAGAGCGCTCCGGCGGAAGCTGTGCAGGAAAGTCCTGTGCAATACGGCCCCGAAGTAGAAGAAACACCTTCTCAGCGGCAACCCGGTGCAGAGGTACCAACCGAGGCCGCACCGGCAGTACCGGATGCACAGCCGGAAGCTCCTGCGGCTAAAGAAGAAAAACCTGTAGTCCAGGCAGAAAATACGACTCCAAAACAGCCGGAAACTGCCCAGACTGAGTCACCGGCGCCAGAAGCCGCATCAGAAACGCCTGCTCCACCAAAAGTTGAACAGACGTCTAAGCCAAAAGGCCAGGAAATCGAAGGGCTTAAAATCATTGACAAAATAGATCTGTCGGCGATCGACTCTTCTACCCGCCCCAAAAAGGCAGCGCCTAAGAAGGAAGAGAAGCAAAGGAAAGCGGAACAGAAACAGGGTGTTAAACCCGAAACGCAGCAGCCTACGCCGGCAGCGCCACCTAAAGCGCCTCTGGCACCAAAAGCACCGGCTGTGCCGGTTGCGCCATCCGAAACAGAGGAAAATAAACCCCCTGTGATTGAAAATATCCGGGCAGCTAAACTAGAGGGGCCTAAGATCCTTGGTAAAATTCAGTTGCCGGTAGACAGCGATACAAGACCCAAACCGAATAAGGATGCGGGACGCAAACGTAAACGTATTCCACTGGAAAACAAAAGGCCGACCGGAGAAGGTGGTCATGGCGGCGGCCAGCATCGCCCAGGTCAGGGAAGCAGGCCCGGACAGGGACAAGGTCAGACGGGCAACCGGCCCGGACCGCATGGAGGCAGAGCCGGTAACCGGCCAAAATATACGCCACATACGGAGGCTGATAAAGAAATCGACCAAAAACGTATCCAGGAAAAGATCAAGGAGACCCAGGCCAAACTGGCCGGAAGCGGCGGCTCCAAAGCCAAATCAAAGGCCAAGCACCGCAGGGAAAAACGTCAGGAAATGGCCGAGGCGATGGAAGCTGCAGCCAACAAACAGGATACTCGTTTGCAGGTAACTGAGTTTATCACAGTAAGCGAACTGGCCAATCTGATGGATGTCAGCTTCACAGACATTATCAGTAAATGTATGGGGCTGGGCATCATGGTTTCGATCAATCAGCGTCTGGATGCGGAAGTTATTGAACTCGTCGCGGAAGAATTTGGTTATGAAGTAGACTTTATCGGTCTGGATGATGTCAACGAGGAAGATGAAGATCAGGATACAGATGCTCCTGAAGACCTGTTGCCCCGTAACCCGATCGTTACGATCATGGGACACGTTGACCATGGTAAAACCTCTTTGCTGGATTATATCAGAAGAACCAAGGTGGCCAGCGGCGAAGCCGGAGGTATCACTCAGCATATTGGTGCCTATGTCGTTAATGTCGGCGATAATAAGATCACCTTCCTTGACACTCCGGGTCACGAGGCCTTTACGGCCATGCGTGCCAGAGGTGCTAAAGTAACGGATATCGCAGTGATCGTAGTCGCAGCCGACGACGCTGTGATGCCACAGACGAAAGAGGCGATCAGTCACGCACAGGCAGCCGGCGTACCGATGATCTTTGCGATTAACAAAATAGATAAAGATGGAGCGAATCCTCAAAAAATATACGAACAGCTTTCTCAGATGAATATTCTGGTGGAAGAATGGGGCGGTAAATTCCAGAGTCAGGAAATCTCTGCTAAACAAGGACTGAATGTAGACGCCTTGCTGGAGAAGATCCTCCTGGAAGCAGAAGTGTTGGAACTGAAAGCAAATCCGGACAGAGAAGCCAGCGGTTCTATTGTGGAAGCTTCTTTGGATAAAGGCCGTGGATATGTAGCGACCCTGCTGGTTCAAAACGGCACCCTCCGCCAGGGAGACCTGGTTGTGGCCGGTCAATATTATGGCAGAATGAAGGCTATGTTCAATGAGTTGAACCAACGCATTGAAGTAGCGGGACCTTCTACCCCGGTACAGGTATTGGGCCTGAATGGTGCGCCACAGGCGGGTGAGAAAATCAAAGTGTATCAGGATGAATCTGAGGCTAAGGATATCGCTAATAAAAGAGCACAGATCATGCGTGAACAGGGACTTAGAACCCGTAAACATATTACCCTTGATGAAATCGGACGCCGTCTGGCTCTGGGTAACTTTAAAGAACTTAACATTATCATCAAAGGTGACGTAGACGGTTCCGTGGAAGCCCTTAGCGATTCGCTGCAAAAACTTTCAACAGAAGAGATTGTCGTTACTGTGGTTCATAAAGCGGTGGGACAGATCTCGGAAAGTGATGTATTGCTCGCTACAGCCTCTGATGCTATCATACTTGGCTTTAATGTCCGTGCCTCTGCTCAGGCAGCCCGCCTGGCTGATGAAGAAGGAGTGGAAATCAAGACCTATTCCATCATCTACAACGCAATTGAAGAAATCAAGAGCGCCATGGAAGGCATGCTTGAACCGAAGATCCAGGAGAAAGAAGTGGCTACGGTTGAGATCAGGGAAGTTTACAAGTTTGATAAGGCCACCGTTGCCGGATGTTATGTACTGGAAGGTAAAATCAAAAGGGACCACAAAGTCCGGTTATTCCGCGATGGTATCCTGGTTTACCCAAGACAGGAAGGCGCCTACACAGAACTGGGCAGCTTAAAGCGTTTCAAAGATGATGTCAAGGAAGTTGCGCAGGGATACGAGTGCGGTCTGACCCTGAAGACCTTTACAGATATTCAGGTAGGAGACAATATCGTAGCCTACGAGCAGGAAGAAATCAAACGTACACTCTGATCATCAGTTCATTTGAATACGACTTAAATGACTGATTACCAGATGAGCAACCGATAAAAGAACAAAGGGCTAAATTATTTTTGGAAAATGATTTAGCCCTTGTTTTTTCGGCACCATACATTTTGTTAAAACCCGCCACGGCTGGCTTTAACTGCCCTCAAATCACTATTTTTGAGACCGCCTCCGGCACTGCCAGAAGGTGAAACACAGATAATCATTGGTAATGCATAGAAAAATGATAAAAAAGGGACTGACCCTGGCTGCTATAGCGATGAGCCTTGCCTTTGCGGCTAAAGCACAGCAAAACACTTCTAATAAAGTAGTAGTCGATAAGATTATTGCACAGGTAGGGGACGATATCGTCCTTAAATCCGATATCGATGAAGGTGTCAGGCAGTATACGGGCAATCCGGAATTCACCAACCTTCCGCCGAACCTGGATTGTCAGATTCTTAAGACACGTATCATGATGAAAGCACTGGCCTTACAGGCCAAGCGGGACTCCCTTCCTTTTTCTGATGATGAGGTCGAGAGTGCTTTTCAGAGCAGAATTCAAAATTATCTGCGTCAGTTCGGATCCAGGGAGGCCCTGGAACAGGCAGCCGGCAAAACGATCGAACAAATGCGTCAGGAGTGGACACCTGAGCTGAAGCAAACCATTCTGTCAGAAAAAATGCAGCGTTCCATTGCACAAAATGTAACGATTACGCCTGTAGAAGTTGAAAACTATTATAATACGATCCCCAAGGACAGCCTTAAGTTCTATGAAAGCCAGTTTGAGGCCAGTCAGATCATCATCTATCCGAAGCCCAATGGTGATGTCATTGCTTACATCAAAAATGAGTTAGAAGACTGGAAAAGACAGGTAGAAGAGAAAAAGGCCAATTTTGCGGCGCTGGCAAAATTATATTCCGACGAACCCGCCGCCAAAGAAACCGGCGGCCAGCTGAGTATCAACCGCCAGGATGATAAAGGCAGAATTGATCCGGACTTTATGAATGCAGCCTTCCGTTTAAGAGAGGGCCAGATATCTCCCGTTATTAAATCCCAGATGGGTTATCATATTATTCAGATGGTCAGCCGTGCCGGTAATGACGCTGTCGTAAGGCATATCATTAAAATTCCACCGGTAACCGATGAAGAGGTTCAGATTGTAAAAAAGAAGATGGACAGCATTAAAGATCTCCTGACCACTGATAAAATGACTTTTTCTGAAGCATTCAACCGTTTTAATGAAGACAAGGAGGCTAAATACAATGCCGGCGCCATCTATGGAATAGAAAACTATAGCCCGGTGACTACCTTTACCATCGATCAGCTCCGGGATAAAGATCTGGTGAAGCTGCTACCCACCATGAAAGTAGGCGAATATTCTGATCCGCAGGTCTTTACTGACCAGACCGGCAGACAAGGCGTTCGTATCATTTATCTGAGAGTGCGTACAGAACCGCACAGAGAAAATATCAAAGATGATTACGACAAAATTGCCCAGCGGGCGCTCACTATCAAGAAACAGGAAGCACTGGATGACTGGCTCACCAAACACATGAAAGACTTTTATATCCAGATCGACCCTGCCTATGCTCATTGTCCGGAACTCGTTAAGTGGATGCAGGGTACCAATGAGAAAGTAGAGCACTATTCTTCAGAGGAATTGAAAAACAAGTAATATTTATTTTTTTATAGAAAATAGCCGCATCAGCGGCTTTTTTCGTGTATAATATCTCCCGATGGCCACAGGTTCGCAATCTTGCTTTAATTTTGAGCCGAAAGGGTCACCCGGCGATACGCCTTATAACAAAGAAATTTTATATGCAGTCATCGGGCTTACATAAACTCCGGAACATTCTCCAACCGATGGGCCGACACAGGCAGCTTTTGTCACGGTGGCTGCTCAGTTGTGTTGTATTCCTGTCAGCTTTCCCACAACAGGAGGCCAGTGCCCAAGCTGCAAAAGAAAGAACTTTCTCTTCCCAAAGACTCACGCAGATTAATTATGTTTTGCAGCGCCTTGATAGCCAGCAAGTGAAGGACGGATCAGATCCGGTATTCCTTGTCGGGAGCTATCCTTCCTATATCCATCACAGAAGACACTTTAAAAAAAAGAAAAAAGACATCACCATATTCTTTAATATCCTGATTGATATAACGCTTAAAAGTGTCCGGTCACAACTGCCCGATAGCCTTCAGACTAAAATCGATACACTGCTGCACCGCTCTGCAGCCATCTATCCCCGATTCTACAATCAAAAGCGGGGTTCTTACAATTTCTGGCTCCGGGATTCTGCCTACAGATTCCCCTATTCCTGGTGGATACCGATCATTAAAAAAAACGGGGCCGTTCCGGACGACATGGATGACACCGTACTGTCCCGCTTCGTAGATCCCAAGGGCGGCAAAGACTCCCTGGAAAATTTGCATCAACGCATGCAGGCCTATACCCACAAGCAGGGCGAAAAACTGCGCACGGCACCCCGGGCTTACCGAAATTACGCCACCTACTCTACCTGGTTCGGTAAAAAGTTCCCCGTTGTCCTTGACGGGGTCGTCCTGAGCAACATACTGAGCTTTGTCAATCATTATGCGCTGCCCTGGACCGGAGCGGATTCAGCGGCCCTGCGATTTATCATACAGACCGTTCGTTCCGGTGACTACATTAACCGCCCGCTGGCGATCTCCCCCTATTACGGTAAAACATCCATTATACTCTATCATTACAGCCGGCTGATGCAGCAAGGCCGGCTACCTGCTCTTGACAGCCTTCGCCCGGAATTGATCCGGACATGCCATCACCTGTTAAATGCCGGTACGGGCACAGCGCTGATGGAAAAGATCATTGCCGCCAATGCGCTGGTCTGGCTGGGCGAACCGGCACCAGAGTTATCTCTTCCGGGCAGAAAAAACTGGAAGGAACAGATTGAACACAGTGATTTTGCCTACTTTATCGGCAATATACCTTCCTATATGCCCCGTCCCGTACAGGGAGCCCTGACCGGTATCAATGGTCTGATGTACTATCATTACTGTCCGGCCTTCAACGACGCATTGGTATTGCAGTATCTGGTATCAAACCCCGGATAGGCCACTGACAGACAGGCAAATCTGTCTGTCCAAAAAGAGGCTGATTAAAAGGGCAGCGCTCTCCAGCTGTTTTTCGCAACTTTTGTCATAAATTTGCGTGGCATTTCAATTACAATTTTTCTTAAAGATTCCAATGGAAATTACCGTACAACACGCCGAAGAGCTGCGGCTCACCGCAGAAGAATTTGAACTGATTAAACAAAAATTAGGTCGTACACCGAACTTCACCGAACTCTGTATATTCAGTGCAATGTGGAGTGAGCACTGCAGTTATAAAAACTCTATTAAATGGCTGAAAACCCTGCCCCGTGAAGGCGGCAGAATGCTGGTGGCTGCCGGAGAGGAAAATGCAGGCTTAATGGATATGGGTGATGGTTACGGTGTCGTATTCAAAATTGAAAGTCATAACCACCCCAGTGCCATTGAGCCCTTCCAGGGAGCGGCCACAGGAGTAGGCGGTATCCAGCGCGATATCTTCACCATGGGCGCCCGCCCCATAGCTTCATTAAATAGCCTGCGTTTCGGCAACCTGAAAGATAAGAAAACACAGCGCCTGATGGCCGGTATTGTACATGGAATCGGCCATTATGGGAACTGCTTCGGTGTCCCGACCGTTGCCGGCGAAGTATATTTTGAAGACTGCTATCATACCAATCCGCTGGTCAATGCCATGAGTGTCGGCATAGTAGACACCAAAAGAACCGTCAGCGCGACGGCAGAAGGTAAGGGCAACCCTATTTTCTTTGTCGGCAGTGCCACAGGAAAGGACGGAATCGGGGGAGCAAGCTTCGCTTCTGCCAATATCACGGAAGAAAGTACCGAGGAACTTCCTGCCGTTCAGGTAGGGGATCCTTTCCAGGAGAAAAAATTACTGGAAGCCTGTCTGGAAGTACTTCAGACAGACGCTGTAGTGGGTATGCAGGATATGGGTGCAGCCGGAATTATCTGTTCCACGGCGGAAATGAGTGCGAAAGGAGGTGTGGGCATGCACATTGATCTGGAAAAAGTGCCCACCCGTCAGAAGAATATGAAGGCCTGGGAACTCCTGCTCAGCGAAAGCCAGGAAAGAATGCTGCTGGTAGCACACAAAGGCAAGGAAAACCAAGTCCTGGAAGTATTTGAAAAATGGGACCTCCCTTGCAGCGAAATCGGTTATGTAACAGATGACGGCCAACTTAGATTCTACATGAATGGCCAACTGGAAGCCGAGGTTCCGGCTGAAGAACTGGTATTGGGTGGTGGCGCACCGCAATACGACAGAGCCTACAGCCGCCCCGCCTATTTAGATAAAGTAGAAGCATTTGACCAAAATACGGTTGCGGACCTGACAGACAATGCGGCTATCAAAGTAGCTGCAGAAAATCTGATCCAACTTCCCAATATTGCCAATAAAAGATGGGTAACCGTACAATACGACTCCATGGTCGGCACGGCCAATACCCAGACCAATGCACCCAGCGATGCTGCAGTCGTCCTGGCCAAAGGTACCGGCAAGGCCCTGGCGGTCACCACGGATTGCAATAGCCGTTATGTGTACGCGGACCCGTTCGTCGGTGCAGAGATCGCGGTAGCAGAAGCAGCCCGGAACATTATCTGCTCCGGAGGAGAGCCCATTGGCGTAACCAACTGTCTGAATTTTGGGAATCCCTATAATCCAGAGGTATATTATCAGTTTGTAAAAGCCGTTCAGGGTATGGGAGAAGCCTGCAGGAAATTTAATACACCGGTTACGGGTGGTAATGTGAGCTTCTATAACCAGAACCCAACCGGCCCGGTCTATCCGACCCCCACCATTGGCATGGTCGGCATTCTGGATGACATCAATAATAAAATGAGCCTGGACTATAAAAAAGCAGGCGATGCCATTTACCTGATCGGAGAAAGCAAAGACGATATCGGCTCTTCTGAATATCTACACAAGCTCCATAAAGTAGAACATTCCAGGGTGCCGGCCTTTGATCTGGAAGAAGAATACAATATACAACAGCTCATAGCGGAGCTGATCAAGGCCGGACAGATCAGCAGCGCGCACGACATCAGTGAAGGTGGCCTAATGATCACCCTGCTGGAAAAAGGCTTTAACCGTAACCTGGGATTCGACGTCCGCAATCAAACGCAGGTCAGACAAGATGCCTTCTGGTTTGGAGAAGCACAGAGCCGTGTTGTCGTCAGTGTACCTGCTGACGGGGCCAGCGCATTTGAATCGGGACTGAAAGCCAAAGGGGCTGCCTTCAGCAAATTAGGAACGGTCACTTCGGGCGAACTTGTCGTAGATGGGATCAACTGGGGTACAATTACCGCTTGGAAAGACAAATATGATACCGCCATCGAAAATCTGATCGCGGAAAACTAGCAAGATAAGGCTACTACGTCAAGAAACCTTCCCGGCGGATATCTCATCTATGCCGGGAAGGTTTTTTATGACCGCAACCAGAATAAATGATTCCTGATTTCGATACTCATTTTCCAGAATCCATAAACGGATAATACAATAATATTCCATCTTTGTTGACATAAAAAGTGGAATATGTGCGATTTTAATAACCTCAGTTCTAATGAAAACGGATTTATTCTCCGCTGCAGGCAATGCGGATACTATCAAGTTGGCTTTGCAGGTATAATGCTCTCACTCAACGGGGAAGACTATGACAAATTTTGTCGTCTGATTGAACATCTGAATGGCAGGCCTGTTGACGAAGATAAACGGCATTCCCGTCATATTGTGATTCCCACACCGTATTATGGTGTCAATCTCCTTTTGTGCAAACACGAAATAGACGAATTGCAGATGCTGTTGTCTACCGCCGAGACCGAACTGGTAGCACAATCTATGATGGCGCTGTTCACCGATAACTAAAGTAATATTAAGTCCAGATAGGTAATGGTGCGGCAGCGATCGTAAACTTCTTTGCCGCGGACAGGATGATACAAGCCGGCTTAGGCTGCTTATCTGGCACAAATTCCGGTCCGAGTCCATGTTTAAAAACTGACCGGTCGACAGTTTTTTTCCGACCATTTGTCCCGGTTCTCATTTGAAGAACCGGGTTTTTTATTTCTGTTGAAGGAAGTAACTTTGGAGATCAGACCAACCATAGAAATAAACATGGCGCTTACGCTCACATACTCAGTTTCTACCGTCCGTTTTATTGCCGGCACCCTGGCAGTACTTTGCTGGTTAAGTCTGCTGCTGCAATGGACACTCCTATACGGGCGCGTGAACCATTCTGTGCGCCATACCCTGGCCAGATTCTTCGGTTATTTTACGATACTGTCCAACACCCTGGTGGCCATTAGCTTTAGCCTATGGTTTATCTATCCGGTGGACCGCCTGAGCGGCACTTTGCAGGCTACACTATTTACTGCCATTTGCGTCTATATAATCATCGTAGCTGTTATCTATCATGCTCTGCTTAGAAAACTGGCGGTATTGCAAGGCCTGGATCAACTGGTCAATGCCATGCTGCATACCTGGTTACCTGTTTCATATATCGTATGCTGGCAGCTACTGATGCCTGCTGGCCTCCTCGATTTTACTCTGATCCCTTATTTTCTGATCTTCCCCGTCCTTTACCTGGTATATGTACTGCTATTAGGGTATAAGACGGATCATTATCCCTATCCTTTTATAAACGTGCTGGAATCCGGCTACGCTGCAGTGTTGCGTAACGCCGTATTTATCACCCTGGGCTTTATCCTGCTTTCTTGTCTGTTGATATGGTGGAAAAGCTAGTACTTTAAAATATACTCCTGATTTGCCCAGGGCCGGGTATGCACATAAATATCGAAATTAATAGGGTTTATATCCAACACCCGCCTTTTTTAATTCTTCCAGACTAATAGCGGGTATTTGTCCTGTTTTCAGCTTCTCAGCGACGACATGCCCGATCTGGTCAGCCCCTGCCTTACTACTGAATCCACATCTGCCGGAAACGGCAGGTACCCGTAACTGCCGGACAAGGACACGTCCTCCTGCGTAGATTTCATAGCCCCAGAGATGGTCACTGCCAGGCAGCGAAATGGTCTGTACGGTAAGGCTCAATGTATCCTCTTGCAAAGAGGATACGGCGGGTTGCCCCGCAGCAACCTGTTCAGTAGCTTTTTTAATTGTACCGGAGTGGTTATCCCTGCAACTGCCCAGCAATACTATTGCTGTGAATCCTGCAATATGCAAAAACCTGTTTTTTACGTGCATCATATTTGCTGTGATTTCCTAATCATTTTCTTCATAGGTATCGGCCGGCAGGAATTCATCAAAATTATCAAATGGAGAACCTGTATTAATTCCGGTGCCGACAAAGGCCCGGCCATCTACCGTAAAGGCAACAGCGCCACGACGGCTGGCTCTGGAGCTTTCATAAGGAGTTTTACGTGTCCAGCGGTCCGTTGCAAAATTATAGCACCAGGTCTTGTTGACGTAGCTGCCGTTGTCCACACGCTGACCAGTGGTAATAAATCCTCTGTCTCCTATTACAAAAGCCACGCCATTTGTGCGAACGATATCCGTATAGTCATCATCAAAATCTTCATCGGAGACAGTACTAATGGTATTCAACTTGGTCCAGGTATCGGAAGAAGGGCTGAATTTCCAGAAATCGGTGGCTGCCTGGCCACTGCTGTTCGTACCGCCTACAATATAAGCTTCGTCATTATAAACAAAGCTCATCGCACCTACCCGCTTATCGCCACCCAGGGATATTTCGGTATCCCAGCTATCGGTAGCGGGGTTATAGGCATACATATCTTTAAAATAAGTGCCATCCCAACCACAGGTAATATACCCCTTGGACCCCACCGCAAATCCGACGGCTCTGGAACGGGCAGCGCCGGCAAAATCGGCTTTCTGGGTCCAGCTATTTGTGGCCGGATTGTATGCATAAAAATCCTTGTAATAATTGTTCAGACCGTCCGTTCCGGTGCCAACGTAGCCCTTATCACCAATGGCGAACCCAACGGCAGAATGCCTTCCCCGGGGCATGGAGGCCACCTGGGTCCAGCTGTTTGTATTGGGGTCATACCGCCAAAAATCGCTCAATAGCTGGTTATTGCCATCCAGACCGGTGCCAATATAGCCGTAGCTGCCGATTGTAAAGGCAACAGCAAACGATCTTGCTGATCCGTCCAGCGTGGAGCGTTCCACCCAGTTTCCGTCCGTTTCGTCATCTGAAGCGGTTGATTTCGTACATGCAATACCCATAGCAAGGCAGATCCCTAACAACAGGAACAGTCTATTTGTTTTCATAAATACCTTTTTTCGATTTGTTTAGCTGTGAAAGTATCCGTTCTGGTAAGCTTCAAATCGTTAAAATGGATTCAAAACGGGTATTTATGGACGAAATGCCCCGATTCATCTACCAGGGTCCGAAGCTTATCTATGAATGGAGCTGGATTATTTTGTTCAGATGCTCCCTGAACCCGTCACTGATAGGCAGCTCCCTGCGTCCGATAAGTACACTGCTTTTATGGATCATTTCAATCTGGGTTACAGAAATGATATAGGACCGATGCACCCGAACGAAATGGTTGCTGGGCAGCTTCTCCTCGAAAGACTTCAGGTTCTGCAGCGTAATAATAGGTTTATCTTTCTGCTTTATAAATATCTTCGAATAATCTTTCATGCCTTCTATGAAAAGAATATCACCGTAATTGATCTTCATAAGTTTATACTCGGTGCGTACAAATAAGAAATCGTGTCCGGCACTCCTTTCCATGCAGGCGGCTTCTTCCAGCTTCTTACGCACCTTCTGGATCACCGTCAGAAACTGGCTATAGGCGATTGGTTTTTCCAGAAAGCCCATGACATCAAACTGATAACCCTGGACAGCAAACTGCTGATAGGCAGTGGTTAGAACGACCATAGGCTTACGGTTCAGATGCTTTAAAAAATCCATACCATTCAGGTCAGGCATCTGAACATCTAGAAATATTAGCTCCGCATCAGAGCCCTCCACAAAAGCTAACGCCTCTGTAGCACTGAGAAAACTTGATTCCAGCAGGGTTTCGGGCGTCCTTTCAATAAAATCCTGCAAAATTTCAATGGCCAGCGGTTCGTCATCAATGATAATACATTTAATCATACAGGTCTTTTTTTATTTTGTTTAATGAAATTTGCAATCTAACATAATAGCGTTGCCTGTCTTGCTCGATTTTCAACAGGTAATGGTTGCCATATAGTAGTTTTAAACGTTCCCTTACGTTGGTCAGCCCTACACCGCCCTGCTCATTAGCCCCGGACACCCTATGCCGTACAATGGGGTTGTCTACTTCCATGAACAGCTCGTCTTCTTTTACCTGTAAACGAATATTGATCTTTGAGGGTGTCAGATAACTAACGCCATGTTTGAATGCATTCTCAATGAAAGGGAGTAATAACATAGGTTCGATACAATGTCCCTCCTGAATACCTTCTGCCTTGCATGTGATGTCAACAAAATCCGGCATCCTGAGTCGCTGTAAGGCGATATAATTTTTTATGTAATCTACCTCCTTTTGTAATGGAACCGCTGACCTGTTGGTGTCATAAATCATATATCGCATAATATAGGACAACTTTAAAATGGAAGTCGAAACTTTAGACTGTTCTTTGTAAGACAGGGCATAAAGACTATTGAGTACGTTAAATAAAAAATGAGGGTTGATCTGTGACTTCAGCAATTTTAACTCTGCGCTCAGTTTCTCTTTTTGCAGGGTTTCTCTTTCCTTTTCTGCCCTGGACCAGACAAAAGATAATTTCCAGATAGATCCCACCATCAGTAAAAGCAAAGAAGTGCTGAAGGCCCTTCTGATCACCATAACAAAAGCAAAGTCATCCATATCTCTGAACCAACGGACACCGGCACCCATATGTGGGCCACCTGGTCTGTCCGGATTAAAAGCACCCTCTCTCGGTAAGATCACAGGCCGGGGCGGCAACCCATATTTTTTAATAAATGCGCTGTCGCCCAGCTTGTCCGGCGGAATATTCTGTATACTGTCCAGGCGGATTTCACCCTTGGCTCCATTGGGTTCTATAACTGCGTGAAAGGTCACTTTATGATGTCCGAACCTGGGCCACATGGGCGGCTGGAATGCCCGTTCCGTTATAAGCTGCTGGGCAATAACGACCAACAACAGCACCAATACCCCAATAAAGTATTTAACCTTCCTGCCTCTAATTAAATAGTTAGGCAACAGGTAACTGACATTCACATAAAAAAGCAATACAAAGAAGATATTATCGAGAAGCTGCCGCTGAAAAAAATGCGGGTCCATGATTCGGACATTGTACAAATGCAACGGAAACAAAAAGAACATTACCCATAGCACCACCTGTCCCATAATAGAGATCGCCCTGGAGCCCAGAATCAGTTGTTTAATCTTTTGCAATGTATGTTTAATCTAAATTGTTGAAGAATAATTTTGGGTTGAAACGAGAAATTACTGTCAGTAATGCGCCTGACCTTTTCACCGGTTTTCTCTGCAAAGGAAGGGGGCTTCCCCGAGAAATCAGGTTAAAATTATGGGAATTTTTTTCCCTGAAATGCACGTCTGTATTGCATTACGGCCTTGTCGACACATTTTGCCAATTCGTCTATGCAATTGCCTGTTTGGTACACACTAACACCTTTCTAACAATTAATGCCGCTAACATTGCCGCTCAATATTTTTCCATCGATTTATGTCTTTTTTCAAGAAAAGGGATCTTTACAGCAGCTGGCAACGCATAGGCGCTACTGTCATACTGGTAACCGTGATGATAACGAGTTGCACTAAAAAAGACATTCAATATGGTGGTCAGTTTGTCGATGGTCAGTATACCCAGATCATCCAGTTAGACAGCCTGACACCTGTCCTGTCTACCATTTACACAGATAGCTTTGAAACCGGGAATTCAGCTACGGCCCTGATCGGATATATCTCAGATACTGCAGTGGGCAACATAACACTCAGTTCATACTTTGAGCTACAGCCGCCTACCTACAACGGCACAGCGACGACCTATGACCATGCGACACTCGACTCAATCTGCCTGGTGATGCATGTTGATTCGGGTAAATATGCCGGAGATACACTAGTGCCTTTGAAAGTAAATATCTATCGGTTGAAAGAACAAATCACGACGGGAACAGATGATGCCCTATACAGCCATGACGCTTTCACAGCTGCAACCACCGCACTGGCAACCGGCTCCAAATTGCTTCGCCCCAATTTACCATCAGTCACCGATTCGCTGAGTATCCGGTTGCCCGATGATCTTGGCCAGGAACTGCTCGACCTGTTAACCAACAAAGATGCCGCTATCCAGTCAGTCAACCAGTTCCTGCCATATTTTAAAGGGTTGAAAATCGCACCTGCCACAGAGAACAAGATTGCCTACGGATTTAAGGATAGCATTGAAATACGGGTATATTACAGAACGCCGGGCGTCCCGGAGGCCGCGAAGGGGGTTGCAATCTTCCCGCTTAATGATGCCACCCATCAGTTTAACCACCTGGATATCGACCGTCGCGGAAGTGTGGCGATGGCCGGCATTGGCCTTGCCAACAAGGTCATCATCAGTGACAGCTCAGGCAACAACGCCATTTTACAGGCCCTTGCAGGATATACTGTCAAAGTCCGGTTCCCCTCCATTCAGCAACTTGTGCAAAGAGAAGGCTTCCTGCAAATCATCGCTGCAAAACTATACTTGCAGCCAACAGATCAAGGTTCTTCAAGACAATTTGCCTTGCCGGGAGCGATCAATCTCTATACCACAGATCTCAATAATGCTTTCGGAGATCAGCTGACAGACGGATCCGGCAATGCGCTTACAGGTGATCTGACCATTGACTATCAGAACACCTCAGGATTAGGCACTTATTATTCTTTTGACATTACGGATTACCTGACCACGCTTATGAGTGACAATACGGCCAATTCCCTGAAAAAAGGATTGCTGTTAACCAGCCCTTATAGTGATCGCTATGCTAGCTTTAACCGGCTACAGCTGGGTAACGCCGCCAGTGCTAAAGGAAAAGCCATGCTCAAAATTCAATACTTATCAGTTCAATGATGACGGTTAAACCTATAATATACAAATCCATATTATTTCCATGCCTGTCTGTCTGCTGCCTTTGCTTTTCAGGCCATCTTTATGCACAGAGTAATATATCCGTCTATTCCATGCTGGGAATCGGTAACATACGTACAGACAGTTATGATTACGGCAGTGGCATGGCCGGTGCAACGATCAGTCTGAGAGACGGACGCTATATATTAGATGACAACCCGGCCTCCCTCCCCTTTCTGGATGATCATTACTTCGCAATGGAACTCAGTGGCTCCTTTGAATCAATCAACTATACCGGCGACCCGATTACAACACCCACCCGCTCCAATCAGGCGCAGTTCCAGCGCTTTACCATGGCAACAAAGCTTACCAAATTCTGGGGTGCTCCCTGGGGCCTGAAGCAGTTCAGCAGCAGTAACTACAGTCTGTATGGGCAGAAAAATATCATTGGAACCAGTGATTATATTACTACCTATTATGAAGGGACCGGCGGTATCAATCAGGTATTCCTGTCCAACGGCTGGTCACTGGGTAAACACTTCTCGGTGGGCCTCAACAGTTCCTATCTGTTTGGCAATATGACCCAGACAGAATACCTGTATGGAGAGAACTATGTCGGTAGCCAGCTCAATACGTCCAACAGGTTATATTATGCGGGTTTCTATTTCACAGGAGGCCTACAGTATCAGGGAAAGATCAGTGATAAATTACTGCTGGGCATTGGTATGACAGCGTCCAGAAATATGACCCTCAAAGGAGACAGGTCCTTATCCATGAGTGCCGGCGATCCGGACGAAGGCAGCCCCACCAATATCATCGCAGATTCCTCCCTCGGCTCGACTGCCTTTCGTATTCCCGATATGCTCGCAGGAGGTGTTTCTTTCACTTATGATAGGACTTTTACACTGGCCGGCGACTATCAGTACGGCAAATGGGCCGATGCAGGCAATTCCACCAATGGTTACAACTATAAATACAATAACAGCTCAGGACTCTCCATCGGTATGAGTTACGCTCCCAGAAAAGTCTTTACGTATCAGGGGCAATACGTCGAAGTGGAGAAGTACCGGCTGCAGGGTGGATTTTATCTGAATCACGAATATATAAACATGTATGGACAACAAATCTCTGACAAGGGTGTTTCACTAGGTATCGGGCTGTTCTCTAAAAGATCTACCCTAGGCTATATGCTGAACCTGCAATATGGTTCCAGAGGCACGACCCTGAATAATCTGATCAAAGAAAATTATTTTAAGATCGGCATCACCCTATCCTACCGGGATCTGTGGAAAAAGCGCCGGCTCCAATAAACAAATTAAAAGGCCAGTGACAAGCGGGCCATTATCACGTAAGCGCTATTAAGAGTCTCCGGGTTTTCTAAGCGGCCCGGCGAGAAAATAAGATGTAATGCGGGGGGATATTCCTATCTCCCCTATTATTTTTTCAGTCTGCAATATAAGTGCAAAATGCAAAAAGGCGCCCTGTAAGGCACCTTATTTTTGCATATTTATGCTAAGTCTGGTGAACTACCCACCTACGCTAAAGCGATGAATGGGCTTCGTGCTTCACAGCGACTTGCTTACTGCCCAAATGGGTTAGAAGTCTTATTATCGCTCCACACGTGTACTCGCAAGTCCCTTACGAGGTTTTAAGTCTTTTACTGACAAAACGAAGTAAATGTACTTTGTAAAACAGCCAAATACTTTTGTGCCTTACATCCCACCCACACTACGTGATGAATGGGTTTTACGGCACGTTCTATAAATTCTTTCTTTCAGGAATACTTTCCCGGTTAATCCGCTTCAGCGATCACTTCCTTTACTTCAGGGATCATTCTTTTCATCATGCCCTCGATTCCCGCCTTCAATGTGATCATTGAAGAAGGGCAACCGCTGCAGCTTCCCTGCAGCATCAGGTTAACGACTCCCTGATTGTAACTTTTGTACTGAATCGCACCACCGTCCATTTCAACGGCTGGCCTTACGTAGTTATCGAGCAATTCCTTGATTCTTTTAACGATGTCATCATCATCTGCTGCGATCGTATTGCTGGATTCAGGGACAATCTTGGATACTTCTTCCTCATTGACGATTGTTCCGCCATTTTCTATATACTCTTTGAGAAACTGTTTAACCTGGGGAATCACTTCCTGCCAGTCCTCAACATCGTTTGTTTTCGTAAGGGTTACAAAATTACTGGCAATAAACACACTTTTGATAAATGGAAAGCTGAACAATTCCTTCGCTAACGGAGAAGGCCCTGCCATTGTTTCATCCTGAAAATCAATACTTTTCCCAGGGTAAAGGAGCTTGTTGGCCACAAATTTCATGGTTGCCGGATTCGGCGTCATTTCTGTATAAATACTGATAATAGGGTTTCCTGTCTTAATCATGATGGATCATTTAAAATTCTATTGCAAAGATACTACAAATAGCATGGCAACAATATCAAAAATCCCTAGAATTCCTTTAAAAACCCTGTATTTACGATAAATTGCAGTAATCTGACAATACGTTTCCTGCAGTATAGTCAGGGTGTCTGTTATCCTGTTTCCGGCATTTTCTGGCCCCAATACGAAAACACCCGAATTAAACGTACTTTTGCAGCCAGTTTGTAATATTCAGCAGCATGAGTGTAACTAATCCCGCATCATTTCCAACTCCCCACCCCAGAGAGCTCTCAATTGAAACGTATGATTATCCACTTCCCGAAGAGCGGATCGCCAAGTACCCGCTACCGGTCAGAGATCAGAGCAAACTTCTGATATACAAAAAAGGGGTTATCGAAGAGCGGGTATATCACCAGCTGGACGAAGTAGTGCCGGAGGGAAGTCTTCTGGTATTTAACGATACAAAGGTAGTGGAAGCCCGGTTGCTCTTTAAAAAGGAGACGGGTAGCAGCATTGAGCTCTTTTGCCTGGAGCCAGGGGAGAATTATCCGGATATCACCACAGCTATGCTGCAAAAAGGCACGGTCGTATGGAAATGCCTGGTCGGCGGCGCCAAAAAATGGAAATCCGGGCAACTTACAATGAAGGTTCCTTCCAATGGACAAACCATTGAACTTCATGCCGAGAAACTGGAAAAACTGGCAGACAGCTTCCTGATCCGCTTTCACTGGGCACCGGAAAAATGTAGCTTTGCAGAGATCCTGCACCTGGCAGGACAGTTGCCGCTGCCTCCCTATCTGAACCGGGCAACTGAAGCAAAAGACCTGGAAACCTATCAGACCGTCTATGCTTTGCATGACGGATCTGTGGCAGCTCCGACAGCGGGTCTTCATTTTACACCGGGGCTCCTTAAAAAGTTAAGCGATAAAGGCATTAACGAAGCCTTTCTCACCCTTCATGTCGGTGCCGGCACGTTCAAGCCCGTTAAGGCGGACAAAATGAAAGATCATGAAATGCATGCCGAGTTTATGGAAATACCACTTTCTTTTATAGAAATACTTTATCAAAAAGCCACCGGCGGGAAGCAGGACGGTAAAATCCTGGCCGTCGGCACGACCTCCCTCAGAACCCTGGAAAGTCTTTATTGGATTGGGGTAAAACACCTAACAAAGGCAACTGACCCCTACGTGGTCCACCAATGGGAACCCTATCAGCTGCCACAGGACATTACACTTACTGCCGCACTGGCAGCAGTAATAGAAGGCCTGAAGCACGACGGGAAATCTACATTGATCACCCATACCCAGATCATTATTGCCCCTGGGTACCAGTTAAAGGTGGCTGATGCCATATTAACGAACTTCCACCAGCCCCGGTCTACCCTGCTTTTATTAATTGCGTCTATCGTGGGGGAAAACTGGCGGACGATTTACCGGTATGCACTGGAACACGATTTTAGATTCCTGAGCTATGGGGACGGTAGTTTACTCTGGAAATAAGCTATAATATATTTGCTTTAATAATGATATTTAAGAATAAATACAGCATTTGCCGCCTGTCGGCACCAGCCGTCCGCCACAATCCGGCCAATTCAACTACAGACAGGGGTTTATGGCGGTTTAAAATCGAAAAAAGTTTTTTAGATACAACCCGATTGTCATAACTTTGTAACCTGATAATTTAATATTTATTCAAAAGTATTCCTGCATGGACAATCAAAATCTTTCAGAGAACAGGGTGGTATATGATTTTCAAAGCTACCACACACCCGTTACGCGTGCTATCTACGTTGGTGTGTTTTTAGGGTTCATTACCGCTATTGTCAATATTGCCTATTGGTCAATTTATGTTAATGTTACTGCATTAGGCATGTCTTCTTATATTGTCAATGTACAGACCATCAGTTTTGGTTCCATCCTTCCACTGGTGACTTTTGGAATTCTCTGGGCTACATTCAGTCACTATTTCAAAAAAGCCGGTCCATTGATTACGATCATACTATTTGCGCTGGCCACCTTATGGTTAATTATGGTTGTTGCCGGTGGTGATTACGGTACGAACCCCACTACGATAGCACAGTTTAAAGAATTGGTGATCCCTATTCTGGCTTTCATCGGTATTGCTGGCTGTATCGCTTTCCCGATCTGCTTTAAGAGCAAGAAAGTAGAAGATATGATGTTATAAAATCATCCGATTTATAAAAAACTAAAGGGGACCTCCAGTTACGGAACGTCCCCTTTTTTAAGGCCTCATCTGAAAAATGAAACAAATACCTAAATTAATCGCTTCCTTCTCCACACTCATCCCCTATAAGCGCTGCTGCTATCTGGTGGCCCTTTTAGTTTTTGTGGGTTGTAACCAACAAAAAGCAAACGGTGAAAATAAAGGAGCTGCAGCGCCGCCAGCTGCTCAAATGGTCGCCGGGAGCAGTCAACATCTTACCGCAGCCGAAAAGGCCAACAGTATTATGGTTGTCAACTGGAATATAGAATGGCTGGGTTCCGCCGTCAACGGACCCAAGAATAAAGAACAGCAACTTCGAAACGCTGTCAAAATACTGCAGTACCTGAAGGCCGACCTCTATTGCCTCTGTGAGATCGTGGACCCCGCATCACTGATAAAGTTAACAGAGGCTCTGGGCAGCAACTATGCCTATGCCCTGTCTCCATATGCATCCGGTGCCAGATCCGCCAAAGATCCGGGATACGGCAATGCCCAGAAACTCGCTTTTATCTATAATACCACCCGGTTTAAAAATATAAAGACCAGCGCTTATTTATCGCGTGACCCCAGAGCGGGCTTTTACTTTGCGTCCGGCAGGTATCCATTTAACCTGGAGGCCACTGTCCATACAGCCGAAGTTGACCAGCCGGTAGATTTTATGATCCTTCATGCAAAGTCTGGTGCGGACCAGAGCAGCTATGACAGAAGACGCAAAGCCGCCATGGCATTAAAAGCGGCCATCGATAAAGAGAAAAATAGCGAAGCAATCATGTTATTGGGTGATTTTAATGACCATGTCAAAGGCTCTATCACTGCCGGTAAGCCTTCTCCTTATATTGCTTTTACTGAGGACCCTGCCTATCATGTCCTCACAGAAAGCCTGGCAGATGGGAGATCGACTCTTGACTATGCGGGTGTGATAGATCAACAGATCATTTCCAAGGCCCTGAACAGATATTATCTATCCGGCTCCACAGGAATCCGGGCGGATATTACTTCTGTTGTCCCTGACTTTAAAAGAGGGGGGACATCAGATCATTATCCGGTCAGCAGCGTGTTTATTTTCGACAAAAAACGATACGATGCACCGCCTTTAGCGACAGTGATAAACAATAGTCTGAAGACTTCCAAAGATGATGCAGATGAGGCAGAAGACGCAGCGACAGCTTCAAAACCGCAGAAACTTCAGCAAAAAATCTTTTCCGCTAGTGTTTCGACCGGCAACATTCTGATTCAGGCAGCGGTAAAAAGCCAGCATATCCAGTTCATCCTATACAACAAACGGCAACACAAAGTATTATCCGTACACAGGAAATATATACTTAAAGGAGACCATTTTAGACTGAAAACCCCCGATTTATATAAGGGAGACTACACGCTGGTTATCTTTTCAGATCATGGCAAGCAGGTGATCCCCTTTACGGTTAAATAACGTTATTCAGGTTTCTGTTTTTTAGTCCTCTCTGCTTTTTCCCAGGTCGTAAGCACATTTCTGGCAGCAGAAGTCAACCCGGCGGCGCCATCCTCAAAATGATATTCAATTATGGCCCTGACCTCGGGCCTGATTTCAGGGACCGCCCGGCCGATCTGCCCCAAAATATGCATGGCAAAGGCCCGAATGGCAATCGCCTTGCCAGGATCCTGAACCAGCTCAAAACAATAATAGGCGGTCTTATCATACAGATCGGGATGCAAGGTACAATCTCTCAATATCCGAAGCGTATTTCTGAGAAGCGCGTCCTGTGGATTCTCCATGTCTAATAACGCTACCAGCTCAGCCTGACAGCTATCCGTCCAACCCGGCTTCAATTTAGCCGCCAGGCTAAAACACCATGCAGCCCTTTTGCCGAGAGTCACGTTCTGCGAAGACATCAGCTTTAGTAAATGCCTAAAGTCAATTTCTGACCGGGTCGCCGAAACGGCGATTTGCTCTACCTGCTCTTTGTCCAGGTGTTTAGGAGCCAATAAAGCGTTCTCTATCGTCATAGCTAGCCCACTTTTTAAAATAGATCATTTTGATAACAGCGCTTTCATGGCATGGATTTCTCCCGTATCAACTATCAAATTATCCAGGCGCTCATTCATTTCCGGGACAGTATATTCCATAGCGGAAGGCACAACCATGCGAGCACTGGAATGGAACTCCTCCGCACCTGCTGCTATTAGCTGGGGCAAGGTTGTACTGCGCACGCCACTGCCAGGTAAAATAATAATGTCATTACCGGCCATGCGAATCAGTTCGCTGATTAGGGCCATCCCTCCTGCCACTGTCGGATGCTGTCCACTAGTCAGTACACGGTTACAGCCGCAATCAATCAGATCGTTTAATGCTTCCAGGGGTGCTTTTGCCCGGTCAAAGGCTCTATGAAAAGTAATTTCGAGCGGATAACTGAGCTCCACCAAACGGCGGGTACGTTCCTTATCAATACTGCCATCCTTGTCTAACAAGCCAAGTACGGCACCGGTAAACCCTAATTCCTTACACAATAGCAGGTCCTTTTTCATCACTTCATAGCTATCTTCGTCATATAAAAAATCTCCTCCTCTTGGCCGGATTATCGGAAATGCCGGTATCCCTACCTTCTCAATAACGGTTCGTAATGTGCCATAAGAAGGCGTTGTGCCGCCTTCTTCGGGATTCTCACAGAGTTCCAGACGATCCGCGCCTGCTTTTTCTGCCAGAATTGCAGAGTGAACATTAAAAACGGCAATTTCCAATAACATATAGAATCAGGGTTAATTTCAATAAAAGTACAGGAGGCAAATTACAAAATAACCTTGAACGTTTCCCACAATTAATTGCCAATGGGCTATAAATACAAAACCCGCTGCCATGCAACGGGTTTGTGTTGAATATTCTTGGAAGCCCTAATGGGTGAACGAACTTATTTTACTTCCACTTCAGCTCCAGCGTCTTTCAGTTTAGCCGCAACTTCGTCAGCTTCTGCTTTAGAAACACCTTCTTTGATTGCTTTAGGAGCACCGTCTACCATTTCTTTAGCTTCTTTCAGACCTAAGCCAGTGATTTCTTTAACCACTTTAACTACGCCTAACTTGCTAGCGCCACCGCTAACCAGAACTACGTCAAATGCAGTTTTTTCTTCAGCTGCAGCTTCACCTGCACCACCACCAGAAACAACTACTGCAGCAGCAGCTGGTTCGATACCGTATTCAGTTTTCAGAACTTCTGCTAATTCCTGTACTTCTTTTACTGTTAAGCCTACTAATTGCTCGGCTAATGCTTTTACTTCTGCCATTTTGTTTTCAATTTTTTCCGCTTTCATTGCCTTAAAGCGCTCCAGCGGAGGGTTTTAAAAAAATTATTAATACTTGGCACGCTATAGATCATGCGCTGCCAAAAAGTTTACCTATTATGCAGTCCTTATGCTGCACAATAAGATAGATTTACATTATTCTGCTGCAGGCGCTTCAGGAGCCTCGGGTGCAGCAGGTGCTTCTGCTGCCGGAGCCTCTTCAGTCGTTGCATCTGCACCTTCTGCTTTATTCTCCTTATTCTGTAAAGCAGCAACAACGCGCTGGATTGGAGACTGCAGTAAGCCGATAACTTCACCGATAAGCTCTTCTCGTGTCTTGATCTTGGTCAGCGCATCCAGATTCTTATCACCGCTGTAGATCTCACCATTGATGAAAGCTGCTTTCAGCTCAGGTTTCTCTTTTTTACCCTCTTTACGGAAACTGCTGATGATAACGGCCGGCTCTTTGGGATTCTCAGAGAACATCAAAGCGGTTACGTTATTCAGCGATTCGTAAACACCTGTATATTTTTCAGCGTCAATAGCTTCCAGTGCCTTTTTAATCAGCGTGTTCTTCGCCACTTTCATTTCAACATTCTTGTTGAAACAAGCCCGGCGTAAAGTACCGATTTGTTCTACGGTAAGAGATTCCGTATTGGTTACATAGAAGTTATTATATTGATTGAACTTTTCTTTTAAAAGTTCAATTACTTCATTTTTTTGATCTTTGGTCATTTTCAAAAATTTTTGATGTTTGTAAACTAATCTTTTTACAAAATTAGTTCTGAACAGATTTAGTATCTACTGCGATGCCAGGTCCCATAGTGGCAGCCAGGCTGACACCTTTTACGTACACACCTTTTGCTGCAGTCGGTTTCAATTTGATCAGGGCATTGATCAGTTCCTGACCATTTGCAGCGATCTTATCAGCTGTGAAGGAGATACGACCAATAGATGCGTGAACAATACCTGCCTTATCTACTTTAAAGGCGATTTTACCACCTTTAACGTCGTTTACAGCGGCTGCAACATCATTGGTTACGGTACCGGTTTTAGGGTTAGGCATCAGGTTACGGGGACCTAAGATTTTACCTAAGCGACCGATTTTAGGCATCACGGAAGGCGTAGCGATAATTACATCGACATCTGTCCAACCGCCATCAATTTTTTGGATGAATTCGTCCAGACCAACAAAATCAGCACCTGCTTCAGTAGCAGCTGCTTCTTTATCAGGTGTACAAAGTACCAGAACTCGTTTCGTTTTACCAGTTCCATGAGGAAGGGTTACAGTGCCACGCACCTGCTGATCTGCTTTCTTAGGATCAACACCCAGACGGATGTGTACATCCACAGAACTATCAAACTTGGTAGTATTGGTTTCTTTAACCAATGCAGAAGCTTCTGTCAGTGAATAGAACTTATTGCTATCGACTTTCGCTTCCGCTACTTTTCTTTTTTTAGTAATTTTTGCCATTACAAATGAGTTTTAAGGATAAGAATTAATTTTCCCACGGAGCGGTGCCATCAATAGTGAGACCCATGCTGCGTGCAGTGCCGGCAACCATTTTCATGGCGCTTTCAATAGTGAAACAGTTCAGGTCAGGCATTTTGTCTTGTGCGATGGCCTCAACTTGTGCCCAAGTCACTTTTCCCACTTTGTTACGATTGCTTTCCTTAGAACCCTTTTTGATTTTGGCTGCTTCCATTAACTGGATAGAAGCTGGTGCTGTTTTGATGACAAAGTCAAAAGACTTATCAGAATAAACAGTAATTAATACCGGAAGCACTTTACCGGGTTTGTCCTGCGTTCTTGCATTGAACTGCTTGCAGAATTCCATAATGTTTACACCTTTGGAACCCAGAGCAGGTCCTACCGGTGGCGCAGGATTGGCTTGTCCGCCTTTAACCTGCAACTTTACGAAACCAGAGATTTCTTTTGCCATTTTAATACATTTTTTGGTGATAACGTCTTCGCAAAATGCTTAGACTCCCAATTCGCTATTCTCAAAAAAGAACTATTTGGGGCTGCAAAGGTAGAATAAAAAATGTAATATTGTGCAAAAATTGGCGCATTTTCCTTTAAAAGGAAGAAATTCAGCGTATTATGGGGTGTATTTTATGAATTTCGCGATAAAAACACAACAGCCCCATAAAAATAAGGATGTGCCTCCAGAATGTCGTAATTTTGCCGCGCAAATCTCTCAATCATCAAGATCGAAGCTAAAACGATGAACTTTTATACCCGAAAACTGATCAAACCCGGTGACCTGAACTCCAATAACACGCTTTTTGGAGGAACACTTTTAAAATGGATAGATGAAGAGGCCGCCATTTATGCCATTATCCAGCTGGGAACAGGCAATTGTGTCACTAAATTCATGTCTGAGATTGACTTTGTCAGCTCACCCAGACAGGGAGACATTATCGAGCTGGGTATCAAGGCCATCAAATTCGGTACAACATCGCTGACCCTGGCTTGCCAGGTCCGCAATAAGATTGACCACTCCATCATTCTCACCATTGACAAAATTGTCTTTGTAACAGTGGATGCATCGGGCAAGCCCGTCCCCCATGGCAAAACAGAGATCACTTATACTGACCCACGGCTAAGAGAAGAGTGAGATAAATCATACTGACTTTTTCTTTGTATGGCTTTTAGGCCGGGGAACGAACAGCGCATGCTGACTTCCGGTCTGAAAATCCCGCCAGACTTTGCCAATGGCAGAATTCATACTTGCACCGGTTAGCCCTGTATATGGATATAATGTATCAACGATCTCCCGGCAAAGTACCGCCTGCGCCTGTGCATGCACAGAAACAGCTTTTGATTTTTGCAGATATGTCCTATTATCGGCTAGCCGCTCAACGGACATATGTTTTTTTACAAAGGACTCAAGCTCCTTGACCGCGCTCCACAACCTTTCCCTGACCTCGAGCCATCTGTTATAATAGTTATCCAGCAGCCGCCAGGCGTCAGCCGTCCAGTCAGGTATGGAGGCTCCTTTCGGCCGGCTCGCCTTTTTTTGCTTCCATAATAGCTCAACCTCCTCCATAAAATGCAGTGTCATACCGGATAAATTGGCCGCGATGGTTGCTTCTGCCAGAGGGCCGAAGGGCATGCGGTACAGGTTTTCCCTGATAACCGGCTTATCAGGATCGATATCGAAGGCTCTTTCAGATCCGATGGTCAGGTCAGTGACGGCAAAGGATTCACTAGCCGATGCGATCAGCCCAATTGGATTCCAGGTCTTTTTTATGATTACTTCTTCTGGCAAGAATAAAAATGCGCGGACATTTTGTTGGCTTTGCAGGTAAACATTTGCTGTAAAAATCGTGGCGTGCGGCGCTCCGGTAGCATACTGCCATTCTCCTGTTATCACCGCCTGGCCATCTTTATTAGTCCTGCCCCTACCACCCACTGCACCGCTACCGGCCAGACACGCGTTTTCAGGTTTAAAGATCCTGCCGGCAAGTTGGGGGTCTAAATACCCCCCAAACCAACCGGCCCCACTACAGAGTGTAAAGACCCAGCCGGCACTTCCCTCTGCCCAACCAATGGCTTCCTCAAAACAGACGACTTCTATTAACGACCACTGCAGGCCTCCATAAGCCTTGGGGACCAGTGCTTTAAACCAGCCCTGCGCATAAAACAGCTGAAGCTGCCTGGAGGTTAGCCTCCCGGTCGTCGTTGCCTTATCTGCCTCGCTTCTGAGTGTTGTGATCCAGGCAGGATCCAAAAGTTTAGATGGGTGTGCGGCGTGGGAATGTTCGATCATGTACTACGGTCTCTTATATGCAGCTGTGAAGGTAGTCCTTTACAATCATAAATCATATCCCTGACTTGGCAGGCGGCTGAACGGCAAACATGGCTTATTTTATTTTTGGAGCAGTGCAAGCCAGCATATTGGCTAAAAACTTGTATGCTGCCGCCTTGCCATTGCTTAAAGCAGGGGCCAATTCCATAAAACAATTGACCAAAACGCCATTATCCGGATATTGTATACTCAAAGGAGAAAGAAATGCCTTTCTGTTTTTTTCTCGCCTCACTACCTGCAGAGGATACGGTATGCTGACGTTCCGAACGGGTAACGACCCTCGGGACAGCACGCCTTCCCATTTCCGGAAAAAAGCAGCCGGCACCTTATTAGGGGTATTAAATAATGCAGATAAACTATCCACCTGTATGCGCCCTGAATTACCGTCTGCAATCAACATTTGTGAGCGGACGCTGTCGAAAAGTGGCAGCTGTTTCTGTAATGCCGGATCGGCGTTCAGGTTAATCAGACGGCCGCCGCTCTTAACATACGCATGTAAAATATAACGCAGTCTTTGAAGCTGAATTGAATCCGTAGGCAACACTTCATCCGCCCCGGAAATGACAATGGCATCTAATTTCCGCAGACTGTCTTTTACCATTGAAGAAATGGTCCCGCTATTTAAGTCCACTTCGTCGATCCAGGAAGTAAAATCCTTAAATCCCGCATCCTGCACTTCATAGCCCAGTTGGTTAAAGGCGTTCTCAAATACGTCTCCCGACAGACCATTCAGATACAGTATCCGACCGCCACCGGTATGGATAGTATCCCCTACAACCATTGTCTGACTATGGTAGTTATATATCCTGGGAGATTGATAGGGATAGCCTACAGATTTAATATTGGACGAAAAGGCCTGTACCCCTTCCGGCAGCTTTAAAAGTACAGTCGGCTTTAATACGGGCGTTAATGGATTCAGGTGATCAATCACTGAGGTGTTCAGTACCCAGCCTATTTTCGTTCTGGCGCCGGGTGCAGGTTTGATATATCCGGCATCCTGATAGACCATGCTGGCGGTATCTGATTGAACCTTTTGGCCGTTGACCATCGCCTGAATGCCCACTTGCCGGATCTTAAAAAGGACTACCTGTGCAGTATCTTTAAATAATGTTTTCATATTTATATGGAGTTCCTTTTGCCTTATAGGATAATTTCCTCTAAAAACATGCGTCAGCAAAACAGTAGGTGTAAGCGCCAAAAGAACCGGCTCTATGGTATAAAATGGCCTTTGTATCTGCCCCTCCATACGATCAAAATGCCTGTAAAAAACGGGGAAACGATATGTCAATGTATCAGTACCGTTTGATACGAGTGCTTCCACACGATAGCTGGTCGTGTCCGACAACCTTCCTTGCATTTTCGTATCAATATTATAGGAGCCGTCGCTTCGCATGGACTTGTTTAACCAAAATGGCTGATAGGCTTCCTGCATTAAAGGAATATGCAAGGCCGTATCCAGCAAAACCGCGGCCATTTCTCTATTCGCTGCGGGAATAACAGGCGAGGCTACCAGACCAGGTATCCGGACACTCAATACAGAAACCGGAATCTGCATTCCTGCTCCTTCTCTCGCGGTGATCTTTAGTCTAAACTCCTGCCCCAAAACACCCAACTCTTTATCAGATGTAGCCAAGAAATGCATGTCCACTATTGTTTTGCGCATCACCTGAAGCTGGCTTAGTACCCAAAGACGATCGGGGTTTATCTGCATTTTTTCATTATTATTTTCCGCATGCCCTCTCATCAGCAAGTCAGATATTCCCCTTAATGCCATCGAAACTGAACGATAATCATGCATCTGTAATAGAGCCGGAACATTCTTTAGTTGCATTTGTACCGTCCTCACATCAACACCGGCTGACTCCAGTCTGTTCCAGACACCAAATTCAGCGTTAGCAGCCAGATCCGAGAAAAGATGTGTTATAACCGCAGGCACACTGCCGCCTTCTGTCGCACTCAGCCAACTTAACCGCGCCGTATCTCCCCTCAGTGGAATACTATCCAGATCTGGATAGATTGACCTAAAGGCTAACTTGCTGTCTAGCGATACCTGTTGAAAGGACCTGCCGCTTATTGAATCTTCTCCGCCAACCGTGATGGCCGTTGACAGAGGATAGGCTAGTGCGGAAGAGGCATCCAAGCTTCCAAAAGGCGTATTATCCGCTAAAACGTCATGTACGCCGTAAGCATCTAAAGCTGTATCTTCCAGTTTGGTATTGGCGGCAGCCAACTGGCAGGCCGTCTGGCAAATACTATCTATCCAGTAATTAAATCCCTTCCCTGAAAGAAGTGTATCGCTGCGGTGTCCTATAATCATCATGTCCGGCCGGAACTGACGGATAACAGCTGTCAGGTCAAGAATTAATCTGTCAGTAGACAATGTAGCATTTATCGTAGCGGTATCTCTGGCGCCCATATCCTTGCAGGAGCTTACAAAAGGAAAGTAGCCGGCCACATTTGCGGCAGCTTCCATTTCTGCGACATGAATCACACCCAGATCAATGCCTTTTTCCGGGCCGTTATAATTGCGCATGCCTTCTCCCCTGGTCATCCAAAAGACCGCTGTATTGCAATGATACCGTCTACTGACCGCCGTTAACAATCGTGTATTTTCCTGTCCGGGCAGAAAACTTATATACAACAGTTTCTTACCATTTTCCAGATGTCTAAGTTGTTCTGATAGCTGTAACTGTCTTTTGACAGAAGATGGTTGGGCCAAAGCAACCCTCACAAACATTCCTAAACAAAATATTAGTATTAGCCTCATTTTGAATATTTTGCACTAAAATACTAACTTATTAGTTATTCACCTAACTTTCTCTTATATGAAGCAATGAACTCATCGACCGGATACCCCCAAAAAAACCGGACAACGACTGATCGGTCATTGTCCGGTTCTTACATCCGAAACTTTATAGATTATATCTTTCCTTTCTTGATATCCTCGACCACTTCTCCATTGAGCAGGGCAGAAGTATCTCCCAGATTATCGACGTCGTTCTCTGCGATCTTTCTCAAGATACGGCGCATGATCTTACCACTTCTGGTTTTAGGCAAACCGGTTACGAACTGAATTTTATCCGGTTTTGAGATGGGGCCGATGATCCTGCTGACGGTAGCTGTAATGTCTTTTCTGATCAGGTTCTCATCATCAGCATTATGCGTACCGTTATAGATCACAAACGCATAAATGCCTTGCCCTTTGATATCATGCGGATACCCTACTACGGCACTTTCAACTACGCCCGCATGTAAATTAATCGCATTCTCTACTTCAGCCGTACCAATACGGTGACCACTTACATTCAGCACATCATCTACCCGGCCTGTAATCTTATAATTGCCGTCTTCATCACGCATGGCACCATCACCGGTAAAATAATGACCAGGATAAGCATCAAAATAGGTTTGCTGACAACGTTCATGATCTCCCCAAGTAGTCCGGATAATAGATGGCCAGGGGAACTTCATGCAAAGGTTGCCCTGCCCGGGGCCTTCGACCTCATTTCCCTTTTCATCCATAAGGCAGGGCTGAACACCCGGCAAGGGCAGCGTCGCCCAACTTGGCTTTGCAGGCGTTACGCCGGCCAGATTAGAGATCAGGATGCCCCCGTTCTCCGTCTGCCACCAGGTATCAACGATCGGACATTTTCCCCTTCCGATCTTTTCATGAAACCAATGCCAGGCTTCTTCATTGATTGGCTCTCCTACGGATCCCAATACTTTTAATGTTGACAGATCTTTACCCTTGAGTGGTTCATCGCCATAGCTCATTAAGCTACGGATCGCCGTCGGTGCTGTATACAAGATATTGACACGGTGCTTATCTACCAGATCCCAGAAACGTCCGGCATCAGGATAGGTAGGTATGCCTTCAAACATAACGGTTGTAGCTCCTGCGCTAAGTGGCCCGTAGACAATATAGCTGTGGCCCGTGATCCAGCCTATATCAGCCGTACAGAAATAAACGTCTCCTTGCTTGTAATTGAATACGTTGACGAAAGTATAATTGGTATAGACCATATAACCGGCGCAGGCGTGTACAACCCCCTTCGGCTTACCGGTAGATCCGGAAGTATAGAGAATAAAAAGCGGATCTTCTGCATCCATTTCCTCGGCAACAGCAGGTGCCATGCCCAAAGTCTCCACCTTTTTAATTTCGTCCTCCCACCATACGTCACGGCCTTTTAGCATCGATACCGGTGTGCGGGTCCGGGTACAGACAATCACCTTTTCAATAAAGTCCACGCTTTCCAATGCATCATCGATCAGGGACTTTAAAGGAATGTCTTTGCCCCCTCTGAATGCGCCGTCACAGGTAATAATATATTTGGCATTGGCATTCACCAATCTATCCGCAATACTCTTGGCAGAGAAGCCTCCGAAAATCACGGAATGGATGGCACCTATTCTGGCGCAAGCCAGAACAGCAATGGCCAGTTCTGGGATCATGCCCATATAAAGACATATTGTATCCCCTTTTTTAACCCCGTTATTCTTAAGCACATTGGCGAACTGCGTCACCTTCTGATATAGATCATTATAGGTAAGAATGCGGTGGTGTTCGTCTGGACTGTTAGGCTCCCAGATAATGGCTGGCTTATTGCCCAGCTTCTCCAGGTGTCGGTCCAGGCAGTTTTCTGTAATATTTAATTTTGCTCCCTTAAACCACTCTGTCTTATAATTGTTAAAATCCCATTCCAGCACTTTGTCCCATTTTCTCCTCCATTTAAAATTGCTGGCAATATCCGCCCAGAAATTTTGCGGCTGTTGAACACTGCGTGCATACACTTCCTTGTATGCCTCAAATGAATTGATTTGATAAGGATAAGACATAATCACATTTTTTAGAAAAGATTCTGATTTTTAAGAGGATAATATTACAATATTTTTTCAGAACGGGAAAGTTATTTGTTCAGTTTCTTATAGTAAAACGATTGCTCAAACGCCATAAACTACATAAAAAAAGCATTTGTCCGAGACAATTAAGTCTGACAAATGCTTTCTATTCTTTTATATACGGAAAACGCTTCCTGTCTATAGTTTCCGCTTGTAATTATACGTGTCTGTGGTGCCCGCAACAGTATCCTTGCTGACCAATGTCAGGTTCGTCGAATTAATGGTTGTCATGTCAAAGGTCACGCCATCAAAAGAAATCGTATTCTTATCGTCGAAAGAATAATTCACATCATGAACAACGGAACCATTATCATCATAGATCCTGTAATGACCGCCAGAAGTAAAAGAAATCACTTCAGCCGCGCCTTCAATAGTCACGCCGCCGCCCTCATCTGTCGTACGGATCGCACTGATCAATTGCCATTTGCCTGCAGTTAACAGCGCCTTATTACCGGTTTGGCTGATTTCATCTTTAGAACAGGACAATAAAAGCCCTGTAATACATAACAGTACAGCACAGACAGCCGCACTTTTAAAAAAGGTGTTTTTCATGGGTTATCAGTATTTAATAAGCAATAGCTGGCAATATCTATGCCAGCTAAGAAAATGAAAAGAAAAAGCCGCTCATTCATATAGGGAGCGGCTTAAATGATTTTTCTCAGACGGCTTATCCACCGTATACAAATTATGCTTTATTCTGATTTAAAGTATGAAACGATAATATCCGTCTGATCGCCGCTAATACCTAACGCGGAAGCTGCGGCGTCACTGACTCGGTAACTGAGGCCTGCATTCTCTTTAACATTACCCAGGTTCCACAGCACTTTAGCATATATAGTTTTACCTTTCGTCTGAATTTTAACCAATGTACCGGGAGCAACTTCATTCATCAGAATAAAATATTTACCATCCTTCCATCCACTGGCTGACTGAAACTTACCTGCCAGCCCCTTGGTAATGAGCTCCGTCCCACTTGCCTGGCTTTTGTAAGCCACCGCAAACGCACCTTCATTACCTGAAGTTACGCCGGCAGCTGAAGCTGGCTCCGTACCTGCATTATCTGCAAAAACCGTCTGGCCTCTTTGCTTGTCGGCGGATTGTGCCTGGTCTTCCGCCTGATTGCTCATATCCGAATCTGTGCTGGCAGCCTCCGTAGCCTGGTCATTGCCGGTTGTTGAAACAGGATCAACGGGCTGTGACGCATCACCGGACGACACCACTGGCAATGCACTTTCTGTCGCACCGGAAGACACCTTCAGTGTCTGGCCTACCTGAATATTATTACCGGTTATATTGTTCCAGTCGCGCAACTGATTGACCGTAACTCCATATTTTTTACTGAGTTGATATAAGGTCTCGCCCTTTTCAACAATGTGTGTCTTCGCTGTACCGCCAGCCACAACAGTTTCACCGGCGGCAGGGATTTTCACTTTCTCTCCCACAAAAAGCTTGCTATCGGAATTCATGCCGTTGAAACGCATGATATCCCCTACAGTAGTTCCGTATTTTTTGGCCAGCTGAGAAAGGGTCTCTCCTTCCTTAATTTCGTGAACGGTCTGCACTGCCTGGGCCATCGCTGTGCCAAGTGATAAAAGTATGCCTGCTGCTATAATACCTATTTTCTTCATGTTCAATTATCTATATTTCTTTTTATGCCTGCTCCTTCTTCGTTTTTCAGGGCAGATTTTAAATTGTGTCCGGCAATTGCCTGTTTTACATGACTTCGGGCAATAAAATTGCCTAATTTCTATGAGAAAAAATGTTAATCTTTGGAATATACATTCGTTCTACCCGTTTTAGTTTAATCCTTGAGTATTCGCCAGTTCCTGGGGTAATAATTATTGACCCTGTGTTGCAATATCTTCATCCACCCCAACCCAATGCCTTCAAATGTGGCCAGATGCCACCCCGGGGTAGATTCATCTAATTCAATATCCGGCTCCTGACATTTCAGGTATTGCAAACTTTGTGCCCTATCCAGAGGCTGACGAGGTACCCTGGGATGGACCCATGGGCTGACCGCCAGATCGTGGGCAGGAACGAGATTTTTACCCTTGATCTGGCCTATTTTCACACCTGCCTTTTTCAAAAATAGATTTTTTTGTAATACGGCCAGATCCTGTATCCATTTATTTTCCATTGCAAGCACTTCTTCGCCTTGCTTAAAAAAAAATAAATCCAGATCCGGTTTTACCCAATCTCCCATAATCGCCTGCTCCTTTGCGGGGATAGCCGGGATAGCGTCTCCGGTGTGATACCCGGGCAGTTCTGCACTTAATTTCTTAAAAACACTGATAAAAAAACCCTCGCTACGCACTTTATCGGGGAAAAATTTATAGCCGACAGGTAGTTTGCCGTTATAGTCTTTCAACTTGCCTTTAACCTCAGTAATCCCTTTTGAAATAGCAGTCAACTGAACAGTGCAGAGGCCAGCCTGACCCACCAGAAAGTCCATGATATCCTCGTCTTCTGCGGGAGCGTACGAACAGGTGGAATAGATCAGCAGACCGTTTTCTTTAAGCGCCGGCAGGCAATCTTTTAAAATTCGCTCCTGCCTTTTACTGCAAAGAGCCACCAGCTCGGGCGTCCATTGATCCACGGCGACCTGATCCTTTCTGAACAGCCCGCTACCACTACAGGGCGCATCTATAACGATCAGGTCAAAAAAACCTTTTAGCCGCTGAAAATGAGTGGGATCATTATTGGTGACAATAATATTGCCACTGCCCCACTTCGTCGCGTTTTCAGTCAGGACGGCGGCCCTGTTTTTCATAATTTCATTACCGACAATCAGACCGTTTTTGAAAAAAGAGGCTAACAAAGTGGCTTTACCACCTGGGGCCGCACATAAATCCAGTATCCTTAAGCTTTGATTTGGATCTGTAGTTTGCCTCAAGGCCTCCCAGAGGAACTGGCTTCCCGGCTCCTGTACGTAATATAAGCCTCCGTGGAATAAAGGATCATGCGTAAAAGAGGGTCTTTTTTGCAAATAGTAGCCATAAGGGCTCCAGCTGATTCGCTCTGAAGCAGCAGGTATTGCGCCCTTAAAGGCATTTATCTTTTGAGGATTATACCTGATTGATGTGTTGGGTAACCCGGCTTCATGGGCTTCTATAAAAGACGTCCGGTCAAATCCGGGCGAGCCTTCCAGCACGTCAACCAGGCCTTTTGGTATTGATAAGGACACGTTAATTCTATATTTATGGCCTCAAAAATAAGAAACTAAGAGAGGATTCGTTTTGAAATCTTTGCAGTTGGTCTTACCTTTAACCTTCAGTGACATATTTTTAATCTTAAAACATAAACGATTATGCGAAAGTTATTTGTCATCCCCGCCTTTTTATTGGTTGCTATGGTAGCCTGTAATTCAGGGACAGAGCAAAATACGAATACAGATTCTGCTGCAGCTGCGACAACAGAACATAATATGGAAGACATGACTGCCGGCGAAGCGGTTGCTCCGCTACCAGCCATCCCAGACGGTGCTAAAGTGTATTTCAAAAATGTAAAGGACGGTGAAACCGTCTCTTCTCCGCTGAAACTGGAATTTGGCGTTGACAAAATGACTGTTGCTAAGAAAGCGCCAGACAGTAAAATTGAAGAAGGTATCGGACATCATCATCTGCTTATTGACGCGGGAGATTCAATCCCGGCCGGGACCGTTATTCCTGATGACAGCACACATATCCATTATGGTGGCGGTCAGACAGAAGCGACAGTCAATTTAACTCCTGGCAAGCATACGCTGACACTTCAGTTTGGCGATGCGATCCATCGTTCATATGGAGCGCCACTGGCCAGTACGATTACCGTTACTGTAAAATAAGCAGTATACTTCTAACAATACTTACAGGGCCGGCACCGCTATACGTGGTGCCGGTTTTGTTGGATCAAGTCGAATTCTTTGCGGGATTAACCCTTTTAACCATGGATTTGCATGGTTAAATAGACTCATCATTGAATAGGATAATAGAATTAGTAAAACTTTTATTGCCGGAAAGTCCCTTGAAATATTTTGAGTTGATAAGAGTTTTACGATAAAGGTACAACGACGACTACCGCCAAATGCTTACGCTTAATTGCTCTTCTGATGAACTCAGATATAACCTCTTAACGAAGCACTTGCATCAGCTTTTTTGAAAATAAATGCAGTTCAGAAATACTCCTGCACGGTTTTCTGCTTGTTTATAATTGGTTTGTTAGTTGGATTATTATGTGCTTTCGGGTTTGATTTCAGTCATCCACTTTTACACTGTCCTACGTTTTAAAGATTTCTGCTCTATTCGAACCAATTTGTTTGTCTCAGGATGAACATAGAACTCTATGAATTGAGGTTGAGTTTTGATTTCTGTCCAATGAACTGATTTGTTTACAGCTTCACCTGTCCAAATAAATTTTTGAGATTTTTTATTCCAAGGTTTACCTTCAACGAGTTCTACTTTATCAGCAACAAACCAAAATACCATCTCTTTATAGTCAAGAAGTTTTGTCGGAATACGGCTAATAATTTCAGAATAAATACTGTCCCAATTATTGCCAACGTTTTGACGCAAAAACCTTACTAAAAGCCCATAATTAATTTTTCCATTATAAAATTTCTGTGTCACCCTTATACTCTCGTGACTTGGTAATTCATCAAAGTCGAAGTTCTTTTGTAAATGTCTCTCGTCGGAGTATTTACGATTAAGTAAATGATCTCTTTTACTGCCTGAAGTTTTCAGCATACTTATCAACCATCTTTTATTATCCTCTCTCATTTGAATGAAGCATCAGTTTAGCGTTACAGCCACTTGTGAATTGGCCTAGTATGAATTACTATTAATCAAATATAAGTATATTTTTGTTAATTATATGGAACAGGTGCCAAATAATATTTTACAAGTGCAATCTATTTAACCGAGTATCAGAATCAATAAATACCCTCACTATAGTATTGATCTAATAAAATTACCATTGAACTATTCATAATGTACTACGATACAGAAATGGCCTTTACCAGATTCATTCGGCTAATAGTAGATTTGGTCAGCCGCTCAAATCATCGTATGCTACTTATCTTCGGAAATGCCCGGCCCATATATACTTTTTCTATTGAACCCAAGACATACTTTACCATCTACATTGCTTTTTCCCGTTCATTAAAAGCCTATATTTGATTCGGCTTTAATAAGGACAATGGTCGATCTTTAAGATAACGGGGGCCGCTTGATGATATTCAGGTACGGCTATTCAGTTTAAAAAGCCTGGAAAAATGCTTAAAACGACTATTCCATCATAAATAGAATCATTATGAAAAAAAAGAAAGATGGTTTTGATGGGCAAAAAGCTATTGTTATCCCAAGAAAGATACTGGGTGCCTATTGCGATGCAATTCCTTTGATAAGAGATTTATATGTTACCGACATCGGCTATTATCCCAAGGCAAAACACCACTACAGGGAACGAATAAGCGGCGCAGATCAGCATATTCTTATTTATTGCATTGATGGAAAAGGCCATGCTACTATACGTCAGGAACAAAATGAAATCCGGCCGGGCGACTTTATCCTTATTCCGGCCGGAATGGCACATATATACGAAGCCGATACCAGTAACCCCTGGACGATTATTTGGGTACACTTTACAGGTTCATTGGCTACTGCAATGGTCGAAACCTTCCTTAAAGGAAATCAGAGTTCTAAAGGAGCGGTTTATTTTCAGACAAGCAGGGTTCAACTCTTCGATGATATGTATGCGAATCTCGAAATGGGCTATAGTAACGACATATTATGTTATACAAATCTATGTTTCAAGTATTTTTTAGCTTCCTTTGTTTATAAGGATAATTTTAATCGATCAGAGAAGCAACATACAGGGGATCTGATTGAAATCTCTATTGAGTTCATGAAAAAAAACATAGATAAACAACTATCATTAGATGATTTAGCACAGGCAGTTCATCTGTCAGCCTCTCACTATTCATTTTTATTCAGAAAAAGAACAGGATTCTCTCCTATTGAGCATTTTAATCATTTAAAGGTACAAAAGGCATGTCAGTTTCTACTGTTTACAAACCTGAGGATTAAAGAAATTGCCGACAAACTGGGCGTTGAAGATCAATATTACTTCTCCAGAATGTTCTCAAAAATAATGGGCATTTCTCCTGCAGGTTATAGAGTAAAAAGAATCAATTAACCCATATGTAATTGCGTGCAAAGCAAAGAAGCAGTCCCACCAGAAGATGCAACTGCTTCCAAAAGCCCGTGAAGGCCGGTCGCACAGACGCTACAGCTATTCAGCTTTGAACAAAGATGTTATTTTCCGCACCGGCACTTCAACTGCCGGATCGAAAGAATCTGATTCCATATAATGCATTAAACTATATTTTAATTGCCTCGCTTCAGGGCGATTCTTTTCATCTCTGATCAAATCTATTCCAGTAACGATTAATTTGCCGGCACCTACCTTACATTCAAAAATCAACCCTAAGGATCTGGCCGTCACCCAGTCATCAATCACTCTGACAATAGGCCGAATAGCGTTTGAGACGCTGTCTAACTCAATTGCAGAACTGTGGCTCATGCCATCCCACCACTGCCAGCTGGCATAATAATCCGTTGGGAAATCAGCCAGGGCCGGGTGTTTCGGGTTACAGAGAATCCCCAGGGAATGAGGTGGCTGACCATGCGTCCAGGCTGTATTCCAGAAAATGCTTGAAAATCCTATAGGGATCTTTTCTCCTTTGTCTTCGCGAAGCATGCCTTTTTTGATACTTAACAGTACCTTGCCGCCCGATGCTAAAGTAGCAAGGGCTTTTTGATTTAACTGTTGTGTTACCAGAATGTCATGCAAGGCAGGCGTTTCAGCAGGGTAAACAAACACCTGCCAACTGTTTTGATGCTGCCCAACCCGGACGGTCAATGTCAATTCAGATGCTTTCCTGATATTATTTAATGGAACCTGAATTGCTCCCAGTTGGATGTCATTACCCAAAGCAATATCCGTAACCGGTAATACCCCGCTTTTGATCTTATTCCCATTTTGATCTTGTAATGTCCATGTGGGCTTTATGGCACTTAAAGAGGCCATGCCAAAATTAGCGATTTCAATCTTTGCATTTAAAGTTTCATTATTCAGCCAGACCATTTTCGGCAATCTCGCTAAAGGCACGACCGCGTTACAAAATCGGCTGTACTGATCACTCGTTACATATCCTTTTTCCTTCCAAAACGGGCTGAGTACACCGACCAATGCGGTCCCTTGCCCGGGAAAATCATGCAGATCCAGCAATTGAAAGCCGCCAAAGCCAGGCGTTCTCAGCGCAGCTTCAATATCAGCCTTATAACACAGAACCTGCAATTTTCCTGATGCCAGCAAAAAGCTGTCTGCCAGATTTCCTAATCCACTATTGTTGAGTTTGTCTTGAAATATCTCAAAATTCTTCGCCTTCATCACACCTGTATAGTCCTTGATTTCTTTGAAATCCGGATAAACACACCATTGGCCGATTTCATGGCTAACGGTTGGATGTTGCCATTTGGCAATAATATTCCGCCAGTCATAAGCCGTATTGGGAGGCTTGGCGTTAATAATACTCTTTAAACCCGATCCCCAGGCTTGAATCCGAGGATCTGGTGTCGAATTATAATCACTTTCAGCTATTACCGGCCATCCGGCTGCGGTCGTATATAATCGTCTGGGATCCTTTTCTTTCCAATACTGTACAAAACGGGTCAGATAATCTGTCAGATGTTCGCCCGCCGGCTCATTGCCGTAGGCCATCATACAAAAAGACGGATGATTGCCGTAAGCGGCTACAATCCTGTTGCTTTCCCTATACAAATAAGCATCCAGCGGCTTACCGTCTCCTACAGTCGCACCCGAATTGGCCCAGGACCCGCATTCAACCTGTAAATAAAAACCCGCTTCATCTGCGGCCGCAAAGGCGGCCTCGGGAGGGCACCAGGAATGAAATCTCATATGATTAAGCCCGTAAGCGCGTGCAATTTTAAAAATCCTGCTCCAGGCAGCTTTATCAGTGGGTGGGTAACCGGTAAGTGGGAAAATGGCACATTCCAGTGTTCCTCTCAGAAATGTCTTCCGGCCATTAATAATGAACTGCGTCCCTGAAGTTGTAAACGCCCGCATTCCAAACTGCACTTCTTTTCTACTGCTTTGCGTATCTGGTTTTCCTGTCGCGGATTTCATTAATACGGTCAATTTATAAAGATTGGGATGGAACTCGTCCCACAACATTGGATCACTTCCCATACCATATTGCAATTCAACAGTACTGCTATCAACAGGGACCTCTAACGTCTTGTTCATGGGCGCCAGCTTTACTGAATTTGCGCCTCCGGTCGTCTGAGCAGATACATTCAGTGTCACACTTGTCTTAATCTTGGAACGGTTCACTACGCGTACCCGCACATTTATCCTGTTGTTTTTAATATCCGGGAATACCTGAACATCTTCCAGATAAATCAAAGGTTTTTCAATAAGCTGTATTTTACCAATCATACCATTCCAGTTTCCCTGTGTATGATCAGTGATACTGTGAGAATTCATGCCCACATTGACCTCCTTTGTCCGATTGTCTACACGTATAGAAACCCTATGCCTTCCGGGCGGCAGTAGCCGGGAGAGGTCATAGACATGTGCAGTAGACAAACTATTCTCGCTGCCCGCTTTTTGACCATCCACCCAAACGGTTGTCTCCCAGTGAGCTCTTTCGATGGATAACTCTATTGGACGCCCTTTCCAATCAGCCGGAATGTTTACTTCTTTTTGATACCATGCAGCTCCTTTATAATACTTAACCGGCTGTAGCCAAAATGGGATCTTTATATTCCCTGGCTGGCGGTAAGCTGCATACCCGGGATCAAAGAACCAGGAAGAATCGACAATTTGGCCGGTCCAGGGCGTCGTTAAGGAAATATCATTCCCCTTGTTGTTTGTCGTCATGGAACCTGGTAGCGCGATCGTTTCCCCGAAGTCATTGTTAAACCACCCTTCGGCTTCACCTTTATCCAACGAATCGATTCTAAACTGCCAGGTACCAGACAAATCGATTAGATGTGGCCAATTCTTCCTCTGCCCCTTTGCAAAAAGGCAAAGCAGTAATAAGAGAATGGACAAGTATCCGGCTCTCCGCATCCATGCACTCGTCTGATTGACAAAGATTTTACTACTCATATGTGTTGATTTAACTGGTCAGTATAAAAACCATTATTCAAATGTACCAGTCATAAATAATCACAATGATGGATAAAATCCGTTAATAGATGGACTATTTTACTTTTTCATTATAAAAAAGTAAACACAAGACGGATCATTATATTGCTCGAAGTAATGAACTGTATAATAAAGCAATAAATCCGCTACGGTTCCAGGCAGAAGATTGCGGCATCTTGCTTCGGCAGCTCCATATTGAGGGCTTGAGAGGACAAACTGCATTTCGTTTCCTTGCCGCCCATGATCATTGTGACCTTTGACGGGCTTTTAACGCCTAATTTGCTATACAGCACATTGAACCGGCCTGGCTGCGCTGCATAGTTGAAAACGCCCAGATACAACTTATCCCCCACCCGCTTTTCAAAAATATTTCCGGCCCCGTTACCTACATTTATTGTGTAAGGCATAAACGATTTACCGTCAAGGCCGACCAATGCCAATAACGCCTGATTTTGCAGTAATCGCCGAGCTGTCGTCCGCCAGGGACCAGGCTTGCTGTAATCGTCACCGGTTATTAGCGTTCCTGTCATGACTGCTGAAGCCAGCCTGGCCCGGTTCTCACCGGAAGCCCCTCCCTTGAATACAACATGATCTGCATCCATGTAGTCATATAAATGAGACTGCCACCAACCATAAGTCAAGCTGTTTAATGCATAGGCGGTTTCTGAAATGGATTTAAAAGCATCACAGGCTATACGTCTCATATGAACGTACCTTGCAGTAGCAAGATTGGGAGAAATAGCTGCATATACCAGCATTTTATTATCCAGCAGGCTGTCCAGGAACTCCATTCCACTGCAAAAAGCCTCCATTCCGGTTTTCACCTGAGGGTCGTAATAATGATCTGCCTCTAATGTTGCATGACCCAGGAAATCAATTTTGATCATTTTAAAACCCATTGATTTAAAAAACCCAATGTATTTAATAATCCGGCGGCGGGTAGCAGGATGTGTCGGATCCATTGCCCGTCCTCCGTCCACATCGAGCGGCTTTCCGTTGATGGACGTCCAGCAATCCTGGTAGGTATAATCGGAACCCTCAACCCGCCGGCTCCCCTGCTTCCCCCAGTCCGTAAAGGGCGCCCAATAGATTCCGGGTTCAAAACCTCTGGATTTGCAATAGTCCACAAAGGATTTCAATTCTCCTACGTCTCCACCCAGTCCATTTTTTATCATCCGGTCCCAATAAGAATCCAGATCGATAAACAGCTTTCTGTCTTTGGTCCTGAATAATTTACAGGAATCTGCAAAAAAATCCACCACCCCTTTTGCTGAAGGCAGATCAATCTTATCCTGTAAGACGCCCCAGCTGTTCCAGCCCACTGGTGTCGCTCCTTTCCAGGACTGAATAAAAGGCGGTTCTGTCAACCGGTTATTTTTGGCATACGCTTCCATGCCCGTCCGCCAGTCTCCAAAATAACCGACCATCATTTGAGGGGAACAGGTCGAACCATCGGCTGACCGGACAACACCGTGAGGACGGCGATCATGTGTCACTGTTGCATTTGTATAACCACCAAAGGCAGTGAGCCGAAGAGAATGTGCAGATGTTGATTCAAGACGAATACCTGATTTCCAGATCTTATGCTCCAGGGAGCCAATGACAAGGCCTGCCCTGTCTGCATTAAAAACAGTCGAAACCTCGCTGCTGACAAAATGGACGGTGTCCAGTCTCGCCGTTTCATATCTGGCCCACATATCATTATCAAAAGGGCAGCGTAAGGTATAGTTCTCTCCCGCCCAGTCCAGATCTATAGTAGCTGCAGACAATGGACTACAGTAATTAACCGGACCGCGTACATGACTGAACCTGGCTTTAACTAAAAAATAGTCCTTACTGGTGAAAACAGTGAAGTCCTGTTCCATAAGGACACCTGTCGACGTCTTTCTCAATATCTTATATAGGACAGCATGCCCCAGTGGACTGCTAACCGGCGTCTTCGTATATCTGACATATGCCATATCAGCGCTTCGCTGTAAAGGCCTGACGTCACCCAGCGTATCCGCCATACCGGCGATGGCGGTTGCCTGACGTATATTCACGCCCCCGTAAAAGGTTACGTCATAACTTCCTGTAGCAAGATGATAAATAATGACGTTATTTTGGCCAAAAGGAATACGAAGTATTGCATCCTTATTATTGACCGTTCGATCATCAATAATCTTGCAATAACCATTCTTAACGCTCAGCGCCAAAACAAGGAAAATCAAAAGGTACACGCTTTTCATTGTAATATCGTTAAACCAATATTTTCCGGTTACCGGCAATTCTTTACCTGATCGTGTTGATGTAGTATATCTCATAATAAATTTACATTAACTGGAACATTCGAACCATAGAAAAATGTATGCTCAGAGCCGATGATCCCATAAAAATTTGCACTGGATACGCCCGGATACACCCGCTTGTATTGTTTATAGAACTGTCTGTCAGTATTCACCACTTATTTACCCCCAGGCAGACGCACATACAGACATGCAAGGCTGTCACAAACTTATAACAAAATCTGCCAATAAAGTGTGCTCAGAAAAAGAGGTACCCCTCAGAGCTGGTGGTATTTAGCAACCAGTTATGTCCACTGTAACGCTCATTTAAAGACCTATATTAAAACACTTAAAGCCATCAGGCAGAGATACTCTTTGTCGCCTCTTTGTATAATAATGGAGACACCTTCATATGTTTCTTAAATTGCCTGGAAAAATAGAAAGGGTCCTCATAGCCGATCGCTTCAGCGACCTCTTTTACCTTCATGTTATCTGAATATAATAATTGACACGCTTTCTGCATCTTTAACTGAATAAAATAATCCATCGGTGGCATACCGGTCGCTTTTCTGAAAATAGCTGAAAAATGAGAACTGGACAACTGTAAACGGGCTGCTAAGGTCTCTACCGTAATTCTGGAATCGACCATATTCTCCATATAATGGATAGTCTCTTCAATGTGGTCACGATCGTCTTTTTGTTGACTTGCCGGCTCCGGATATAAGAATGAAGCAATAAAGTGATGGAGGCATAAATTGGCGTGCCGGAGGTTATCAATATTTAATCCATTTGTCAGACATTGATACATTTCCTCCCAGACAGATAATCCACGGTTATTAAGCGGTAAAGAGACAGGACCTCTATGGACACCGATACCCAGGGATTGATTAAAAGCGGCAATATCGGGGCCTGTAAAATGTACCCAATAAATGGTCCAGGGTTCATCACTGTCTGCTCCATAGGTAACCACATCGGATGTCGCCGGTAGTATCAGATATTGATTCGGTAAAATATCAAATCGGTATTCTCCGATTTCACAATATCCCTTTCCATGCAGACAATATATCAGGATATTATCCCTACAACCATTCGAACGACGTATATAATGGCTTCTGGCATGGGGAAAGTATCCAATATGCGTGATATAGAATTGATTAAAAGCGGGCGTCGATTTACAAAAGCTGTCACATATTTCACCCGGTAAACTGATCATCTTTTCACCTTCAAAGCCATCTGTTCTATTGTATGTTTCCATAAAACACATTTTTTATTATCAAATCCGGCTCGGTTCCGTCGGCCATGATTATATTTTTGTGGTCTTATTCATCCAGCGCCTGAGCAACCAATACGACACTGGATCTTGCAGCATCCACGTTCGGATTAAAGCCAACTGTCATCAGGAACTCACCGGTATATATCTGATTGCCGGTTATTGAGGATTGTGTGCCGGGATAAAGATTAATTTCCTCAATCCGGTAGGTACGGTCAGGATCAAGTCCTTTCCACCGGATCGGCGTATGACTTCCTGACGCGTAACGCTGATTGACCAGATAGTTAAAGATAACTGCATGTAATTTATTCCGATCTACGTACAACAGACTGGCCACATCATGCGTCCACGGACTTTGTAGCCGATACTGGTCTCCATGCCATATGACATTTTTCACTTTATTATAATTCCTGACGGAACTTTGACAAAAAGCCAGATCCGGAGCGCTTAAATCGTGAACCGGTATATCAAAGCCGAGCTTTCCCATCATCGCGACATCTACCCGGTATTTCAGTGGTTGTTTCCCCCAATTGGTAACATGGTTGGCACTGGCTATCGCAGGATAGAAATAAGAATACGACCACTGCATATATATCCGCTCCAGCGGATCTGTATTATCACTGGGCCAGTATTCTGTAAAATACTGAAGAGCAGCATAATCTACCCGTCCGCCACCACCCGAACAAAGCATCATTGGCACTTTAGGATACTTAGCACGGATCCTTTTCAGAATTTTATACAATCCTTCCACATAGTCAACATACAGGCGCTCCTGCTGAGATTCATGCATGGAATGGGCATTATAGATAACGGCATTACAGTCCCACTTTATATACGCCAGCTCTGGGTTTTTTACAAATAACGAATCAATTGTATGAAAGATAAAGTCCTGAACAGAGGGATTGGTAAGATCCAAGACTAATTGGTTTCTAAAATAATACTCTGGCCGCTCAGGTTGTTTAAGCACCCAGTCAGGATGACTATGATATAGATCGCTGTTTGGATTGACCATTTCCGGCTCGAGCCAGATTCCGAATTTAATACCCTGACCCGTTGCCTCTTTGACCAGATTACCTATACCATTAGGCAACTTTTTACGGTTAACCTGCCAATCGCCCAGCCCGGCATGGTCTCCGTTTCTCGGATAATGATTACCAAACCATCCGTCATCCAGCAGAAACAAGTCTACTCCCAGCTTTTTAGTATCTTGCAGAAGGGACCTTAATTTCGACTCATTAAAGTCAAAGTAAGTAGACTCCCAGTTATTCAGCAAAGTCAACCGTTGTCCGTTTCCATCAAGAATTTTGTAATCTCTTGCCCAACGTTGTAACTGCCTGCTTGCCTGCCCCTTTCCCTTATCAGAATATGTGTAAAGAAATTTGGCCGTTGCGAACAGGCTATCCGCAGGTAATTGAAAATTGGATGCATAGTTATTAATCCCGGGAATGACCCGCAAATTATTAAGATTGTCCAGTTCAAGGTCAGTCCGGAAATTGCCACTCCATTCTACAGATCCATACAGTACTTTACCTGCATCTTCGGTTGCTTTCTGGTCAAAAGAGATCATAAATACCGGCGGCTGGAAAAGATTCGCTCTTGTTCCCAACTTAGAATCGAGCGTTTTAATGCCGTGCGTCAGCAGTGTCTGCTCTGGCTTCATTTCCTGTGCCCAATCTCCGTGATAATGTGTTAACCAGAACTTCCTGCCTCGCAGATACAAACCGGCAGAAGCAAATTTATTCAGGGTGATCATCCCTTTTTCGTCATGTTCAATCTCAGCCCAGGTTTCCACGACATCTGTTGCGAAATAGGTCTTAAAATATAGATGAACCTTCAAGGGATAGACCCCGTCTTTTAGGAGAATTTCCGTAACATTGACATCTTTATTCACTTTTGTTGTATTGACGTCGGCGAATTTTAAATCCAGTGAAAGATTGCCGTCATTGTGCCTGACCTCAATTGCAGGTTCAAAAAGCGCCTGACTGCCCGATCCGGGGTAGACAACGTCTGATACTTCTGAATAATCACTACCCTGGTGATATTGCTGTACGATCTGTTTATACTCGTCCCGCCTGGACAACCTGGCCCCCAGATAAACCATATGTAAACGGTTATCCTTACCGACTTCAAAGACAGTTGCGCTGTGCGCCGTTTCAATAGGGATTAACTGAACTCCCTGTAATTTATTTTTTCCGTTGTCTCCATTTTGCGCGCACGACACGAACGGACCGTTCATGAAAATAAGTAAGCCAATAATAGAAAATAAGGAAAAGGAGATGCTTTTATTCATTTTTATATCTTTAAGCGGTGTAGGCTACGAAAGTGTATTTTTAAATGATCATATCATAAGTTGAATACTTAATCAATCGGTTTTAGCCAGAGTGCGGCACCTCCTCCGGGGGCAAGATGCATATTCAGCTTTGAGGCATGGGTCAGTTCCAATTTCTCCACGACATAATCTGTCGCCTGATGATCCGCATCAGGACCGTCTTTAAAAATTGTTGCCGCGTATTTTTTCCCTTTCGGCAAAAACGCACAATCAATCGAAATATCACGCTGGCTCCAGTTTGTCATTGCGCCTATGAACCATTGTTCATCACTGCGTTTAGCAATAACCGCATAATTACCCAAAGAAGCACTTAGCACCTTCGTATCGTTAAAGGTCGTCGGTACCCGTGAAAGATAACTGAGGACATCAGGGTACTTTTCATACACACTGGGCGCGTCACAAAGCATTGCCAGCGGTTGATCAAAAACGACATACATGGCCAGTTCATGGCACCTTGTTCCCATCGCAGAGGGAAGCCCTTCTCCTATTGGCCTGAAAGAGGCTCTGGTTTTATTACGCATGGCTCCAGACGTATAGTCTATGGGGCCTGCCAGCATTCGGATAAAGGGAACTGTCAGGTGATGCCCGGGATTGGCCGTCGTATCCCACTTATCACATTCTGCTCCTCTAACAGCCTCATAATTGATAATATTAGGATAAGTTCTTTCCAGTCCTGAGGGCTTTGTGCATCCATGAAAATCAACCAGCAAATGCCGCTTCGCCGCCTGCTGAGCTATTGATTCCATCCACGCTGACGCAACCTGATCATCTCTGTCAAAAAAGTCTACTTTTAGCCCCGCGATCCCGAGACCTGCCAGATAATCCATGTTGCCGGGTAGGTCTTTAAGTAATGAACTGGCAACGCACCAGAGAAATACACCTACATGTTTCGATCTTGCCCGGCGGATAACTTGACGAATATCAATTTTGGGATTAGGTTTTTGTATGTCATAGACATTGGACCATCCGGCGTCAATCATCAGGTACTCCAGATCATGCTTAGCGGCAAAGTCAACATAGTAATTGTATAGGGCAGTATTGCGGTTATCCATACCTGAAGGCATATTCACACCCGGCAATATGGCATCATGCCACCACTCCCAGGTAGCTTTTCCGGGTCTGATCCAATGTGTATCAGGCAATCTGTTCGGTTCGGACAACAGGTAAATCAACTTATTGGTCAGCAAACTCCGGTCATCGTCTGTCGCGATAATGACTCTCCAGGGAAATTTATGATGACCGGCCGTTTTGGCGATATAATTCTGCCGGTCCTTTACAACCGAAACAAAATTGCCCCAGCTACCCATAGCGGTAGTTTTAGGATAAGAAGCCCAATAACCGGACAGTAGTTCTCCTTTCCGTTGAAGATACATGCCTGGATAGGCCCGAACATCCGCCTCAGCGATGACGATCCGGCATTCAGGCTGTGTTACTGTAAACAGCGCAGGAGTGATGGCATGCAGGCTGTCCGGAATCGCCCTTACTGAGCTATATTGTTGATAGGGCAGTTCCCAGGCCGTCAGATTATTGGTCATGGCAATATCAGCGGTAACCTCTCCGGGCAGCCTAAAATCGGCCTGTTCCCCGATAATGGTTAACGAATCTGCTGACTTTGTTTTAAAGCGGTATGCAATGCCTTGATCATAGGCTCTGAAAATCACATCGAAGTCACTTTCAAAATGTATGGTCAATTCATTATAACGTTCTGCGAGATGGTCAAAATCCCCATAAACGGGATAAGCTATTGTATCAACTTCTCTATAAGCTGTGTTAAGAACCTGTTCATGGCTACCCAATACCCTGGAAGGTAATTTCAGGCTGATGGCAGGAGAACTGGCGACTTTGCGGTTCTTGTAGAAGAGCTTCCAGGAAATAGCATCTCGTGTTTCAATTGAAAGCCTGTACATCTTGTCAGGGGACTGAAGTTCGAGGTGTTTTGCTTGAACTTTATTTTTTGATCCATCCTTGGCAATTCCCGCGGCATTTGACTGAATGACCACAGCCAGCAAAGCCGCTACCAGGCAAAGTATCCGATATCCAGATAAACATGAATGGGTTTGCCGCATATATAAAACCGGCACTGCGAACATTGACTCACTCTTTTGCTGTCTCTTAATCAAATACTTCATAATTACTTTTCCTCATTTTTGTTTAACAACAGAAAACGTGTATGTTATATATTCGAGATACGGTTTGTCAACATCAATAATTGCGGGCGGGAAAGAAGGCTGGTTCGGACTATCGGGGTAATACTGACATTCCAGAGCCACCCCGTCAAAGGGTTTATAAGCACATCCGGCATGACCCGGCAGACGGCTGTACAGACGGTCTCCTGTATAGACTAACAGGCCGGGATAACTCGTCCGGACTTCCAATTTTCTTCCCGAATGGTCACACACAAGCTGGCAGGCAAGGGATTCATCTGTCTTCAGCAGCTCAAAACAAGTGTTTAACCCCCCAACATTACCGGCATCCTCCTCCAAATGTGTCATACGGCAATTCTCCTTCGGTTTACCGCCCGATAATCTGCCGCCAGGCATCCCTGCCTGCTGCGTTCTCCTGTCTAAACATTGATCTGCGATCAGGCCTGAAATCTGCTCCTTACGCACAGAGATCTTCCGTCCTGTCGGGATATAGTCGGTACCGGCTTCCAGAATCTTATCTGCTTCAATCTGCAATCTGTGATCCAGGCAGTTTTTGTGGCCACCAAAGGATCCGGATGCACCAGACAGATTAAAATAACTGTGATTGGTCAGATTCAGAATCCCCTTACGGTCTGAGCATGCTTCATAGATAATATGTAAGCTATCCTCTTTCTCCCCCCAACAATAGGATACTTTTAGTTGCAAGTTACCTGGGAAACCTCCGTTACTATGTTTGTCCGCTAAACAAAATACCAGTTTCGCCGCAGCCCCCTCTTTAGACAATTCCGATACCTGAAAAACCTGATGATCAAAACCTGCGGCTCCGCTATGATTACTATGAAGGCCTTCATTTGCTTCTAACCTCCAGACCTGTTGATCCAATGTAAATCTGGCATTTGAAATTCTATTGGCGAACCGGCCAATTGTAGCTCCCATAAAACTCTGGTCCTCCAGATAGGCTTTCAGTGAATCAAAACCCAAAATAACATCATCCAATCGCCCCTTCTTATCCGGTACTCTGGCGGCTACGACCCTCGCTCCATAATTAGTTAATTTAACAACACTTCCGGCTGAATTAGTGAGTGTAAACAAATACACCGGTTGAGCACAATAAGTTCCCCAGCGTTCCTTTCTTACTTGCATAGTTTGTCTAATGATTATAGCCCGGGTTCTGATCCGTATCTGGGATATCCGTATTTTGAAGTATTTCTGTTAAAGGAATCGGATATAACTGGTTATAAGCTTGTATTGTGCCACTTTCTTTAGCCCACTTATTTCTAGATTTAATCAATTCTACAAATTTTCCGGAGCGGATTAAATCCATTCTCCGCCAGCCCTCAAAACATAGTTCGCGCATCCTTTCATCCAACACCTCTTTTCGGAACTGTTCCTGATTCATAGCGGCACTCCACCGGTCCGCCTCAGGCAAGGTGCCTCCAAATGCGCGCCTGCGAATCTGGTCATTGACAATTTGCACGGCTTCAGCAGTCTTTCCAGTCTCATTGAGACACTCTGCGTAGTTCAATAAAATATCAGCGTATCTGAGATAGAACACGTCTTTTCCTGAATACCAGAAACTCAACGATCCCTGTGTTCTCGGGTCCTCATACTTCTTGACGTGGGGATCCAGTTCATCACCACCAAAGCCTGCCGGAATGGTAGGATGTATGCTATCCTTATAGGTAAAGTCGTAACGGATGCTCGCGTCTTTTCTCAAGTCGCCGGTTTCCCATATTCCGCCATCCTTTGCATCGCTATAACAGTACTTGGTCGGCACAAGCAAGTCATACCCTCCGAAATAACAATTACCATCAATATTGGCCAGCGCGCGCGATCCCATCTGCCACTGGATCTGGTTATTATCCGGATACACATTATTAAACTGAAATTCATAAATAGATTCCGTGGAATTCGGCTTTGTGGGATCGAAAAGATCTGCGAAGTTCGCCACCAGCTGATACTTATGTGAATCGATAACCTGTTTAAAATATCCGGCGGCTTTTTCATAATCTCTGAACCCGGAAGAGTCCGGGGCGTATAGATACACTTTCCCCAAAAGTGAAAGTGCCGCGTATTTAGTAATATTCTTCTTATCCGCCTGCGTTTCCGGCAAATTTTCCACTGCCGTTAAAAGATCAGCGGTTATCTGTGTATAAATATCCTTTAGCGGCTGCCTGCCAGTGCCAAGTTCTGTTAGTCTGGCAGCATCTACAATTGGAATACGTCCCCAGTACTGTGTCAGCTCGAACATCATCGCAGCCCTGATAAAACTCGCTTCTCCCAACAATTCCTTTCGTTTCGTTTCATTGGAGGCATCCTTAAGATTCTCCAGTGCAAAGACCGCCTGTGCCGCGGCCGCCACGATGGGCCAACGGGGATTCCACTGCCCCGTTAAGGCATTATTGCTAGAAGCAAGATAACTCCCATATTTATCCAACGCTGACTGGTCAGGATCGGTCATCACCTGATAAGCCCCTTGCTGCGTTTCATCTGTCCCTAATTGAAAAACAAATCCCCCTCTGTCTTTGTGTATATTACGCCAATTTGTCAACAGCCCCGATAACAATGGTTCAATATTCTCCAATTTTGCGTAAACCTGTTCCTGTGTCAAAGCTGTCTGCGGCTCCCTGTCCAAAAACTTATTACAGGAAATACAACCCAGCAGCAACACAAGCAACACACTATACCGAACTATAAATCGTTTCATGATCACATGTTTAAATTTAATTGAATTAGAACGAAAGATTTATCCCGACTACAACCGATTTGAAATTGGGATAGTCATCACCTGTCTCCGGATCAAAGCCCTTGTCTTTTGTCCATAATAGCAGATTGGTGCCTGAAACATACAAGCGAAGCCTGTCTAAAAAAGAGGGCCTCAACTTTTGATCGAAAGTATAAGATATCGTGCAGTTCGAGAGCCGGAGAAAAGAAGCATCCTGAACGCCCAGGTCCACATTGCCATAGGAATAGACGGATTCTCCATAGGCGACTCTGGGGATAAGCGTGTTCGTATTTTCCGGTGTCCACCTGTCAAGCAGATCTCCGGAAGCGGCGCTCATCCCTGTTGATCCGATCAGGCTATTATATAAATAACTGATCCTTTTTGCGCCGTGAGAATAATTAAAAAATGCATTCAACGCCCATCCCTTATAACTCAATGTGGTTCCGAATCCGCCATAATATTTGGGATCTAGAGTGCCTACTACAGATCTGTCATTATCATCTATAATATTATTGCCATCCAGATCTACCGGGATAATGTCTCCGGGGCGAATCGTCCGGCCACCAAAGTCGATATCTTTAATGGCATCCATATCTGACTGTTGTGCAATTTTTTTAAATTTATACAGATAGATGGCGTTTACAGGCTCTCCTAGAAACAGATTGCCCGTCGGCTGAATTTCAACGCCTGTATATCCACCTTTGTTATATATCGCATCAACGTCAGCATACAGTTCCGTTACTTTATTCTTCGATGAGGATACGGAGAAATTCACATTCCAGTTTAGCCCGCTGCCTCTTAAAATCGCATAATCAAATGAAAACTCAAGGCCCTTGTTAGTCAGTTCTCCGACATTGGCTACTGTATTAGTGAATCCCGTTACAGTAGACAAAGTTTTGTTCATCAACAGATTGCTGTTATTGATTTTAAAATAATCGAAAGAGGCATTCAGGCGGTTATCAATAAAGCTCATATCCAGGCCAAGGTTTAACTGCTTCTGTCTTTCCCACTGTAAATCAGGGTTTCCCAGACGTCCATCAGACACATATACAAACTGTCCGTTGGTAGTGGTCGGACGGTATAAGCTATACATAGCATAATCAGGAATATTCTGGTTACCAGCAATCCCATAACCTGCTTTAAACTTAAGCTGTTCTACCCAATTCACATTTTTCATAAAGTCCTCTTTTGCCATATCCCAGGCTACAGCTACGGAAGGAAACGTCCCCCATTTATGATCCGGGCCGAATTTGGAAGATCCGTCAAAGCGTAAGGTTGCCGTCGCAAAATACCTCTGATCATAGTTATAGTCCGCTCTCGCATAAAAGGACAATAACGAAGTGGTTACAAAATCTGACGCTAACACCGTCTGATCTTTTGAATAAGCACCATTCAGGAATTTATAGCCAAAATCATCATTGGGAAACCCATGCGCCTGAATATCATTGTAATTACTCGTATTTTTCTGAACCGACATCCCGCCCAATAAGTTGAGACGATGGGCGCCCAAATGCATGTCATACGTGGCTGTGTTATCCCATTGCAGGTTCGTGGTCTCACTTTTATAATGTTCTGCGCTGCCATGATAACTGTTGCGTAAGTCCTGTCCGGTATGCGCCGGTATGTATTTATACTGTTGTTGATTGATGTTATCTATAGAAAACGTGGAGCGCAGATCCAGATTGTGCACTGGTGTAATGGAAATATAGCTGCTTGATAAAAGGCGTGTCAGATATTGTTTGTTCAGGATATTGAGGCTTAGTAAGGGATTAAATTGATCCTGATTTTTAACATCAGCCCATTTAAGATAAGCTAAGTCAGTAGTATCGATGGCCAAAAGCGGATTGGCGCCCAATGCAGCACTAAATACGCTTCCATCAACTATGTTCTCGGTTGTCTTCGAAAATGTTGTATGGGTTCCCACTTTTAACCATGATTTTACTTTCTGTTCCAGGTTAATGCGCCCGCTGTATCTCTGATAGTCAGATTTCTGCATCAGCCCGTTCTGATCTGTATAATTGAGGCTTATCAGGTACGTTCCTTTATCCGTGCCGCCGGAAAAACCAATCGTATGATTTTGCTTGACGCCCGTTCTGGTCACGCGGTCCAACCAGTTATAGGAATCGCCATTTTTATAAGCTTCCAGCTCATATGCGCCAAAAGCGACCGAGCTATCACTTAAAAGATAACGATTGATATAATCCTGACGATCGGCTCCCGGATTTTTATCGATATAGGCATTCGCATATGCATCTACCCGTAAATCAAATATATCATGGCCATCCATCAGGTCTAACTTCTTACTAAAAGAATCCCAGCCTACCCAGCCATCATAGGTTATTTTCCCCTCGCCACGGTGCCCTGCCTTTGTCGTTACCAAAACGACACCGTTTGCCCCTCTTGAACCATAGATAGCCGTAGCGGAAGCGTCTTTTAAAACAGTGACACTTTCAATTTCATCCGGGTTAAGGGTATTAAATCCGCCATCTATAATAGTGCCATCTACAACAAAGATAGGGTTTGTGCCATATTGAATGGAATTGATGCCACGTATCTGAATGCTAGCTCCACTTCCGGGCTGGGCACTGGACTTAACATATACCCCGGGCAATTTTCCCTGTATCGCCTGATTGATATCTGTTGTCGGTGTAGCAGCTATTTGATCCGCTGAGATCGTCGCCACGGCGCCCGTCAGATCACTTTTCTTCATGATTGCCCCGGCTACCACGACAACATCCATTGTCGCCGCCGTAGGCACCATAGCTACATTCAATTCTTTATTACTGCCTACAGGCCGTTCGATACGCTCAAAGCCGATATACGCAAACACTAATGTATCAGTGCTATTCACTACTAATTGGTAATGACCCCGGGCATTAGTAATAGCGCCCTTTGAGGTTTGTTTTACAGTTACCGAAGCACCATCTATCGGCAGCCCCGTTTCGGCACTGGTAACTGTACCACTGATAGTCACATTTGTCTGTGCCTGAGCAGCAAAAGCAAACAACAGAGAGCTGAACAGCAACCAACAATTTCGCCTGAGAGCCCTTATCGGAAGCTTGCTTTTACACACGTTGCCCATATTTTTCATGATATAAATTATTAAGTGAGGTAATAATTATCTAAGCCGTTTAACAACTAAAAGAAAATCGTTCAATTAAAATCTTCAAGGACAGGAAGACAAAACTACCGTCTTATATTTTACTATAAAATGGATTATTCTTTAAAAAGGATGGACATTTTAATTTTTCAAAAAAAAAATACGGATAGTGAATCAATTTTTCAAAATTGAAGATTCCCATGAAAATTCTACCCTATCATATGCGCACACCTATAGCGCATATGACATGAAACATGCTCATAGCAAGGAGTTTAGAGAACAGCGATAAAACTAATTTTCCGTAGCTTCAAAAACCGATACTTAATCTATAAACCCGCATACAAAAAAACTTATTTCACCACACCATTTTTTTTGTGCATATTTGGTATGTCGGCTGATATCTAAAAAATATAAAATCAGTGAAATATGCCTACCTCTAAACATACAAAATTCCCATCGTTGGAAGAAGGCTTTATTGGTCAGAAGCGGATCGTCCTTCCTCCGGATGTTCAAAACAAACAGACATCCAGCAAATTAATCCGACAGTTTTTCATCACCGCCATTGGCTATTACCCCAACGCCAAACATCATCAGATTCACCGGGTAGACGGCGCTCCAGATTACATCTTCATTTATTGTGAAACCGGTGAAGGGAGCATCAAAGTTGAAGGTGTTCAATATCACTTACGTCCAAATACCTATTTTATTATACCCAAAAAGACCGCTCATCAATACAAAAGTAGCGAGGAACAGCCCTGGACGATCTATTGGGCACATTTCAACGGTACAATTGCCGGTACTTTGTTCAAACGTGGGCTGGGGCCAGAAAAAGGACTCCAGCTCCAGTCCTTTGCATTTAATGAGCAGATTTTCGAATTATTTGACCAAACAATTTCCATGTTGGAGCATAACTATACGACCGCTCAGCTTGAAGTAACAAATTTGAACTTCTTATATTTTATCTCCCGTTTTGTCTATCACCAACAAATTAACCATAATCTCTATGATAATGATAATATCAGCGCATCGATAAAATTCATGAAAGAAAATCTTTCCAAATCCCTCACACTTGACGATCTGGCAAAAAGATCCGGCCTTTCCGCGTCCCATTTTGCCTTATTATTCAAAAAGAAGATGGGTATTGCGCCTATACACTATTTCAATCAGCTTAAGATTCAGAAGTCCTGCCAATACCTTTACTTTACCACGTCTTCCATAAAAGTGATCTGTTATGAGCTGGGATTCGAGGATCCCTACTATTTTTCCAGACTGTTTAAAAAATGCATGGGCGTATCACCCTACCACTATAGAAAGACACATAATCCTGCGTAGACCGACTAACCAGCCAATAAAGAAACCTTCATCCCCTGTCCCAGTTCAGAGATAACCGGTCTATTATCCGGTCTACCGGAAGATTTATACGCCAAAGGTGACATCTTCATATGTTTTTTAAAAAGGCGTGAAAAATGAAAAGGGTCATCATAGCCAATTGCGTCTGCAACATCCTTCACTTTCAGGCCTCTTTCTTTCAGTAAACGGCAGGCGTTTTGCAGCTTCAACTGAATAAAGTATTCCAGTGGAGGAATACCTGTCGCTTTCCGGAATAAAGCAGAGAAATAAGAAACGGACAAGTTAAGGCGCTCTGCCAGATCCTCAACGGATAGTTTTTCACGGATCATCTCTTCCATGAAGACGATGGTCTCCTGAACCCAGTTTTCCGCCTCATTCTTTTTTGATTCACTGGAAGGAAAAAGAAAGGAAGCCAAAAAATGATAAAGACAAAAATTCGCATGTGCATAATCAGAACTGGAAATTTCTTCACTGAGTAAGCGGTACATTTCTTCCCATATTTCAATTCCTTTTCTGTTAACACCTATATCGACAGGCCTGATCGATGGATTGATGCCAGATGAATCATTAAAATAAGAAATGTTGCAGCCGTCAAAATGGGTTATATAAACACCCCAAAAGTCATTATTCTTAACGCCATATGCCACCGGCAACTCCGTAGCCGGGATTAACACATATTGATTCGGATGTAGCGTATGCAAGCTGTCCCCGATACTGCACCATCCACTTCCACTGGTACAGTAAATCAGGATATTAAAGTCCGTACCTTTCTTAAAGTATCGGTGATAATGCGTCGCTTTCGGTAAATGTGTCAGGCTGGTAATAAAGAACTGGCCCGGGAACGGACACTCAGCCAGGAAATGAACATATACATCATTTGTGAACTGAACGCTCCTTTCACAAACGTGGTCAATTGTGTTTTGATATGTACTCATCGGAGTTTTTTTAATACAGAACTGCACCTTATGACTGCACTTCCATTTAAAAGTAACTTTATGTTACTTAGTCTATACTATACTATACTACTAACAAATATATAAACAAATTCTCTAAGTTTCGAAACTTTTTTAACAGGGGAAATACCGTTGTTTGCTTTTTATAAGAAGACTGTTTTACCGAGGAACACTTAAGTTGTTGTAGACCAGTAAACTCAAAAGTACCATGAATAAGGATTGACACGTACAGTTCATATCAGAACAATAGCGCAAAGTTTTTGAACGCTGACTATGCCTTTGCCAGCCCGAGGGGTGAAAACAGAAAGAATATGCCCAGCATCAGCAAAATCAGTATAATTGAAAAAACATACCGGTGCTTCCAGGGGTGAATGGGAACCAGATTGGCCAGTTCCTGCCGGTATGGGACGGTTAAAGGCTTAATCCGTCCGATGATCAGCATTATGACACAGGTGATGATAAACAAGATGGCTAAAAGATGTAAAAAATGGATCTTGAGTGGCCATACCGTCTCCAATATGGCGTAGCTAAACGTAAAGAACAGCAATCCGGCTTTTGCCGCAATGGGCGGGACTCTTTTGGTTAAAAATCCTATCAGTATAATTGTAAAAATCGGCAAGCTGAAAAAACCATTCACCCGTTGGATGTAATTATAAAATCCGTCCTTCGCAAAAAAAATAAAGGGGGCAATCATGACGGCACAAAAGCAGGCCAGCAGTTCAAAACGTTTAGCCACTCTAAGTAAATCCCTTTCAGTAAATGACGGCCCTTTCTTCTCCCGCCACGGCTTATAAATATTTAAGGTAAAAAGTGTCGATGCACTGTTTATACCAGCATTAAAAGTCGTCAGGCTCGCCCCAAATACGATCGCGGCCAGATAACCGATAAGATAGGGAGGAGAGGTGAGTCTGATCAGGGCAGGAAACACAGAGGCAGTGTTATCCAAACCCGAAAGAAGGTGGACCGCGATCAACCCCGGAACATTGAGCATGAGAATAGACAATATCTTACCAAAACAGGCTACCGCAATACCTTTCTGACAGGTAGCGAGATCCTTGGAGGCCAGTACTTGCTGAACGATATATTGCTCCGTTCCCCAATAGTATAGATTCATCAGCAACATACCGGTAAATAATGTACTAAAGGGTACGGCGTCGTTTTTTCCTCCTATACTGTTCAGATGACCGGTCTTAGCAGTAAGGACTTTTTCGAGTCCTTGATGCCAGTCTCCATGACCCAGATACCGAAATCCAAAATACGGTAAGGCAATGCCTCCGATAAATATGCCGATTCCTAACAGCGTATCTGAAATAGCGATAGCCCGTATCCCACCTAAAACAGCATAAAGACATCCGGCCAGCCCCATCAGCCAGATAATGATCCATAAGGATGCCCAATAATCTAAATGCCAGACATCAGATAATTTAAACAGGCCGTTAAACGCGACGGCACCTGTATAAAGCACTGACGGCAAGAGATTAACGACATAGCTCACCAGAAAGATCACCGTTACGATCGTTTTCGTCGATTTATCATAGCGGGCTTCAAGATAATCAGGCGTTGTTGTAATACCGGTTTTTAAATAGATGGGCATAAACAGTTCCGAAACCACCAGCATTGCTAAAACAGAAGTAAGCCCCCATGCCATAACGGACATGTTATTGGTATAGACCAACTCGTTTTCTCCAATAATCGTTGCTGTATTAATATTGGAAAACAATAGCGCACCGCCGATCATGATGAAATTCAGGCTACGATTGGCTAAAAACAAAGAACTTACGGTTTTGATTTTGTGCCGCCTTGTCTTTCGCCATGCCAAAAATGCAGTGAAGGCGAAAAATACCAGAAAAACAGTAAATGATAGCCAATCCATATGATTCGGTTGCTTGTTCGTCAATCATGGAGATAGCCGGTTGCGTAAATATGAACCTTCCACCGGGCACTGCTTTATGCAACACCCTTTTCAAAATTAATAAAACTAAACGAATGCGGCCGGATTTCAGCAAGCCTCCCGGGGCCAATTATAGCTTAGTGACGACACTGCCTGATCGCTGTTCAGACCAAATATTTTTAATCCTCCCATTTACTTTAATCCTGACAGGCCGGGACTTCGGACTGTAGACATTATAATTGATCACTTTTCCTTTTTTCCATTCAAAATCAACCGTAAAATTGCTTCTTGCCTTAAAGCCGGTTACTTTTCCGCTGACCGCCCACGAATCGGGCAGGGCCGGCAGAAGATTAATAAACCCGTCGTGGCTTTGCAGTAGCATTTCTGCAATACCCGCTTCCCCTCCAAAATTAGCGTCAATCTGGAACGGCGGACCGGCAGAAAACAGATTGGGATAAACGCCGCCGCCGGCGCCGTAATTCATATGCGTATCCAGGGTAGGCCGCAGCAGATCTTTTAGCAATTTAAACGCATGATTGCCCTTGTATAGCCTGGCCCACCAGAGCATTTTATAGGCGATCGACCAGCCAGGCCCGTCGTCGCCGCGTGCTTCAAGGGTTTTGGCCGCCGCTGTCGCAAGCTCGGGGGTCTTTTCCGGCGTAATCAGGTCTGCCGGGTAAAGCCCGTATAAATGGGAGACATGCCGGTGATGGGGATCTGTTTCCTTATAATCTTTCAGCCATTCCATGATACGCCCGTCGGGAGCGATCCGGGCCACCGGCGGCACCTCTTTCAGGCGCGCCGCTAAAGAATCCCGCAGTGCCTGATCGACATCCAATATCTTTGCCGCCGTGATCACATGGCCAAAGAGCTCGCGGATGATCTGATTATCGATGGTAGGCCCCATACAGATACTGGCGGTTTTTCCGTTAGGCAAATAAAAACTATTTTCCGGTGAGGAAGAAGGAGACGTCACCAACCATCCTGTTGCCGGATCTTTTACAAGCATATCGTTATAGAAAATGGCTGAGCCTTTTAATACCGGGTATATTTTCTTGAGATAGGCCCGGTCCGTCGTAAACGCATAATACTGCCATAGATTATTACAAAGCCATCCGGAACCCGACTTCGTGACGCCCCAGGAAGCGCTTTCGCCGGGTTCCGTAAATAACCATGGATTTGTAATAACATGCGCCACCCAGCCCCTGGCATTGTAATACGCCTTGGCTGTCTTCTCGCCATGTGACACCATTCTTTCAACCAGATCCGCCAGCGGCAGCTCCAGTTCAGAAAGATTCGCCACATCCAAAGGCCAATGATTCATTTCCACATTGACGTCTAAATGATAATCCCCGTTCCAGGGCGTCTGTATCTGATTCGCCCAAAGTCCCTGAAGGTTTGGCGGAAGCAGCCCCACTCTGGTGCTGCTTATGCTCAGATACCGGCCAAACTGAAAAAACAAGGCTGCCATGTTCTTATCCGCATCAGGGTCTTTCTGAAAGGCGGCCAGCCGTTCACCTATCGGCAACAGATACTTGTCCGATGCCGAATCGCCGATCTGGAGGGTAGCGCGGTCAAATAACTTACGGAAGGCATCCATGTGCGCCTGTTTTTGTGTCGCATAAGGAACCTTTGCGGCATGATTCAGCAGGCTATCTATAACATGTTTAAAAGCAGCACCTTCGTAATCCGTTCCGGCAGAAACAAATATCAAAACTGAATTTGCACCCTTTACTTCTATAGCCTTTGCACTTGCTGTGATTTCTCCCCCATCAGGTATCGCCTTTACGCTTGCCAGATAGCGCATGCCCCGGCCGTCTGTTCCGTTATCTAAACGGCCCTGCATCTGTAATACCCCGTTATCGTTTGATACGATGCCCTTTTCCTGCCGGCTGACCGTAACTTTACAACTAATCTTTCCTTTTCTATCCGCAGTCAACCGAATCACATTCACATCATCCGCAAAACTGCAAAAATACTCCCGCCGATAGTGTACCCCGTTTAACTCAAAACTGCAGTCGGCAACTGCCTTTTGTAAATCTAATGAACGGCTATAGTGTTTGTATTGAGTGGAGGTCTCCACCGGCCGCCGGTAGCCGCCGCCATAATCAAAAATGATCTTCAGGTCCCCCAAAACCTGGTAACATCCAAAAGGAACAGAAGCCGAACCCTTACCGGTGCAAATAAAGTGTTGATCGACTAAAGCCTGGGCCTCCACATTTTTACCGGCAAAGAGTAGTTTTCGGATCTTGGGCAGATAGGTATATGCGTTATAATTATTAGCATCCTGCTCCGCTCCCGACCATAGGGTTATGTCGTTTAAAACAATATGCTCTGTATCAACACCGCCGTCCGGGGTCATACCGAGACGGCCATTACCCAGGGGCAGCGTCTGTTCCCATTGCCCGGCGGGCTGGTCAAACCATATGCCTAATTTAGGCGCCTGCGCACCGGCAAATGAGCAGGCAAGATGCCACAAAACCACCGTCAATCCTGCCTTTCTGATTCCTTTTAATCCTTTAATCACTTTTTTCAGTTTAAAGATGTACAAGTACCGCCAGACCGGTTACACCTGTTCTAATGTGACATACAAAAATATCGTATTGAGAAACGGCGGAAAATAGAGAATTCTACTATTCTCCTGTACTATTTTCGGGCGAACGCGCCTGAAAAGCTACCGTTGTCCGTTCTGAACGGAGATGCCGGTAACCCTTTTTTATTATATAAATTAAGTCCTTCAGGATCATCTTCCCAGCCATAGCGCACCGCAACAGGCCTCTTAACCTTTCTGCTGCTGACCAACACCTTCCCATGTTTTATCAAAGCATCCGCCGGAACAAATCCGCCATCACGGCCTGCAACAACGAATCCATGCACCACACCACGGGCATTACCTTTTGATATGAGTCCGCTACCTATTTCAGAAAATGTCAGAACGAGTTTCCTCCCTTTTCTCTTCATCGATTGAAGAACCGGCCCGGAGCAGACGCTGTCCTTCAGATAGGCCACCTTCAAAGCAGAAAGCGCCAGACGGTAACCTACGTCCTGTTTATTTGTCGGATGAATATTTTTCGATTCTCCCAGATCGATGGCGACGGCCTCACCCGTATTGGGTAATGCCAGTGCCTGATGTTGTCCCTCCCTTACCAGGGCCCAATGGCTATGTAAATCGTCTGTATTTCCCGGATCAAAGTTTGCCAGCTGAACCCATAGAAACGGAAACACTGATTTACGCTTTCTTCTCCAATCCTTAATGAGCATCTTAAATAATTGGCCATACTGTTTCGAATCCGCATAGGAGTTCGTGTTCTGTTCCCCCTGATACCAGATAACCCCTTTAATCGAAAACCTGTTCAGTGGCGCTATCATACCATTATAAAGTTGGGAAGCAAACGTATTAGGCCCTTTAAAATGAACATTAAACTGTGTACTCAGTACAGAAGGCCTGGCCCGCCACCTTCCGGAAAGGGGCATAGAATCCTTACCACCCCATACCAGAACCGGACTGTGACCGTCCTTCACGAATCCGCCGCCCCCATCCGCATTGGTCAGCTTAACAGCTATCACATTGCGCCCCGCTTTCATAGTCCCCGCAGGCAAGTGATAATGCCTGGCACTATACCAATTGCCGGTTTGGCCGACCCGAACGCCGTTTACATAAGTAACATCCTTGTCGTCAATAACACCTAAATCCAAGACAGCGCCTTTAGCGGCCTGATCAGCTGTAAGACTAATTTCTTTCCTATACCAGACAGTTCCCGTAGCGTCGTGCCAGGGGGCGTGTGACCAGTCTTCAGGCACGATTGTCTCTTGCCAGGCGGCGGTATCGGTCTCTAGCTGAAACCAGCTATTCAGCTCACCTGCATCCCTGGCCATCGCGCTGTCATATCTCATTTTGGCAGTTTGCATCCTGCTTTCAATAGCTACAGAGTCTTTTGGATCAAAACCCTTATATGCGGGCAGCTTTCCGATGACATCCCAGCCGATCCAGTCCTGGATCAGTGTGCCTCCCCAGTTAGCACTGATCAGGCCTACCGGAACATGCAGATCCCTGTTTAATTTTCTTCCGAAAAAATAAGCAACTGCCGAAAACGAAGGTATGTTTTCCGGCGTGCACACATTCCATTCTCCGGATTGTATATCTGCAGCAGGCAGATAATTCATCGCCCGGCCAACAGTAAACAGTCTTATCTCCGGATGATCTGCCTGAGCGATCTCCTGTTTTGAACGATTGACTTTTGCCCAGCCGGAAACAGGAAACTCCATATTAGACTGACCGCCGCACAACCATACATCTCCCAGCAAAATGTTGTGGTAGACAATGGTATCTCTTGTACCAGATATGGTCATGATATGTGGGCCGCCATAGCACATGGGCCTAAGCAATACTGCCCACCTGCCATTTTCGTCAGCCATACCGATTGCATGTTGGCCATTAAAATCAACCTTTACCGGTTCATGGCTGTCGGCCCAGCCCCAGATCTTTACCGGCTGATCACGCTGTAAAACCATATTGTCGCTAAAAATCCTTGCTACGCGTATTTGTGCAGTTGCCGCCGTTGCAAAAAACAGAAGCCATTGCAATAAAATAACAAAACAAATGCTCGCCCTCATTGTCAAACACTTTAAATATGTGATAAAAGCCTGCTTATCCGGCCAAATGGTACTCAACGGCGTAAGTAAGTCCCGGAAGGCATTATATCTATGGCCAGAAACCTGCAAGGGTGTCGTACCCTTAATATAACAACACGCCCTCCTATGTAGCCGGCCCGCCAGATGCGGAAAAGATTTTTAAAAGGATGAATGCTCTTATACTATAATGAGTTCCGTCTGATTAATACTGTAGGAATCGTCTCGTGAATAGGCTCACGGTGGATGACAAATTCAGCGGCCTTCTTTGCCATCAGCGGAAAATCAGTGGAATATGTTGTTATTCCGTCACAGATAATTTCTTTAACGATATCATCATTATGCGACAATATGCCGACGTCCTTTCCAATAACCAGATGCTGTACCTTACAGTCCTTTAACATCGCCCAGAGCTCCGTATTATTTATCGTAAAATATACATGGCCTTTTTGTATCGATCCCGGAATGTACTCGGGACAAATCTCATTGCGGATTCTAAAATCCCGTACAAACTTTTTAAATGCACTTAAGATCTCTATAGGTGTATCGGACTGCGGCCGATGATAATAATGCATCATTTTAAAACTTGCGATCGTATCCGCCAGTTGCGCAAAAGCTGTATAACTGGACTTTTTAAATTCCTGCGTTACAAAATTAAAATCTGTCCCAAGTTTTTCATGTCGGTCGATCATTAAAAACTTATCCCTTGGCAGTGTCAACAAAATTCCGGCGGTCTTTTTATGGGGTATCGGAGCAACAACATACATTCCGTATTTACCGCGAATGGTGGCTATTATATTCTCAAAGATTACGATATTGTTATGGTGGAAGAATACGTCAATCTGAACATTGTCGCTCACATTTGCCCGGAATGTTTTATAGAACGTCTCCTGAAACGTGTCAAAAGCAAACAGAACAAGTGCCACCTTCAGCTCTTGCTGTATGTTACTATTCGCCACAAAAAAACCAATCCTGTTTTTGGATTCAACAACACCTCTGCGGATTAATTCTTTATAGCCTTTAGCAATCGTTTCCCGGGCAAAATTCGTCTCTTTCATAAACTCATTGACAGAAGGTAACTTATCCCCCTGTACAAGCGACTTATTATGGATAGCATTTAAAATACCCTGAATAAACTGTTCATGTTTAGAAATATCCAACACGCCACTCAGTTTATGAAACTCTTCAAAAACCTTTTTCATTGATCGCATGGTTAAATTAGTTTGCAAAAGAGGCCTTTTTGAAACGTACCCTCTCCTTCATATATGGTGTTTCATTCTGTTGCTCCATCCCCGATAAAAGCATCTGTACTATTCTATACCTGTCAAATGTAAAGAAAACATTTGAAGCACCGAGTTTTTTAATTCATAAAATCCTTATCATGGGAATATCCAAATTGTCAAACTAAAAAATGCAACTCGCAGAAGCGGCCGATCTGATTACAACACCTGTATCCAGCCTTTGTGCCATCTAAAACAGTTCGCATCCCGCCACAAAAACCAAAACCCGCCCACAACAATATCGTCATCTGCTAAATGTCAGAAAACCGGCACTCCGACCAGGCAGCTCTATTGCCCCTTTTTCCATGTGCATTCCTGCAATCATTGGCAATTGCTCTTTTTCGGTCATCTTCAGTACGTACCCGTTTAGTTTAATATTGTAGCTGTCTAAGGTCAATATGTACTGTCTGCCGGTGGCCGGAATACCAACAGTAACCGGCTTCGGGGTGGTATTAATAAGTAAAACAGACCAGCCCTCATCGCTCCCCTTTAAGCTATGTACGAAAAGATAAACACCCGTTCTTTGACTGCCGGCATCAAATACCTCCGTTCCCATCAGTCTGGCCCAGAGTAAGACAGGTTCATCAAACTGTATTCGCTGGAGGTTAAGGTATTATGATTTTACCTCATTGGAGTAACGGGCAGCCTAAAAAATTTTGCCTGCTTTGCAGGCAAAATAAAACCACTATCCTTGATTTTGATTACATATTCACTACTCAGCCAAGAACATAATATTTCGCTGATTACCGGCAAGCGGCCTGTCACCACCTTCTATCAGCGATTTATATATAGCCTGAGGCTGTTGAAACGCATAGAATTCCCGTTGTCTCCCAGATTAACCAGGCAGCCCAGAGAAAGTGTCGTCTTCTGACTCAATTCAAAAGAAAACTGTACATCTGATCCGTTATCCACCATTTTATAACCGATCGCCGTTGCCAATTCATTCGTATCAGGCAATCCTTCTCCCTTGGCTGCGACCAGATACACCTGATTCTGGCCACCATTATTCCACCAGTCAATCGAGCCGTCAAAGGTATATTTACCTGGAGGCAAAGTAACCTTTTGATATAGTTTGCCATCTACAATCGCGGGCGCCCCATAACCTGCTTCAAAAAATATCTTATAATCAGAGCCCCCGGAAATATCGGTACCTCCATATCCATTATGGTTCTTAAGCTGGTCATTGGCCGTCCAGTCCAGCAGATTGGCCCATCTGCTTCCATCACTCTCAGCAACTTTTACCGGGTGAACATTATTCAGCAGGGATACCTCAGAGACCTCGGGCGCCTGGGAGGCCCCGATCGTCAGGGTATCAATACCATAGGCATCGGGAATGAATAAAGTATGGTAAGTAATAGGCTTCTGAATGCTGGCATCGGGCAATAAAGTCACCTGATCAGATAGCTGTACCGGCACGATCGTATCTCTTTCCATATCCATTACATCAGAATAACTGATCTTCATTCCGACAACCCCTACATAGGGCTCGACATCTGCCCAGATAAGCCTTACCGCGCCGTCAACTGATAAGCCGGAACCCAGCACCTCCCGGTTTCCTCTCAGATTAATGGAAGACTGAAAATTATCGCCGTAGATAGTCCCTGAAACTGTCATAGGAATCGACTTATTTCCATTCGCATCATACGTATGAATCTCAAATGTTATAGGTCCTTCCGGTAAATTATTGACAATTTGAGATAAAGTATCTACAGAACCGGATCGTTTAAGCGGCGCCTCAAGTGAATCTAATCCGCCATTCCAGAATATCCGGTATTTAACCACCTTAGGGTCTGACAACAACACACCGGTCACCAGTGCGCGGTTACGCCCGGGTATTACCTTCAGCGAGTCAAATATGCCCGGATACTGAATTTCTCCGTCTGCTTCATATTTTTTGTATTCATCCATCTTGGTGCAGGAAAAAATTGTACCGGCCATACCCGCTGCAAGAATCAACAGTACCGACTTGATGTATTTTATTTTCATAATTATGTTTTTAATATATCGCCTTCGTTATCGTAATAAGGGAAGGCGTCAATCTTCTGTCCCCCATATGTTGATCTGCTCGATAACAATAAAATAGGAGCCCATCCAGTTCTGCAGACATTTTATGCGCAGATATTTATAGGGCGGCGTATCTTCATTAAAATCGAAACTAAAGCCCGCACGCCCGGCAATAACGTCCGCATTCGTTCCCTGTCCGAGAGGTAATCCTGAAGGCTTAATGACCTGACAGGTAAGAATCTTGGTCCATTCCGACCAGTCGCCACTGTGAGAAGGATTATTGGATCCATATACCTCAAATAATTTTGGGCTGCCGTCCGCAAAATAGGTGGGTGATCCGTCCGCATTGTTTTGCTGGCGTGTCAATAAGTTAAACCGGGTCAGCTTAATGGGCTGCTCACCGACGGCCCAGGTAATAACGGCAGGCACGCCTGAGCTGATATCTGTATTGACGCAGGGCCATTGATTGGGATCCGGGTTATTATTCCACATAAGATCTAAGTGTGTGCCATAGGAGTATTTGGCATCATTGTCACACTGAAATACCGAAAATTTACTTTTATCCATCAGGATCTCTTTTTTGGGTGTCAGGCTGGCAAATAAAGTATCGGTACGATTTAACCACCGGTCCCGGATATAGAAGGCGAACTTCCTCTCCACCGGGGCAAGGCCTCTGATACTGGTCGCAATCAGTGAATCACTGGTGTAAATATTATTGAGCGCTTCCCATTTGCCATTCCCGAGGGAATCGATCAGGGGAACAATCACCAGATCCGAACGGAACGGATTCAGAGATTTTATCCGAACCCCACCTGCAGTAGCGGCCACATTCAGATTCCTGTAAGCGATCTGAATAGGAGATATCAGCGGCTGAACATCTATGGAGACAGGGTCAGAAGCCACCTCGCTGCGATTGACCGAGTAAAGTTTAATTTCATGTTTGAGCGTATCATTAAATCCGTCTACCAGCAGCTGGTTGCTATAGTAGGAAGATTTCACCGTCCTGACGTCGCCGGACGACAAGGTATAGATCGCTTTTATATAAAGCAGGTCTTTGTCAGGCGGAGCGGTATAACTGATCACAGCCGCTCCATTTTTATTGATCACATGAATGTTGGTGACCTTACCCGGCGGTGTTGCGTTATGCTCAACCAGTCCATTGATATCCTGTTTTTTGCAACCTGCCAATAAGAGTAAAAACAGGCAGCAGGCCAAAATAAAATTGCACGTTTTAAAAGTATTCATAACCGTATTTTAAATGATTCTATGCTTAGTGCTGTCAGATAAAAAATGAATCAGATGATCTCTGTGGCTGGTACAACATCTATAATCATCCCATGTTATTTTCCCCATCCGGGATTCTGTACCAGATTCTCATTCACTTTCAGATCTCCTTCGGAAAGTGGCCACAGATAATCTCTGGGCGCTACAAAGTGCATCGAGAAATAGGTAGTCAGCTTATAAAACAGTTCGGGGTGTTCTGCTGTCCCGGAAGCGTCCCATCCCATGATATTATTATTGAGTACCTGTGCCGCCATTTTCCACCGCCTTAAATCCCAGAAACGGCTGCCCTCAAATGCCATTTCAATATTCCTTTCAGATCTGATGATCGTACGTAACCCCTCTTTGTTTTTATATTCGGTCGGATTGTTGGAATAAGTATCCCAGCTATCCTCAACGGTAGGCAGGCCCGCTCTATCCCTGATGAGATTGAGGTATTTATAGACTTCGCCGGACGGTCCTTCAGCTTCGTTTTCAGCCTCGGCATATAACAGATATAAATCTGCCAGTCTCATTTTCGGAAAGGGATAGTCCTCAATATGGCTACTATTATCTCCGTTAAATGTAAACTTCCAGTTGACGAGCTTTTTGGGATAATAGGTCGTGACGGTGGCCCCTACCCCCGCTCCGAACTGCCCCAGCCTTTCCTGCAGGTTCCAGGTGTTTTCATCCGTGTGGCTCGGACTGTTTTGCATATACCACACCCCGCCATCAAAGCCCAGATCTGCATAATATCTTGGCTCTCTGTCAAAATTAATCCTGGCCGTCTGATATCCTTCAATAATATTAAATCTTTCCTCATGGGTGCCGGTACGCAGCGAAGCGATATTAGAATAGTCCAGGGTTTTATCCTCAGTAATAGGGACACCGTTCTTGGTATAAAATTGCCGCACCACTGCCATGGTGGGACCGAGTACACCGTAGATGCTTGAGTTACCGGAATTGTTGGGATCAATGTGCGCCATGGAGGAATACTGCAGCTGCCAGGTGGAAGCATTCGCATTCCCCCAGATCCATTCCTGATTCCATTTTTCACAGACCGCATTACGGATACTCATTTGTGTCATCGTCTCATCAGACAGAGGGTAGCCGGTTGTGTTGATAAAACGGTACAGGGATATGCCTGCTTCTTCGCATGCTTCTATCGCTTCTTTGCCTGCCCGTGCGGCTTTCTTCCATTTATCGATGCTGAAAACAGTATTGACCAGCTGTTGACCATCTTTATTTTTAAAGTTAGCGTAATCCGTGTTACCGTTAAATAACGGACTGGCTCCATACACCAACACCTTCGCCCGCATACTTAATGCGATCGGCCTGGTAATATGACCGTAATCCGTTGCCGGATTGATCACAGAGAAGGGGAGCCGCGTAGCAGCTGAATCCATCAGATTCGCAATATAATTGACAACAGAATCAACCGGTTGCCTTTTTACTTTCGTTTGTTCCAGCGGCGCATTAATAGGCAGGTTCTTATCGACAATAGCGATGGGGCCGTATTGACGGAACAGCATAAAGTGATAATAAGCTTTCAAAAACATCACTTCTCCGATCCATCTTGTCCGCTCATCAATACTAAGGTCGCGTACCGTTCCGGGATCCTGTATTTTTTCCAAAAACGTATTGCAAATGCGTATCGCCTGATACTCCGTCCCCCATATACCCACATAAGGATTAACGACATTCTGATTGCCGCGTGCGATCTGCCAGTTATTGGCGTTGATCGCCCTGGGCGGATACTGTAACCAAAACTCGTCACCGGCCAGGTAGGCAACATTTTGTTGCGGGTCCCCGTCCTGCCCTAAAAAGGAATAACAGGTCGCCAGATACTTTTCCGCCTCCGAGCGCATCGTAAAGGCATTATCAAGTGTCGCAACATTATCGGGAACCACATCCAGATAACTCTTTTGACAAGCTGACAGGCTCACCACTATGATAGCTACTAAGATTGCCGGATAATTATACTTTATACTCATCACTTAGATTTTATGAATTCAGGTCAAATAGTTAAAATCCGAAATTGATCCCCAGGTTATAGAGCTTTTGTAATGGGTAGCCTAACCCATTTCCGCCCATTTCCGGGTCCCATAATTTAAATTTGCTGATCACCCCCAGGTTCTGGGCGTTGAGATAGACCCTGAAACTGGAGAAACGCATTTTCGAAAGAAGTTGCTTAGGCAGGGTATAGCCGATTTCCAGGGTTTTAAACCTAAGGAAAGTACCGTCCTGCAACCACCAGGTGGATACCTGGTCATTATTTTTATTAAACTGGTCATCCAGCCTGGGCCAGAAGGCGTGCAGATCCTGATTGGCTTCTGACCAGTGGTCTCTGGCAATAACATCCAGCAAGCCATTCTGGCTTCCGCCATTGAGAACAAACGGAGAGATATTATCCGGACTGATAAAAAATGACACGCGTGCATTCCCCTGGAAAAAAGCACTGATATCAAAAGACTTATAACCAAAAGAGAAGCCAAATCCATAAGTTATCTCAGGTACCGTGGGATAGCCGATCGGTACCATATCCAGATCAGTGATCTGGCCATCACCATTGACATCCCTGTATTTTATATCGCCGCCCACAGGAGGGTTGCCGCCAAAACTCTGTACCGGAGAGTTCCGGGCCTCGTTATCATCTACGAACAGACGCTCGGCGATCAGGCCGTACCACTGACTGATCGGCTGCCCGATTTTGGAGAGATAGGACTCATTGGCGGGATAGTTCGGTTCTTCGTATTTTAAATATTTGGTGGTGGCGTATGTCATATTTGCGCGCGCCTGCATCCACACGTCCGGGGAAAAGTTCTTATTATAGTTAATCCCGATGTCCACCCCATCGGCGGTTGCTTCACCGACATTTGCGTAAGCCGGGGCTTCCAATCCGGTAGTGGAGGGGATAGTTGACCTTTGCATTAAAATATTGGAGCGGACGGAATGATAACCGTCTACGGTGAGGTCAATTCCGCCTTTCAGCGAGAGGTCCATGCCATAGTTAAGCTGTCTGGATTTTTCCCAGGTGATCTCTTCATTCGCATATCGTGAAATCGAATAGCCGGTCACAAAATGGCTCTGATCCAGTCCCCAATGATAACCACGGTTATCATCATGGGCATTTACATTAGACAGATAGAAGAAGCGGTCCTGATCCCTACCGATCTGGTCATTGCCTACCAGACCATAGGTCATCCTGAACTTTAAATTGGTAACAACGTCTTTTAATGATTCAAAAAAGTGCTCATTAGAAACATGCCATCCCAAGCCAATGGAAGGGAAGAAACCAAAGCGGTGATTAGCTGCGAAACGTTCAGATCCATTGTAGCCAAAATCAAACTCTGCCAGATAACGGTCATCATACGCATAGGTAAATCTACCGGAAAGGCCGAGATTGCGGGCAGGCAAGGAACCCTGCAAATCGCCCGCATTGGCCGTTAACCTATTTTGTAAAATACCGATGAGCATTCCCCCGACAGCATGCTTCTCATTAAAAGTTCGGTTGTAGTTTGCTGCCCATTCTGCATAGGTGACGGACTTTACGATCTTAGCGCCTTCCTTATAATTGAGATACTCTGTTCCGCTACCCGGGTTCAGCAGAGAAAGAACACTGAGCTCCCCGTTGGCATCCGGGAATAAAGTATAATAGAATGGGTTATAATTCCTGGTCAGAATAAAATAATTATACCGCTGGGTATAAGTCATAAACCTTGTAGACAGACCTTTGGTCAGAAAATCGAGATCCTGGCTCAGTTCCAGCTGCACGTTAACGGTAGAGGCGTTATACTGATCATATCCGGAGACCATATTGGCGAAAGGATTACTGTATAATGAAGTGGTGTTGCCAATAAAGGCATTCCCGAATAAAGGATGATTGGCCAGGGGATCATAGCTGGAAGGATAGTAAGCCGGAAACATGACCGGATTTGACCAGATGGCATTGTTAAATACCGCCTGTCCCCCATTTACATAATTTTGATTTTCATCTATATACCCTCTCGGTCCGCTGTACTGGTCAAATTGAGCGTATGTCCTGACCGTGGCTTTGGTTGAACGGGTCACATTGATTGTTACGTTGGAACGCACATTATAATTACCCAGCCGGATATTATTATCAAAAGAGTTGCTTGACAGGTTTTTCAAGACACCGTTATCCACATTATAGGTCCCGGAGATGTAATATTGGGCGACCCTGCCACCACCGCTGGCGTTAATATTGTATTTCTGATTGACGGTATAATCTTTAATCAGCTGGTCGATCCAATTATTATTAGGGTACCGAATGGGGTCATCGCCTGCAGCAGTATGATCAATCTTATCCTGCGTATAGGGAAGAGTTCCCAGCGGATCCCTTGTCAATACTGCTTCATTGGCAAGGTTCATATAAGTGATGTTATCGGCGAATTTAAAATTTTGCGTATTTGTAGAAATGGGGGACTCCAGGCGGACATTAAATTTCGTTTTCCCCTGTATACCCTTTCTGGTGGTCACCAAAATAACACCGTTGGCCCCTCTTGCGCCATAAAGCGAGGAGGCTGCGGCATCTTTCAGGACTGAAAAACCTGAAATATCATCCGGTTGCAACCTTGCCAGATCATTATTAGTTGACTCCATCCCATCGATTAAAATAAGCGGATTGACCTTACCGGCGCCAAAAGAGCTTACCCCCCGAATAAAAAACGAAGCGTTATCCGCGCCCGGAGCACCGCTTTGCTGGTAGGAAATGACACCTGCAATCCGGCCGGCGAGCATCTGAGTGACATTGCTGGTAGCACCCCTCAGTTCCTTGGGATTCAATGTCGTTATGGACGCCACCATGCTGCTTTTCTTTTGTTGCCCATAAGCAACCACTACCACATCTGCGGATGAATCTCTTAAAGGCGTCAGTAGAACAGTGACCGGCTTACCTTTTTGCACCATGGCTTCAACGGGCTGAAAGCCAATATAAGAGAACTGTAAAGTCGTACTGTTATCAGGCAGGTCTAATGTAAAATGCCCCTGCCTGTCAGTAGAAGTGCCTTGCCTTGTTCCCTTAATCTGGATGGTCACGCCATTTAAAGGCGTGGATGTAGCGCTGTCTAAAACAGTTCCGATAAAACTTTTTCTGCTCTGGGCAGACACCTGATAAGCAGATCCCAATAACAGCAGGCAAAAAGCAACCACACCCAAAATTTGCTTAAGCTTATGTAAACCAATGCTCATAGTCAATGATTTTAAATATTAAACTTGAATTATAGTCGGTGAAAACGGCCAATAGCCAATGCTTAAAAGTGTCGAATCAGCCATCAGAATTTTAACCCCGAAGTCTTTATGTCTATTTTTTGAAACAGTCCGATGCCGCCCTGTAAAAACGGCACCATTTTCTATTTTATCAGTCGATTTTTCCTTGAAATTATAGTCAGTTTGATAAGCCGTTATTCAATCAAAAACATCATTCGGCCCTCATCGGTTCTAGTAGGCAGATCTCTCAACAAGCACACACATAAAGCCAAGAAAATGTTATAGTATTATTTGAATACAAAGCTATCTTTAACGTTTCTCTATGGGAATAGTAAATTCCCCTATTTTCATGGATAATTCTATGCAAGCAAAAAATCCGGCGATAATGTACCAGATAGCAATGCCTGCACTTTATGCATAAGCATAAAGTGCAGGCATTGCTTTTAAACGTTTACATATCAAAGGAATCTGATTCTTCCATAGGTGATAATGACCCAGACCCCTGTCAACAATAAAAACCTTTGCCACCGCCGCTTGTATTCCCGGTATATGCAACAAACAGAGAGGGCCCTTTAAATACAACCGGGTGGCGAATACAGTATCTTATGTGTAAAAGGATTACGCCGGCCGCCGGCATTTCTTCAGATCATTAATTTCTTGCAGCTTTATCAAAAAAGAACTAAGGACTGCCTTAAAACCATACGCTACACAAGTAAATCTAAATACTTTAATAAGGTCGTATGAATGAAGGCGCCCATATGGGTATTATCATTCTTTAAAACCTCTCTAAAACAACTTTCTGCTTTTCCGAATTCTTTGAGCCCCAGATAACCCAGCCCTTTTAAGTAAAGGCAATTCAGCCGGTTCCTTAAAGAAAGGTCATCTTCAAAAATTAACAGATTGGGCAAGGAAACCGCAAAATACTCAATGGACACCTGTTCGTGCTCGTGTTCCCTTCCATGGTTTACCAACTGATTAAATAACTGTTTCGCCTTTGCGTTATTACCCAATTTCCTCCAGGCGAGTCCCTGGTAGAATATCTTGTCCGGCTGCTGATCATTATAATACATCGCATTAGCCAGTGTGACATTTCCCTTCGTTGCAGCCTGATAATATTTGTCCGCCATGTCGTGGCTTCCGGCTTTTTCATAGGCCACGCCCAGCCAGTAAAAAATATCATTTTCCAGAGCTCCATACAGCTTCCCTTCTCCTAAGTTATGTGGGTATACCTGAGCAGCCTCAAGTAACTTAATAGCAGCACCAGCATCTCCATTACATATACATTGTTTTGCCTGTTCGACCATAGACAATACATACTGACCGGACACCTTTCCTTCACCCCCTTCCCAGGGATGAAATTTCCGGGCAAGCAACATGTCACCGGCCTTTTTAAATTCACCCGTAAGATTCAATAAAGTAATATACTCCAGATATGTGTCATCGCGCTGCCGGGTCAGCGAAAGGTGTTTAATGAGCCACCCAAGTCGCTCTTCAACCGGTGTATTCAGTCTTTTGTAAAGTTGGTCCAGTTCCATAAACACCCTCGCATCTGTCTGGTCCAGCTGAAAGGCCCTTTCAAAATACACTTTAGCCTTTAGGGAATCCTTGCGTTTATTAAAAAAGGCGATACCCAGATTACGCTGCACAGTAGGAAAATCAGGATCGATTCTGGCAGACAATAACCAATAGTCTATGGCCTTTTCATATTGCCGTTTATCATAAAATAAATTACCTAAATAGTAAGCGGCCTTCCCATCCTGCGGGTTCTGCTTCAGCGCATATTCCAAAATAAGGATGTCCTGTAAGCGATTCGGGAAACAGAGATATGAATTGGCCGCAGCGGCCTTTGCATAGTAAGAACGGGCCTGCCTGGCTGAATTTTCTTCTGATGCTAACCGCGCATAACTCCAACCCAGATAATAATAGATCATGGGATTCATATCCGGTCCGTTATGCTGTTCAAATATCGCAAAAAGGTCGATTGCTTCTTTGTGTAAGCCGGCGTCCATAAGGTCAAGGCCGTATTCAATAAAGTTCCGATCATCCCCCCTGGATAATTGCCAAAGCTGCTCTGACTGTGCGGCGGCCTCAGCCATATGCCCCATGTCTTTTAACAAGGCTATATACTCAAACCTCACACCCAGATTAAATAAGTCTTTTTCCAGTGCGGTTACTACAACTTCTTCTGCTTTCTCAAACAGACCTTGTTTTCTTAATGCTACGGCCAGAAGTGTATAGGCTTTGCTATGACCCGCATTAAAGTCGACAGCCAGGCTCAGATGGTCAGCGGCAAGTTCATATTCACCACGTAACATATCTATCTGCGCTACGGAAAAATAACCGGCATCTTTCCATGCCTTATTCCATGTAGCCTTAAAAAAAGCATCGTATGCCTCATTGTACCGGTTCAGATAGCGAAGCGCCAGGCCAAGATGATAGTAAGGTTCGCCATCATAGGGATTAGGGTTACGCGTGGTAATCGTCCGGATCGCCGTCTCAAAATAAGGTAAACTCTGCGCAAAACGGCCGCGCCTCAGATACCAAACGCCTAAAGCTGTGTTGTTTCTGATGTCGGTGGGCTCCCGGCGTAAAGCCTCCTCATAATACGGGACCGGGCTGTAAGTGGCGTGCCGGTATTGTTCCAGATGCTGACCGGTAAGAAACAATTGCTCTGTTGACTGAACTTCCTTAGGAGGAAGCGCAGCTTTCGCGGCCTCCGGCAGCGGCTTTTTATTGTTTTCCGCGGGTAAATACCTGAGCACAATGCGGCCTCCGCTGTTTCTGACGTACACTTCCACCTGATCCTCCTCATAAAGGCCATCGATCAAAACCGTCTGTTCGAAAATAGCTGTCGGATCGAGGTCAATAGATGTTTCCAACTTTCCTGTGCCATTATAGTTGACCCGCACCTGAAGACCTGACTGCCGCGAAGTGGCAAATAGCTTAATCGTCACTTGACCCTCCTGTGCTTCTACCGCCAGTAAAATATCTTTAGAGGCATTCTTAATCAGCCCCAGCTCCCTATATGGCAGAAAATACTGGCTGAACGTTTTGGATTCATAAGGCATGATCCACGTAAAGTCCGGCTGATTGTCTGTATACATACCGGTCATCAGCTCAATATATGGCCCGTCTTCATCGGTTAAATTCCTGTCCCAGGCCTGTCCAAAATCACTATGCCCCCATGTCCACTGCTTTTTTCCGGGAGAAACGTGATGATCTGCTACATGCAACAGACCGCCACCGGTGTCATGCTCATATCCTCCCACAAAATCATAAGCAGAGTTCACTGCCATATAGGAGGTCGGCACGGGGATATTTTTATAAAAAGAAATATCTGTACCCGGACTGTAATCTACTTTATAATAGGTGCCTGTAGCTATCGGAAAATCCGAAACGTCACGCTTGCCATGATCAAATACGGCATTAACATCAGATGGGAAAACAGACTGATAGAAATCATTCACCTTTACGGCAGGATTTGCCCACCAGAGAAACGTCTGGGGAAGCGCAGACCTATTGTATAAGGTAGCATTAACTTCGATATAGGCCTTTCCCGGATAAAGTGTAAAGGCAATCATGGCCTTCGTATGAAACATTTTCTCTACCTCGTTTATGTATACCACTTTACTGCCTTCCGGTCCATCACCGATTTCAAAGTCGACTGGCTCGAAAGTACTGGGCCGGTGATGTTGCGGCCAGTTAAACTCTATACCTCCCGAGATCCAGGGCCCCGTCAGGCCCACTAATGCAGGCTTAATCACCTGATTATAATAGATGAAATGCCGCTGTCCGATCTTATCATAAGCCATTTGAATCCTGCCCCCCAACTCCGGCAAGATCATTACTTTGATATATTCATTCTCCAGGAAAAGACCCATATATTGTTCGTCTTGCCGTATATCCAGAATCTTTTCAATAATCGCATTAGGGTATACGACGCCGCTGCTACCCTGATACACTCTTTTCTCGAAGAACATAGGGTTCTTTTCGGGCTTGCCCACTCCATAAGTAGGAATGGAAACGACTTCCTTCCATACTTTTACATTTTCGCGCTCCATAATTTCTTTCGATTAATGTCTGATTAAATTTTCATCAAGCTCTTCTAACGTCTTGCCTTTGGTTTCTTTTACCTTATATAAAACAAATAGGAACCCCAATGTGCATACACAGGCATAGATATAAAACGTATTATCCTTTAGATATTCAAATAGTATAGGGAAGGTGAAAACCAGGATAAAGTAGGCCACCCATAATCCTATCACCGCAACGGAAATCCCTGCATCACGAATGCCTGTAGGAAAGATCTCTGAGATCAGGACCCATGTGACAGGCGCCAAAGACATCGCATAAATGCCAATAGCAGCTAATAATAGCCAGGAAACCTGCGCTGAGCCGGCTCCTAACAATTGGACAATCAAAATATACAGAATGGCTAATCCTCCGGCACCAAGAAGCATCAATGGTTTACGCCCGACCCGGTCAACAAATACCATGGCGAGTATTGTAAAAGCAAGGTTCACACCACCAATAAAAACAGTCTGTAATAACTGATCATCCTGAGAGGCACCGATACTTTCAAAAATTTTTGGCGCATAATTAAAAACTGTATTAATGCCACAAAACTGCTGAAAGGCGGCAAGGCCTATTCCAATCAATAGTATTGGTATGAAAGATTTCTGCAATAATGATTTATAGTTAGTTTTATGAGATGAACCTGCCAGAGCTCCCTTTATTTGTTTAACAGTATCTCCGGCATAAGACCCAGTCCCAATTTTCGATAATATAATGGAGGCTTTCTCTTCCATCCCTTTTTTTATCAGCCATCTCGGGCTTTCCGGCAAAGTATAAGCGCCCACCCAAAACAGCAAAGACGGAACCGCGCCCAGGCCAAACATCCATCGCCACGCATCCGTGCCTTCGTTTCTCAACCAGTAATTGACAAGGTTGGTAATCAAAATGCCCAGTACCACGGTAAGCTGGTTAATGGCCACCATGCGGCCACGATATTTGGCAGGGGCAATTTCTGCAATATACATCGGAGACAACATCGATGCCATGCCTACACCTGCTCCTGCGACAAAACGGGCCACCACAAATAAAAGGCGCCCCGGAGAAAACGCCATTGCCAGAGAAGATATTGCAAAAATACCGGCGGCCAGCAACATTCCGGGGCGTCTGCCATATCGTTCAGAGACCCTGCCCGCCGCAAGACAGCCTACAATCGCCCCCAAAGCCAGGCAACCTGTAGCAAACCCCTCCCATGTGGGATCCAGATTGAATTGTTGTTGTAAAAAAGGCAGCGCGCCGGATATCACCGCAAAATCAAACCCAAAAAGATAGCCGCCCAGCGCGGAAATAAAGGAAATCCGCAAAATAAACCTATGGTGAAACTTCATAAAATAAATTATTTATCAACCTGTCAGATCTACTTCAAGTTCAACCGGCCAATTCAGTACCGACTGATAAATCACAGAACTGATTTAGTTTGTATCAGCGAAAATAGAAGGAATTTCCGGGCGGATAAATGGATTAAATGAATAATTAAATGGATAATATTATGATTTAACCCTTTTTCCCGACTACGAAAACAGCCGGCAAGCGCGTTCGAATTTTGAAGGCCGGCCCGAGCGGAACGGGGACACTATACAAACACCCAATGAAAATCAATAGGTTAAATATAAACACTCTGCGACGCGTGGGGCTTATTTTAAAGGTCCTTATTTCTACGATTGCTAATTTCCCCTGCAACAGAACGCAGGCACGCGCGCGGCTGTGCGGGCAAAGAACATGATCTGGAACAACTATGTCCCGGGCCACATGAAGATCAAAAATTCACCCAGATTCGCCCCAGCTTAACATCATACGCTTCACTTTCTTCTTCCGACATGTGAAACACCTGACCATCTATCCAGGACGTGGCCATCTGCACGCCATTGGCAAACTCGTTACCCACGATATAGACATGATCCTTACCAGCGACGATCGCCCTGGCTTCAGAAGGATGATTACTAAGGAGTTTAATTCTATTATTTTTCCAGTACGCCGCTCTTTGAATCTCACTATATTGATATCCGCAAACATAGATGTCAGACTCCCGTTTAAATATACTTTCGCCTACAGCAGCTCCAACATTGTTTTCCAAATAAACAAGCTTGTTACCTTTCCAATAAGCCGCCGTTTCAGAAACGTTCCAATGATATTCCTGACCGGTTATATATACATCTTTTTTGTCAGTGAATATACCCTCAGACGTAGATCCGTCATTTTTGCTGTTAGGATTATCATCCGTTTTAAAAGGCATTAGCTGTAATACGCCATTTTTCCAGATACAGGCTCTCAGGTGGCCATCTAACATTGTGTATCCGGCAACATAAACCGAACCATTAGAAACAGATATATCCGCGCCCATAGATACCGAGGGTCCCTCATCCAGTATGGTTAACTTATCATCCACCCACATAGCGGCGTTTGACGTCTGATCATGATTGATCACACCTGCAACATAAATCTTGTTGTTTATTACGTAGATAGACCTGGCCACACCTGATTTTCCATTTGTGGGGAGCAGATGTATAGTCCCGTTTTTCCAATAGCAGGGATCAGCCCCTAAATATCCCGAAACATAGATATCATTGTCCAGAATAAATATTCCCCGTCCTGCGGCCTTCTGGCTATCTTCCGTCAGATAAACAGCCTCCTTACCTATCCAATAGACTGCACGATTACCAATATAACCTGTACTAAACGGAACCGTCGCGTAATTGCCTACCCGGGGTATGTCATTGTCATTTTGTTTTGAGCAACCCGAAATAAGGAAAAACATACCGGCGACTAAAAAGGCTTTAAGCACACTCATCTTGGCTAATTTTTTTAAAAATACAGCTATATAATCGCTATTCCTAATTCTTTGGCAGAACAAACCAGCGGCCTTTGTATAGTGGCTCGTCAAAATCTTATTGAATACGCCTTATATTTGTGCTAAATAGCAGGGCAGCATTTCTCATTACCGGCAATTGCTAATAATACAACAAATTAAAAACATATAAATCCGATCATGAAAAAAGCTTTTTTAATTACAATCCTTATCTGCTGCATCTCCCTGGCCGCAAAAGCACAGTTCAAACCATATACGCCTGCGCAATCCAATCTTGATGCCAGGCAATGGTTCCAGGACAACAAATTCGGAATGTTTATTCATTGGGGACTATATAGTATTCTGGGCGACGGAGAATGGGTCATGAACAATCAGGATATCTCCGTTAAAGATTATACTAAACTGGAAGGTTTTTTCAACCCGACGGCCTTTAATGCACATGACTGGGTAGCTAAAGCCAAGAAAGCCGGCATGAAATACATGACACTGGTCACCCGCCATCATGACGGATTTAGCATGTGGGATACCAAGTATTCAGATTTTAATATTATGCATACCCCTTATCACAGGGATATCGTAAAGGAAATCGCAGATGAATGCCATAAACAAGGGCTTAAACTCTTCTTTTATTATTCCCTCCTAGACTGGCGCAGAACAGACTATTCCTATTGGACTGGCAGGACAGGAGATGGCACCGGCAGAAAAGAAAGAGGTGACTGGCTGGACTATATCCAGTTCATGAAAAATCAGTTGACCGAACTATTGACCAATTACGGGAAAATCAGCGGCATATGGTTTGATGGCTACTGGGACCAGATGCCGGAAGAAAGCAAGGAAAGAACAGACAGCACCTTTATCGACTGGCATATTCAGGATCTTTACACATTGATCCACAAACTGCAGCCCGACTGTATGGTGGGTAATAACCACCATATGACACCTATTCCAGGTGAAGATTTTCAGATGTTCGAAAGAGATATTCCTGGCCAAAATGCCCATGGACTGAGCTTTCAGAAAGTTTCTCAACTGCCTCTTGAAACCTGTGCTACACTCAATGACTCCTGGGGGTTCACACTGAAAGACGACAATTACAAAACGCTTCAGCAGTTTGTCGGCCTTCTGGCAGGTGCTGCCTGCAGCAATGCCAATCTGTTGATGAATATCGGACCAATGCCTAACGGCCTATTCGCCGAACCTTTTAATAAGGCCCTGGACAGTATGGGCTCCTGGATGCAGACATACGGAGAAAGCATCTATGGAACGCGTGGCGGCTATACCGGTCTTCAAAAATGGGGAGGCCTGACCCAAAAAAAAGGAAAAGTATATATCCATGTACTAAAACCACAATCAGAAGCCATTCGACTGAAAGATTTTCCTTACAAGAAAATTAAGTCGGCTTATCTGCTGAAAGACAAAACGCCGGTCAAAGTCAGTTTAAAGAGCGGTGTAGTCAGTTTTAACACACCCGCTGTCAGTAAGGCAGACCCGGACATCGTTATTGTTCTGGAAGTTCAATAATATTAAGGAGAAAGCCACGTTGTATATACAACGTGGCTTTCAAGTATGATAAAACCTAACCAAAAAGTCAAGCATTGTGTACCTGATTAAGTCCAATATACTCTTTAAGCTGTTATATCCCGGCAGGACCTGGAAATTTCCTCTTGAGTCAGATGAAAAGAAGGTATTATATCTCAGTTTTGATGACGGGCCGCATCCGGTTGCGACCCCCTTTGCATTAAAAACGCTGAAAGACTTTAAAGCAAAAGCCAGCTTTTTTTGTCTGGGCAAAAATGTACGCGATCATCCCGATATCTACAGGCAAATCCTGCTTGACGGCCATAGCGTTGGCAACCATAGCTTTAATCACCTGAATGGTTGGAAATCCTCTGTTCCCGACTATATTCAGGACATAGAGAAGGCACGTGATTTCATTGACTCTCCACTGTTCCGTCCCCCCTATGGGCGAATGAGCAAAAAGCAGCAAAGCGCTTTATTAAAAGCGATGCCTGGCACACATATTATTATGTGGGATTTGCTGAGCGGAGATTTTGATACCGGCATTTCTCCTCAAAGATGTTGGTCTAATGTAAAGAAATACAGCGCGCCGGGGTCTATCATTGTATTTCATGACAGCACCAAGGCCTATGAAAGAATGCAGTATGCATTGCCCGCAACGCTCGAGCATTTTTCGGCCAGGGGCTATGTATTTAAAGCCATTCCTATGCAGCCGGCTATCTGAGTGTTTACCAGTCAATAGCTATCTTGAAATTCACCAGCCTGGGCGTTAATCTGTTGGGCAAAGCATAAGTCTGGTTGCTGAAATCCTTCAACAGCATAAAACTGATTGTATTATCTCTGTTGATCAGGTTAAAAATCTCAAAACTGGCCCAGATATCCTTCACGCCTTTAAAGGGTGCATGCTTCTTACGCCGCTTACTGCCATCCAGCAGTAAGGCACTAAAGCCAATATCCATCCTCAGATAAGCCGGTATCTCCAGGGCGTTGCGATATTTTGTACTGCCAGGTATATTAAAAGGTAAATTGGTACCGTAAACCGTATTAAGGTAGACTTTGAAGTTTTTATTGGTAGAAAGGTAATCCTGAAAAAACAGGCCAAATGTGATCAATCTGTCTGTCGGTCGTCTCAACCATCCAACGGATGCAGTCGTGGAATCTGTGGCAACCTTATCCCTTGACCCGGCCGTAATCAGCTCACCGGCCTGGTTGTAATACTCCTGGTAACTCAGTCCATCAATTTTCTCTTTGGCCTGCATGACGCCCAGGCTTAGCCAACTGTCTGCATCTTTAACAAACTGTGTAAACAGCCTGGTTTCCCACCCGGCTACATAAGCCTCAGCATTATTGTGCCCATAATACCGGATCCGGACATTGTCGATATCATAAGGGATAACGTCATATAAATGTTTATAATAGATCTCTGAGGTCAGTCTGGCCGGCCGGTTAAATAATCTCATTTGATAATCAAGTCCCAGCACACCCTGCAGGCTTTTTTGCGCTTTAATCGCTTTATTTAAGGCACCATCCATCGTTACCATTTCCCGATAAAAAGCAGGCTGGGCATACATGCCGGCAGAGGCTTTAAAAACGATATCTTTTTTCCAATGGCCCGGCTTAAAGGAAAAACCTGCCCGGGGAGATATGAGCAGTTCCTCATTCAGGTCGTTATAATTGGCCCTTACGCCCCACTGAAGCGTATAGATATTTGTATTCCCAAAATGTGCATTATCCTGAATATAGCCACTTAGTCGTTGAATATTAAATCTATCCCGGCTATGCATATAATCATTTAATGTCAACTGATCTCCACCAATCGGAAGAGAATACCCGGCTGAATCACTATAGTTCCACTGATCTATCTTACTATCGATCTCCTGACGCTGAAAAGTGGCGCCCCACTGCAGAAAGTGCCTGCCGGTTTTCCAGCTTCCCTGATGTTGCAGGCTCAGAACGTTAATACGTAGATTATTTCTGGCATAGCTCTGATTGACACCTTGGCCTAAAAGGTTCTCTGGATCATCCAGGATATTTCCATTTTCATCTCGCTGGCCAAACTCATAGGCACCTAAAATATCCTGCTCCTGTTTTTCCCGGTCCTGATAATAACTGCCCATAAACTTTAGTTCGGTGTGGTCATTGGGTGTGACGACACCGGTAAGACCTGCAAAAGCGGTACTGTAATTATCTCTTTCACTACCTTTAAAATCAATATTCACGCCATAGTTGGCAACATAGTAAGGAGAGAACACACTGGCGGTCAACTTAGTCTCTTCCGGATAAAACTGGAACTTCGTTTTATTATAATCTCCCAGGAGTTCTATCCTGAATGTATTACTGAAGCGGTAAACGAATAGTCCCTGCAGATCGGATGCAGAAGGGATATAATTACCGGTAGTCGCCTGGCTTTTAATGACGTTACGATTGGTTTTATTACGCAGTCCGATCAAATATGTAAATTTCTTATCTCCTGAAATTCCCTTTAAACTGAGTCCCTGTTCCAGCAGGCTCAGATAGGCCGAGCCACCGTTCCGGCCAGGATCCTGGTAACTGACATCCAGTACAGAGCTGAGTTTATCCCCATATTTAGCCTGGAAGCCTCCTGTATAAAAACGCACATTGTCCGTAAGATCAGCATTGATAAAACTCAAGCCTTCCTGCTGACCGGAGCTGACCAGAAAAGGCCGGTAGATCTCGAACCCATTTACATATACCAGGTTCTCATCATAATTGCCACCTCTTACTGAATATTGAGATGTCAATTCATTATTACTGCCAACAAAGGTCTTCAGCAGACCTTCTATGCCTCCGACAGCCGAGGGGTTCACTCTGGCCTGGCTCGCATCGACTGCTATCAGCCCCGCCTCTTCCCTTTTCCTGTCGGCACGGACAGTAACGTCCTCCAAGGTCTCTGCTTTAACACCCATGATAATCGTATCTGCCGCCACCTTGTCTGTGTCCCTGAAAACGACTTTCTGTACCTGTCTCCTGCCCATCGCCTGAAAAACGACACGCACAGGTATGGATAAAGGCACTTGCAAATGAAACGCCCCGTTCTGGTCCGTATGCGTACCGGTGCTTTTGTCTATGATATGCACAAAAACATCTTTCAACGGTTGCCTAGACTCGCTTAAGACAATCCCTTCATAAGTCAAATTTGAAGATTGTGCATATGACTTAGTTCCCTCAGCGGAAATAAAAAGTAAGATAATCGCTATTAGAAAGTTATAAGTTAGCCGCGTTTTAATCACTGGAGCAGAATAATTTAGCTTAAATATACAGATTTATAATATAACGCAGAGAAAGCCCCGGTATTTTACCGGGGCTCAGGAATCATGCAAAAAAATTGTATTAGGAGCATTTATCGGGGAAGAACAGTGCCGGCACTTATCTACCCGTTAACTTCTGTCGCAGTTTGGCCTATGCATACTTCTTGTAATCGAACAACCTTAACTCTTTGGCCTTGGTGGCTGTCAGGCCAACCACACCAAGCGTCAGGCAACCTCCCACAATAATGGCCCGGATCGTACCCAGCCAATGGGCCATTACCCCGCTTTCGAAGTCTCCCAACTCATTAGAGGAGCTGATAAACATGGTATTGACAGCCGCAACCCGGCCACGCATCTCATCAGGCGTTACCAGTTGCAGGATCGTACCTCTCACCACAACACTAACAGCGTCAAACATACCCGACGCCACGAGTGCAAGCGAAGCGAGATAAATATCTTTAGAGAATCCAAATACAATGATGGACAGGCCGAACCCGGCACAGCACCAAAGCAGTTTTTTCCCGGGCTTGGTATTAAGCGGTAAGTAAGCCAGCAAAATCAAAGTCAGAATAGAGCCGATTCCCGGCGCTGCTCTTAAAAATCCGTATTCAGTTTCCGTCATCCGGTGGATTTCAACAAAGGCGGGCAATAATGCGACCGCACCGCCAAATAACACGGTAAACATATCCAATGCCTGGGCGCCTAACAGGGCGGGCGTTTTCAGAATGAACTTAACACCTAATGAAAGGCTTTGCAGTACAGGTTCTTTTACTTTTTTAAGAATTGGCTTGGCTTTAATGATACAAACCGGAATCAGTAGCAATGCCTCCACCAGAAATATCAGAAACATAGACCCTGTTACGCCCGGAATGGCTGCCACACTGCCGGATGCCCGAACCATATCCACCGGATTACCGGAAAGAAGGCCCATAACCGCATTAATGGCGCCAAAGGAAAGCGGTCCGACAACAGACCCGATCTTAAAGGCCATGCTGCTCCAGCTGGTGGCATTGGGATAATGTTCCCTGGGTGTTAACTGTCCCAGTAAAGCAAAGGCAGAAGGGCTGATAAAGGCCCGGAGCACGCCGCCGAAAAAGATCAGGGCAAATATCAGATTAAGCGTCCAGTCCAGCCCTAACAGGTTTAGTGAAAACCCTGTTGAAAGGAAAAATAAACCGCCACCCAGGAAAATATAGCCGATCAGGCAGCTAAGCAGCATCTTTCTTTTTTCGTGCAGATCCACAAAATGGCCGGAGAACATCGAAAAAACGATAGCTGGAATCACCTCCGCCAGGCCAATGAGCCCCATCTTCAGGTTACTGCCGGTCAGGTGATAAACCCAATAATATATAGCGGTGGACTGCAGATTGAGTGCAAAATAGATCCCAAAACGAAACAGCAGAAAACAGATAAATTCTCTATTTTTAAGTACTGGGTTTTTCTCGTAGAAGCTGCCGGTAGGTGTCTTTTTTGCCATATATATATTTGCTTGTTACTATTTAATGTTTAGGGTAAGCTGAGCCGGTGAATGCCGTCTGTGTACTCCTTTTCCAGCGCATCGGTTATGACCTGCAAATGCCTGGCGTCTTCCAGAAAATTGGCATTAGACGCATCCACCATCAGTGTCACGCCTTTGCGTTGCTGTATATAACTAAGATACGATTGCTGGATAGATTGCAGATAACTGTCGGGAATCTGCTGCTCATAGGACCGGTTCCTTTTGTGGATGTTCTGCTGCAGCTTTTCGACGGGTGCCTGCAGATAAACCAGAATATCCGGATGAATCAATTGCTGGTGAATAATATCAAAGAGCCGTTTATATAACTGATACTCTTGTTCTGTGAGTGTTACTTTCGCAAAGAGCAGACATTTGACGAACAGATAATCCGACACAGTCGTCTGCTGGAATAAATCAGGCTTCAAAAGCTCATTTAATTGCTTAAAACGCTCTGCCATAAAGAATAACTCCAATGGAAAACCATACCGGTCGGGATCCGCATAAAACTTAGGCAAAAAGGGATTATCAGAAAACTCTTCCAATACCAGCCTGGCATTTAACTTCCTGGCTAATAAGGTGGATAAGGTCGTCTTCCCGGCTCCGATATTGCCTTCTATCGTTATTAATCTATATTTCATGGAATCAATGGACAAAAGTAAATGTTATTCAGGAATTTGTCCGTTTTAGTTGCCAAGTGAACGAATAGTCATTTCTTAAAAAAAGACAAAAATGTCCTTTTTAACGATCCTAAATTGTGATGTAGCCCGATATTTCGGTAATTTTGCAAAATAAAATCTAAAAGCAGTATGGAAGCAGCGCATCAACATCCGGAAGGAGAAGAAAAAGTGCCCAATTACATCATCAGTGCGGTACAGTGTAAATGTCCCAGGTGCCGCCAGGGCGATCTTTTTGAAACTAAAAGTTCCTATGCACTGAAAAATAATAAGTTTATGCGTATGAATGAGAAATGTCCGGTTTGCGGCCAGCCAACAGAACTGGAGGTTGGATTTTATTATGGCACCAGTTATGTTGCATACGGTCTGACAGTGGCCTTTTCTGTAGCTACTTTTATTGCCTGGAAAGTATTTTTCGGCATTTCCTTCGATATCAATGACAATAATATTTTCTGGTGGTTTGGTGTAAACGCCATTTTGCTCATTATCTTACAGCCCATCTTTATGCGGCTCTCCAGAAGTTTCTGGCTCAGTTTCTATGTTAAATACAATAAGAACTGGCGTACGGAAAAAGTTGAAGAGTATGAACGCCTGAACAAGGACTTCTCAAATGGATGGTAACTGAGATACACATCAGCAGGAAAAACAATACATTACTGATATAATACAATAAAAAAGCCCTGTCACGACAGGGCTTTTTTATTGTATTATCCTGGCCTATACCCAACTATCCATATGGGCGTTTTTGAAATCGGCCACATACTTTTCCGGGATCTCCCCTCTGAGCATGGAACCTCTGGGCACCAACGGATATATCTCGGCAAAAGAGCGCATTTCATTGAGAAAAACACGCCTGTAAATATGAGAGCGGGTAAGTAGTTTATAATGATCAATCCCGCAGGCTCCGATGAGCTCTACAAAAGTTTTCAGCATGCTTTTATGATAATTAGCCACCCGGTATTTTTTATCGTTGACATCCAGCCCGACGACCAGCGCCGGATCCTGAGTAGCCACACCGGTAGGGCACTTATTGGTATTACATAAGAGTGCCTGAATACAGCCCAGTGCCATCATCATGGCCCTGGCAGAATTACAGGCATCTGCCCCCAGCGCAATGGCTCTTACAATGTGGAACCCTGAAAGTATCTTACCGGAAGCGATCAGTTTGATATGGTGCCTGATATCAAGCCCCGTCAGAATATTATCCACAAAAGCCAAGCCATCCAGCAACGGGACACCGACATAATTGGAGAATTCCTGGGGGGCGGCACCGGTGCCGCCCTCAGCACCATCCACCGTTATAAAATCCGGGTAAATATCCAACTCCAACATAGCCTTACAGACGGCGATAAATTCACTTTTACGGCCAATACACAACTTAAATCCTACAGGCTTTCCTCCAGACAGATCTCTGAGTTCTTTCAGGAAAAGGACCATTTCACGGGGCGTATTAAACGCCGAATGGAAAGGCGGAGAAGCCACCACAGTTCCAGGTGTAAGGTGACGGATCTTGGCGATCTCCGGCGTGTTTTTAGAAGCGGGTAAAATACCGCCATGACCGGGCTTCGCCCCCTGAGACACTTTCAGTTCAATCATTTTCACCGATTCATACTTAGATTTTTCGGCAAATAATTCTCTGGAGAAAGTGCCGTCATCATTACGACAGCCAAAATATCCGGTTCCAATCTGCCATATCAAGTCTCCGCCGTGTTTTAGGTGATAAGGACTGATACCTCCCTCGCCCGTATTATGTGCAAAGCCACCAATCTTGGCTCCGCCGTTCAACGCCTCAATGGCGTTTGAACTCAGAGACCCGTAACTCATGGCAGATACATTAAAAATACTGCCATTATAGGGCTGCAGACAATCCTTATTGCCAAAAGTCACCCTTGGACTGGTATCCAGCTTATTAAAATCTTTCGGTGAAATAGAATGCATGATCCATTCGTATCCTTCAGCATATACATCGAGCTGGGTCCCAAAAGGCATTGTGTCTGTTTCCAGTTTGGCTCTCTGATAAATGCTGGAACGATCAATTCGGTTAATGGGTTTACCATCCGTATCTGATTCAACAAAATACTGATATATCTTAGGCCGGATATCCTCCATCCAATACCGCAATCTACCCACCAATGGGAATGTACGCATAATGGAATGGCGTTTTTGAAGCATATCATAATAGCCCTGCAGGGTCAGTAAAACAAAAAGGCCGAACAGTACCCACCACCAGTGGCTCACAAATATGGAAAGCGCCAATGCGATGATTAATGCAATGGCAGAACCTATCACAAATATTTTCCGCATGTTGATTTTGATAATTTTAAAGCGCTAAAATACACCTTTTTATAGCTCTAGTCATACAAAAACAAAAGATTGTTAGTTTTTAACCAAGCATTAGAACTTAATAAGGATATAAAAAGGTATAGCTGACATTAATAAGTACGATCTCCTGATGATGGGTCACCATTCTATCAGTATTCCTCTAATTTACCAGCTCCCTGACGCAGCACTTCATAAGGTTCTTTAGTACAGTCAACCACCGTTGAAGGAATCATGCTTCCGATGCCGCCATCAATAATAATATCTACAAGATCCTTAAAGTTATCATTCATGGATTCCGGATCAGTATATTCCTCCACCATATCTCCGGGAAGAGAGGTGGACAGAATAGGATTTCCAAGTTCGGAGAGTAGCGTCTGACAAATAATATTAGCTGGTACACGTAGCCCAATGGTATTTTTTTTGGTCTGCAAAATTTTGGGAACCTCCTTGCTGGCAGGCAGGATAAAGGTAAAAGGTCCGGGCAAATGGCTCTTGAGCAGCCTGTAAAGAGGCGTGGAAATAGATTTAGTAAACTTACTCAGGTCACTCAGATCTTTACAGATAAAACTCATCTGGTTTTTATTGACCTTCGTCTGTTTGATACGGGCAATCCTTTCCACGGCCTTATGCTGATAGATATCGCAGCCCAGGCCATAGATCGTATCTGTCGGATAGATCACAACACCTCCGTCAAGCAGGCATTCGGTAACGATCCTGACATTCCTTGGGTTGGGGTTTTCTGGATTTAATTCTAAAAACATATCTAAAAATACAGCATTTTTTAATTTTAGCACCTGCATATTTAAGAATAGCCTTATTTTTGGCCATTAAACAGGTACGAAATGCGGTTAAAAAATATAGACACCGTGGCCAGTATCAGCCCGGAAGAATTTAAAAAGAACTATTATAATACCAGAACGCCACTCGTCATAAAAGATCTCGCAAAATCCTGGCCAGCTTATCAAAAATGGAACTGGGACTATTTTAAAGAAAAGGTCGGACAGAAAGAAGTAGGTATCTATAATAATGTTAAAAGTGATGCCTATACGCCCATCAATAAGGCCGATGATTACGTAAAGTTCGGAGCGTATATTGATATGATCCGGAAAGGACCGGCTGAGTGGCGTATATTTCTGTTTAATATTTTCAGTCATGCCCCGGAACTGGCAAAAGATTTTACCTGGCCCACTCATTTAATGAAAGGCTTTGTCAAAAGAGCGCCCATGTTGTTTACCGGTGGTGAAGGGGCCGTTACCCATATGCATTTTGATATTGACCTAAGTCATATTGTACACACACAGTTTGTCGGCAGGAAAAGGGTGCTGCTTTTTCCTTATGAGCAACAGCATTTGCTTTATAGAAAACCTTTTGAGGTACTGAGTCTGGCCGACTATTCTCATTACTATGATCCGGAAAAAAGCAAAGTGGATCTGCAAAAATTCCCGGCCCTCCAATATGCGGAAGGCTATGACCTCATACTGGAACATGGTGATACACTCTTTATGCCAGCCGGCTACTGGCATCATATGGAGTATCTGGACAGCGGTTTTGCGATGAGTCTTAGAGCGCTCAATAATGAACTTACCGGAAAACTAAAAGGCGTCTGGAATATCATTGGCATGCGTAACATCGACACGCTCATGAAGAAGATCCGGCCTCACGGATGGTATGACTGGAAGCAAAAGCAGATTTTTGAACGGTCTGGCAAGGAGATACTGAGAAAGGTCAGCTAACCTAACCTGTACCCGTTTCTAAAAACCGAGCTCAATTGCCGGGTCCCAGAAGACTTTCGCAAAATCTACGATCGCATTATCGACAACCTTTATGCCTTCCTTTTCCAGGAGCTGCTGCATTTTTTCCGGCGGAGAGAAATGCGCCCGGCCACTGAGCATACCGTTACGGTTAACGACTCTGTGGGCAGGGATCTTTTTATTCGCATGGGCACCATTCATGGCCCAGCCAACCATTCTGGCAGAGGACTTTGCGCCCAGATAAGCGGCAATCGCACCGTAAGAAGTAGCCCGCCCTTTGGGTATCTGCCTGGCTACATCCCAGACATCTTCAAAAAAATTATGGGGCTTACCTTCGCCAGCTACTGGCAAGGCGGTTTTATTACTTTTCTTCATAGGGATTCATTTAGTCTTTCCCTGCATGGAGGAGTCTTACTATTTAGCTGAAACATCCTTATCAGCCGTATTATCCTCTTCATTATACAGGGCTCTTAGTTCCTTGTCTTTTGCTAAAGGTAGGTCTTTATCCAGTTTAAAACAGAGATAGTGCACTTTCTCGGATTTGGCAATATCCAGCTGCTCATAATGCGTCTTGATGGCGAGTATTTCGGTGGGCTTACCCCGCCCATGAATATCATCGACGTCCTCAATTAATGTGAGATCATATAGCTTAATCACGGTCTTGGTAAAATCATATAGGTCCGGGCTGTCTGTTTTAAGATGTACATGCCCCTCTTTGGACAGAAACTGTTGATATAGACGTAAAAATCTTGGATGGGTCAGTCTTTTTTTCATTTTTGAGGGCCGCAATTGCGGATCGGGAAATGTTATCCAGATCTCCCGGACTTCCTCAGGCCCAAAATAAGCCGCCACCTGTTCAATCTGGGAACGAACAAAAGCGACATTTCGGAGGTTTTCCTCCAGGGCGGTTTTAGCGCCTTTCCAGATGCGGTTTCCCTTAATATCCATCCCAATAAAATTGCCCTGCGGAAAGAGTCTTGCCAAACCCACCGTATACTCTCCTCTTCCACAGCCTAATTCAAGGGTAACAGGAAAAGAATTGCCAAAATGATTCCTCCAGTTGCCGGGCATATTCGGCGGATACTGCAACACATTGGAAAATGACTTTATTGCCTCAAAACGTTCTAACTTATGTTTTCCCATGGCCGCAAAGTTAATTAAGCGCTCCAAAATCCTATTAAATTGTTTCGTCTTAATTTTGCAGTATGGAATTAATAGATACACATACCCATTTATATTCAGAAGAGTTCAAAGAGGATATTGCAGAAGTGATAAAAAGAGCTGATCATGCCAGTATTAAACAGTTCTATCTACCCGCTATCGACAGCACGACTCATGAGGCTATGATTGCCCTGGAAGCCGGTTATCCGGGCAGGTGTCATGCTATGATGGGCTTACACCCCTGTAGCGTGAATGAAAATTATAAGAAAGAATTGGAGATTGTCAAAAACTGGCTGGGCAAGCGGGATTTTGTTGCCATAGGCGAAATCGGGCTGGACTTCTACTGGGATAAGACCCATATTGACCAGCAGTATGAAGCTTTTAAATTGCAGATGCACTGGGCGCTGGAAAGAGGCCTCCCTATTGTCATCCATGCCAGGGAATCACTGGATGAATGCATCGCCGCTGTCAAGCCGTTCTCAGAAAAGGGGCTAAAAGGCATCTTTCATTGTTTTGGCGGCACAACTGAGCAGGCTAAAGCTATTATTGATCTGGGCTTTTACCTGGGCATTGGCGGGGTGTTTACCTTTAAAAAAGCCAATATGCCGGAAACACTGAAAGATATCTCACTGAAAAACATCGTCTTAGAGACTGACTCACCTTATCTGGCACCTGTTCCGTATCGGGGAAAAAGGAACGAATCTTCTTACTTATTGAATATAGCTGAAGCGCTTTCAAATGCAAAGGCAATATCAATTGACGAAGTCGCTGAAATTACCTCCGCTAACGCCCGGGAGATATTTAAAGCGAAATAATTAGTAATTTATTCAGAAGCCCTTATATTTGCACTCCCAAAAGGAAAAAGGAGACGTGTCCGAGTGGTTGAAGGAGCACGCCTGGAAAGTGTGTATACGGGAAACTGTATCGAGAGTTCGAATCTCTCCGTCTCCGCCAAATACAATAAAGCCCGGCAAATTGCCGGGCTTTATTGTATTTGGCGGAGACGGCAGGACTGGCCTTTCTGCATACGGAATTGGAAAAGATTTGATTAAGTTATCTATGTAAATAGGTTTGTTTTGAGAACTACACCTATATTGTTATTTTTACTTCTTCTACCGGCCGCTTCCGACACCAGGCCAAATTGCAGAGAATCAATTAACTTTATGTAAAGTTAATCACAATGATCCGCCTCAAAAAGCTACCCCATTTCATTAGCCTGTTTCTTTGTCTGTTGACAGTAATACCGGTAACAGCCCAGCAAAAGCGCCCTAATATTATTTTGATTATGGCAGACGATATGGGTTATTCAGATATTGGCTGTTACGGTGGCGAAATACATACACCTAATATCGACAGGCTTGCCAGTGAAGGCATCCGGTTCAGGCAGTTCTACAACGGTGCCCGTTGCTGCCCGACCAGGGCCTCCCTAATGACAGGACTCTATGCCCATCAGGCCGGAATGGGATGGATGGTGGTTGCGGACATGGGCCGGCCGGCCTATCAGGGCAACTTAAACAACACCAGTGTCACCATCGCAGAGGTACTGAAAGCTGCCGGCTACGATACTTATATGACCGGAAAATGGCACCTGACCAATGAGCGCAAAATTGAAGGAAATGTCATAGACAACTGGCCGAAACAACGAGGCTTCAACCATTACTTTGGCATCATACCGGGCGGTGCCAACTATTTTACCCCGACTATCTACAGTGACAATAAACGCTATAAAGCACCGGATAGCTTTTACCTGACCAATGCGATCAGCGATACCAGTGTCGGGTATATCGAGGAGCATTTTGACAAGCACCCTGACAAGCCCATGTTTATGTATGTCGCCTATACATCCCCCCACTGGCCGCTCCAGGCTTTACAAAAGGACATTGCCAAATACACGGATTATTACCAAAAAGGATGGGATAGTATCAGAAGCGAGCGTTTCGCACGTCAGAAAGAACTGAAACTTTTCAAAAAGAATACGATTTTATCCCCGAGAGATTCCGCCGTGCAGGCATGGAAAGATGTTCCAAAGGACAAACAGACAGAAATGGTCAAACGTATGGCCATTTATGCGGCTCAGGTTGATATCATGGACCAGGGCATAGGCCGTATAATCGCCAAATTAAAGGAAGAGCACCAGTTAGATAACACCTTAATTTTCTTTTTGAGCGATAACGGAGCCTGTGCAGAATTTATCAGCAGCGGGCAAACAAAAGAAGTAAACGGGAAACAAAATAGTTTTGAAAGTTACCGCATTAATTGGGCAAACGTCAGCAGTACCCCTTTTAAAGAATACAAGCATTTTACCTATGAAGGAGGCATTGCGACCCCACTTATTGTGCACTGGCCAAACGGCATAGCTAAATCGCTCAATAATACCTTTGCCAAAGGGTATGGTCATATAACCGATATTATGGCTACCTGTATTGATGTGGCACAAGCAAACTATCCCGCCAAATATCATGGGCATACCATCACGCCACTTGAAGGACAATCCCTGGCTGCTGTATTCACCGGTGATTCAGTTATACACCATACAACCTACTGGGAACACGAGGCTAATATCGCCATGCGCGACGGGAAATGGAAGCTGGTGGCCAGCACGCCTGAGAATAAAACATTTGATACAAAAACATTACGGCTATACAATCTGGAAGAAGACCCCACTGAAATGAATGATCTGGCTAAAAAGTTCCCCGAAAGAGTACAATCGATGTACAACCAGTGGCATGACTGGGGAGAAAGGGTGAAGGTATTTCCCATGGATACAAGACCATACGGCGTCCGTAAACAAGCTTACCAGCGGATAATTAACGGGAATTTCGATGACTTACTAGGGGGTTGGAAGGTCAGAAAAAAAGCGGGAGTGGAAGCGACTGTGATGATTGATACATCCGGCAGCATGACAGGCAGGAACGCGCTAAAAGTAAAGATGCTGAGACCTGCAAAAAGGCCAAATGGCCTCTCGGTCCAATGGCCATTTAAAGCAAAAAAGGGCGAGCAGTTTGAAATAAACCTGGATGCAAGAGCAGACAGACATGCCAGGATGTATGTTCGCCTGGAAGCGATGAATGGTAAGTTCAGCAAAGTAATTGATCAGCCATTCAACATATCGACACAATCCTCTACCGGCGATTTTAAGTCCATCAGCATCCCAGAGAACGGTAATTACCGCATCGCGCTGTATTTTGGTGATATGGCAAAAGGCACTAATGTATGGGTTGACAACATAAAGTTCAGGAAAACCGGGCAGTAAAGTTTGGAACTATTTAACAGAACACCACTCATAATTGGCCCCGACTTTATCCAAAAATCTCATTATGGAACCATTTTTGTTTACCGTTCGTAGTTGCTATTAGTATCTGGTATGGCATTTCTTCTAATAGAGCAGCAGAATATGCTTATTTGGCAATAGATATTCTGTTACACAGGTTAATACCAGAAAATTATTGTTCATCTCATAATCTAAAAAAACCTTTATGAATTACACTCTAAAATTAAATCAAATGATGAAAAAAAGCCTTGTGGCTGCCGGCCTTGCTCTTTTTATGTGTGTTTTTAGCCTCTCGACGAAGGCAACTGCACAAAATACGGTTCCGCAACAACAGCAGCAAGCCCTCAAAACGGACTATTCTGATAGCCAGTTAAAACAATTCCTGGATGTAAACAAAAAATTACAACCCCTTCAGCAGGCGGCGCAGCAACATATCGTAAAATCTATTGAAAATTCCGGTTTAACAGTAGACCGTTTCAGAGAAATAGCCCAATCTCAACAGACTGGCAAAGCCGCATCGTTATCTGCGCAGGATAGTACAGCATTTAATAAAGCTGCGCAAGAAATCATGAAAGAGAAAGGCAAAACAGATTCCCAGATGGTCACGGTCATACAAAAGGAAGGAATGGATCTTGAAACCTTCCAGGGCATCGCGATGGCCTATCAGCAGAGCCCGGAAATTCAGCAGAAAATCAATAAAATGCTTGGCGTGCAAACCGGCGCTGACTCCACTGCAGCAAAAACAGACTCTACCGGCAAATAAGTACGGGTAGTCCTACTTTTTTAACCACTAAACTCAGAAAGCCGGATGTCGACTACATAAAATCAGACATCCGGCTTTTTTAATAATAAAAACAACTCAGCTTCAGCTCAATGCCTTTTCAGCATAAGCCAGGCATTTTCTGACTTCCTGAACAGCATCAGAGCCATCCGGGATTTTATATTCCAATTCAATTGTAGCCGGAAACTTATACCTATTCTTCCGGATTAAGTTGAGTATACCCTTAATAGGTGTATCTCCCTCACCCCAGGGCATATTTTGTCCTCCATCCGCCTTCGTCTTTCGGTCTTTTACATGAAGAGAAGTAATACGATCATGTTTATTTTTGATAAGGGCCAATAGACTTTCGGCCGTATTGCCATTCCCCGATGCGATATAATGCCCGCAATCCAAATTCATGGTGTTATAAGGTGATTGGCTTAAAGCAATGTCCCAGGCAGTATCAGTTGCCTGCGTATGGGCATGGTAGCCAACAAATAACTTATGCTTCTCCCCGAATTTACCCAGCCGTTCAGACTGCGCCGGATCACTTGGGAGTTCCACAGTGACAGCATCGGCACCTAAGGCCTTAGTCGCTTTCATGGCGTAATCAATTTCCGCATCCGTGTTACGTTTCCCCAGTGCATTTGGTTTAAATGCGTAAATTTTGACGCCCGCTTTACTGAACATCTTTCGCACTTCCTCAAATTTAGCCATTCCCACAGATGCCCGCCATTCTGCGACTTTCTTGCGGTCAGCAGGTTTACCGGCATAATCTTCAACTGCATCTCCCATCAACTCAATAGCGCTAATACCACTATCCACAACATATTTCAAGATCTGCTTTATGTCACCGGGCATGTTGCGATAGGAATAGGTAATTACTCCGATCTGCACTCCGTGAAATTTAGAGTTTGGGCGAGCAGGGAGAAACAGCGACTGGGCACCTGCATACTTACCGGCTGCAATAAGGGCCACCGACGCCAGTACACTTTTTCTCAGGAATTCACGTCGTTGGAGCTTGTTTTCTCCATTATTTTCTGAAGACATTGGCTTAGCGTTTTTAGAATTGATAGATCAAAATAGAAGAATTCAGAATAAATATACAAAATTATATCAAATATACAGTATCAGAAAAGCGTCCTCATCCCTACAACGATGATTGTTGCACTCTTAAAGGCATTGATATTTAAAATCACATATGACATTAGAAAGAATGCATATGTCAAAATAACAACAAGCATTTTCATTATTCTATCAGCAATCAGGAATCAAAAAATACTGGTATCAACGAGTCTCTTAAACCATTCTTGGTACTGAATCCTGTAGCCGACGCAAGTCTCGCAAATAGCCAACTTAAACAATAAAGTATAGCTTCCTCATCACCGAAATAACCTCCCTATTCAGGGAAATAAATAAAAAATCATATCTTAGTAAAACAAAAGGACACATAATGCTCATTTCATATACCAAAATCATATCAGAACACTAATGAAAAATTCCACCCTGACTGACCTATTGAAAATGGAAATCTTTGACGAAAACGGCATCCAATATCCAATTAAGGAAGGATTTCCGGAAGACAGGATTTCAAAGTCCTACAGAATCAACAATGCACTGGCCTTCCATGTTCCGATCGGCGCCAGGAATACAATGCTCTTTCAACTGATCATCACTGAAAGAGGTACCATCTGTATCAGCAACTACATCTTTCCCGAAAAAAAGACGATTATCTGTCGGTCACCGGCCGCTATTCTGGAGGTATACTCGACACTGGGCGGAAAAATAGATATACATTTAGAAAATGACCAAATAAGAAGCGCCAACGCCGGTACATATAACGTTATGGCTGCGCCATCAGTTTTTAACAGGGCTACGTTTGAAGGCAATATCTTAACGGTCGATTTCCATCCAGACCCTGAATACATCGCAGAACTGGCCAAAACATATCCTCAATTAACGAAGATCATTAATGCCGACAGAAAAGGCTATATCGAGACACTTCATAAAGAAGAGGGCAACATGCCATTCCTGGCGGCGTTCCTATACGTAGATCTTATCCGAAAAATACATGAAGAAAATATAAACATGCAAACCAGAACGGAGTTGATGCATCCCATTATTGCGCTCATGGTAGATCCTCAAGGAAGTACCTTTACTGAAATCCAACTCAATTATGAAAAATTGATGGCAGTCTCACACATGGTGGCCTATGTCAAAAACAACCTGGAACTCAACTATACTGTAGCAGACCTACAAAAGCTGTCTACAAAATTCAACGCGCTTCGTTACAATGAAATTCTCATCAGCTTTAAAGCCATTTACAAGAAAACGCCCATAGCCTACATTAAGGAACTCAAGATGTTAGCGGCCAAAACCTATTTGGATAAGGGCAAACGGGAAAGCACCGTCGCATCCAGATTGGGCTATAGCTATTTATCACATTTAGAGCGGGACTTTAAAGCGTACCATGGGATCAGCATTAAAGAATACAAAAAGGCGACAAAGGACAAAGATGCCATCAACCTCCACAAACGTGACCATTAGCGCATAACAAAAAAATTGGCTACTTTTTCTATCAAAATCTGGTTAGTTTTTAGGTCATAGAATGGCTAGCAACTGTCCAATAGTATCATCAATTTTACAGTAGAAAAAGAATCGGGGAGTATGTCCAGAAAAACATGCTCCGATTCAAAAAGGTAAAAATGATTAAAACTATGGCGCAGTTATGTTATCCTATTGTTCCAACATATTACAATGTATCAACACATCTGGCCTAAACACCGGAACAATAACGAATCTATTCCATGAACTACATTATGGCTGGGTGGTTTGTTTTGATATCAGGATTCTGTCGGTCAACTTGCCTGGCAGAATCCAACTCAAAACTGAGTCCCGGCCTCTTCTTAAGGATTACACAGGCAAATCCGGTTTTATCTGTAGATTGGTCTTTATTCTAGCTAAGATAGGATAAAGGCCGTTTACTGAAAAAAGAAAATTCTTCTCTTTGACACATTACAAGAGTCAAAACGATAATCATTAAATTCAAAAAAATGAAAAATATAAAAAAGCACCTCCTGTCTTTAGTTGCAGCCTTAATCGCTGTGGCAGGAGTCTGGGCTATGCATGCAACAAAGCATAGTAGCCAGAAATTCGACACCTACTACTATCATTACCTAGGCAATGATGATCAACTATCTTCTTATCAAACTCAATCCAACTGGGAGCTTCTCTCAGAACCAGACGCTCCTGGCTGTTCTATTGGTTCAATTCCCTGTGTGGTCGAGTCTGATCAGAATACAGTTCAGAACTTCGTTTCTTCTATTGTAAGCAAAACCGACGTAGAAGGTCACGAATATTCAAAAAGGAATCCAACTCCTTAGTTGTTGGAAAAAATGTAAAGAAGGTGGTTTTTGACCACCTTCTTTTTACAAAACAATCGCTACCGAGGATTCTGCTTTATATCGGAGTTCTCTATTATATCTTTAGGAATCGCTACTGCATAACGCAAATCACCAGGCGGCAGTATATACTCTTTACCACCAATAGTTCTTTTCAATGTAATATCAGCCCCCTCTTTATTAAATCGCTTAATATCAATCCATCTCAGTCCCCGGAAAAGCAATTCTTTCACACGTTCATTGAGAATCCACTCTAACACCTCTTTGGCGTCATTCGATTCTCTTAAAGTGAAAGAGCCTTTGAGATATCTTTTCTGAAGTAAAAAATTAAGATCCTTAAGAGCCAAATCGAGTTTCGCCTGCCTCGCCAAACATTCAGCCCTCATCAAATAAAGTTCGTCACTGGCAATACCCCCAAATGCGGCAAACGTATTATTATAACTACCACAGAACATTTGTGAACCATCCTTATTTCCATAAAAAAACAACGGCTTTCGCAAATCATTATCATCAAACATCTGATAAATAGTTGAATCAACGTTATTATAAGCCGCAAAGGTCATATACAACGTCGTTTCATAGATTACTTCAGGGCCAAATCGCTCAAACGGATAACGCATTGAAGTATCAACTGTATTATAGTCTAATAAATAGCTAAAATACTTTAATGCCTCATTTGAGTAAAAGAAAGCACTATCGTACATTCTCATCGATAAATACACTCTTGCAAGTTCGCCACAAGCGGCAGGTTTAGAGGCACGAAAAACATGGGCGGCCTTTTTCGGAAGGAAACCTATAGACGCCTTTAAATCCGATATGATTTGTCTATAGGTATCTTCTAGATTGCTCCTGACGGACGGAACGTTAAAATCTGTTCCCAATCTTAGAGGAATGCCAAGTTTTGTTTCGGAATTTCCTTTATCATATGCTTCAGCCCAAACCATTGCCACTTCGAAAAATGACCGTCCTCTTAAGAACAACGCTTCTCCTTTCACATTGTCCCACTCGTCCTTGTTAACCGGATCACGATCAATCTTCGATATCACTTCAAGAGCAGTATTAGCCCTATAAATATTATCATACGATCTAACCCAACCATTATCCTTACTATCGATTACGTCTTCGTCTTCCCATATATACATTCTTCTATCTTCATCAACATATAACCCTTCGAACTGGGATTCAGTTAAATAATACTCGTCGGCACAGGTTAATCCGGCTCCCACCCCATAGTTAATTCTGGAATAGTCATCCATTAATGCCTGCAAATCAACCAAATTACTCGGAATCGCCAAGCTTTTGTCACTTTTACTACTAAGATACTTCTTGCACCCTGCATTTAATAACAGCGTTAACGCGCCAGTAAGGATTAGAAAGTAGCTGGCCAATGAAATCTTTTTACTCATCTCGTTATATTTAAAATTGAATGTTTAAACCTATTGAATAATCTCTTGACGGCGGAATCAAATAATCTCTATAATCAGGGTCAATTCCTCTATTGTTAGCCCGCCAAATAATTCCTACATTATTAATCACAAAATACACTTTGAAATGCAACCTCTTATTAGCTTTCGAGCTCCAATCATACCCAAAATTTATGTACTGAAGCCGTATATTATCGCCCTTCTCAATCAAAACCTCTGAAGCATTGTAAAACCTGGCCCTTGAATTACTTGTTGGATTGATAAAAGATGGCACATTCGTCGTCAGCTCATCTCCCGGCCGCTTCCACCGATTTGAATAATCTTTATGGCCACTTAAGGAAAATTTTAGGTTATTATAATTAATCGAAGACCTCATAAAATAAAAGCCGAACTCATAGCCGAATCTCGCTGCCAAAGAAAACCCCTTCCATTTGAGCGTATTGCCCAACGAGCCAAAGACCCGAGGCATGGCTGGGCCGGCATACTTAAGATCACCAATTGAAGTCCCATTACCAGTAATGCTGTTATAATCTTTACTTACCTTCCCATCCAGAAGGCCTTGCGGATCTCCGGTTTCGGGGTCCAGCCCGGCCCATCGATAGCCAAATACAGCATACACAGGATATCCTACTAACCCATTAATACCTGTACCACCGGTTATAAAATAGTCCCCATTCTTCTCGCCAAGATAATAATCAGTGACCTTATCTCTATATAAGTTTAGGTTCAGTTCAGTCAGCCATTTGAATTCCCCATCTATATTCTTTGAGTTTATTTTAAAGTCCCATCCATTGCCATGCATAGCTGCTACATTCTTGGTAATACTGGTTATCCTTAACCCGACAGTCCTGTCAAGATAATACGGACCATATAAGTTCTGACCATTCTTATGATAATATTCCATAGATCCGGATATCACATTATTCCTAGTAGAGAAGTCTAGCCCGATATTTAACATCCCTGTCTGTTCCCACTGTAATTCTGGATTATTAAAATTTGTGAAATTTGCGATAAATGACTTTGTATATTTGGATACATCATATAAGTTAATTGTAGTCACCGCCGCAAGGCTCATATCTACATTTCCGCTATACCCATAGGTTAAGCGTGCTTTTAAATAAGGAATTAGATCAGAATTATAAAAATCTTCGGCAGAAACCTTCCATGCAAGTCCGGCCGACCAAAGAGGAGTCCATCTATTGTTCGTAGTTACACCAAAAACATTAGATGCATCTCTTCTCGCACTGGCTGATAAAGTATATTTTCCTTTATAAGTATAAGCGGCATTCGTGTAAACTAAAATAAAACGACTCAATTTACCATCTACCGAGGGAGCTCCAGGAATAAAAGAGTTGCTACCAGTTGGAAGTAATGGATAGTAATTGGCATAATCAACATCTATACTAGTGGCCAGATCATCATTATAGCCGTATAGCGAATATCTGGAACTTGTTGTTTTGGTCTGGCTAATTTCCCAGCCAGCCAAGACATTTAACTGGTGATCGCCTTTACTTAAATTATAATTCAATTGCATCCTGCCATGATGTGATAAAATCTGCTCCTCGCTTGTATTTAATATACCTCCTTGTGGTAAAACATATGTCACCTCATTATTAGCCCAGTCTATCTGAGCAAATTGATTAATGAGATTCCTCGCGTAATAGCTTTTTTTATCATAAAGGCTTCTATTATCGACATCCTGCCGTTCAAACTGATACTTAGCAGTGAGTGTAAAGCCAAAAGGCAACTGGTAAGTCAGCCCCAGATTCCCCAGAAAATCGCTGGTACGGGCTGTTATATCGTTATACTTATAATCAATAGCCGGATAATAATGCCAATCGTCCAATAGGCCTCCTCCAATTGTATCTATATATGTTTGGCGATAATCCAAATACATGGCATTAGGGCTACCATCGGTTTTCAAAAAAGAATAATATTGAGGCATAACAATATTTGAGTACCTGATAGTTCCGTAAGCAGGCTTACCTGACTTGCTTTTTGAGTATGTATACATTAATCCGGCATTGATGGTAAAGTCTTTCGCGACTTTGAAAGAGTTGGAAGAGTGAATACTAACCCTGTTATGCTTTGCCGTCAAATCACTTAAATTGTCGTCATATGCAGCCGTTAATGAATAAGCGACCTTATCGCCTCCTCCATTAAAGCTCAGATTATATTGTTGATGGATCGCATTTTTATAAAACAACTTTTTGAAATCATCTTTAACGTCATGGTTTTTAAAACCATTCAATAATTCATCAGCTGTATTTCCATCAATTTGGCCGTTTCTTCGCTGAAACAATACCTCATAGACTGGAGAAAATGGAGGCCTGTTATATCTCGAAGTGTCAGAAAACCTGTATTCCTGATCAAATAGCTCCTCTTCAAACTCCACTAAATCTTTCGAGGTCATTGTTGGCAGGTAATCCAGATTCGGTGGCGAAGTAATTGTAAGATTCGATGTAAAACTTATCCTGCTACTGGAATTGAATCTACCTTTTTTCGTGGTAATTACAATTACGCCATTACCGGCTCTTGCTCCCCAAATTGATGCTGCAGCAGCATCCTTTAAGACAGTTATACTTTCAACCTCATTCGGATTAATATTACTAATATCGCCATCATAAGGAAAGTTATCAAGTATAATCAATGGCTCTTTCGGCCCCTCAATTGTACTCAACCCCCGGACAGACATCTGGCCTTCAGTATTTGTTTTGTAGTTCACGGAAACTCCATTAGCAATAAATCGGAGTCCGTCTAACACATTCACTCTCACCTGCTCATTATACAATTTGTCACCAATTAAATCAAAGGAGCCTGTTGACCTTTCTTTCGGAATTGTCTGATAGCCCGTATTTACTTCGACGACATTCAATTCATTGGATCGGGGGACTAAATAAATCGCAAAGGTCGTATCGCCTTTGCCTAATGGGGTCGCCTTTGCCTCAAATCCCACATGGTACAGATATAATGTGTCAGACTTTGGAACATTAAAACTAAAGTTGCCGCCAACCCTCGATGTGATTGCAGTACCTGTAGCAGATGACCTTATCGTCACACCGGACACCGGTGCTCCCGTATTCTTGTTATATACTTTACCTTTTACCAGTATACTTTTGTCCTGTGCATTGGCACACAACATTGAAGTAACCATTAATACAGCAATAATGATTTTTTTCATATATGATCTTCTTTAAGATTAGTAAGCAGTTATATTCGGTTTGAGTTTATCTCTGATTATCAGCATCCTTATTTTTCTCTTGGCAGGTTTCAGTTCATATCCATACTTTCTCAATACGCCCGATAAAACAACCGGATTATGAATATTCTCTCTTTTTAGGTTAATATGTACGGTTGAAGAGTCCCCAGTTTCGTCTAGCACAATAGGTACAATGAGATTTCCGAATAATTGACTATTCATACTTGCCACCATCCCCTCAATTGATCTGTATAAGAGACCTTCGCGTGATCTCACTTCAGCAGTATCGGCTTTATTCGCTTTAGTAAGCACCCAACAATCCACAAGGCGGTTTTCAACGGAAAGTTCATAATCTGTAAAAACGCTGAACTGCCGTAATAACCACTTACCAATCTTATTATCACTCCAGGCTGTTGGAACAATATACTCCAAACAGTATGTATTCGCCGTTCTCCATGCATAAGCTAGGGCATCAGTCGTTACAAATTTGGATGAATCCTTCACCTCCAGCACAATTCTGTTATCAACATTCAGGAATCCGGCGGCCTTCTCCAGCAATTCAAGTAGGGTTCTGTTGACTTTCGTGTAGCGCGTAAAGGACTTATCTTTACTTTCTCGGACATACCCCATAGCGGGAACGCCAGTTATTGCTTTGGACAGAAAAAATTGCCCCATGCCAATTTCTGTCGAATTGACCTCCAGATTTTTGACTAAGGATTGATCAAAATCATAATGTACCCTGTCTTTTTTAACCGGAAGGTCGATTTCGTTTTCCTTAAGCAAAATATCAATCGACGAGTCGTTCAAAAATTCTGGATAAGTTATAGCGGCAACTGTTCCTCCTTTAATAAATACCTCATGCGGGAGATATTTATTGGGAAACAGCTTACGCAATACAGTATCCTCCACTATAAACGGTAGTTTGAATCCTTTGGCAATCGCCTTTGTCTTAAGCATCTTTTCTACTTTTTCACGCGGCTCTCTTGTAACAATAAAAATTTCCAACTTTTCTCCATATTTTGCCTTCAGTGAATCCAGATGCGGAAATAAGGCCAGACAGGAACTGCACCAGGTACTGAAAAAGTCCAGCACGACCACTTTATCCTTTAATTTATTATACGGTACGGAGGAATAAGAGGCATTAATAACATTCGTAAATATCATTTCCGGGAAACGATCACCTACCTTCAATGGTCGAACAGATTGGGCACAGCATACTTCGGCAAGGCATAAGAATGCCACTACCATAATAAACATCTTCATGTGGTTATTCGAATTAAAGTTTAATAACAATTAAGCAATTGGCAATTTGGCCGGTACAAACAATCCAGGTTAAGAGATCATTTGCATTCATTTCAATAATAGGTAGGTTCAAAATATATTCTAGAAACAGCGGTTAGCTATTCCATCGTTATAGCATTGTTTCATTAATTCATCAACAGAAAAATCCTACGTTTAGCTTACATAATTGTTTTATTCAAGAGTTGATTTAGCCAGCTCATCGAATGGTTCACTTACGCATAAATAAAATATAACGCATTGATTTCTTGTCAGTTAATTCATATATAGGCAAATATCATTCTTAACAGACTCAAAGATACTGATAAAAATCCAATAAAAATAAATATTTATCAGTAAAATATATCGTTTTTTCATCCCTATTAAGATATATGTTAGGCATGAACCTCATTTTTTTGCTATATGGCAGAAAAAATAGGTGATATAATAAGGGCGAGGATTGACGAACTTGGCTATACGCAAAAGCAGGTAGGTGAGAAAATCCACCGTTCACAGAAGACGATACAGAGCCTACTAAACTCAACGACAATTTCCAGTCAGCGCTTGATTGAGCTTAGTGAGGTACTTAATTGCAACTTATTTCTTTTTTTTACCAGGCCCGGCGGCCCGCTGGAAAGATTTGCCCCTGAATCCTGCGATGAAATCCGAAATGAAAACGTGGCGTTGAAAGAAAAAGTCTCCAAACTGGAAGATCTGGTGGACAGAATGCAATCAGATCTGGATCATCAGAGGGAGGTTGTCGCATATATGAAACAGACACTGGAGATTCAACAGGCCTATATACAGAACATGAGCCCAAACAAGGACAAATAGGGCAACAACCCATAAAATCTGTCAACTTGCAATGCTAAGGCTTCTTGAATACTGCCTACACAAATAAGCCCCCGGGATCGCTGGGATACCTCAGGGGCTACAATGAGAGGCCAGATCTGTTGCCTCTTTTATTTAGCGCAGGGTGTTGTTAAAAATTGCTGCCTTTTACATCCCACCAGAGCCTTGTTCCTCCGTTGTCTTCACCTCCCAGTAGGTTCTGGACAGCCTCTTTCACAGCAGAGCCGTTATCTGTAGAATATTCAACTGCCGGGTAAGGAAGACGCCTGATCTGCTCCTCGGTACTGATGGAACCACCACTGTTATTATGTACGACGGGAAATAATTTAGGATAACCCGTTCTGCGATAATCAGCCCATGCCTCCTGACCTTCCGGGAAAACAGCGAGCCATTTCTGCGTAATGATCCGCTCCAATTGCCGCTCTTTGCTGGCAGTACCATCCCATTTAATCGTAATCGTACTAAGTGCCGCACTATTGTTCGCAGCGTTTTTAGGATCCACATACGCGGCTTGCTTTGAGGTATTGTCACTTAAGTAATTACCTATTTTTACTCCCCACTGGTCCATGGAAGTCTTAACGCCCGTTTCATAATCTTCTTTTATATCACCGGCACCGGCCCAGCCTCTAAGCGCCGCCTCCGCTTTCAGAAACCAACACTCGGCTGCAGTCATTACATACTGAGGAGAAGTCTGCTTAAAATTTTCAGCGGTATTCAATGACGCATAACCTACATAATCTGCCTTGGCATTAATTGCAATTCCGATACGGATCCCGATATATTTACCGGCCAGTTTAGGATCCTTTGCCGGAGTCGCATAGGCTGATATTCTGGGATCATGATACCCGGTCAGGTAGGTTCCGAGTGAGGCCCCTAACCTGTTATCTCCCCAGGATTCTGTAATCTGCCATAAATCATTGTTTCTGCCACCTGACTGCTGGACCTTAGCATCGTCAGCAGGCACTGTAAGCAGTCCTGCCTGCTGAGCCAGCGCTTTTTCTCCCTGCGTTTTAGCCAGTTCCGGATCAACCTTTGAAACACGCATAGCCAGTCTCAACCTAAGAGAATTGGCAAACTTGATCCATTGGGTATAATCTCCCTGATAGATCAAGTCGCCATCTCCCAGTGTTGATTTGCCGGGATTAGCAGCCACATAGGTGGTGAGGTTAGCAACAGCAGTGTCTAATTGTTTAAAGAAAGCTTCGTATACAGTTTTCTGATCATCGTAGGGGACAGACTTCACAGAGGTCCCTGCTTGGGTATAGGGAATGGGCCCAAAACGGTCCGTTACCCTATCCATCGCTTCAACCTGCAGAATTAAAGCGACTGCCCATAAATCAGGTAAATTCTCTCTTGCCCCTACTTCCGCAATTTTCTTAACAGGTGCCATCACCAGATTATAAGGATCTTTAAATCCATTCTGATTCCAACTATCCGTCAGCGCGTAATTGAGATTATAGTTAGCAGAAAAAGGCGTCGGCGACATCATATAGCCACTGTAAGCATCTGCGCTTAGGTTCTGCGCCGTCTGGTAATTGCTGAAAATGGCCTGTTCGATAGGCCCGTATGCAGTGCTGAGTTTAGCTATCGTCTGCGCGTCATTTAAGGCGTTAGGGTTTGTATTATACTCTTCAAAGTTCTTGGTACAGGACCCTAACGTTAATAATAGACCGGAAAGCACCATTAAGGCCGTACCGGAGCGTTTAGAAATATATTTATTAGATGTATGTGTATGCATGATCTTGTATTTTTTCGTTTGTCGCGTTTACATTAAAAGGTTAAGTGAAGGCTGAGTCCCATGTAACGGGTAGCCGGCTGATTAAAGACATCCACCCCGGAGAGGCCATTACCAGTGGACATAGTCAGCTCGGGATCAAAAGGAGCTTTCTTGTAGAAGTATATCAGATTACGGCCGATCAACGATGCTTTTATGCTATGGAAAAAACTGTTTTTAACCGGAAACGTATAACCCAAAGAAGCCTCACGCAATCTGACGACCGTTGCACTGTATATATAAGGTTCAGAGATGCCGGAACGGCTTCCGATAGCGCCGTACCATACTTTAGGATCGACTTTGGTGACAGCATTCCCGGCCTCATCAACGCCGTTTACAGCTACATACCCTCTGTCTCTGGCATCGCCGGTCTCTTTAGAGACACCGTATTGATCCAGCACCATTTGTGTCATGGAAAGAACGTGCCCGCCGAACCGGCCATCGACCAGAAAACTCAGGCTAAAGTCCTTATACTGCAGACTGTTGCTCCAGCCCAGCTGAAAGGTCGGATTAGGATTTCCCAAGTAACCGAACCCATTACTTTCCGGGCGGTAAGGGTCGTCATCTGTACCGGAACCTGAGAAAATAACCCTGCCCTGTTCGTCTCTTTTAAAAACGACACCAGAAATATCCCCATAAGAACCGCCTTTCGCAATAATAGATTGATAAGAGTTATTCCCGTTATCGGTCAGGATAAACTGATCAATACCGTTCTTAGCATCCAGGTCAATGATTTCATTTTTATTGCTGGCACCGTTAAATCCTGAGTTCCAGGTGAAATCTTCACTTTTGATCACATCTCCGTTGACGGTAAACTCGATACCCGTATTTTGTATATTACCGGCATTGACATAACCCTTGGAGATCAACGAAGCGATTGCAGGCTGGATCGGAATATATTGATTTCTTGTGTTTGTTTTATAATAAGTAACACTTAGATTTAACCGGTCATGAAAGAAACGCCAATCTGTACCAAATTCAAAAGAGTTTGTCTTTTCTGGTTTTAACTCAGTGAACGGCGCCGCTGTGTTAAACTGCAGCTGACCGGCACTGTTTTGTGTATTCTGCACCCGGGTCAGATAAGGCGGCACCGTGTTACCGACCTGAGCATAAGTACCTCTGATCTTTCCATAATCTACAAATGCCGGCATCTTAAGCACCTGAGAAATGATCAGAGACAACCCGGCAGAGGGATAGAAATAAGAAAAATTCGGCGTAAAAGACAGGTTGGAAGACCAGTCATTTCTGCCGGTTAAAGTCAAAAAAGCCCAGTTATCATAAGACAGATTGGCATTGGCAAATATGGATTGCAGCTGACTATGATTAGGTATAACCGGTTTAGCATTACTTAATGTGACAACAGTGGAACCTGCCAGACCGGCTATCGTATTATCGGAGGAGAAGAAATCCCGTGTAGATAACTCCCCTGCGACCGTCAGGCCATCCAGTTTAGAATCGGTGATGCTGGCACCCACAATACCGCCTACCTTAAACTTAGCAGCCGGATTAGGATCATTGACGGTCAAAATCACGTCACCATATTTCTGGGTAAAGGTCTGGTTGCTGAGATTCATATAGCCATTCCCGTTGGCATCAAAAACCTTGCTGGTTCCGGAATATCGATCATTTTCAAAACGGTCTGTTGTACGGTCCATATTACCCCTTAATTGGATATTCAGCCATTTGGTAAATTCATATTTGACATTACCACTGAGAATGATTCTGTTTCTGTTCGCAACGCTGATGTCTTTATTCAGGATCCACCAGGGATTTTGCTCGATATCCGCTATCTCCGGCCAGTTCTGCCTGGCTTCTCCGATCGAATCCGGATTCAGGTAGTTTGTTTTATAGGGCATAATATCCACACCTCTTGGAAAAAGGTAAAGACCTGTAAGCGGGTTTAGATATAAACCCAAGGCAGGGCTATTATTGATCTTTTGATTAACGAACATGACATTCCCGTCTACAGTTAATTTGTTGTTGAGAAAGTGTCCTGTCTCTCTAAAATTAAAATTATTACGAGAGAGTTTGTTGCCCGGCTCGGTCCCTCTGGCAGAAACATTGGCATATGACAGATAGGTCTGTGCCTTTTCTGAACCGGCAGAGAAACTTACTGAATTGGTCCAGTTGGTCCCATTTTGAAAAAACTCATCCAGGTTATTTCGGGAAGAGCCGTTGATCTTGTCTCCCCAACTCTGAAACCCTGTCCCGTCTGTTGGGCCATAACTATTTTGAAGCTCAGGCTCATAAGCAATATGATCCAGGGAAAAGCTTGAGTTCACCTGAATCGTCGCGTTGCCGGCTTTCCCTTTTTTAGTGGTGATCAGGATAACCCCGTTTTGTGCCTGGCTGCCATAGAGCGCAGCAGCAGAGGCTCCTTCCAATACGGAAATGCTTTCAATGTCTTCCGGATTCAGATTAGAAATACCATCCCCACCGTCAGGACCGCCTCCAAAAGTGCCGTTTTGCTGTCCATTTGCATTGGCAGAGTTCGTAATAGGCACGCCATCGATCACATAAAGAGGTTGGTTATTTCCATTGGCAGAGCGGCTTCCCCTTAAGATGACCTTCGCAGACCCGCCTACGCCGGACGCGCTGGGCGAAATCGTCAATCCTGCTACTTTACCATTCAGGGAGTTCATCATATTATCAGTCTTGACGGTGTTGAGCTGGTCACCGCTAACACTCTGAACATTATAAGACAGCGATTTCTGCGTTTGTTTCACACCAAGGGCCGTCACCACAAGATCCTGTAACCCAGATCCCGGCAATGGCTTCATAGTAATAGCCAGCGTATTTTGACCGGCAACTGAGACCTCCTCAGTCTGATACCCCACATAACTTACAACAAGTGTGGCGCCATCCGGCACCTCAAGCGTAAAAGCGCCATTATCTGCTGTAATGGTGCCTTTATTGGTGCCTTTAATCTGAATGCTGACCCCTGCCATAGGCTGACCTGCTTCATCTTTCACCGTTCCGGATACCTTTTTGAGTTGCGCTTCCGCCATAGACCGGGATATTATGATCACCCTGTTATCCAGCATCTTATAATTAAGGCGCGTTCCGGAAAATAAGTTTTTCAACAGATCATTCAGTGGGATATCTTTCTCTTTTAAGTTGATCAGCGTGTTTTCAGGTAACTGGTTGTCGCTATAAAAAAAGCGGCAATTGGCCTTCTGCTCAATAGAGGACAACGCTTCCTTTATGGTCGCATTTTTAAATTTCACCGTCAGTTTTTGGGAATAGGTTCTGGCCGATACCTGCAAACAGGTGGCCAGTAATAAAACAACACTGAGCTTCATGTAGAGAATTGCTTTTAAGCGGAGCTTCCCAATAGGATACCCCCTATGAAACGAACATTTTTTCATACCTTTCGATTAAGTTTTTAATGTTGATTAAAAATGGGTGCATGTCTTTTCAGAGACATACACAAGCAGGCAGTTCCAGCTACCTGTGGTACGGGGAATGGGTCCAATCATTCCTCGTATTTTTTTGTCAGAAGTTTTGGTTCCCTTACGGTATGGGGTCATGTAACCGTAACAATTTTTTCATTTTTTCAATCAGATTTACAAGTTAAATAATGATCAGGTGATTCTCTTGGCTTCGTTTAAACTAATAAATACGGACTTTACGACCCTGGATCTCATACTGAAAGGGCTGAATCATTTGTAATTCGCTTAGCGCCTCCTGAAAAGCTTCCTCTTTAAAGACACCCGTAAATATATAGTTTGCGACATTTGCATTCGTAATGTCGATGTCTACATCGTACCACCTTTCCATGTTCCTGGAGAGGTCCTCGAAAGTTATCGCATTAAAGGCCAGCTGATGCTGCATCCAGGCTGTTTCCAGCATAATAGAATCTCCGCCTGATTTAATTTTGGGTTTTAATTTCGCCACATAATAACCCGTAGCTGCAATGGAACCGGTACCTGAAATACGGTTCTCAATTGAATCCAGATGGAGCCCGTCTTGCTGCTCCGCATTTTTTATACGGAGGAACTTGCCCGAACGTAGAACTTTGGTATCAAAAACGATTTTTTCGTTGGGCTTCAGTCGTATCATCTGTTCTGGATGATTTTTGGGATAGACCTCTACTGAGCCATTAATAAGGGTCGTTTCCATTCTATCTTCATATGTGTAGGCCTTTACATTGAACCGGGTTCCCAGGTCTTTAATATCCAGATATTCTGTATGAATAATGAATGTGCGTTTGGGATCGTGACGGATATCGAAAAACGCTTCTCCTTTTAAATAAACCTCCTTAATGGGAGCAGACGCGAAATACTTGGTATAAGAGAGTTCACTTCCGCTGTTGAGCCAGACTTTAGTGCCGTCCGGAAGCGTTACCTGTTTTTGATTGCCGTTATGGACTATAATAACCGTGTCCCCTCCTGTGTTAACCTTGCCCGCCTTTTTAAATAGCATACTAAGCCCCAATGCGAACAATATTATCGCAGCGGCGGCTACCCAGATCCTGGTTTTTTGATACCAGGGCCGGTTCGGGGCAGCTGCCGCCGGGGAAAATGCCAGATCCGCATCTAAAGGTTCTTTCTCCAGCCTGGCCCGGTGCTTTTCCCAGAACTCCAGACTATCTGCCCCTTTTGCAACAGCCAGTTGACGCCAGTAGGCGTCCAGCTGAGCATAAGTTGCCAGAGAGACATTATTAGCTGGATCGTTTTGTAAACGTTCCAGCTCTGCTGCCTCTTCTCCCGAAAGCGCCCCATCTTGCTGTTTACTGAGTAAAACCCAGAGCCTGACCGTATTGTCCATAGAATATGATTGAAGTGAAAGAACTCCAATATCTATAAAGACAACATTTTTTAACAATACCCCTAAAAGAGGAGAATTTATTTTTTTAGTGGTGGCACCGGCAGCCCATCAATCCAACGCCTGGTGAAGTTTTTTAAACGCAATGGCCATTTGGGCCTCTATTGTTTTTATGGATACCTTTAATAAAGTAGCGGCTTCTTTGTACTTGAGCCCGTTTTCTTTAACCAGCTGGTAAATAAGCCTGCACTTAGGAGGCAGTTGTTCGATCGCCGCCCGTACCCGGCCATTCAATTCTGCAAATTCGATCAAAGCCTCGGGATCCGGGTCACTGCATTTTAGCCGGGGAGTGGAACTGTCCCAATCGACAAAACCGTCGCCAGTGGTTTCTAGTAATCCGAGATGTTTGTTTTTCAGATAGTTAATGGCCCGGTTACGGGTGCTTATATATAAGTAGAGGCGCAGATCCTTCACCGAAACCAGATCCCTTCTTTTCTGCCAGATCTGGATCAGCACATCAGAAACGACTTCTTCTGCCAGTGGTAAATAGCGCACAATCGATATCGCGAACCGCAAAAGATCCGCAAACACCATGTGAAAAATGGCTTCGTAGGCTTTCAGGCCACACGGGCCGCTCAACGCTGTCTGCTCTGACTCTAACCTCTTTTTGTCAATCATTATAAGAAGATTGCCTAAAATCGGGGGCAAAGTACAAACAATTGTTCTTTAGGAAAAATGCAATTCCTGGTAAAACGGAGAAATCAGTCTATGGGAAATAAAGTTATGGACAATTATAAATTTCTATAATCGTTCATAACTATCAAAAATAACCACTTATGGACAAGTATAGCTTTCGATATCTGTCCACAACTATTAAATTAAAATATCCATAATACATAAAACGCTATGAAATAAGATGAAAAATTAAATAGCGCCTATCATTACTTCAAGCTTTCTTGCAACGCCCGAATTTTATCCGTGTTAATATAATCAACACCCAGCGTTTCCATCAGGCGCCAGGCAGCCGGATTATCCGGGGCATTCCAGAAGCGGATTTTCTTGCCGGCTTTATGGGCCGCTGTTACCGCAGACACCAACTTTTTATAATCGGTATCTGCGATCCTGCCATCTCCATTCCATGTCGAATAATTCGCAAAATTATCACTGAGCATATACACTTTCTTCATAGCGGCTTTGCTATATGAACGCCCCGGCACTCCGTCAAAAAAAATACCTGCTGTGGCCTTTGCCATCACGCTGTCACTGGGGATATTTCCTGTGAATGTAAATCGCAGCTGCCGGCTATTTCTTAATGCCTTATAAGAGCGGATCAGGGCGACTCCCTTTTGATAGGCCGGGCTATCCTTCGGATCTTTCAGATCAATCAATAATTCTAACTGAGCATTATGGCTGACATAGGGATAACCGCCATTCTCTTCCACATGGCGGGCCAGCGGCTCCAGATACATAGCAGCAAGTGTCTTTGTGGGATTAACGTCTTTTTTATTATGGGCCACCAACAGCTTTCCGTCCACTAAATAAATATCTGCTTCAATAGAACCGAATCGGGCATTATAGGCCTCCGTAAAATAATTCGCCTGCTCATAGTCATTATGCGAATGGGCATTCTGTACGCTATACCGGCCTGTTGGTGATTCTCTCGTGTGGCTGGCAGTACAGCCCGCAAGCAGGCATAAACATACAATAACAATCAAGGGACGGACAGTTGTCCAATCATGGCGCTTACGCCGTATTTTCTGATTCATCTTCATTTAATTTGAGGGGACTTTGTCCGTCTTGCCGGAATCCCAGTTTGCCGGCATAAAATAATAAAGAATTCAATTTTATACGCCCGTCTGCGTTTTTGTAACAATAATAAAACATCGCACGACAGGCCGGTTCATCAAACCGGGTACCGTCCATTGCACACAGGCGCAGATAGTAAGCCAGACCAACCTTAAAGGTAAAAGCCTCTGAAAGTGCATAGGCGATCCGATACCACTGTTCATATGAAGCTGTAATACTTTTTGCGCTTTCTTGCAGAAAGCGAATAACGGCTTCTACCAGTGCCTTCTCTTCAGCTTTATTTTTAAATTGAAGCCGCCTTTTGTCCTCACTGATTACAAAAGGTTGCTGCGCATTACCGGCTTTTGGCCATTCTCTTAGATCCAGTTGATCGACCATAAAAGGCTGTGTATGTTGTTTGATCACCAGATCAGGATCACTGGAAAGAAAACAAAGTCTGGTAATATCGCATCCGCTTTCATCGAGTTCCAGTTCATAATTATCAAAAAAATACCGGGCCAGTTTCTGGAAGGCCTTCTTATGAGAAGCTGCTATGGCCTCTTTTTTAACCTGAAATTCATATTCCAGGGCCACCAGCCCTTTATAGCCTTTTCCAGAGGGAGATAACCAATAAGAAAATACATAGAGGTCCTGCTCCAATACACCTGCCGTTTCCTCCAGTTCTTTCTCATTCAGCTTATCAATATCCAGAACCAAAATATAATTGTAGGCCTTGAGCGTTTCCGTCTTACGTTGATGATCGAACCTGCCACAAAAGGTTACAGCCGGCAATCCCCGCTTATACATGGTAAAAGACTCCAGGTCGCCGGCAGACTGGAAATGCCTGATCTGATCAATTTCAGCCTCCAGTTCTCCCGACTGTATTTTGTTCAGGACCGCATATATAGTGATCTCTTTTTCTATGGGTAGCCATATCTGTGATTGCCAGCTAACGGGCAGTGATAATAATTGTTGAGTGTCCATGCTTTAGGTATTTAGATTGCCGGTCCGGTTATTTACAGGAGGCGATACAGGATCGCTCCTTCAGGTGCCTGATTGAAAATAAATAATCATCGTCAACACATACCTGTTCAATTTTACGGGGGAAGATATCGCAATTTTACGGCCCGGCCAAAAGGGCTGTCCGGCAACAGTATGATTTGCCGCCATTTGCTGTTAAAATTGGCTATTTACTCAGGTATCTAATAGCAAATCGGTAATTTTACCTTTTGAGATGCGGCTTCCTGAGTTGCTCGCAATCTGAATATGATCCGTAAAATAATGTAGCATGATAGCATTCAAACGAACGCAACTGATATCCATTCTATTTAGTCTGGTTTTTATGGTTACGCTGCAGACGACGCTCTTTGCGCAATCTGCTCCGCTGACCCAGCAGGAACCCTGGACAGTGACACAGCTGGTAGCACCTGCTGACCTGGCCAGAACAATAGAAACAGGCGCCAGGGAACAACAACCGCTTCTATTAAGTGTCGGACCTGCTGCTATGATCAAGGGTTCCATTGATATTGGGCCGGCTTCAGATAAGGAAGGCCTGAATAAATTAAAAGCAGCGTTAGAAAAACAACCTAAAGACAGGGAAATCATCATCTACTGCGGCTGTTGCCCCTTTGCCCACTGCCCCAATATCCGGCCGGCTTTCCGCTTATTAAAAGAGATGCACTTTACCCATGCCAGGCTATTGAATCTGGAACATAATATCCGAACTGACTGGATAGATAAAGGCTATCCTTCTGAAAATTAAGCGCATACATCAATATCCGGCAGCTCCAGTGAAAAATGTTTACTTTTGCACCGGCCGCCGGAATCAGGTTATCATACGCCCGGAAAAACAAGTGGCCCACTGATTTAAATGAAAAACAATCACCTTTCCGTTCAGGTCATCCATATTATCCATTAAAATTATTATCTATAAGGGCTTTGACTGTCCTACATCACTATGAAATCATCTGCTTCTAAATCCCTTTTTTGGGGAACCTCTGTAGCATTATCCTGGACCTGGGGACTTGGGCTCTTTTTCGCGGTGCAATTTACCTTTCAGTTTGGCTTAAAAGGACTCCTTTCCTTTGCCATTCCCAATGCCATTGGTTTATTCCTGTTTGGTGCCGGTACAGCCGCAATATCCAGAAAGGCAAAACCTGGCCAGTCCCTGGAATCGGTATTCCAGAAATGGTCTTCCAAATTTTCCACTGTTTTTCTCTTCTATCAGTTTATCGCATTATCACTGACCATATTTGCGCTGACCCGGTACCTGTTTCAGCCGTTAGATCTGGCCAACCCGGCATTATTATTAATACTGGTGGTTATCGCATTGTTGGCTATTGCCTTTTTATTAGGCGAACAGTTCGGTATTTCCAAAATAAAATACAGCCATGCATTTTTCTACCTCGTGCTGGTGATATTAAGTATTTACATCTGGCTCCAGAAAGACACGGTTACCTCGATTCCGATAACAGGTTCAATACCCGGAAATGAGCTTAATTTCTGGGGCTATCTAATTCCAGTCTGTGTGGGCTTTTTCACAGGCCCCTGGCTGGATCTGCAGCAATGGCAGCGGGCCATTGAAATGCAGAAAGAAAAGACCTCTATTACCGGTGCCTATCTGGTAGGCTCCTTACTGTTCTTTGCGATCCTGCTGTTCCACGGGAACCTCACGTTGTGGGTCATGGAACAGGGAGCAGCCGTTTATGCAAGAAAAGGAATTGATGGCATCTTTTATGCACAGGATATGATCACCCGGTTCTTTACGGGGAACGGCGCGCATGCCGCAGACTGGTTACCCCTTGCATACTTTGGATTTCTGGTCATTTGTATCATTACGACGCTGGATAGTGGTTATATAGCCGTTAAATGGCATTTACACCACCATGTAAAGGAGGGCAAAAATATGCTCTACTCTATATTGCCCAAGAACCTGCTAACCTCTCCTATTCCTTTATTTGTGGCTTGTGGCGTCACCGCCCTCGTCGCCATTGAAGCGAATCTTGAACTGGAGTATTTTATGGTGTTGTATGCGACATATTTTGTCACCTACGCCATGATACTTATCATCCGGTCTTTGAATAACCCATCACCCGACACGAGATTACCGAAAACAAAAATTTTCGCCATTAGTTGCCTCTCACTGGTCCTGGCAGGTTTGGGGTATATCCATATGGAGCCGGCATTACTGATTACCGGCACCCTTATACCCGTGTTGATCGGTGGGTGGCTGGCGACCAGGAAACAGTCAGATATAGCGCCAACAGTCACAAATAATACCGATCTCCCGGCTGACAAGGTCTTTGATACTGCGCCTGCAAAAATATCAGAGGCCGGTACCGGAGAACCCGGCACCGATAATATCGCCAGTGAGTACGTGCAGGATAAATGGTATGTACATGCCTTTAGAGCCACATACGGGGATACGAACTCTGTAGGGAATGTTTATTTTGGCATGTATGCCATGTGGGTAGGCAAGACCAGAGAGTTGTTCTTTAATTACTGCCTGCCTGATTTTGACCTGAAAAAAACAGCTTTCCTGATCCTGACCAGGTCTTTTGAACACAAATTTGCGCTGGAAGCCAGAGAGTTTGATATCATTAAAGTAAAGATCCGTGTTAAGAGTTTCAACCGCAAATTTGCCACTCTGGAACACCGGATTGTCGATCAAAAGGAAAGGCTCTTGGGAAAAGGCACGCAATCACTTTTATTTGTCGCTGCCGACACCTATGAACAGATGGATATACCGGCAGAAGTGCTGGCCGCCTTTACGCCTTTTACGACATAGTGTCCCGCAATCGTCTAAAATAGTTTTAACTGGATGGGGCCGCCGGCCCCATTTTCACGATCCTCATCAGCATTGGGCATATTAAAATTAGAAACACCGATGCCCAATAAACGTACTTTTTTTTCTGTGAGGTCTGTCTTGTCCAAAATCTGCCGGGTCAGCATCTGAATCATCGGCTCATCCTCAATGAATCCATCTACAGACCTGCTTCTTGTAATGATCGTAAAATCATGAAATTTAAACTTTAAGGTAAGCGTCCTGCCCTTAAGGCCATTTCTTTTCAGACGCGCCTGCAGCTTAGCTGTTAAGAGGAGAAATTCTTCCAGCATGGCTTCCTTGGTGGTAAGGTCCTCCTGATAGGTGTCCTCCACGCTGACCGATTTAGTTTCCCGATACGGTGTCACAGGGCGGTTGTCGATGCCTCGAACTATATTGTAATAGAACCTGCCGACTTTACCAAATAATCGAACGAGGTCGGCCTCCTGATATGTTTTAAGATCTGCTCCCTTGTATATGCCCATGGCTTTCATCCGGGCAGCTGTTACTTTTCCGACCCCATGAAACTTCTCTACCGCCAGCCCTTCCATAAAAGCTTCTATCCTGGAAGGTCCGATAAAAGTTAATCCGTCGGGCTTATCCAGATCAGAAGCAATCTTGGCTACAAATTTACTGATGGAAACACCTGCCGAAGCCGTCAGGTTCAATTCTTCCCGTACCGCTTTTTTAATTTCCCTGGCGATGTCCATTGCATAACCAATACCCAGCTTGTCTTCTGTGACATCTAAATAAGCTTCATCCAGGGACAAGGGTTCAATAATATCAGTATACCGGTGAAAGATTTCATGCAACGACCTGGAAACAGCTTTATATACATCAAAACGCGGATGGACAAAGATCACCTCCGGGCAAAGCCTTTGTGCGGTTTTGGATGGCATCGCGGAATGAATGCCAAACTTCCTGGCTTCATAGGAAGCTGTAGCGACCACGCCGCCACGTCCTTCAGGAGAACCACCCACTACCAGCGGCTTCCCTCTTAATTCAGGAAAATCGCGCTGTTCCACAGATGCGTAAAAGGCGTCCATATCGATATGGATGATTTTGCGTTGTATGGGAGCTGCATGGGACATTGTCAGATAATATCTGACTACAAAGTAAGGTAATAAACGATCAAAATAGCGGCAATTTTACTAAATTTACCTGTATTTGTACATGCAGGGAATTGATCCGCTTCTATGTCTCATTAAAATTGAACCATGCAAATCAACGCCAAATCCACCAGGCCCTTTATCGGTGCAAAAGACATTACGCTGTCCACCGCTTTCTATACAGCCATCGGTTTTGAGGTAAGATTAGTGGCCCCTAAGCTCTACCTCTGTTCAAATCAAAAAGTGCAGTTCTATTTGCAGGATTACTATATAAAGGACTGGATCGATAACACAATGTTATTTATTGAAGTAGAGGATGTAGATCAGTGCTATCGAGAGCTGGCCGCCCTTGACTTACCCGGCGGATTCAAGGGAGCCAGGCTAACACCCATCAGAGATAACACCTGGGGCAGGGAATGCTTTCTGCACGACCCCTCCGGCATATTGTGGCATTTTGGCTCATTTCATCAGCGCTAAAATAAAACCGGCCAACTTATCAGCCTGTTGACATCAACGGGCCGACTTTGCCGTATATTCTTTATCAAAGGAAACCTTGCCGTCCAACCCATAGATCTTCACATTCAATTGATCACCGCTGGTATGGGCAGCAATACATGAGTTATTAGAATTTACCAGTATAGGGAAATTGAACGCTGTACCTGGTTGTTCATACAGGTACCTGTGGAGATGGCCGCAAAGCATGATATCGATGTCGGCTTTATTCAGAATGGGCACAAACTTATCTAATACTTCTTTTTGACCATGCCATACATTTTTAATGGGGATCGGTGGCATATGCGCAATAACGACTTTAAATTTTGCTTTTTTAAAAGCATCTGTGGCGACCACTTCTTTTAGCCATTCAGCCTGCTCGGTACGGTACTGATCATAGCTGGTAATACCTGAATATTCTATATCGCTGTCAGGTTTGTCCTCTCCTGTATCAAGAAAGATAAAATAAACCGGTCCCTGTTGAACGGTAAAATACAGATGCGGCACACGCGGGCAGAAATAGTCCTGAAAGTGCGTAGCGAATTCTCCACGCGTCTCATGATTACCCCTGGCATAATATAATGGCTTCGTTTTGGCGAACAGATCAATGGCTTCATCCATAAACCCTTCGAAAATATGTTCGCTGCTCTTAAACTGGGACACCATATCGCCATTGAAAATGACCATATCTTTGTCTTTATAGTTTGCATAATTAAGCAAGGGGGTGATGACATTTTTGCGGGCATGTACATCATTTAAGATAACGAAGGATGTTTCTGATTTGGTGAGGTCGTTTGTCTTGAACGACAAGGACTCCCGCACGCTATTTGCTACAATATCACCATAATGGACGCGGGTCCCGACATGAGACAGGATCTCCTGGGCATAGATCCTGTAGCGGTAAACTGTGTTGGGCTTCAAATTTGTCAACCTTACTGCATGCAGTTTAGACGCGTTTTTTACCCCGTTGATGGCATCAAAAAACTGGGGACGTTCTACCGAATAGTAGTTGGATCCATCATCCGGTGCAATCTCCACCCATCCAACAGATTCGTTGGTGACTTCCCACACAATGGTTACTTCCGTATTGCTGAGGTTCTGCAAATAGGGGCCGTGTAGAATTTTAATACCGTCAGCGAACGTCAATAATGGAATGCACAACAAAAATAGGAGGAACAGGTTTGTCTTTTTCATGCTTATAATTTGTATTCCCTTGAAATTACAATAAATTTTTGGTTCAGGACCAGTTGACCTATTCTCTATCCGCTATCGCAGATAGGGATAGAATGGTATTAAGGCATTTTGCCCACTGTCTAAAATCAGAGAAACATCTATTTCAGTTTTATCTCTGCCATAACAGGTAAATGATCGGAAGCCGTTGCCCCGGCCACCGCCTTATAGCTTTTAAACTCAAAATCACTGCTGGAACTAATCATGATATAATCTATGGTTCTGTCCGGTCCGTCATAGGGAAAACTGAGCGGGCAGGCCTTACCATTGCATCCTGCTGTAAACTCTTGTGACAGAATACGAATCGTTTCACTTTGGGGAGTGGCATTCAGATCACCACCCAAAATTAACGGTAGCTTTAACTGAGGCAGAATATCGTTCACAATCGTATTTGCCTGTAATATTCTGTTCTCTTCTGTTGCCAGATGGTCCAGATGTGTAGACGCAAATAAGATCGCCTTTCCTTCGGCTCTCACTTTAATCATGGCGATATCTCTGGGCTCTGATCCCGCCACCTTAAAGGGCAGGCTATATCTGAAACTTTCTTCAATAGGATATTTTGATAAAACCGCATCTCCATATTGTCCGCCATCGTAGTCCATCGCCTTGGCAAAATAAGCGTGCATGCCCGTCAATTCTCCCAATTTTTTTGCTTCATCCAGGCTGACACCGGATCTTTTGGTATGGACATCCACTTCATTTAAACTGACCAGGTCCGGCTTCTGACTTTTTATGACCGCGGCTGTTGCCTCCAAATCGATCACATTTTCTGCCTGACCGGGAGGGTTTCCTCTATGAATATTATAGGTCATGACCCGAATGATCTTTTCAGTCGCAGGCGGGTCAGGATCGGGAGGAACCGTCTTACCTCCCTTTGGGGCTGAACTCTTTGCGCAGCCTGACAGGCCCATCAGCAACAGGAGAATGGCCCAATTACCCAACCGGTTCAACTGAACCTTACAAGACATCAACTCCGGATTAATCAACATAGAATTTCACTTTTAAAACAACCGGTAAATGGGTCCCGACAGCTGTCTGCCCAACATGATAGTCCAATACTGAGAAATCATTAGCGGATTTATATAAAATATAATCAGAATAAGACTTAGGATCTGAAGCCGGAAAGTTCGGCGGGCAGTCCTGACAAGGTCTCGTGAACTCCGTGGTCAACACACCATAGCTATCTGAGGTGTTGGAAGGATTTGCATTAAAATCGCCCGCCAGAATAACCGGGCCATCATAGCCTTTCATGATATCCATCAGTTCGGGCACCTGCATCTCATTTCTGATCGTGCCATTGGCATTAAGGTGTGTACCTGCAAATATCAGGGGGTATTTACCGTCAACCAGCACCTTGGTAATGGCCAGGGGGCCCTTTTCTGATTTTGAAGAGGAAAGCATAAAGGTTTTGGTCACCGAGGCATCAATGGGGTATCTGGAGAATATCGCGCTGCCATATTGTCCCCCCTGATAATCCAAGGCATTGGCAAAAACATAATAAGGCATTCCAAGCAGCGCAGCCAGTTCTTTGGGCTGATCTTTTGGACCGCTTCTGGTCGTATTTACATCCAGTTCACGCACCAGCAACAAATCGGGCTGATAAGACTTTATACTGGCAGCCAGGGCCTCCATATCATTGTAGCCACTTCCCTTTCCGTAAGAAACCACCGTTAACTCAACACCATTTTTGGTCGCCTGTATCAAATAATAAAGTGTGGATTTTGAATCACTTATTTTGATTTTGCTACTTGCGGGCAGCGCTGCAGAGGCTTCCTTTATCTGAACCGGCAGCAGGTACTCTACGAAAGGTGTCAACATGCCTTTAGTCTTCACTTTTATATCGACAGGGTCACTGCTACCTGTTTGCGAGTGGATCTTGCCACTGGTTTGAACAAGCTCAAAGCTGCCGGCAGGCATTTTTTTATAATCGGTCCCGTTTCGCAGATTGAAGCTATCTACCAACTTTTCAGGGGAGGCAAAACCGACAGTAATGTCTGTTGGAAGACTATCGTCTGCAGTTGCTTTCGCGGTGAAAGAAATCGTCTGGGCCGTGTCCGCCATATTCATCAATTTGCTTACCGGGTTTTTATCGGTGCCTTCCATTTCAACATTAATAATGTTATACTTGGCATCTACGAGAAAATAAGTAACACCAAGCCCTTCGCTATTTTTGATACCTTTTGTCGTACTGACCTCAATAGGCAGCAAATATTGAACCCCGTGCTCCAGCTTTCCAATGGTACTTACTTTCAAAGCAAGCGGTTTTGTACTCAATTTCCCTTTGGCAATGACCGCATCGGTGGCCTCCATTACATAACTTTCAGCCGGCAGCAGCTGATAAGCTGTGTTATTCTTTACATTAAAACTATCGACCAAGGCAGGTGCCACACTAAAATGCACACTGATATCAGCCACAGGATAATCCACGCCACCATAGTCTGCTCCATAGATTAAAGTCTGTGCCGTATCAGACATAATAAAGTGATAGGTCACCGGATTACCGCCTGCCTGAGGCATATATATCCTTTCATAGGCTTCAGGTGTCGCAATATCCGTATCGTATTTACAACTACCTAAATAAAGGGCAGACATCAGTAACCACCCTATTAACGCTAAATATCTTTTATTCATCATGACTATTTACAGATTTAAATAAATTACCAGCCGGTATTCTGAACCATATTTTCATCCCGGTCCATAACCGACTGTGGAATGGGGAATAAATAATACTTGGGCAGAAAGACCCTGGTCTCGAAAACAAACCGGTTATAGAATGCGGGCGGATTTGCATTAGCATTCATCGAATAAAACTTTCCTCCGTCGGTCTGAGCGGCGATCTTCCATCTTCTGGTGTCAAAATAGCGCCTGTTTTCGAAACATAATTCCACCCATCTCTCATGATGAATCGCCTTGCGCATTTCTGTCTGATTACCGGGAACAGGTAAAGGACTTTCGCCGGTGCCATACTGGGGAACGCCGGCACGCTCCCTGATCTGATTCAGGTATTTTAAAATATCCGGATTACCGGGGTCATATTCATTCAGCGCTTCAACATAGTTCAGCAGTATCTCAGCGTAACGGAACACTAACAACGGGCGGCTTACGTATTTCCCGGTTTTCGGGTCAGAATTGGGGCTGACATTCTTACGCCACAGATAGCCTGTTCTGGAATAGTCCCAGGAACCGTTGCCACCGGATTCTCCATCCCACCAGGGCTCATAAATAACAGTGCCAAGGCTGCTTGTTGTATTAATCCAGGGCCTTCCTCCATAAGATATATTTACGTAAAAACGCGGCTCCCGGCCTACCCACATATTAAAGGTGGACCGGGCTTTAGGATCATCAAATGCCTGAAAATCAGAAAAACCGGTTTCTGAATAGCCCGACGCCGGATTAATAACCGGCGAGCCATCTGCCTTGTATCCGAGAATCGGGCGCTGGCCGTTACTCATTTCGAATTCATCCACGATCTTCTGGGTCGGCCCGATGCTGGCATATCCACTGGCTTTCCTGGGGGTAAGGCCCCGTTCATTGATCACATTGGCATTCTGATAACTGAATATCCATTCCTTATTAAATGTTGTCAGGAATATGTTTTGCAAAGACAGATATGGGTTGATCTTACCACCCGATCCCGTTTCTTTGTATAGCTCAAAGCGATTCATATCAATAATCTCTTTGGCAGCATCTGCAGCTTTCTTCCATTTATTATTATCCAGCTTCGTATCAATAAGCTGGGTACCGTCGTTATTTTTCAGACCGGCATAATCCTTATTACCATTAAATAAAGGGCTCGCGGCATATAGCAATAATGCACTTTTCATCGCTTTACAGGCGGCCGCCGTTGCTCTCCCATAATCCAGCTTTGACTGGTCAGTGTAACTGACCGGCAAATCTTTGGCTGCCTGATCCAGTTGCCTTGCTACATAGTCTACGCAGGAGTCCATCGGGCTTCTGGACAAGGCCAACAAGGGATCATCTGATTGTAAATCGGGAGGGATTACAGTTTCGGGCAAGATAACAACAGGACCATACTGCATGATCAGGCGGGCATAAAAGAAAGCTCTTAAGAACCTGGCCTCTGCACTATATTGGGTAATTAACTGTTGCCCGTTGCTTAATGCCAATATCTGTGCATTGCCGCCGATATGCTCGATAAAATAAGAGGCAGACCGGATACCTTTGTAATAATTGGACCAGGTATCATAATATCCCGAAGCTGCCGTCCAGTTACCGAGATTCATCTGGTAGGAAGCATAGTAGGCCGTTTCCCTGTTGTAGGTAATATCTGTTTCATCCGACAACCCTTCCCAGGGGTTACCGGTACTGTTAGGATAAGTATATGCCAGATAGTAATAAATATTAGCCAGGTACTCTTCAGACAGATCTTTTCTCTGGAATACCTGCTCAATGGTGAGTTTATCATCAGGTACCTGATTTAAAAAGTCTTTATTACAACTCAATGTAAGAAGTAGGAGCACCCCTGCTAACCATGTATATTTGATTGATCGTTTCATCTTTATATTTTTTGTCATAGGATGTATAATTAAAAGCTGAATCCAAAACCAACTGCATAGGTCTTGGTATTTGGATAAGTATCCCCTCTTCCATTGCCCAATTCAACATCATAGATCTTAAAGGGGCTAAAAGTCAACAGATTAATCCCTTCCAAAAAGAAATAGGCATTCTTAAGGCCCATTCGCTTCACAGCAGCTTTGGGAAGATTGTAATTGAGCGTCAAACTCTTTAAACGTAAATACTTCCCATTTTTTAACCACCAGGTACTATTTTCATAATTGTCATTGATGGTACCGGGGGTGAGTCTGGGATAAAATGCGTGAGGGTCAGGGTTTTGTTCACTCCATCTGTCATTGATATTGCTAAGCACATTGCCGCGGCTTAACCCCTGCTGAAAAGGCTGCAATCCTTCCCCGCTGAGCATTAAGTCAACATTGCCTACGCCCTGGAAAAGGCCGGACAGGGAAAAATTTTTGTAACTAAAAGAAAACCCAAGGCCATACACCATTTCAGGAATAGAGCCGTAGCCAATGGGAACCATATCGTAGCTATCGATCTTTCCGTCGCCATTCATATCCTTGAATTTTATATCTCCCGGACGCACATCGCCGTTTTGGGCAGGGCTGTTTTCGATCTCTGCTTCACTTTCAAACAGGCCTAAGGCCACATAACCGAAAGTCTGATTGACCTTTCTACCTTTACGTTCCATCCACGGATACTTATAATTTGGCAGATCATCTTCAATAACCTTGTTTCTGGACCAGGTGAAATTGCCCATAAACTCATAACTGAAATCTCCCATTTTGCCTCTCCATGTTAAAGTCCCGTCTATACCATGGTTGTCGATGATCCCGACATTACCATACGGATTGGCCTGCAAGCCTAAATAGTAAGGCAACGATGCTCTTCTGAGGAAGATCCCCGTTCTGTGCTCCTTAAATATATCTGCCTGTAAACTGATCTTTCCATCCAGGGCATCCAGATCAATCCCAAGGTTAGTCTTTTTAGCCACTTCCCAGGTAACATCAGAAGCATAATCACCGATATCCTTTCCACCATACTTGTTATCCATTTTCTCCCCAAACGTATAGCCACTGGTATTGTCTACGGTAGCAATATAGGCAAACCTTCTCCCATAAACCTGACTGCTGTTGACATCAATCTGACTGCTGCCTACCTCGCCATGTGAAAATCGGAATTTCAGCAAGGAAATCGCATCTCTGAGTGGCTCAAAGAACTTTTCTTTAGAAACCACCCAACCCAGGCCGATAGAAGGAAAAAAGCCATAACGATTTTCCGGAGAGAAGTTTTCTGAACCATTATAGCCAAAATCAAACTCTGCAAAATAACGGTCATCAAAACCATAAGAAGCTCTTCCGGCAAGGCCCCTGAATCTGAACGGGAGTGAAGTAATCACGTCATCCGCCTGGGTATTAAGCTTATCACTTTGATTATAGAGTAACATGCCGCTGACGTCATGTTTACCGAAATTTCTTCGATAGTTCAGAGAAAACTCATTATAGATCGTTCTGTCACCTTTTTTAACCAGGCTATAATTCAAATACTCAGTTCCTTTACCCGGATTGGTTAACTGTTCAATTAATTGGCCATTTTCATCCCTTCCTATTGCCAAATAGGTATCCGGTACTTTTTCCCGGTGCATGCTGGTATAGTTATAGGTATCGAAAGCAAACTTGCCGTTAATGCTCAGCCCCTTCGTTATAATATCAAGATCCTGGGTCACCTGAAGATTGGATGCTAACTGGCTGCGCCACTGGTTAATATAACCGGTTTGAGTAAGCTGTGCATAGGGATTGGTTAAACCGGAACTGGCCACATCGGGTGTCTTTCCGTCAGAATACATAATGGGATGGATGACGGGCGTTTTCATAAAAGCGTTGCCAAAAATGGTACCCATTCCTGTTCCCGGATAATTGACATTGATCAGATACCCTCGGACCCCTAATTTCACTTCTGTCGTCTTAGTCACATTCACCGTCAGGTTGGAAGTAACATTATACCGTTTAAGGCTATTTTGTGAGTCATATTTTTGCAGTGAGTCCTGCTTATACATACCGGTTTCATTATAATAGCTTAATCCAATGTAATATTTTGCATTTTCTGATCCCCCACTAATATTCGCGTTGGCATTTCTCTGATGCCCCATATTACGGAACAAAGCATCATACCAGTCCACATCGGGATAAAGATCCGGATCTTCGCCACTGGCCGTTTTGTCAATATCTTCCTGACTATATACCTGCTGACCGCCTCTCGTAACGGAAGCCTCATTAGCCGCTTTCATATAATCCACGCCACCGGCGAAGGAAGGCAGTTTCGTAAACTGAGTAAGCCCTTCATTGTACCTCACTTTGATAACCGGCTTACCAATCGCACCTGTTTTGGTGCTGATCAAAATAACGCCATTAGCGCCTCTGACGCCATAGACCGCCGTTGCGGCGGCATCTTTTAAAATAGAAAAACTCGAAATGTCTTCGGGGTCGATATCTGAGAAGTCCCTCGGGACACCGTCTACTAACACTAACGGCGCGCTGAGGCTGCTGGAAAATGTTGAAATACCCCGAATCCAGATATCTGCGCCTTTTGATCCCAGCTCTCCGCTTCTCTGTACAGAAACAACACCTGCCAGACGACCGGCCAGCGCCGTATTCAGATTGGCCGTAGGTAATTTAAGTTGTTTTACATCTACCGTACTTTGGGCGCCGACCATACTGATCTTTTTCTGACGGCCATAGCCTATTGCCACCACTTCATTTAAACTACCGGATATAGCTACCATGGTCACATTCAGATCCACCCGGTTCTTGACAGGTAAGGTGATGGTTTCATAACCTACAAATGAAAACTGCAGTGAGTCTGTCGGCTTAACGTAAAGCTTATAATGACCCAGGGAGTCGGTCACCGTCCCTTCACTGGATCCGATGATCTGAACAGAAACCCCCTGTAAATTATTATCCAGCGGGTCTTTTACTGTACCTGTAATAGTGACCTGTTCAACGATCTTCTCCTGTTCATGATTTACCTGTTTTCTGGCTCCGGGATGAATAATGATTCTGCCGCCCACCTTCTTGTAAGTCAATCCGGTTCCCGACAATAGCTTTTCCAGCACAACATCTAGAGTAGCATTGCTGGCCAAAACACTGACCTGTTGCTTTAGATCCCCGACAGAGCTATAGATGAAATCAACGCCCGTCTTTTGATGCAACTGCTTGAATGCATCTTCTAACGGTATGTTTTCAAGGCGGACGGTAATCTTGTCCGTTTGCTTAATCTGGCCATAACTCTGGACAGCAATTCCCGACTGGAGTAGCAATAGCATCCCCATAAGGCATGTAAATAGACCTTTGTTCATAAAAACGTAAATATTAATATGGATTAAAAGTATTCCCTTAGGCCCCGCAAAGACACCAGAGCATAGGCACATTTTTAAAGGCGCTCACGGCATCAATGCATTTCAGTGATCAAAATTTTTTTCCCATTCGCTTTATATTCAGCATTTATCGTTAGACACAATATTTCCAGTAATTCTTTCGCATCTTCTATTTTACCAAAGTTACCCGAGACCTCCGTTTCACTCAGGGAAGGATTAGCAAAGCTGACTGCCAATCCGTAGTTCCTTTTAATATAACCAGCTATATCTTCCATTTTGGTATGATAAAATACCACTTCTTTTCTGATCCAGCTAGGCTGTTGATCGTGTGCAAAAACCTCACTATTAAGTTCATGGCTTCTTTTATCATACTCCAGCTGTTCGCCTGGGTGAAGAATAGCTGCTGGCGTCTTCTGCTGCCTGGTAGATTGAACCGCCACTTTACCTGAAAGAACGGATACGGTAACATCATTGTCTTCCATATAGTCTGAAACATCAAAATGTGTTCCCAGGACGGTCACCTGCCAGCTGGAAGTGTGTACGACAAAAGGCCTTTTTGTATCCCTTGAAATTTCAAAATATGCCTGTCCATCCAAATACACATCCCTTGAATGACTACCAAAACTATCGGTATAACGAAGACGGCTTTTAGCATTGAGCCAAACTTTGCTGCCATCACTGAGCTGCAATTGTTTTATTTGTGCCATATTTGTTTCAGCTACCTTTTCAATAACCACCTTAGTGTTTATTTCAGCAGAAGGTTTCATCCATAAAACATAGACTGGAATCATCAGCAAAATAATCACTGATGCAGCGGCTAGCCATACCCAGCTGGTGCTTCGTCCTGTATTCTTTTTTCCCGGTAGTTTTGCCGTATTAATCCTGCTTTTTAGATCAGTTAGAAAAGCAGCTTTCTTATCTTCACTTAAGTTTTCCCATGGGTTGTTGCCTTGTGTTGCACTGTCCAGCCACATTTCTACTTTCTTGGCTTCTTCATCGGAGACGGTTCCTTTTAGAAATTTTTTTAATAAATTTTTCTTTCTTCCCATGGATATCACAACTGATTTATCGCCCTGATCGTATTGTAAGTCGTTCAACAATTATACAGGTACTATGTAAAAATTAAAAATATCGAATTTTTCGAGTAACGTCTCAAAAGCGGCAGGTATTGATAAGAATAAAAAGAGCGCCCTACAGCGTGCTGCCTAACAGCCATATTAATAATGGGATCAATGCGATCCTATTTAAAACAACCCTTAGTTTCTTCAAAGCGGTAGATAATTGATTTTTAACCGTCTGTTCGGAGACCCTCATTTCTGCAGCAATCTCAGTGACACTCAAATGATGCTGTCTGCTTAGAATAAATGTTTCACGCATCCGGCCGGGCAGGCGACTCACTTCCTGATCCATTATACAATTCAGATTGTTATAGACTGTCTGATCGAATACGCTCTCTTCTGTATGCTGATCCATTGACAACACCATTTCCTTGTAATATTTCCTATGGGTATTCTTACGGATATGGTCGATCATTTTGTATTTGAGAGCAGCAAATAGATAGGTCCTGACAGAAACATTCAGGTCGAGGGTTGCCCGACGCTCATAAAAACTGACAAAAACATCATGAACAAGGTCCCGGCTTTCCTCCAGTGAAGATAAGCGGGCGGCACTATAGTTGATGAGCTGAGGCGCATAAGTATTATAAACAGTTTCAAACGCCTTAGGGCAATCAGCCTTTAATTTCTCTATAAACATTGTATCAATGGTCATCAGCTTTACCTCTTTAAATGATTATACCTCTGGAACGGTTTTATTGTCCGTGCAGCAATGCTCTCTTTATAATATGAGATTAAAAAACGCAAACTTCCTGTATCTGTTTAACTCAATTATTGTTTTAGTGTTATGCCAATATTATATTCCGCTAACACTGCTCTCACCTCCGGCCAGTACGGGCAGATTCCGGCAAACTTTCACCAGGGCTTCAAAACCCACAATAAAGCATTTTCTATCTGAACCTGTTAATTTCGAATCGAACGGTTTTATACCTCTAACCCTTTCCATAACAATCATTTACATGCTAGAATAGTCCAAGTTCGAAATTTTTCGAAAACAAATATAACTAAACAAAACAATTGATTCCAAAATTAAATGAGACTTTCCGGGATTATACGCAAACGATTGACAGGCTACATCTGTTTATAAATCAATTCATTACTGAATCCGAAACTCTAAATCGATATGCCGGCCGGCTTATCCTTCCCGGCGAAAACTCCGGCTTTCTAATGATCATGACGCCAAAAACCCCCTGTGTGGCTTTTTATGCAACACAGGGGGTTTTATTTTATCAGCTAGTTTCGGACATTTGTTTGTCAAAAACTTTCCTGCAATAGCCGTTATGATCGGTCATCCGTTCAGATAAAGGGTAATTCTATTCCGCTTTCAGGACCTTCACCGGATTAGCGAGCGCGGCTTTAACAGACTGGAAACTGACCGTCACCAGGGCAATGAAAAGTGCAGCGCCTCCTGCCACGACAAATATCCACCAGGCAATATTCGTTCTGAAAGCAAATTCCTGTAACCAGGAGTGCATAAAGAACCACGCAATCGGGGCAGCGATCACGAAAGCCAGCAGCACAAGAAATACGAACTCCCTGCTCAACAATTGAACGATCCCCACATTACTGGCACCGAGTACCTTTCTAATACCGATCTCTTTCGTTCGCTGTTCTACTGCAAACATTGCGAGCCCGAATAGGCCCAGGCAGGCTATAAATATGGCCAGAGAGGAAAACACGATAGAAGTCGTTCCAGCCCTTGTCTCCGCCTGGTACATATCATTAAAGGAGTCATCCAGGAACCTATAGCTGAATGGCATCCCTGGCGCAAACTTCTCCCAGACATGCTTAATTCGGCCAATCAGGGCCGCAATATCAGAAGTACTGATTTTAAAGGAAGCTGTATATGGGCTGCGTTTCAGGAATAGCCCCAATGGCCCGATATTACTATGCAAAGATTCATAATTGAAGTTCTTCAGAACACCGATGACATGATATTTAAGAACATTGCCCTTATTGTCGGTGCTATACAGATACTTCCCAATCGGATCACCGGCGCCCAGGTATTTTGCGGTTGTCTCATTAATAACGACGGCCGTCGAATCGCTGACAAAGTCCCTGGAGAAATTCCTGCCTTTTATCAACTGCATACCTAAGGTACTGATGTAATCTTCATCCACCTTCCAGTTCTGCATGGAAAATCCATTGGTCGACGTCATAACCGGTGCGGTCGAATAGGTGTTATCGCCCCTGAAAGAGTTAGACACCGGTAAATAAGCACTAAATGTACCTTCCTTTATCTCAGGCATTTTAAGCAGTTCATTTTTGAATGCCTCAGCATGGTCACCTAATGGGCCGGTCTCATTTAATATCAGCACCTGATCTTTGACAAACCCAATATTTTTTGTCTGTATATAATGGAGCTGTCTGTACACCACTATCGTTGCAATGATCAGAACGATTGAGATCGAAAACTGAAACACCACTAGTCCATTTCTGAATTTGCCGGATCTACCTCCCATTTTGAGTTTCCCTTTTAACACCTGAACCGGTCTGAAACCAGAAAGGAAAAACGCCGGATAAATCCCGGCAATAAAACCAACCAATAACGGCAACAAGACAATCGTAACCAGGAACGCCGGTGTAAACAGCGTGGAAAAATGCAGGCTTTTGCCCGCTAGCTGATTGAACCCGGGAATGGCGAAAAAGTCGATCAAAAGCGCGAAAACCATAGCGACAACGACCATTACGATTGATTCCAGCAGGAACTGAAAAACCAGCTGCTTCCTATCGGTACCAAACACCTTTCTCATGCCAACTTCCTTGGCACGGGCCCCAGACCTGGCCGTCGTCAGATTAATAAAATTGACGCACGCCATCAACAAAATAAACAGCGCTACCGCACTAAAAATATACACATACTGAATATTGCCACCGGGTGATATCTCTAATACCCGGTCGCTATGCAAATGCACATCCGTCAAGGGCATCAGGGAATAGGTCAGTATTTTATTTACTTTATCAGCGCCAATCGAGGAAACATCAATAAATCTGGCAGCGTAAGGAAGTACATATTTCCGCACATAATCGGGAAAATGCTTTTCAAATGCATGGTAGTCGGTCCCTTTTTTAAGCTTTAAATAGGTATAGAAATTATGGCTGGTCGCTGCACCCCAGTTATACTGGACATCTTGCATATCGAACAAAAAATCAAACTGGAACTGGCTATTGGCAGGAATATCTTTAATAACAGCTGTGACCAGAAATGGCTTCAACGAATCTCCGTGTTTAACCTCTAAGCGTCTGCCCAGGGCATCTACTGTTCCAAAATACTTCTTTGCGGAACTGGCCGTCACAACGACAGTGCCGGGCTTATCTAAAGCATGCCTGGCATCGCCGGCAATCACCGGCAACTGAAAAACATCAAAGAAAGTAGAATCTACGCTGGCAACCCGTTTCTCATTGAAGTATTCATTACCCTTTTTAATTAATCTGGCACCGTCATTATTATATATTCTGGTATAAGCTTCTACCTGCGGATAATCTTTCTTCAGTGTCGGCCCCATTATATCTGAGCTCTGCGCCATACGCATTTCCCTTCCCCCAAAATTAAAATCAGTATTGACTCTGACAATCTGCTCTTTACCCGGGAAGAACCGGTCATAGCTTAATTCATCCACAACATATAGGATAATCAATATGGAGCAGGCAAGGCCAATGGCCAGGCCCGTTATATTAATAATGGAGTTGACTTTATGTTTGATCAGACTGCGCCAGGCAGTTTTCAGATAGGTCTTGAACATGACGGACTACTTTTAATGGATGATCCAAATTGCTTTTGCCCATTTGATGAAAGGTGGCCACAAAGATCCTTAAACAGTATGCCAATAATACAATCACTGACAATCAGCTTGTTACAAAACAGACTCTTAATAAAGTGTTCATTTTTGATACAATTGCTTTATCAACTGTCCGTTTTTAGACCAGTCTCAGACAGAAAACAGCAACAGGTACCCTAACCCTGACAAGACGATACAAGACACGCAACAAAACGGCCAGCCTGCTCTTGTAGTGAGTGGGACGGCCTATTTGCATCTCAGATTGGTATAGCTTTTTGACAGAGCTTAGGCCTCGGATGGCAGCCATTTAATAGCAGTGATCGTGCCACCTTCTACTTCCAGTCCACGGCTGGCGGTTGCGGCCTTCGCGTCGAACTTATACACTGCGCTCTTACCGTCACTCGTCGTGATGCCTACATAACCCGTATTGCCATCTTTAGGCGAGTAGCTATTAAGGTAAGAAACACTCGTAATTTTTGCGGGATCCGGTGTACCGGTTACCCATGTAAAATCCCTGTCATATACATTGGCCACGGCAAAACGGTCGATTTTACCACTGGCCGGGTTATCCGGGTTTGTCATCCCTAAAAGAAAAACACCCTTACCTAAGTACAGTTTATAGCCAATATAAGAAGGGCCGGACTTCTCAGTAATATTGAAAAAATAATCCTGATCATATTCTGTAGTGCCACGATTGATACGCATAAAGGCGCACGGCTTAGTGGAAGTGATCTCGCCGTTGGTTGTCGCCTGCGGAGAAGAATAAGCATATACGTCACCTTTCTCATCCACTTCCAGACCATCTGTAAAATAAGCGCCGATAAAGCTGGTCCTGTTATCACGAATCACTTTATCCAGGGTCATATCCGGATAATTGAATACGGCGATCCAGGAGCTGTCCGGATAATTGGTCCCGAACCCATCCTTGCCATCTGCCTTGATACTGAAATACGGCGCAAATACTTTGTCGCCCACTTGCCTGATCCAGGAAAAATGTGCCATTTCTCCGTTACCCGCCAAGGTTTTTGTATTGATCTCTCCTTCTCCGGCAATTTGCAGAGACTCAGTATTCACCTTATACCAGTGCGAGATCTCATTGGTAATGCTACGGGACACTTTCACCATCAGGATATCGTCATTTACCGGTGCAAAAGCCTGTACAGTCTCGGTTTGAAAATTAGTCAGTTTTTGCATTTTACCGGCATCATCCAGCTTATAGGCCGTTACGGCACCGGGATTCCCCTGGCCATACAGCATACTGAAAAACAGATTCCCGTTGACGGTATAATATCGCCAGGAGCCATCCTGCTCAATTCCGTTGCCCGCGGTACTGAGGGTACCTGCGTCCAGATTGTCAGCGGTCAGCAGATAATCTGCTACTCCTTCGGTCGCAGCAGGCGTGGCCGCAATGACGAACTTGCCTTCCGTTGATCCATTTCCGCTACCATCGTCAACAGGGCTATCTGATTTGCTACAGGCTGTCCAAAGACTCAATGCCAGTAAGCCGCCTAATAAGAGTTTTGTTCTTTTCATGGTACTCCGTTTCATTTAAGATGTGATTGAATTATTTCGATTTGTTACTGATAAAATACCGGAACTTGACGGCAAAAGACCTTCCCGGCTTCTGCAGGCTAAAATTGTCATAAAGCAACCTGTCGGCCAGGTTGTGCCCTTCCAGAGCGACATTATACCGTCCGTTCTTCATAGAGTATACGATACTGGCGTCATGGGACAACTGCATCGGTATCCCATATTTGTTTTCCTGGGTGCCCCTGCTCGGCCAATAGAGATAAAATGCATGTACATACAGAAGATTATAGCCAATGGTCAGATGGTCACCTTTCGCAAAAACATCATGGAAAAACAGCGAAGCGTCGGCATTCCCATAGAGATAGGGTACATTTGGCAGTCTGTCTTTATATACAACGCTGACAGATTCATATTCCGGCTCATATTTCTGCATATTACGCAAGTCCTGATAGGTAGCAGATACCCCTGCAGAGAATAATTTTTTATAGGAATACCTCAGTTCCGCCTCCACACCTATATTCCGGACCCCATCCAGATTGGCTGCAATCAGTTTGGTCTGGTTATTATTAAAAATATTATAGATATAGTCTGTTGAATGCCTATAGATCCCGGTCGCAGACAATAAAAAACGGTGATCTTCCCTTATATCAAAGTTATATATGAACCCCAGATTGAGATTTTGACTAGACTCAGGCTTTAGGTCAAAATTGCTTTCCTGATTGACCATATCGCCAAATAGCTCTTCATTGCCCGGGAGGCGGTTTGCTTTTTCATAGGAGAGTTTAGTCTCCAGGTTGTGTGTCGGGTAGTAGGATAAAGCGACAGCATAGCCCATTTTGTCGGTATTGGCTGAAACAGCTTTATACGCCACATCCCCCCAGTTGCCACTGGGATTATAGGAGAGCTTGGTGTAGGCATGTTGATGCAGGTGTTTACCAATCACGGTGACACTTGCTTTGTGTCCAAGGTCATACTTATAACTAAGTCCCAGAATATTCTTGTCCGTTTTCTGTGGCTGATTATATATGTCGCTGCCTTCCAGTAACAGATCCTTTGTCTTTCGGTTAAAATGTGTAAATACGTTATTGAGTGCCAGCTCCTGATTGTCTGCAATATGATATTGTAGCGAAGCTGTCGCGATTCCAAGATTGTTCCCAAATTCAAAATAGGATCTGGACCGCTCCCCTCCCAGCCCCTCATACTCTTTGTAATTACCATACCAGTCATATCTCCTGTTGGCGGTGTCGATGGATTTTTCTTCCCCGAAGTTGTAATTTGCATGAATCCTGACATCCAGGCCCCTCAGCAAATCTCTTTTTTCATATTTCAGGCTAGGCATTAAGATGTTGCCGCGGGTATGATAAGCGCCGAATACGGACGTCATTCTGGCACCTGTCTGGATCTGTCTGTAAACTTTACCCGCCGATATACCCACTAAAAACTTATCAGCCCACTTTCGGTTTAGAAAGCCCATGTTAACGACTACCATTTCATTGTGGTATCGGTCATGAAATCTCCTGACTGTTGCGTTGGGTTTATAGGCACCTGTATTGATGTCAGCTACATCCAGCGTTACCTTATAATTATTGTCTGAATAGTTCTGGTAGGCATTCAGTTGAACAGTGAAGCCATTTTTGGCCGTAATGGCAGCAGCCAGATTTGTTTTATGGGTATTAAAGGAACCAAAGGAATAAGAAGCGTCTACATAATTGGCGTGCCTGTTACCGGTAATAATATTCACGGCACCGCCCAATGCATCCGATCCCAGCCAGATCGGCACGACGCCTTTATACACTTCTACCCTTTCTGCAAAATTAACCGGGATATTATTGATCTGGAAAGAAGTGCCCAGATCATCCATCGGAATCCCGTCAATAAAAAACTTCACCCTGCCTCCTGAGAAACCGTTAAGGGAAAAATTAAAATCAGAGCCCACTCCTCCGCTTTCTCTTACCCGGACGCCGGAGACCCTGTCAAGCACCTGGGCAATATCCATTGTAGAATTGTGTAGTTTTTTTGCATCAATAGAGGTGACATTATAAGACTGCCTACCGGCCAGATCATTAACAGAACGTCCCAATACAGAAACATCTTCCAAAGTTGACTCGTCATTCTTATCAAGCACGACCCGCAGGTAAACCGGTTTGTTATCAGTTTCTAGTCTTTTAATAAAAGTTTCTTGCATTTTATATCCGACAAAAGAAAACTGCAGGGCGTACCCTTGTTCTTTGGCAGGGAGGCTCAATGAAAACGCACCAGCAGTGTCTGTCAGGGTGCCGAGCTGTGTTCCTTTCACATGGACAGCCACTCCTTGCAGAGGCGCTCCGCTTTGACCGAGTACCTGTCCTTTAATGAAGTGTGTCGGTGATTTTTCCGATTGTTGCTGAGCTTGGGCATGCAGGACCGGCAAACAGAAAGGCGATAACAATAGCACAATGCTGCGCATTACTGATCTAAATAACATGATGATATAATTCTAGTATTACGATTTTGATAATATAAGGTCAGGACCACGGTCAAGCGGCCAGTAAGATGTAATTAATTTGATGCTATTTTCAGCTCGGAGACAGTGACAGAGCCATTTTCAGCTTTCCCTGCTGTTTTCTGACTAATAGAACCCAGGTCACCAGCGTTGTTACACCCATTATTACCCACAATAGATCTATAAATAAAAGGTCATAATAGGCATTTTTCCAGCTGATCCAAATCCAATTGCCGGTCACTAAACCATTTACAATAGGGATGGCTAGCCCCAGCAAGCCTCCCACTAAGAGACAATCTCGGGTGGCCTTATAAATATTTCTTCTCAGTATCAGCAGTATGGTGACGGCCAGCCAGACCCAGAAATAAAAGTTGTAGATAAACGCTCTTCCTCCGCCCGGATTTAATTTTACGGCAATAAAAACCGCAGCCGTCACAGGGTACATGCTAACAGAAGAAGATAAATAAATATTCGCCAGCCACTCATTAAACCTGCGTTTTCTTTCCGGGATACTCTTCTTCTTTCTTGCGACCAGCCAGATCATAACTCCTGAAATAATCACTATACAGCCGGCGATTCCCAATAAAAAATATAGGATCCGTACAGTATTACCCCCGAAGTTGCCAAAATGAAGGGTATACATAAGGTTATCCACTGCTTTATCATAGGAAGAGGGGCCCTCTAAAGGGGTAAACCGCTCTACTTTCCCCGTGACACCATTATAGACCACAGAAGCTGTTCCGGTAAAATTTTTATGCGGGTTAGTACCATGCACTGTAATACGCATGCTCTGATCGCCATAGTTACTGATTACAATGTTTCTGACTTTCGCACCCGGCATCCTTTTCCTTGCATCCTGAAAATACGCGTTCAGGTCAGGAGCCTTCTGAAAGGGCCGGTGGGCCAAATCATAACGGGTTATACGGGTATTGGTGGCATTCAACAATGAATCAGTGCTGCCACCATACTGATATGCCGCCACCGGCTGGCTGACCAGCGGAAAGCTAATCAGATAGTATGCACCCGTCACCGCAAATACAAACAGGAAGGGTAGGGTAATCACTCCCAGTGCGGTATGAATATCTGTCCATAGGGTCTTTAGTTTCTCCCATGGCCGGAATACATAAAAATTACTGACGATCTTCTTCCAGTGAACCAAGGTTCCCGTAATGATCGCAAACAGGAATAAAAATGCGACAATTCCAGCCAGATAATACCCAAATGGAAAGCCTCTTCCTCCTATTACATTCAATGGTGCCAAAAAGTGCAGCCTGTATAAAAATTCGCCAAGATCGTAGCTTTCCCTGTAATCATTCTTTTGGAAGGTGGCTGCATCCATATAAAAATACCCCCCACGGCCTTTTACAGTCGTATCCTTAGAAACCGTCGCGGAAACAACCATACGCCGGGTCCGGTCATTTAGGGTGATATACAGATCCCTGCCATATAAATCCATACCAGCGGCCATAGAATCCCGAACCCGATTCATGTCAATCTGGTTTTTCTGGGCAACGGCGTTAGGCGTATTATGCTGCCAGTTAGAGATCTCACTCTTAAAAAAAGCAAAGGAGCCCGCAAAAAAGATCACATACAAAATCAGCGAAATAATAATACCGCTGACAGTATGTGTATGAAAATAAATATTATAGTTTCTTAAGTTCATTAATACAAAGGTTATATACCAGTCAGCCTTAATAGATAAGGTAAAAAGAAAAGGAGGCTAAGCCCTAAATAAATGCCCCATATCTTCCATCCGTTTGTTGACAAAAATGCCAGAATCATCAATACACACCATAAGATATAGACAGAAAACTTCATGGTCATGAATACCGTTGACTTATCCAGAAAGGTCATTAATAGCAAGTGAAGGCTCATGGTCACCATATAGCCTCCGATAAAGGCAGCCGTTATCTTCAGCAGCCTTTGCCAGGGAGAGGCGGTAAGATGTTTTTTATTGGCAGGCATACTAAAAGATTAAAAGTTCCAAGAAAAAAGCGGCTGCACCCAATGCAAGAATATGATTGCGCCTTATCAGTCCGAAGGGAGCCAGTGCGACGATGTAGCATGCAGCTGCCATAACCATCAACAAGAAATGCAATACACCCATGACAGCTCCGTTGGTATAAATCAACGCTAAAAAAGTACCCGTAATGCATCCGAGGCCTAATAACCTGGCGGACGCCTGATGTGACTGCAGCCAGATCTCCAGCTGCCCTTGTCTGAAAAGCCTGGCCTTCCTGGAAGTGTTATACAGGCAGAAAAAACCTGTACAGCAAAATAATAAGATAAGTGTATACATAATTGACCGATTCTCATCATCATTGAACCGCAAAACTACATTTGCCTCTCAAGCTTCATTTTTCAAAAAGGGAAATCTGTTTACGCAAAGAGGAAATATTGATTTCCAATCTGTTTCGACAATTTAGTCGCACTTTCAAATAAATTGTTATCAGCCCGCCAACAATTGAATTCTTCGGAGAAAGTCCCTAACTTTAGTTTGCCGTGCATTCAGGGATCTAAGACCATTCAGCTATTCATTCTAACCAAACAACTTATTTTTAAACGCTCAATTATGTATTCATTAAAAAGATGGCTACTCTTCGTATTTTCTTTCTTTTTCTTCGGCGTACAAGCGCAGGAGAAACCCAATATTATCTTCATATTGACCGATGATATGGGTTATAGCGATATCAGCTGTTTTGGCGGACAATTTGTCCCCACGCCCAATATTGACCGGATTGCCGCTGAAGGCACCAGGTTTACGCAATATTATAGCGCCGCTCCGATTTGTAGTCCATCCCGAACAAGCCTGCTGACAGGTATGTTCCCGGCGGAGTGGAACTTCACGACTTTTTTAAATGATCGGCGCAGTAACGGATTAGCAGAACAGGCCAATTATCTGAACGTTAACGCACCTTCGATCGCCAAAGTCATGAAAACCGCAGGCTACGCCACCGGTCATTTTGGCAAATGGCATATGGGAGGCGGCAGGGACATCAAAAATGCGCCTAATTTTGATAAATACGGTTTTGATGAACACGTCAGTACATACGAAAGCCCCGATCCTGATTCTTTAATCACCGCCACGGACTGGATATGGTCTGATAAAGACAGCATCAAACGCTGGAACAGAACGCAGTATTTTGTAGATAAAACACTGGATTTTTTAAGGCGTCATAAGGGCCAGCCTTGTTTTGTTAACCTATGGCCGGATGACATGCATACGCCCTGGGTGCCTGAAGTCGACCGTGCCTATGAAGGTAAGTTCCCGATGAATCCCCAGCAGGAGAAGGCATTTAAATTAGTCCTGAAAGAATACGATAAACAGATCGGCAGGCTACTGGACGGTCTCAGGGAGCTCGGTATTGATAAAAATACGATCGTCATTTTTACGAGCGATAATGGGCCATTGCCAAGTTTCAGGGGCAGCAGAGCGGCGGGCTTGAGAGGCACCAAACTTTCTTTATATGAAGGTGGGATCAGGATGCCCTTTATAATCAAGTGGCCGGGACACGTTCCAGAAGGAGCTACAGACACCGCCTCTGTACTCAACTCAACAGATATCTTACCAACTCTTGCGGCGATAACAGGCGCAATGCTACCCAGTAATTATAAAGGTGATGGAGAAAACAGAGTCTCAGTCTTGTTAGGAAAGCCATCGGCCAGACATAAAGATATGTACTGGGAATATGGAAGAAACAGCTATGCCTTCAATTATCCAAAAGGCCGTGACCATAGTCCCAATTTGGCTATCCGGTCCGGCAAATGGAAACTGTTGATGAACTTCCACGGAAAGTTGACAGATGCAGAATTATACGATATGGATAAGGATAAATATGAGACCACCAATGTCGCAGGCCAACATAGGGAGCTCGTAAAAAAACTGGCTGCAAAACTCAGTACTTGGAGAACTTATCTGCCAGACTTAACGCCTGACAGAGCAGATCCGGCAAAAAACTAACCGGCAGAACAGCTTACCAAGCTTCTTAATAAGAAAGCCCCGTTTTAATTGAAAGAAATTAAGACGGGGCTTTCTTATTAAGATACATATATTCAAACCACCCTATATAAAATTCCTTAGGAAAAACTATTTATTATGCCCGGGTGCAAAATCCCTGGCCGATTTTTGGCCATAGATCTTCTTTGCCTGGCCTGGAGGAACCTTACCGCTTCTACCTGCTTCACGATAAGGGGTACAGGAAACAACAAGTGACATCCAAACAATGGCCGAAACGGCTAGTAAACAAACAGATCTCAATTTCATGATTATAATTTTAAACAAATATCCCAATTTTCAGGCCAATACTGATTTTTTTTGCATAACAGCCACGTAACCATCTAATAGTCAAGCAGATAATTAGAAACCCAATTACGTAATGGAACACCATTTTTACTTTATCAGTCAAAAATTGGCTTTCCTGCAATCTGGCTACCAGATACGCAGATTTGGATACATCTGCAGTTGCTGCAGGATGCACCTTTGCCTAAACAAAGCAAATATTCATGAAAGTAATATTAACGGGTTCAACGGGCCATATCAGTAAGCCTCTCGCCGTTGAGCTTATTGAAAAAGAACAACAGCTTACTGTTATCAGCAGCAAGGCCGAAAAGCAGAAAGAAATTGAAAATCTTGGCGCTACAGCAGCCATCGGAAGTTTGTATGATGCCAACTTCCTGAAAGCGGCATTTGCCGGAGCTGACGTCGCATATTGCATGGTGCCCCCTCCTGAGTTCCATCAGCCGCTACAGAAAATTCTCGACGGATATGTTAATATAGTCGAAAACTACAAGGAGGCCATTATGCATGCCGGCGTGAAAAAAGTGGTTATCCTGAGTACGGTCGGTGCTCACATGGATAAAGGCAATGGCCTTTTGTGTTATGCCAACCTGATAGAAAAGCTGTATAACAGACTACCGAAGGAAGTACATATTAAAACAATGCGCCCTGTGGGATTCTATTATAATTTACTGGCCTTTATTCCCCAGATAAAAAGACAGGGACAAATCGCCTCTAACTATGGTGGAAATGTCAGCAAACCGTGGGTTTCTCCCAAGGATATTGCTGCTGCCATCGCGGAGGCGATCCTGAGTCCTTTTAAAACCAGGGAAATAAAGTATATATCCAGCGAGGAGCTGACCTGTAATCAGATAGCCCGGATACTGGGCGTAGAAATCGGCCAGCCTGATCTGCGGTGGAATATCATGACAGATGAACAGATGCTATCCAATTTTAAGCAGATGGGTATGGATTCCACAACAGCAGAGGCCATGGTGGAGATGAACGCCAGCATGAATAGCGGAATTTTATATGAAGACTATCAGAGACATGAGCCATACAGGGGCAAAGTTACAATGGCTGAATTTGCAAAGCAGTTCGCCCAAATCTTTAATCAGTAAGCTTTGCTGCTTACTTTAACAGCAAAACAATGAAAACAGCATTCATCACCGGAGGGAATCAGGGCATCGGATTTGAAACTGCCCGGCAATTGGAAAGATCAGGCTATTTTGTATATATTGGCTGCAGGGATGCAGCCAAAGGCCAACAAGCCATTGATCAGTTAAATCAATCCGGCTCCCTGCATATCGCCTTCATCGAGATAGATATCACAGATACCCAATCCATTCGCCGGGCAAGGCAACGTCTGGAAGGAGCAATTGAAGTACTGGATGTCCTGATCAATAATGCAGGCATAGCCGGTACTGAAAAACAAAACATAGACGTTGTTGAAATAAACGAATTAAAAGCAGTATTTGATACCAATGTCTTTGGAGCCATTCAGCTGACGCAAGAACTTATACCCCTGCTGCAGAAATCCACGCTACCGATTATTGTAAATGTATCCAGCGAATTAGGATCACTTAAAACACATTTAGGAACTGAAAATCCCAATTACCAGTTGTACGATGCATATAGTGCTTCCAAAACAGCGCTCAATGCATTTACAGTGCTGCTGGCAGGACAGTTAAGGCATACAAGATTTAAAATCAACAGTGTGACCCCGGGTTATACCGCTACCAATCTCAATAACTATCAGGGGGTCAAAACCCCGGCAGAAGGAGCCAGGGTCATTGTTGAATATGCCACATTAACCAGTGACGGACCCTCCGGGGGCTTCTTCGGGCAGCAGGGTACCATTCCATGGTGAGAAAGCACTATGCTCATCTAATGACTATTTAATACCTTTGACATATGGCCAATAACAATATCCTCCGCATTAAAACCATCAGTGAGCTTCATCAGCTACGAGGATTACCCCAGCCTGAGCATCCATTAGTTAGCGTGGTGGATTATGCCGCTATGAAACCAGGCAAAAGCCAATGGATCACTTTAGATTTTTACTCCATCGCCATTAAAAGAGGAGTCGGCCATTTAGGTTATGGACAACAGCAATATGATTTTAATGAAGGCGTGATGTTCTTTTTAGCACCCAGCCAGGTATTCAGAACATTCTCAGATACCATTCCAAGCCATGAAAGATCAGGATGGATCTTATACTTCCATCCTGATTTTCTATGGAATACGGCACTTGCAAAAAACATCCATCAGTATGATTTCTTTGATTACGCTGTCAATGAAGCCCTATTTCTATCCTCAAAAGAAGAAACGGTGATTAACGGACTCATTAAAAATATTCAGCAGGAATATCACACCAATATTGACAAATTCAGTCAGGACATTATTGTATCCCAGATAGAGACCCTGCTGAACTATTCCAAACGATTCTATGAACGCCAGTTCATCACCAGAAAGATCTCGAACCACCAAATACTGGACCGGCTGGCGCAATTACTGGAAGACTATTTTGAAAATGGCAAATCTGTCCAGGAAGGTTTGCCAAGCGTACAGGCCATCGCTGAAGCGCTCAATATTTCCCCGGGCTATCTTAGCGGCTTATTGAGAAGCCTCACCGGCAAAAGCACTCAGGAGCATATCCACGAAAAGCTTATTGAAAAAGCAAAACTCAAACTGTCCACAACGCAGTTAACCGTCAGTGAAATCGCTTATGAACTGGGCTTTGAGCATGTTCAGTCCTTCCATAAACTATTCAAAACAAAAACAAATCAATCGCCGCTTCAGTTCAGAGCAAGTTTTAATTAAAATTTTTGCAACTCCCCCGGTAAAGGACCATCGATCTCGTCCCTCTATTTAAAATGATCGACAGAACGTTTTAAATCTTCTGCCGTCGGGGGCAGTAACCAATTCAGGCCGCGAAGAATCTTCGCCTGTGCCGCGTCGACAGCCGGTCTGAACTTGCGATCGTACTCTACGAATGCCCGTTGGAAGCCGCCATCCGTTTCGTGAATGGCCTCAGCCAGTAATGTGGCCCCCTGCATGGCCAGGCTCGTTCCCATGCCTGTCGGGAATCCGGCCGTATAAGCAGCGTCTCCTACCAGGGCCACCCGATGATCAGACCAACGGGGCATATGAATCTGGCAAACCTCATCAAAATACAGCTTATCTGACTGAAGCATTTTATGCAGTATGTCAGGGATTCTCCAGCCGCTATCCACAAAATGACCGGCTAAAAACGCTTTATGCTGTTCCATGTCTTTATAATCCCAGTCCAGTACCGGTGACCGAAATGCCAGCATAGCCGTAATATTATCTTTATAGGGATATAAGGCAGCTGCTTTCCCGACCTCCTGATAGATAAGCGCGCCCTCAGCGGGCCGATCAAAGTTCATGTCGGATATCCCGACAGTGGCAAAATATGCTCCGAATGATTTAACAAAGCGCGAATCTTCTCCAAAGACAAGCTGCCTTACAGCTGAATGTGTTCCATCTGCACCAAACACAAAATCAAACCTTCTTTGCTGACCATCTTTAAATGTGACATCCACATAGTCTTCATGCTGCCTGATATCTGTCAGTCGATTTTCAAAGATCAGTTCCACATTCTTTTCAGCAATACTGTCAGACAGTATACCCATCAGATCATCTCTGTGGATCTCAATATCTCCCAGGTATTCAGTTCGTGTATTCAGGGCAAACTGAACCAGAATTTCGTCTTGCGCATTCACAATTGCATCTCGATGGATAAACTCCTTTTTCTTAATTTTATCCAGAATACCCATTTTTCGGGCCACCTCAAGGGCGTCTCCCCGTACATCAATGGGTGAACCCCCTGTCCTGAACCCCTTCGAAAGTTCAACAACCATCACCTGATAACCATACTGATCCAGCCAATAAGCTAAGGTCAGACCGGCCATACTTGCGCCTGATATCAATATTTTTTGTTTCTCCATACTTATCTAATTAAAGGCTTCTCAATAACTCCCTTCAAACGCTACCTTTAATTTAAATTCTGGATCATAACGTTTTCTTTTTTGTGCCAGAATGCAAAAATCAATGACTTTATGTAATTACCTGTATCTAATTTCGCCGGACCAAAATAGGGGCGCAACGCACAGTGAGTAAAGTTATAAATATCTGCATCCTTATTCTGTTTTATTTCCGGATGAAATAAAACAGAATAATTGCAAACGAAATGATAGTGTATGCAGCCAAATAGATAGTTAATCGCTTTCGCTTTTTGAGGTTGTAATTTTTTATAAATAAACCAGATAAAATAAATAAAATTGAAAAGTATATGACTGCTGGAATGCCAATCGTTTCACCAAATATCTGATCCCTAAAAAAACGGCCTATTACAATTATATAAATTATTATAATAAACGCATATATCTTCGCTTTCATATTCATATTTTTTATAGATATTTATCGGCACATTCTGCAATTCCATCGGCTGCATAAGCTACAGATCCTGCGAGGCATAAGGGGGTGGCAACGCCACCAGAGGCAGCCTCACACGCCGCTAGGAGTAGCCCTCCTTGAAATGCAACAGAAGCTGCACATAATGAATATCTCCAACCTCCAGCCTCCGAAGCGACTGTTGCTGTTTCTGGAGTTTCTTGCATACTTATAGTCTTTATTTGTAAATCTCTACTGTTCTTTATCTTGGTTGCTTTCTCGAATACATCTTCTGTCAATCCACCTTTAAAATGAGCCTGAAAGCTTTTATAGCTGGGAAGAATTGTCTAAGTGGCTTTTATTAATGTTTGTTTGTCAGATAATTTGAACTCCTTTGCAAGAAAAGTATATTGTTCTTCCAGTGACATGTTTTGAGTCTTTGCTAATTCAATTTTTGAAATCAGATCCTCGATTTGGTCTCTATTAAAATTCTTAAGGATACTATCTACCAATGCATTATAATTGTCTGAATATTGGTTGAAATCAGAATCAACTGATAGTTCTTGGGCAGTGATATTGCTTACGTCTTGGACGCTGACATCTCTATTTTTTTGGCAGCTGATTATTAATCCAATTGCAGCAGTAATAAACAAAAAGGATGATACAAATCTCTTCATTGTTTTCAAGTTTGCAATCAAATAAAACACCATAGTCGAATGTTGTTTTATGAGATCTGGTTATTATTAAATTCTGGCATTCAACTTCTTATATGACTGCAATATAGTTAATTTATATTAAACTTGAGCTTCGGACCTAAAAATAGGGGTATTTGTACTTAGAGTGGGATCACTATGAATACAATTGTAACTGATTTCCGTGAGCGCCATCTCCTGCCCGACTTGCTGATAATTTGGAATGTGCAGGCGGAACCAGCACGGAAACATATGTTGTAAGGCTACGCACATTCTGCACTATTCAATAGTGATTTTATATTTTATAGTAGGGGGCTTGCATTAAGCCTGAGAAACTAAGCATCTCCTCTTTTTTTAGTTCCTCTGTCCTTCCGTTTTCCGTGTCGCTTATCCTTCTCGAATATTAAGGAGGGGCTTTCTTATCAAATTCGATTCTCGCAGGAGTTGACCTTTTTATTTTCTGTTGTTTTATAACAAAATAATTTTGGGTTTAAGCAATAGACCAGTCAAATAGTACTTTTTGTAAATTCTCAGTGCCTCCTGAAAAAACTGTCAACCTATATCCGGGCAAGACAAATATGCCTGATAAGAATTAGATTGTCAGTGTTAAGGCATAGTAAAAGGCTTCATCGATTTACCAGAAGCAATACCGATGAGGCCTTTTACTGACAATACCGTTTGAACGGCTAAAATTCTGCGATAACCGACTCAACGGCACTGACCAGTTTTGAGGCCCCCTGCTCTCTGAGTGAGGTTACGGTGCAATCGCCTACCACCTGACTGATCTTTTGAAGCCCTACCTGATCATTGTCAGCTTTCAGTTTTGCTCTAATCAGACGAATCTTCTCAAAGTCCTGAATGCCGCGAATCAGCTGTTCATACCGGATGGAGCTGCCCGGGCCTGGGTAAACAAAATACGTGTCCCCTGAAGACCAGCTACCAAACCGACTATCCGTCCATGGCGTTGAAGGCCATGCATTATAAGCCCATCGCAAATAGCCACTCAGATTCCTGGACGCAGCCAGCAGTGGAATAAATGCTGCTTCTGCCGGCGGAGAAAAGCTGAATGTATTTGGATGATCCTCTGTACAACAAGTATAATAAGTTGTCGGCAAATGAGCCTTCTTCCTTCTGCTTAACACATCACCGTCAAATTTTTCTCTGGTAGGAATACAATAATCATAGATATCCTTGTCCAGTGAAGGGTGATAGCCGCCTGCCAGTGATATCTTAAACGGATCAGGCAGTCCTTTAATAAGCTGAATTACTTTTTCCATGGATTCCAGTGGCCGCTCGTCCATGGCAATGGTGGTTATATTAAACCAGCCTTTCTTTTTCAGATGCTTTGCAAAATCGATCAGCATTCCTTTCCAGAATTTGTTATATTCAGCTGTACCAGGCTTGGCAACAAGAGCCTTATCCTTTCCGCTTGCCTCATCAAAATATGCAAAAGTATTATGCCATGGCACCATTGAATAGCAATTGATCTGCTGGCTGATTCCCAGTGCTATCATATAACTGACCCATTTATCAAAAATGCTGTAATCATACGTCCAGGTGCCGTCTTTTTTCTTCGTCCACTGTACCATAGAGGTATACGGATCATATGTCTGTCCATTCCAGGGATCATTAATAATACTGGTCGTAATCACTTTCTGGCCTGCATCAGCCAACATTTTCATATAAGGCTTCATTTTGGCAAAATGCTCTTCCGACCATGGCTTGACATGATACCATCTGGCAATTGATTCCGGGTACTGCCAGAGATCCAGGTGAAATTTCCAGGCTGCAGGAGCCGGTAATGTTCTTTTATTGACTGTCACTTTATAGGAAAGCGTTTTTTTCTCAGGTACCCGCTTTTTATCATCTGTACCCGCAACGACATATGAGACTTCCAGCTGTCCTTTATACTTGCCAGGTGCGGCATCTGCCGGAACCTGTAAAGTCAGCCAGATAGGCTGATTCTTACCAGCCTTTACAGACGTCCGCTTTTTGTACTCAATACCATCTGCCACAATAAAGGCCAGATGTTGAGTAGCCGTGTCAATACCGCATCCGCTTCCCGATTTGCCAACTCCATTTGACAGCACATACCGTACAAATCCCGTTTTGATCGCTGATGCACTGATCACCCCTTTATTGCCGGTTCCTGTATTGGTTAACCGCAGGTCACCAGGCAGCACTTGTAGGTCTGAGATCTCTTTCCCCGCCTGAACAAGTAATTGCATGCCAACACGCTCTCCTTTCCAGGCATTGACCGTATATGTATCTGCCAGGTTAATGTTTGCAGACTGACCTGTTTTAGCATTGTTCCAGGTTTCTTCGTACCTGATATCGGGGCTGCCGAAACCGATATTCAGCGTATTATCAGCCTGTTTCTGGTTTTGTGCTGAGGCGCTGCCCGCCATAAAGAGTATTCCTCCACAGACGACCCCCAAAAAGGGACTTCTCATTTTACGCAGCCATCCTCCAAATTCAGGGTATCTGGAAGAGCCATTCCTTTTCCCATAGGTTGTACCATTCATATAATAGATTTTTGTAAAAAAGTGGATCCGAGCTCAAACAAATGCATACTGTGTTTACTTACACAGGCATATGCCTGCAGCACCCTCTAAACAGATTACTAAATGCATTTCTTTTAAAACGCCTTCCGCCCAATGTGTAGCAATAATACCCATTATTATTGTAAATATTTGCTTATGAGGGCGCTAAAAAAGAAATTTAAGCAAACGATTGACCAGTATAACTAATTAATATTAAATAGATTACAAAATTAAAATCCGGCATTTAGCAGTCTCCGGTCATCAAAATCTAAGTTGCATGATTTCGCCTTATCAGTTCGTTTATCCGATCCACTCCAATTCGTCTCTCAATCGTTGTGAACCTTGGTAAACCGTTTCAATTATAGTCACTGCCTGTTGACATTACTACATTAACCATAGCTCTGTCTGCTAACATTCTCTCTGGACAAAGCGAGAATTTTTCTTTCCAATATACTTGTTATTATACAGCTAGGGATCCTATTACATTTGTCGTAAGCAACCTTCTGACTTTTATTACTCGCCAAATCTATACTTTTTTTAGCACATTTGGCAGGTAATAATTTTTCTATGCAACATACAATTATTGGCAGAACAGCTGAAATTAAAATCCTTGAATGGTTGCTAAAAAGCAATCAGCCTGAATTGCTGGCTATTTATGGAAGGAGGCGGATAGGCAAAACCTATCTCATAAAAAATTACTTTTCAGAGCATTTGAAGTTTGTTTGCAGCGGAGAGTCCGGTGGCAGTATGAAAACACAGCTCGCCAATTTCCAGCAACAACTTAATTTCTGGTTTCCAGAAAACAGGCAAATACAGGGACCTGAAACCTGGCAACAAGCTTTTGTCCTTCTACGCAATTGCCTGGACACACTTAAAACAAAAAGAAAGAAAGTCCTTTTTTTTGATGAACTTCCCTGGCTGGACACGCATAAATCCGGATTTATTTCAGCCTTTGGCTATTTTTGGAATATATACCTTTCTGAAAGGTCTGATATACTCGTCGTGATTTGCGGTTCCGCAGCCTCTTGGATGATAAAAAAAATAGTCAATAATAAAGGAGGATTATATAACAGAATTACACAAAAGATTCGACTGCGACCTTTTACCTTAAAAGAAACAAAAGAGTACCTACATTACAGGCATATCCGATTTAGCGACTATCAGGTATTACAATTATATATGATAACCGGGGGTATCCCGCATTACCTGAATGTGGTAAAACGTGGTGAAAGTCTGCATCAGTCAATTAATAATGCCTGCTTTAATCCTAATGGTTTGCTGGCGGGAGAATTTCAAAACCTTTATGCAGCGCTGTTCAATAACTATGAAAGACACATCCAAGTCATACAAGCACTGGCCCAAAAAAATAAGGGCCTGACCAGAGCCGAGCTATTGTCCACCGGGAGGTTAATGACAGGAGGTGGTCTTTCCAATGTACTAGAAGAGTTGACAGAAAGTGGATTTGTGGAAAAAACAGAGCCCTTTAACAGGAAAAAGAAAGAAGGTCTTTATCAACTGATAGATGGATTTTCCTTGTTTTATTTGAAATTTATGCAACGGAACTACAGCAAGAATGACTGGCTAACCGTCAGCCAAATGGCTCAATATACTACCTGGTGTGGATATGCTTTTGAAAACGTATGCATGAAGCATATTAACCAAATAAAAACAGCATTAGGTATATCCGGTATAAATGTTTCGTATTGTTCCTGGTACCAGTCAGGCAGCAAAGCCACGGACGGCGCACAAATTGATCTTTTACTGGACCGCGCTGATGACATCATCAATATTTGCGAGATAAAATTCAGTGTAAATCAATTTCTCATAGACAAGCGGTATAACCAGTCTTTACAGCAAAAAATAAACGCATTTAGGACGGGCATGCCAAAAGGCAAAGCGACCGTCTTAACTTTTATAACTACATATGGAGTGGCGGATAATGAATATAAATTAAATCTCGTAGACAATGAGATTACAATGGAGTCATTGTTTCTCTAAGAATTAGTGGTTTCAATCCCCTGGTAACATCCCAGGGGATCTATCCTTGGCGCGAAATTTACCGTTACGAATTCAGTAAGCCACCATTATTCAAAATCAGGTGCCATCAAAATATCAACAGAAACTAACTAAAATGTTAATCACATTAGGCTTTTCGCCTATTGATCACCAGGAAATTGCCGGCACATTTTAGACTTGCTTAACAAAATAGTTGCAGATATCATAAACAATTGACAATCAATTCCAGTCGATTAAACCCGGGTATGTTTTTTGTGTCGCGTCCCATTGCTATACCTATTTATATTTAACCTGAAAAGCATCTATTTATGTTTATGAAAAGAGGCCTTGGCCTACTCATATCAGCTGGATTGCTGACGGTAGGAATTGCTGGCTATGGACAAGTGCTTCCAGATGGAAGTCACCCGCCAAAAGATTCCCTACCTGACAAGTCCAATCAAGATAGCACAGGTCTTCCTGTTGCGACACCCCTCTCCAATTCACCGTCAGATACGGTACCCAGGCAATCCCCTCCAACCAGTAAACCCCTTCAAGACACTAATGCGCTTCCTGCAACAACACAGCAGGCGCCAGCCTCTGATACTACGGGAAAAGATTCTGTAGAATATGTGATGGGACTGGTCACGACCAAGAGCGGTGAATCCCTTGCCGGAGCCACGATCAAAGCTACGACAGGTGAAACAGTATCTGCCGGCAATAGCGGTGGATTCAAGCTTGTCTATAAACCTGGCATGCAGGTCTCATTCAGTAATGTGGGCTATAACGACACGACTATTACAATCAGCAATCCCGCCACATTTTTAAAGGTGGTTCTTTCCAGTAATAAAGACCAGCATAACCTCTCGGACGTAAAAGTTACCGCGCTGGGAATTTCTAAAAACGGCAATAGCGTAGGTTATTCTGTTCAGGAGATCAAAGGCGCAGCGGTACAGACAGCCAAAGAAACCAATTTTGTCAATTCCATGCAAGGTAAACTGGCCGGTGTGCAGATCAGCGGGAATACCGGATCCATGGGAGGCTCGTCCAAAATCACCATTCGCGGTAATAAATCGATCACGGGTAATAATAATGCACTGTTCGTGGTTGATGGTGTTTTTATGGGCAATAGTAATCCGGTACCGAGCTACAACCAGGCCATCGGCGGTGGCGGGTTTGATTATGGCAGCCCTATTCAGGATATCAATCCAGACGATATCGATCAGATAAGCGTACTGAAAGGTGCCGCGGCTACTGCGTTATATGGCAGCAGAGGATCCAATGGAGTCGTACTCATCACTACAAAAAAAGGGAGCGGCGGAAAACTGGGCATCAGCTATAGCATGAATGCGCAGGTGGACAAAGTCTATATTTTGCCCAATTACCAAAACACCTATGGCGGCGGTGCTGCCACCAGCGATTACAGTGAAGGTGTTTTTGATACACTATGGCAGAAAGAGCATCCGGAGCAATTTAAAAACGGCCCCACTTATACAGATCCCGTAAAAGGCGGTTATGACCTGATGCCACAATATGCAGTTGATGAGTCCTGGGGCCCTAGACTGGAAGGCCAGATCATCCGGCCTTATTACTCTTTTGATAAAGACAAGAATAACCCTTATTTTGGAATGACAACGCCCTGGTCACCTCAGCCGGACAATGTGCGCAATTTCTTTAAGACCGGCATTACCGTGACCAATAGTGTCAGTTTAGGCGGCAGCAATGAAGATGGTGCCTTCAGGCTTTCCTACAGCAATATGGACCAACATTATATTATGCCGGGGTCCCGGCAGGTCCGCAATAATATTGGCTTCAACGGATCTTATAAGCTGATCCCCAACCTGACCGCTATTGTCTCCGCCAACTACTCGGTCAACGATGTAAAAGGGCGTATTGGTACCGGATTCTCGGGGCTTAACCCCATGGAGCTTTTCTCCATGTATAGTCAAAGACAACTGGAAGTCGACAAGCTTAAATATTATCAGTTCCCCGATGGGTCTCAGGTCAGCTGGAACCGGAAGGCTTTTAATGACCCGACGCCGGCATCTGCAACATCTCCCTATTGGAATGCGTATAATAACTATGAAACAGATGTCAGAAAGCGCCTGTTCGGCCAGGCCGGCCTTGAATATAAGCCAGTGGACTGGCTGAACCTTTCAGCCAAAGTATTTATGGATCATTACAATACTTTGCAACAGGAACGCACGGCTCAGGATCTGCTCAGTGGCCAGACCGGCGGCTACGCCAGGACGGAACTGGAACATGAAGAGATCAACTATCAGTTCATGGCGACCGCCAAAAATGACCTTTCTTCCAGGTTCGGCATTAATGCAACCGTCGGCGGTAATATAATGACTCAAATGGATGCCGTTAATGCCGGCTCTTTTGCCGGATTGATCGTACCAGGCCTGTATAGCCTGACAAACTCAAGTGGCCGGGTTACCTATTCTGATTATCTGTTCAAAAAAAGGATTAACTCCTTATTTGCGGATGTGATACTAAGCCTGGACGACAACCAGTATCTGGAACTCACCGGAAGAAATGACTGGTCATCCGCATTAGCAAACGGAAATAACTCCTATTTCTATCCCTCTGCTTCATATTCTATGGTATTCTCCAACTGGCTTTCTAACTGGAAATGGCTCTCCTATGGTAAGTTCCGTGCCAGTGTCGCACAGATAGGCAGTGATACCGATCCCTATCGGACCAGTCTCGCCTATGCAGCTCCGGTCGTATTTGGTGGCGGTTCTTATGTATTGAAAGATCCGAACCTGTTCAACGCCGGCCTTAAACCGGAAAGAAGCACCGAATATGAAACGGGTGTTGAACTCAAATTCCTGAATAACAGGATCGGTCTTGATCTGACGGTATACAGCCGGACCACAAAGGACCTGATCATTCCGCTGTCGGTCTCAAATGCCACGGGGTATAGCACGTTCTATGCCAACGCGGGTAAATCCAGAAACCAGGGACTGGAAATACAGTTGACAGGACGTCCCATTCAGACGAAAGATTTCTCCTGGGATGCGACGATCAATTTCTCTACCAATAAAAGTAAATTGTTGTCCTTAGATATTCCTAACAACCCTGATATCAATCAATATGTTGTCGGCACAGAGCGCCGCCGCCACTCCGTCAGTACGACGGCGATTGTCGGACAGCCGCTATTTGTCCTCACAGGTACCGACTATACTTATCTGAATGGCAAAAAGGTCATTGACAGCAGCGGCCACTATGTACCTTCTGAGCCGGGCCAGATACTAGGCAACACAGAGCCAGACTTTATCGGCGGCTTCAGCAATACATTTACTTATAAGAATGTCAGTCTAAGCGCGCTGGTTGACTTCCAGAAAGGAGGCAGCTTCTTCTCCTATACGAATATGTATGGGCTCTCCTCTGGTCTCGTAGAGGAAACAGTAGCCAATAACGTGCGGGAAAACGGCGTGGATGTTTCAGGTGTTCTGCCAACAGGAGAAGATTATAATGTCCACTTAAATGCGGCCGATCATTTTAAAAATAATTTTGGCACTAATATCAATGCAGCCAATGTATATGATGGAAGTTATATTTATCTGAGAGAAGTCACACTGGGCTATGCCTTACCGGCAAAGTGGGCAGATGCCATTCATGCGGCAAATGCCAGGATATCTCTTTACGGTCGTAACCTTTGGCTGATCCATAGCAACGCGCCCAATGTAGATCCATCCAATATCATTAATTCAACCAGTAATATTACCGGTATGGAAGGTGGGGCGCTGCCCTCTGTGCGTTCTTATGGTATCAATCTTAATATCGGCTTCTAATTTTAAAAAATACATGGTTATGTTACAAGATAAAATAAAACGCTATATACTGATGATAGGTGTCGGGTTCCTGCTGATGCAATCCTGTACGAAAGGATTCGACTCACTGAATCAGGATCCGACCAGGCCGACCGACGTCACCCCCTCGGAAATGATTACCGGTGTGGAAAAATCAGCATCAGACATTGTTTACAGTCTAAGCGCCAATGGCAACCTGGGGATGTTGTATGCACAATTTTATGCCCAGACACAAAAAGAATCCTCCAGTCATTATCAACTCGATGAAGGGACCAATAATGTTCTGTGGAGCCTGTACAGTTCGCCCCTGTCCAATATACAGGAAATCCAGCGACTGAATACGGTCAGCCCCGAGCCGGGCGCACAAAATGAAAATGCAATAGTGCAGATACTGGGTGTCTGGATCTACCAGATACTGACGGACGTATATGGAAACGTTCCATATACTGAAGCACTCGAAGGCAGCGCTAATCTAACACCGGTCTATGATGACTCCCAGAAGATCTATGACTCTTTGGTATTAAATCTGGACCATGCGATGAGTCAGCTGGACAGCAGCCAGCCCAGCTTTGCGACCGGGGAGCTGATCTATAATGGAGATGTCGTTTTGTGGAAGAAACTAGCCAATTCTTTAAAACTAAGGATTGGGATCCGTATAGCGGATGCAGCCCCGGCCAAATCCAAAAAAATTGTAGAAGAAGCTGTGGCCTCCGGCGTCATGACATCTGCAGCGGATGAAGCGAAATTCCCGTACCTGGCCACTGTTCCGGATCAATTCCCGTTTAATGAAGAAAGAGGAACAGGCCTGCCCAATGACTTTCAGGTAACAGAAACGCTCGTGAACTTTTTGAAAGAAACCAAGGATCCCCGCCTGACGATCTACGCAAGACCGGCAACAAAAACAAATGAATATGTGGGTAAGCCCTATGGTCTGGGCTCCTTTGAAGCGGGATTCGAGGGGTATTCTTATCCGGGAAAAGCTGTCTACAGCCCTACCTTTCCGGGATATATTATGAGTTATGCGGAAGTGGCCTTCGCGCTTGCAGAAGCAGCACAGAGAGGCTATAAAGTCGGAGGAGACGCCGCCGGCTTCTATGAGGAGGGTGTTAAAGCCTCTATGTCATTTTGGGGTGTCAGCGATCAGGATGTAACGACCTTCCTTGAAAACAATCCTTATACAACCGGTAATTGGAGAGATGTCATTGGGACACAAAAGTGGCTGGCACTTTATAATCAGGGATTACAGGCCTGGTTTGAGCGAACCAGATTACAATTCAAAAAACCGGACGGTTCTCCGCTCTTTGTCGCACCGGCTCAGTCCCTGGACCCCAATGTCAAAATGGTACCGACCCGGCTCACCTATCCCATCTCAGAACAATCCAACAATCAGAAAAACTATAACGATGCTGTAGCAGATCTGGGTGGAACAGACTCAAAAGGCCTGACACTCTGGTGGCAGAAATAGCTTCCGCGGACAAGGATATTGCGCACCCAGCATTTCCTCATTAACATAAGGCTCCGTAGTGTACAAAATGACACTGCGGAGCCTTTTCGTATTCGGCAAATGTGATTGACAGGGCCATTATAACTTTTTTAAGAATTTCTTTAGGTTTATTTTGAAGTTTTAGAATATTATTTTTACTTTCGTTTATGTAATATATGCGTTAATATTGAAAGACATTAGAAAGCATTGGAAATCAATCTGCCTCAATACAGAACACGATATTTATGCCTCTTTGCGTGGTCGATTATGGGTCAGCCAACCTTCGAAATAATCATTCTAAAATAGAATTAATGCCTATGTTTCCATCCAAAGATTACGGATTTATTAATTCTTTGTTTCACTTGAAAGGAAGTATCTGATCTAATTAACTTTGCGCGCATTAAAACAAAGAACAGAGGAAAACCCTTGCGTGTTCACGGAAGTATTAGTGAGTGCCAAGGGCGTTAAAGAGATTATGAAGCGTTTATGGCCATAGCTACAAAAGCTTCAGATTATTACCGGGGCAGGGGGTCGGATAGGAACTGGTTGCGCAAGGATACCTACCTCTTATTTCAAGACAGAGATGTTTAGTGACTAGCTATAGTCAGGGATAAAAGAGCCCTGGATTATGGCCTGAACTTCTATTGCCTTTCGCAAACGTTTGCATTCACCACAGATGTCAAAATATGCTTTCAACAGATTTACTTCTTATTTCATTTAAACAATTCATCTAAACTTCGAGACTATGGCTAAAAGTATTTTATTCTTTATCGGCCTGTTTTTCCTGATGCAAACGAGCCTTAAGGCTCAGCGGCAAATAGCTGGAAGAGTTGTCGACCGTGAAACGAGGCTGCCCGTTACGGGAGCCTCCATTACACTTCCCGATAATGCGGCAGGCGCTTTAACCGATAGTAGTGGCCGGTTTACATTAAATCTGCCCCCCTCTGCACAGTTTTTCCGGGTCAGCTCAGTTGGCTACAAACCGCAGACCGTCAATTTCAGAAATGAATCAGACACGTTCAGGATCTTTCTGGAATCCAATGTCGCCACACTAAATGACGTAGTTGTAGTGGGATACGGCACACAGAAAAAAGGTGATTTGACAGGAGCCATATCCACGGTCTCTGTCTCGGAATTAAAACAGGTCCCCGTAACAAACCTGACCAATGCGCTTGCCGGAAAGGTGCCGGGTGTCATCGCCATCAACGGAAGCGGTGAACCGGGAAGTGCGGGCTCAAAGATACTGATCCGGGGAAACCATGGATTCAACAATAACGCACCGCTCATCGTCATTGATGGCGTACCTTATGCGAATAAGTCGCTCGGCACCCTTGATGCAAATGATATTGAAAGTATGAGTGTGTTAAAGGATGCCACAGCATCTATATACGGAGCGGAAGCCGCCAACGGGGTTATACTGGTAACGACCAAACATGGCATCATGAATTTAAAGCCTGAGGTTACTTTTAACTTTAACCAGGGTTTTACACAGCCTACCCGTACACCGGAGATGGCGGATGCACCGACCTATATGACCATGATCAATGAGTCAGCCCTGTATGATGGCGGGACACCGAAATTCACACAGGAAGATATCGATGCCTACAAGAGTCCCAATAGAGATCCCTGGCTATACCCAAATACCGACTGGTATAAGGAGACCTTAAAACCACTCTCACCCCAAACCACCGGAAATCTCTCCGTTCAGGGGGGCTCTTCCAATCTGTCTTATTTTGTTTCTGTTGGTGCCAAGACCCAGGAAGGCTATTATAAAAACAGTGCGACCCGGTACAATCAGTTTAATATCCGAAGCAATATCACGGACCAGGTCACCAAAAACATCAAAATTGGCGTGGACCTTTCAGGGCGCAAAGAAGACCGTAAATATCCGCTTGTCTCTGCCGCGCAGAACTTCAGGATGATCATCAGGGGCCGCCCGACGGATCCTGCGTTCTATCCTAACGGACTGCCGGGTCCCGACCAGGAAGGCGGCGTCCAGCCAGCCGTCACCGGTACCACCCAGACGGGAACTGACCGCAATCAGCAATACTATTTTACCGGCAACCTGACCATGGACATCACGATTCCGGGCCTGGATGGATTCAATATCCGTGGACTGCTCTCCTACAACAAGGAGTTTGAAGAAATTAAATACTGGAGAATACCCTGGACCTTATATGCTTTCGACCGGTCGGCCTATGCCAATAACGGCATGAAAGACCCGGAGAGTTATCTGACGGCCCAGCAAAAAGGGCCGACGGACCCCGAACTTAAACAAACCTATTTACAACAGGAAAAGATCCTGGGCAATGTCGTTGCCAGTTATAAACGCAATTTCGGGGATCATCACTTTACCGTGATGGTGGGATCCGAAATGCAGAAATTCAACGGCAACACCTTTAACGCCTACCGGCGCCACTTTATCTCTACTGCCATCCCTGAACTCTTCGCCGGTGGGCAGGAAGACTGGTCCAATGACGGTTCTGCAGAACAAGGCGCCCGCCTGAGTTATTTTGACCGTCTTGAATACAACTATAAAGGAAAGTACCTGTTTCAGTTTGTAAGCCGTATTGACGGATCTTACCTCTTCCCTAAAGACCACCGGTTCGGCTTTTTCCCTGCCATCTCCGCCGGCTGGCGAATCTCCGAGGAATCCTTCTTTAAAGATAATATCCACTTTTTAGATGATCTGAAATTAAGAGCCTCCTGGGGCAAGACCGGTAATGACATTTCAGACCCGGATGCATTGGTGGAAGCACAGCAATACCTGAATGGCTTCGAATTTGGTCCCGGTTATGTCTTTGGTGTCGACCAGAGCGTCGTACTGGATCTTCAGCCATCTGTGGTCGCCAACCCCTATATTACCTGGGAAAGGGCCAATCAGTTTGATTTTGGCATAGACGGGACTATGCTTGGCCGGAAGCTTAATTTTACGATTGATTACTGGCATCAGTTAAGAACGGGCATTCTGATAGAGCCATCGGCATCGGTGCCCCAGAGTACCGGAATGGACTTGCCCCGACAAAACATCGGCAAAGTAAAAAGCTGGGGCTATGACGGTAACGTCAACTGGGATCAGACAGTCAATAGCGATTTCAGTTACCATATAGGTCTCAATGGGGGCTTCTCCAATTCCCAGGTGGTTTTTGCAGACGAGGTGCCCAATATCCCCTCCTATCAGAGAAAGACCGGCAAACGGATCAGCACATCTTTATACTATAAAGTCCTTGGTGTCTATCAGGATCAGGCACAGGTTGACGGCTCCGTCCATATGGACGGTGCAAGAGCCGGAGATCTGATCTTCGCCGATGTCAATAACGACGGCGAGATTAACGCAGATGACATGATCCGGGTAGATAAGAATTCTACGCCTAACTGGACAGGTGGATTGTCCCTGGGTGCCAACTGGCGTGGGCTTAGCCTTTCTGTCTTCTTTCAGGGCTCTGCCGGTGCCGTTCAGTATGTATCTACAGAATCAGGAGATATCGGAAACTACCTGGCAGAAGATGCCAGGATCCGCTGGAGACCGGATCCTGCTGATGAAACCGGGTTGACGCCAGACCCTTCGGGCCTGCCTTATTCCGGCCCCAGGACCTTTAACAGGGGTGACACCTACTGGTCACCACAGGGCGCCAACGCCAGCACTTATTATCTACGCAATACAGATTATGTAAGGCTCAAAACCGTTGAACTGGGTTACAACCTGCCGGATAAACTGCTGGCCCGAATGGGCTCTATCAATAGTTTCAGGATCTATGTAAACGGCTACAATCTAATTACCTGGGACAAATTCAAGATTATGGATCCGGAAGCCAGCAATGCGGCGGGTGATTATTATCCACAGTCCAGGATTTTCAACGTGGGCTTAAACGTTACCTTTTAAAATTATCAATTATGCGAAAGTATATTCTATATAACATTGCGCTACTGAGTATTTGCTTTATGATGACCAGGTGTAATAAAATTCTGAACGTAGAACGGCTCGATCAGATCACCGGCGAGGCCATCTGGAAAGATTCCTCACTGATGCAAGCGTATATCAACAATATTTATTCCGCCCTGGGCAAAGGAGAATACAACTCAACCAGTGGCATGAGCGTATTAACTGATCAGGCGATCTGGACCAACGGCGCCAAGGCGGTTGTCCAGTCTACTGTCACGGCATCCAACATGGATATCCTCGGCGGCTCCAGGTTCAGCTACCTGAACTGGGGCACACTCTATGCCGCGATCAGAAAATGTAATGAGTTTCTGATCAATTCTGCCGAGTCGCCCCAGGCAGGTGCTCAGTCAGTTCAAAGGATGCGTGGTGAAGCTTATTTTCTAAGAGGTTATTATTACCACAACCTGCTACGCAACTATGGGGGCGTTCCGCTAATCTCAACAGTCTACGGATTGAAAGATTCTACGGCTATTGCGCGCAGCAGCTTTAAAGAGACGGTGGACTATATTGTTGCAGATGCTGATTCAGCTGCCGCTTTACTGCCTCTGGAATATTCAGATGATAATCTGGGCCGAGCCACGAAAGGCGCGGCACTTGCCCTTAAATCAAGGGTATTACTCTATGCAGCCAGTGACCTGTACAACCTTAATCCCTCAAAGCGGGAAGAGGTAGGCTATATGGACGGAGGCGCAGGCCGCCAGGCGAGATGGCAGGCGGCTAAAGATGCGGCCAAGGCCGTTATGGACCTGGGAATCTATCAGCTATACGGTGCAGATCCGGCTCCGGGTGATTCAACAGCCAAGAACTATTCAGACCTGTTCCTGGCCAAGCAAAGCCCCGAGACGATATTCTGCCGTTTGTTCAGTGCCAGTGGTGGAGCGCCCAATGTGGGCCTGTGGTTCAGCCCCAATGGCTATGGCGGCTATGGCGAAAATTCACCTATTCAGCAAATGGTGGATTCCTATGAGATGAAAGACGGCACCAAATTCAGCTGGAACAACCCGGAGCAGGCCAAAAACCCCTATGCCAACAGAGATCCGAGGTTTTATGCGACTGTCTTCTATGACGGCGCCCACTGGAAGCCCCGGTATTCCGACGGCACGCCCTATGACCCTGTAGGTATTATACAGGCTTTTACTACACTGACACTTCCCAATGGTAAAACGCTTCCGGGCATCGATACCCGTAACGGTCCTATCGAAAACTGGAATGGCAGCCTGTCCAATTACTACCTCCGTAAATTCCTGGATCCGAACAATGATCACAAGGCGATCGTCCAGGAAGTGCCCTGGATATTCTTCCGATACGGAGAGACTTTACTCAACTATGCAGAGGCCTGTATCGGATTAGGACAAGACGCTGAGGCCAGAGAGGCTCTCAATCAGATCCGCCGCCGGGCGGGCATGCCTGAATTTACAGCCTCTTTGACGGGAACAGCACTGAGGGACGAGTACCGTGATGAACGCAAGATCGAAATGGCCTTTGAGCACCAGCGTTTCTATGATATGCGCCGCTGGATGATCGCCCCGAAAGTGATGAATGAGCCGGCATTGGGTATTAAAATTACGGTAAAAGGCACCGACCGGGCAGATAGAAGTACTTATCATGATTACGTGTATACGACCTTTAAGATCCAGGACCGGCACTGGGACGACAAAATGTATTTCTTAGCGATACCTTATGATGAGACGCAGAAAAACAGCTTACTGGTCCAGAACCCTGGCTGGTAAACGCAGCCAAAGACAAACGTAGCTGGCGGATAACAGCCAGGCGGCCTTCTCTCACATAGCTGCAAAATAGAGCGTCCCGAATAAAGCAATAGAAGTTAATGCTTTATCCGGGACGCTTTTTTAATGCCTTACCACACCACACACTCTCTCTGTGTATAAATATATATTTTCCCCCTACAACACATTCTACTGCCGGCAAACATGCCATCCACTCAAAGGAACAACAGCGTTCGCGCTGATGAGCAATTTTGTCTTAGGGTTCTAATCTACCCATTATTTTCGGTAAAATAGCCCCCAGTTTGCCAGGGCTTTGTGGCGTTTTTGGGTCTGCAGCAAGGACGCTCCTGGCTGTTTTTTCCACCCAGTCACGCTCCCATTTGAAGAAATTGACCGGAGGCGCGCTTTCCCCCTTCAGATTTGCCGTCAGGTAGCTGAAAAAAAGTACCCACCTTTGTTTGTAATAACTTTCCATCATGGGCGCCCATTCTTTATAGGCATATTCATGCAGGTTGTCCTCCTTCGGATCGTTACCTCCCCAATAGGTATTTAACATCAGCAGGTTATCAATATTATTTTTAACAGCAGCTTTATTGTTATTCAACGCTTTCGCCTGATGGACATAGGTCGGCAGTTGATAAAAAGGATCCGTCTCCAATAAAGACGTCGCATCATCTAAAAGAGAAAGGAATCTTTTAGTAGCGGCGTTATAGGCCGCAATGTCTTTTTGCATATACGCGTTTATCACTTCTGTATAGACTGAATCGGCACATGTACCCATTTGCTGCATGATCATACCTATCAGATCAATTCTGTACGTCCTTTGGTCTTTATATTGCGGCCAGGCCTGGGCAAATAAATCTACGGCTTTCTTAAATGCATTCAGGTCATACTTCTTTGTCCGGCTTCCCCAGGTGGATACCGACTTTATTTTTAAAGCGGGCCGTGCGCAGAGTATATTCTCGGGCGGCCCCTCCGCATAACCCAGATCACTGCTATAGGCAGATTCAAGCAAGAGCTCCCAGGCTTCCAGCATCACCGGATCAGTCTTGCCATATCGGGCATAAACATAGTCCTTGATCCACCGGTGCACATCCACCTTGTCTTTATGCCAGCCCAGCTCCAGCATCAGCTCATACACAACAGGATTGTTATTGATTCCTTCCGGCATAATGCCAACACCTTTACAGAGTCCGCCATAAGAACTATGGCGCACCCGGTAAATTTCGTCAGCAAAACGCTGAAGCTTTCCATTGATACCGGGCCGCTCTCCAAAGTTGGTTACGGTGCACCAGATAAACGGCGTCCCTTCATAGCCCTTCCGATCCTCCCAATTGTGGGTATTTTCCCCAAAAAGCTCCTGGATGAGGATGTCTTTTTTGTTAACCGCTGCAATAAGATCCTTGTCTGGATTTGCCTGCCACCCTTGCAAAACCCAGACAGAGCCGGGGAATGCCTGCTGCATGGCAGACTGAATCTTTACACCTGCAGTGGTCAGATTGATATCCCCGTGTTTACCGCCTTCATGGAAAGGGTCACCGGAAAAGAAATGGATATCCTTGCCATAGAGCTTTTTGGTGGCACTATAAAAAAGGTCACTTATCACGGCAAAAAGACTGTCCGACGGGTCCAAAATATCAGGGCGCTCGAAATACCCCCATTTCCCCTGTTCAACAATATGTGCCTTCCGTTTTTGTTTTAGGGAAGAGGGCACCATCCCGAAAAAGGCAGGCATCACCGGCTGAATTCCTAACTGCTGCATGCGTCTGAGCATTTTCTGCACAAGACGGCTTCTCTGGGCAATGACCGGCCTGGTCATCGGGCCACCCCAGCCTTGTACATTACCCATCAGCCACCAGGCATTGAAGGCCGGGCCGGTAATAAACGCATCGATTTCTTTTTGTGTATAGCCCAACTGATCAAGGACGGACTGCCAGACAGCCTCCTGGCCATTAGCCACCAACATCAGGTTTACCCCATTGAGGGCCATATAATCCAACTCCCTTTGCCAGTCCGTCCAATTATAAAAGCTCATGGTATAATTATACGTGCAATAATTTAACGCATACCTATACTTTGCCAGGCCCTCCAGATGCACCGGACGGGTCATAACGGGTAATTTGTCAACCGGAGCCAGATTATCTCCCATATGGCTCATAGACCGGTGGCAATAATATTTAAGATCCCAATGCACCCCAAAAGCGGCTGCACTGGTAGAATTCGCCTCCACCTGAACTTTACCCCTACTATAGCTTAACGTAAAGGCATCAGCGGTATCATCCTGCTTTTTTATATCAGCTGCAAGGCCAGGCGCTCCCTGCTTTTCAAACAGCACCTTTTTTAAAACAAGGTGCTGTTCCAACCAGGGGACTCTTCTGTGAACCAGATCCCGGACGCCGGGAAAATCCTGCGCCCGGACCGTTACAGTAAAACAGCAAAAAGAAATAAGGGAGAAAATGAATGTATGTTTCACGAGATAAGCTTTTCTGGTTTCCGGTAATACGGGTGGCTAAGTTAGGGAATCTGGGCAGCACCGATGCTTATTTTTTTATTGTCAATTCTGGGCGCGCCATAGATATCGGTCATTCCAAATAAAGAGATGTCTTCTAATAAATGACCCGCATTCCAAACAGGCGAATGAAGCGATAAATGCAAATCCGGTTTTTGCAGATCTTTACATCCAGGGTCTATTCCATAAACCGAATGGGTGTCCTGCCCACTTACTTTTTGCCAGTTGGAGAAATCCGCAATATTTTCATCATCCTGGATATGATTCCAGTTCCATGCACCACCATCTGGACTGTAATAACAATTATAGTCAATCGTATTATCCTTTCCTGATCCGGTATACTTATGAATAAATATATCTCCAGGACCTCCATAGATCAGGTTATTCATAACAACGTTATTCTCGCAGTGTTCCGTTAGCCTGATCTCACCTTCTGTTTCCCCAAACGCGCCTTTCATACGATTATTTTGAAACAGCGTATTATTCAGTATATAACAGTTTTTTGTTCCGGATCCGACAAAATTCAGGTAGTCACCCATGTATATTCCTGTTCTGTTACAATTGTAGACATAGTTATTCCTGACAATACAGTCTCTGCTGGCATATAGATTACTCTCACTGATCAGGCCGATTCCCCGGTCTGAATCATATACAATATTGCGCTCAATAATCGTACCCGCCCCACCACATACATAGATGGCAATCGCCCCATACATATCCCCCCATATATCGAGGCTATTGCCCATCGATATATTATATAAAGTATTATCACTGACGATGCCATTGCGGGCAAAGTTAGTAGCAGGGTCTCCTTTGGGGTTCAGATTATCGCCGCCGGCGATAATGATGCCTATATTTTCCGTATGATACAGCGTATTACCGCTTACTTTGAACCCGTCTATATTACCGGCGAGGGTAATATTCTCGCTGGTCCCTGTCTGTGTATCATGTACGGTACAACCGGTAATCTCCAGTCCGGTTATAGGTTCACGGCCCGTACCCAGTACCAGGATCGCGTGACCACTGCGCCCTTTTGCAAGCGGTGCATTATTTTTAATATTATAAATCCGGCACTGCCTGATATGAATGTTTCTTGCGGTACCTGTAATTTTAATGCCTTCAGGATCCGTACCGCCATCTCCGGTTACAAAATTAGCCATATCGATCCCTTCCAGGCAAATATTGCTGACATCCGTCATATTCACCAATGCCTGCCAACCGGAAACGGAAAGCATACTACCATCTATAACAGGTATTTCTCCGGGATACGCCTTGAAAGTAATGTACTTATCCTCGGTACCGCTTCTTGTAACCGTGACGGGCTGGTAATAATGTCCGCCTCTCAGCAAAACCGTATCGCCGGGGGCCAGTTTAGGCATTACCGCATTCACGGACTGAAGCGGATCTCCGATGGTTCCTTTTCCATCATCATGCCCATCAGGAGATATATAATAAACATGTTGCCCGGTCTTGCTCCCATTTTTATTTTTGTCAGTCGGAAGAGAAGCTTTCGAGCAGCTTAAAAAAATCACGCTCACTGACAGAAGCCATATTCTTTTATGACAATTCATCAACCACGTCATTGAATAATATTAAACAGTATTTAAAAGAGTCAAAAGGACAGCCTCATTTTGGGAGGCTTTCCTTTTGAACAGTCATCCCCTGAGTGCTACTCAGAAATAATCTTTCTGACGACATTATTATTTTTATCAATCACATAAACGGTTCCGTTCTTATCAACTGCCACGCCACCTGGCGCGCTAAATGACGCTGCCGACCCGACTCCTTCCAGATATCCGGCGGTTCCACTTCCGGCAAAGGTGCTTACTTCCCAGGTCCCGTTCTCGATGTACCGGACACTCTGGTCCAGATTATCCGTTCCTCCGTTCCAGGTACCATTGCCTGCTACATACAGGTTGTCGTTTTTATCAATGGCCATCCCCCAGGGCAAACAGAACCGCGCATCAGCACCCTTCCCGTTGACATATCCGGCTGTACCCGCCAGCCCGGCGATATCAGTAGCATTCCAGGTAGTGGCATCAAATCGGGTGATGACATTTCCCCCGTTTATAGCCGCTATCAGATTTCCTTTTGAATCAAGGCGTATACAGGAAGGGTAGTTCAGGCCGTCAATAATCACTTCAGCAGTGGTGTACGGTGCTTTTACCTGGTAAACCGGGCCGGGAATCCGGCAGCTACTGTAATAAATTGTCTGATCCTTTTCATCCATCGTCAGAGTCCAGGGATCAACGCTGGTGTAAAAAAGGGTCGTCACCTCTCCTTCCGGTGTGACCTTACGAATATTCCAGTTTCCGGGATCAGCTACGTAGAGATTACCGGACTTGTCAATGTACAGATCATAGGGAAGACTGAATGTTGCCTGATTTCCTTTCCCATCCGCATTTCCGGAAACAAATGGATTACCGGCCAGTGTCGTAACATTACCCGCCGTATCAATTTTCCGAATACAGTGATTGCCGGGATCCGCCACATACACATTCAGATCATCGTCCACAACGATACCCATACTGCGATACCAGTTGTTTACGGGATCTGTAAAATGAAACTGTGCGCTTAAGCCACTGCCGTTACTAAAGCCAGACTGCCCGTTGCCCGCTAGTGTACTGACCGTGCGGGTGAATAAATACTGAAAGATCCCTTCGCTTTTCGCACTGTCCTTACCGATTCTGACACTTACAGGCCCCGAACCGCATTTTTTCGGCACGACAACCATGATCTGCTTCGTACTGGCAGCAATGACTTTCAGTATCGTTCCATTGACGGACACCTCAAGCATAGAGGTATCAGAGGTGAAATTCTGTCCGCTGATCAGCATTTCGGTCCTTCCGCTTCCGCGGCTGGGCGTAAAACTGTCAATGATGATTGTTCCGGCCGGGCTGTAATCTCCCTGCTGGTCCTTTTTACATCCTGTCGTGGACAATAAGATAGCCCATATGGATATACATAATATAAAGATGAACTTTTTCATGCGATATTTTTTTTCTTTTAATCTTGCGTTAACTACTTCAAAACACGATCTGTACACCCCTACCTGTTACCATAATGGATTTTGTACCAATGCCTGGTCCTTATCCAGGTCGTCCTGGTAAATAGGAAATAAATACATTTTATCGTCCCAATAGCGGACCTGCAAGACTTCGCGTTTATAATAGTCTTCAAAAGCGAACCCCTGACCATTGTCATTTTCAGAAACATTCATTCTGTAAATGGTCTGAATTTTCGGGTCATTCATCATTTTGCGACGTATCAGGGTATAATAGCGGTCCCCCTCGAAGCATAGCTCAATCTGACGCTCATGGATGATCACTTTTCTCATTTCAGCCTGTTTGCCTATTTTCTCAGGATAGACACTGGCAAAACCGGGCAATCCGGCCCTGGTTCTGATCGCATCAAGATATTTAACGATATCCGGATTGGTCGGATCATACTCATTGAGCGCTTCAATATAATCCAGCAGGATCTCTGCATACCGCATATGAATAAAGGGCCTGTAAACGATCGTATTGGTTCTTGTATTTGATGCCGGGTTGGCGCCTTTCAAAGGGAGATATCCGGTCACATCTCCTGTCGTAACGGGGACACCTGCCTTTCCGCTGTAATAGAACTCCACCCTGCCCCTGCCGTCGACGTTTTGCGGCGAAGAATAAAAATTGCGGTCATCTACTGTAGGGGCGGCGATCACCGGAGCACCATTATAAAGGATGGCAGCATAAAATCGGGCTTCCCGGTCAACATACATATTGCTGTTACCGGCAACATAGCCTCTTTTGACCCCATCCCTGCTCAACCCCCAGCCGGCAGGGTCGTCATGCTGAACAAATCCTTTTTCCGTATAGCCGCTGGCCGGGTCATCAATCGTCCTGCCGTTGCGCATATAAAACGCATCCACCACATTTTGCGTGGCGTTAGTCATATTATAGCCGCCGGGCGCCGGCGCGATCCGTATTTCATGCCCCCAATACCAGTCGCCGACTATATTCGTGGAGAAAATGATCTCGCTATTCCAGTTCGTGATAAAGAGGTCCCTGAAAGATAAATACGGGTCAAAGGTCGCATCACCTTCGTCTATATTGGTAAACAATTTATAGACCCCCATGTCGATTACTTCTTTTGCTGCATCCGCAGCAATTTTCCATTTGTTCTGATCATAATTTACCGGCACCAGTAGGCTGCCGTCCTTGTTTTTAAAATCTTTGAATTCAGAGTTGCCATTATACAGAGGGCTTGCAACGAGCAGTGCCAACTGGGCTTTGGCGGCTTTACAGGCTCCTGACGTAGGCCTGCCGTAGTTCGATGCATTCCAGGAATCAGGAAGGCCTGCGGCTGCCCTGTCCATCAGGCTATTGATCGTAGCGACACAAGTGTCAAGCGGTGCCCTCGGATACTGATTAAAATCCTCATTCAAGCTTAGTAAATGATCTAATTTAACAAAGGGACCGTATTGCTTTAATAATTCCAGATAGAACCATCCTCTTAAAAATAACACCTCATGCTTATACTGATTCTTAAGATCAGCGCTTAAAAGGTCATTAGGTACACGATCAATATTCTGTTCAAATACGATGGACTGCCTGATGCCGGCATAATAACTACCCCAGGTCTGCCAGAAATTGCTCTGCGCATTCCAGTTGCCTGAGGTCATCAGGCGCACCGGCACCCCGGCGATGCTGCAAGAGGTTTCATCACTTCCACCTAAACGCGTGTAGCGATCATCCACATTATTGGCGGCGACATAACTATATACCTGGTTTAAGTAAGCTTCTGCATTAGCCCTGGTCTGCCAGATCATATCCGAGGTCAGTAAATTATCCGGTTTTTGATCCAGGTATTTGCTGCAACCTGTCGTCATGAGCAAGGTTGTCAGCAGGATCAGCATTAAACAAAGGCGAGATTCTGTTATATTATTGCTTTTCATGTTCTTTACTTTTTTAAACTTTACTAAAAGTTGGCCCTGACACCCAGTGTGATCATTCTGTTGATCGGATATTTGGCTCCGTTAGACCCTAGTTCAGGATCCCATAACTTAAACTTGCTGAATGTAAACAGGTTCTGTCCGGAGAGGTAAAAGTAAAGACTTGAAAGCCCGGCGCTTTTCACCTTCCTGGAAACAACTGTATAACCGATAGAAGCCTGTTTTAAACGCATATAATCCCCGCTTTTTAACCATCTGGTACTGTTCAGATAATTATTATCCGTCAGTGAACCAATGGTGATTCTCGGATAATAGGCATCCTGCCTGGGGTCTTGCGCCGTCCACCGGTCTTTGAGTATGGCCATTGTGTTATTGGGGAATTGTCCGATACCCGAAAAAGGTATAACGCCTACGCCGTCAGCGCCGGCGCCATTACCACGGATTTCAGAGCCATTGGCCATGATGCCCACACCTGATACACCCTGAAAGAGCATGGACAGGTCAATATTATGCCAACTGACCGTAAAGCCGGCCCCATAGGACCATTCAGGAAATGGAGATTTACCCAGATAAGTCCAGTCATTAGCATCTACGACATTGTCATCTTCCGGATTCAGGTTCTTATACTTAATGTCGCCGGGTGCCACCACGCCAAACCCCTGGGTGGCATGCCCTGAAATATCATCCGCATCAACAAAGAGACCTTCATCAATATAGCCGGTGAATTCTCCATACATGTGACCGGTGCTTCGCTGATAGCCATACTTTCTGATCGGCTCATCCTCAAAAACTGTTCTGTTCTTGGCATAGGTCGCATTGGCATAGACCCTTAACCCCAGTTCACCGATCTTGTCATTATATTCTATCGTTCCGTCAAGTCCCCGGTTATTCATCTTCCCCAGATTGGCATAGACGGCCGAGTTGTTATATCCTGCAATAGAAGATAAGGTCTTGCGCGCGATAAGCAGGTTCTTACGATCATCCTTAAAATAATCTAGGGTAATGCTCACCCGGTCCTTAATGCCTACTTCAAGGCCGATATCTGTTTTGTAGGACTTTTCCCAGGTCAGATCCTGCACACCGATAACACTTTCATTAAGGCCGCCAAGGGCGCTTCCATTTAGTCCGAATCCGGCTGTTCCTCCTCCTGTAATTTGCGTAATATACGGGAACCGGCCGCCTCTTCCGATATTATCATTACCGACAATCCCATAAGAAGCCCTAAGCTTTAAAAGCGAGATCGTATTGTTTAAGGTTTTAAAAAAATGCTCCCTTGAAATCACCCACCCACCGGAGACGGAAGGGAATAGTCCGAATTTCCTACCCGGTTCAAAATTCTCCGAGCCCGTATAGCCTGCATTGAGTTCCAGCAGATACCGCTCGTCATAACCATAGGTCAGTCTGCCGGCAAGGCTCTGGTTGCGATAAGGAATTGAGCTGACAGCATCACCTGCTGAACTTACTAAGCGATTGCGCATATTATACAGTACCATGGCTCCAACGTGATGCAGGCCGAACCGGCGATCATAATTGATATTGCCCTCCAGATACATCGTCCTTTCTCCGGTTGAACTTTTAGAATAGTTCAAAAATTGCTGGCCAAACCGGGTCTGCACAAAAACCAGCTGGCCATTATCATCCCTGCCGGACGCTGCATAAAGATCATTTTGTCTGGCCCGGCGATTATCAAACTCCCCATAGCTATCAAACGAAAAGCGGCCATAGGCACTCAACCCTTTGGTAATGGCATCTAATTTCTGGTTGACGGTAAAAACAGATTGCACGGTGGGCCTGAACTCTTTTGAATAACCGTTATTCTGTACTTCATTTAAAGGATTAGAGCCTCCGTTGCCAATGGGTCCCGCCCACTTTTCATCTGAAAATTTTACCGGGAAGCCTACAGGTGTCGTTGCATAAGATATATACCACAGAGATCCCGCAGAGATCCCCGGATACTTCGCATTAACCAGCATGGCATCCAGGTTCATGGACAAAATAGTACTCTTGGTCAGATTGATATCCAGATTTGTTCTGAAATCATAGCGTTTAAAATTCAGGTTAGGATTAAAGTCGTTCAATGTTTTCACATTATATGGCCCGTCCTGATTATAGAAAGAGGCAGATACATAATAACGTACGGCTTCGCTACCGCCTGAAACATTTAAATTGACGTTGGTCAGAGAGGAGCTTTTCCCGTAAACTTCTTTCATCCAATCCACATCAGGATACATGTAGGGGTCCAGTCCGCTGGCTGTTTTCTGAATTATTTCGTCTGAATAAGCGGGCGCCAGTCCCATGTTCCGCCGCGCTTCATTATAGAGTTTCATATATTCGACACCATTCAGCATTTCTGGTGTCTTCGTAAAGCCCGTAAGTCCTGTTTCTGCTTTCAAAGAGATTTTAGGCTTACCGGCGATCCCCCGTTTAGTCGTAATGATAAGTACGCCGTTAGCACCTTTCGCACCGTACATGGCCGTTGAAGACGCGTCTTTTAAAAGGCTGATGCTGGCGATATCCTCCGGGTCGATATTATTGAAGGACCCGCCATAAGAGCTGTTCACGTCATCTCTTTGTACACCGTCCACAATAATCAGTGGCGAAGTATTACCCGTAAATGTACCGATACCCCGAATAGTAAACTGCGCATTGTCATATCCGGGTTCTCCGCTGGACTGGACGGAAATCACGCCGGCTACCTTGCCTGCAAGGGCGTTGGTGAGGCTGGGTACGGAAGTCTGCATGTCTTCCATATTAACAGAGGAGACGGCGCCTGTGACTGTCAGCTTGGACTGTTTGCCATATCCGACGACAACCACATCATTTTGAATGGTTGGCTTAGCAACCAGTGTTACTTTCATCGTTCCTTTTTCGGGGACAGCGACCTCCTGACTGATCATACCCACCATGGAGACCGTTATGGTCGCACCGGGCTTCGCTGCCATCGCAAACGCACCCAGCACATCTGTGAGCGTTCCCTCATTGGAGCCATTCACCAAAACAGTAGCCCCGGCTATGGGTTTTCCATCGACATCCATCACCGTCCCTCTGATACGATTGCTGTCAACCGCGGGGAGATCAGCCGGCGACTTTTCTTTGGGAAGAGATGGCGCTTTGACCTTTTTGACAATCAGGATCTTGTCTCCTTTCAAGGTATACTGAACAGGCATTTTTGCAAATAACATATTCAATACCTCTCCTACCGGCTTCGATTTACAATCCAATGTAACCAATTGGCCATCATCTAAAACATCATTGGAATAGAAAAATATCAGCCCTGTCTGTTTTTTTAACGAACGTAAGACATTCAACAGAGGTGTCTGCTGCTCATGTAAAGTTACCGGTAGTTTGAGTTTTTCGGGAGCCTGCTGAGCCATTACCCGGGGACCTGACAGCAGCAACAAGAATGCGCCGCAACAAAGACACAGGTTCAAATACACTTTTAATCTACGCCATTTTTGACGTGAGGCAATCATGTGCATAATTATCTTTTTTAAGTAGCATGGGAGAAATAGAAGAAGAACCTTGTTCTTCATAAATAAATAACAACGATTCGTTAAAAACGGGTGAACCATTCTTAACTTTTATTTTTAATTTTTCGCTCTTACCGCTAGAAAAAAATAAAACACCCTCATTGCCAATGGCTTGCTTCCGGAAAAAAAATCGAGTGCCGATAGTTTCCGTTGTGTCCAAACATCGAAGTATGACATACCCAAAAGAAGAAAAAGGCGGCGTGACAATGATGTTATTAAGATCAACCTTTCGAATATATCTTATTGCAAATAAAGATGATCATCTTTATAGTAAGGCCGCACACCGGCAGTCACAGACAGATCACTTAATAGTTCAGGAAGATTACTGCGGTTCATTACACCGGTTACCGAACGGGCGCCTGTTTTCGCATCAGCTACCGTTACCGGGACACCAAAATTTCTGGAAATAACTTTTGCCAGCTGGTCAATCGTCATATTATGGAAATAATAGACTCCGTCCAGCCATGATAGAACGTCATCCTTATCAAATGCATGCGTTTTAAACCCATTTTTGACTTCAAAGGAAGCTTCGTTGCCTGGTCGAAGTAAGATCGGCTTTCTGGCAGAGCTATTGTCTTTGGTGGAAATACTGCCCTCCACCAGGGCGGCTTTAACGGCACCTTTCTGGTAAGTGTTCACATTAAATTTAGTCCCCAATACCCTAATAGAAGTAAGCGGCGTGTGAACAATAAATGGATGGGCAGGATCTTTTGTTACCGAAAAATAAGCCTCCCCATCTACATATACCTCACGGGTAGCACCGGTAAAGTGAAATGGGAAACGTAAGCTCGTCGATGAATTAAGTGTAATTTTTGTGCCGTCACCCAGCGTTATACGGTAAAACCTTCCGCCCGGTACAGTCAGCAGATTCTGGGCCGTGTCCGCTGCATTAAATGTCAGGCTATCTGTATTCAAGGCGATAGCACCACCTTTTATCTGGATTGTCCGGCCGGGTTGTTGAGCAGCGATGGCCACTTTTTTACCACTGGCCAGTTGCAGCTCAATCTCTTTTTTATCTTGGCGGACAATTGAAGCGATTTTTTCGATATTGGTTATCTTTTCGCTGCGGGTAATCCAATATCCCAGGCCTGATAGGCAGGCCAGCACAAATACAGCTGCAGCCCATCTCCACATATGACGAATCATCCTGGAAGGCGTTTTGCCTAACGCGTCCGGCTTGTTTGCAGAATCCTTATTCTCATTGGTATCAATCGCTCTCTCCTTTAGATTACCTGCCGTCGCAAATGGATCATCTGACAGGTTATTTACATTGCCGGCGTCTCGCTGGTCCTGCTGTCGCTGATTTAATCTCGTTTTTACCTCCTGCAGCGCTTCGTTTTCATCGATCAGTTTAGAGAACTCTTCTACTTTCAGATTCTGTCCTTCTTTTTCCAGGGTCAGCCATATTTGTCGAAATGCTGCATTATCTTCTAACTCCTGTTGCACAAAAGACTGATCCTCAGGCGAAATGATGCCCGTGATTGTTTCAAAATACAAGAGGTATATTTTATCCTTAACATTCATGATTCTAATAGCAACAGTTATAATAGCATATGGGTTAATTTAATTTTCGTTTTTTGCGCCTTTTCTCAATACTTTTAACGCGCTTTTTAAATGAGTCTTAAGTGAGTTGACGCCAATACCCATCTCCTCAGCCGCTTCACTATATTTCTTTTTCTGAAAATAAACCAGGTTAAGCGCCGTCTTCCTTTGACCTTTCAACCGCTCCATTAACCGGGATAGAAGAACAGAATAATTCCTATCAGCGCCTTCCAGATCTTCTTCAATAAAACGGTCCGTATACATTAACTGGTACTCAAGCTGCTTTTCTATCTTTCTCTCCCGTGCTTTAATAGCATTAAAGCACCTGTTCCGGATTGCCAAAAATAGATAACCTTTCAGGTCCTCATGAAAATTTTCATATAGTTTCTTTTCCCAGATATCCATAAAAAGATTCTGTGTAAGGTCATAAGCCTCACTTTCATCCTTAAGAAAATAAAAGGCGCTCACAGCCAGCAGCTTAAAGTATTTTTTGTATAAAGCATCAAAAGCCTGCAGATCACCATTTTTTAAGCGATCCAATAATTCGTCATTGCTGTAATGGGCATTTTGCTGATCCATTTCTAATAATGCTAGCTAGGCAGTTCTTTTTTTCAAAGCTTTCCTTTCCGAAAATCGGATAACCCAGTCTTTACTTGCCGGCAAAGCGCCACATCGCCATACGCCAATCGTTTCTTTCCTAATTTCAAATTACTGGCAACAGAGTTATGAAAGCAATTTATCCATCTGCACGCAATAGCAATATTAAACTTTATATTTTATAAAGCATCATGTATAGACAATAAAACAAATATTTTAAGCAATCGATTGAGTTAGATAAAAATTTGATGCTCAATTAGCAACTCAACTGCAGCCGGCAGAACGAGAAAACCCAAACAGAAATCATACCAGTCATTATGATCTTGCAGGGCATTCAACTTTATGGCGGGTTCGCGCATCACAGACACGCTCCTTTTCCCGCATTCAGCTAGTTAATCATTCCCGCAAACAAAGCCGGGTAGTCCGTTTCGATAATATCAGGCCGCTTAATCAGTTCTTTTATATAGGCATTTTTGCGTTGCGCATTTGTTCTCAGTTTGTCGAACGTCGGGGGAAAGGAATAAAAGCACATGACGCCTTTATGTCTTAAAAAACGGCAAATATCATTTGTGTTATCTGAGACTGAATCTCCAACATAGGCGATAATCCGGTTATATGGAATCTTGGTTGCAATGAAAGCGTTCAGATCTTCCTTTTTTTTAATCGCCACGCACAATAAAACATTATCCAACCGATTATAATAATACAATGCCTCCTTCATAGAGCGAACACTTAAGATCAGATTCGGATACTTATTATCCTTAAACATTTCAACATACCTTGACCAGGGTATATTTTTATTATCCAGATTAAAGATCGTCTTGTCTTTGCCCCATTCTAAGGCTTCTACCAACGTTGGAATTCTATAACTCGTCAGGTTCCCCTGACGATCCTTCAGTCTTGCGTTTTTAATTTCCGCATAGGTATGCGCACTTACCTTTCCTTTCATATCAGATACTCGCTCCAAATCATCATCATGCATCAATACAATAACGCTGTCTTTCGTAAACCTGGGATCAATTTCAAAAAACGAAGGCATTAAAGTGAGCGTCTTTTCCATGGCTTCTATTGAATTCTCCGGATAACCTGGCAGTAGCCCACCCCGATGTCCGGAAATAATTACAGGCTTATCGTCTTCATAATGAAAAAACTGCTGCAACTCAGCCATGTTTTTTATAACAGTTCTATGAAGTTTTCTCTGAGCCACACAGGTCGCTATCGTTAAAACCAGTAAACCGAACAATAATGCAGGGCATTTCACATTCTTAATCATATTAATGAACTTTTAAAATTCTCTAAATCTGTTAAAGTATAGGGGGGACAGCCTCCATTACGCGTCGCAATATAAGCGCTCAAAATAGCAGCCTCTTGTAAAACCTCTTTGTTACCCTTCCCAGAAAGCTTTCCATTTATGAACGCTGCTAAAAAGGAGTCCCCACTTCCGACAGTATCCTGAACCTGTATTTTGACTCCACGCACATTTACAGATACATCCCTATTATAATAAGAGGCACCCTCTGCCCCTTTTGTAAGTATCACTTCGTCCAAATTATCAAAAGCTGATAAAACCAAAGATACCCCTTCATTTTCACTACTACATGATCCTTTACATAACCGGCATAGGAAATACAGTTCTTCCAGATTGATTTTAATACTCTTACATGCCCTTATAAGTGGCATAATCACCTCCGGTTCACAATAGGGCTGGCGGAGATTGAGATCCAGTATCGGCCAGTTGCAGACTTTAAGATATTCCAGCAACACATTTCTGGTCATTTGGTTTCTGGCGGCTAATGTTCCATACACAAAAGCATCCGAATCTGCAATCTCTCCGGCGAGGGTGTCATTGTAAGTGAGGTAATCCCACGCTACAGCCTCTGTAATATCATACTTTACCTCTCCTTCAGGTAAAAGATTAACCACCACAGTAGATGTGGGATAGGTTTGTGTCTGAGGGCAGAAGCGTGTATCTATTCCCCAATTTGCAATATGACTGATAAGCTTAACTCCAAGTGCATCCTGACCCACCTGAGAAACAATGATCGGTTGTCTGTTTAGTTTAGATAAGTGATAACACACATTGAGCGGCGCCCCACCAATTGTTTTTGTCACACCAAAATCATCCCACAACACTTCCCCAAAACAAACTATTTTTTTCCCCATTATCACTAAGATTCTAATAATTGATGAATAAATAACCTTCTCAGTTGGATATCAGAATTTGATATACCCTGAACATAGGCAACAAATAACGACTGTGCCGCATCTGAAGACCGAACGGCCTCCAACCCGGGGCCATTGTCCCAGAAAATGCCAGCATCAAATCCATCAGTGCGGAACAATTCTAAGAGCGTCTCTTTATTCTGATCTACCACCATCGCCATTTCATCCCTTTTAAAAGCAGTTGCCAGGTAGTAATACCAGGCCGCAATAATCAGCATCCCCCATTTAATCTTTCGGCTTTTTGCGGCCAATTGGTCTGAGATGACCGGTAAAACAAACTTAGGCAGCTTATCTGTAGAACCTGATATGATTCTGGCTGTACTGTCGTTGATCATCGGGTTGCTAAACCGGCGTACCAGTTCGTTAATATATTCCATATAATGCACTTCCTGTATTTCATCCAGCGTATCCATCACTTCCTCCTGACAATAGTGGATATAAACGGCTTTAATAAGAGGATCCGCAATGGCCGTGTGGATTCTGTCATATCCCAGCAGTTCTCCCAATAGGCCTGTTAAGGAGTGTCCGCCGTTAAGTAGGCGCAGCTTCATCTTTTCATAGGGGGCAACATCTTCGACCAAGGTGGCGCCCATCGCTTCATAGGGCAATCCTTTCAGTCTGGGATCATCTTGAATAACCCATTGAAAAAAATCTTCACAAACCACCAGGCATCTATCTTCTAATCCGTAGCTGGCTGCAAACTCATTTTTCTGTTGCGTGGAAGCTACCGGTGTGATTCGATCCACCATTGTTTTCACAAAGCTAACATGCTCCTCCACCCAGATGATCAAATCCCGATCAAATTTCTTTAAAAATTCCAATAGAGCAAAACGAAGGATATCGCCATTGTGTTGCACATTATCACAGGACATCAGTGCGATACCTTGCGCACCTGCTTCCATCCGTTGCCTTAGTCCTTCAGCCAGAATTCTGAATATGGTTTGAGGCGTATCTGCCCGTTTCAAGTCACTTTGAATCGAAGGTGTTTCCCATATGAATATATGCTTGTCATAATCTACATTATATCCACCTTCCGTAATGGTAAAGCTAATCACTTTTGTATCGTCGCTAGCGATCTTATCTAATATGGCAGCGTAATCTTTTATGGGATGTAGTAATTCTTTAATGGCACTTACCAGCACATCATGTCTCGAGCCATCTGCCGCGAAACTTTGTACAAAATACAGGCAGTCCTGCACACGAAGTGCTTCCACAAACGGCAAGTCTCCCGGTAGAATACAAAGACCGCAAATACCCCAGTCGGCATATTTTTCCCGGAAGTTATTTTTTAAATTTTGCAATGCCCATGCCTGATGCGCCCTATGAAAACCGCCCACTCCGAAATGTACAATAGGCATGACAACGCTTTTACTTTGTTTTTGTGGCAAACTCAGCAAATCAGCCGACAATGCACTTTCATAGTTTAATATCATCTAAATAAAATAATTTTAACTGCGTTGAAAAAGAACTGCTGCAATAATGATCACCCCCTTTATAATCTGTTGCAGGTAGGAGGTGATATCCAATAAATTCATGACATTACCGATCATGCTAAGTATAAACACACCCAGTAGTGTATTTAGTAGAGACCCCCTGCCGCCGGCAAGCGAAGCACCTCCGATCACCACGGCAGCTATCGCATCCAGCTCAAGGCCTATTCCTATATTTGGCGTACCCACGCCGGTACGACCAACCATTAATAATGCGGCTAAAGCTGTAAGTACGGTACAGATTGCATATACAGCAAACTTTGATTTCTTAACCGCAATTCCAGATAAACGCACCGCTTCTTCATTGGAACCAATGGCCAGGACAACGCGCCCAAACACATTAAATTTAAGCAGTATATATAAAATAAAGAATACTATTAAAAGAACGACAGCAGAGATCGGAATTCCCGCTATCGAACCAGACCCGAGGATAAATATATCAGAAGAATGAGGACCGACACTTACCGGTGCTCCCTTTGAGAGCAGGTAGCCGGCGCCTCTGATCATCGTCATCATTGCTAATGTGACGATAAAGGAAGCAATCTTCCTATAGGCCACAAGGTAACCTGAAATCGCACCCAGCACCAGCCCGATTAACAAGGATAAAGCAAACGCTACAGGAAAATATACTTCATAGCTCAACAGCGAAAAACAAACACCTATCATTGCAACAACCGATCCGACCGATAAGTCAATGCCCCCTGTCAGTATTACTAACAACATTCCCATACTTATCAAACCGATCGGCGCAGATTGCCGGATCAAATTGGAGATATTATTTACTGAAAAAAAATTCTGTGTAATCAGCCCCGATACAATCAACATTAGAATAAAAATAGCGATTGTATTGTACTGATAAAATTTACCAAGGGTTGTTTTAATCCTCATTATTTAGCTTTTATAATTTTATGGTTATTCTATAGCCAGCCGAAGCAACTTCTCTTCAGAAAAGCCTTCTTTTAACACCTCTCCTGTAAATACCCCTTTTTTCATTACAGCCACCCTGTCACATATGGTCATCAGCTCTTCCAGATCAGAGGAAACGACAATTAACGTTTTTCCTTTATTAGCTAAGTCAAATAAAATATCATATATCTGCGCTCGTGCTCCGACATCCACACCCCGGGTGGGCTCATCAATCAATAAAATATCTGCACCGCTGTTGATCCATTTGGCAAGAATCACCTTCTGCTGATTGCCTCCGCTTAGGGAGCCCACTTCCGAATCTATAGATGCGCATTTGATCTTAAGCCGGTCCACGAGGGAGGTAACATTTTTTTGCTCTATCTTCTCTTGAATAAATCCAAATGCATTCTTGATCAGGGCGTAATTCGTCATTGAAATATTATCGCGTATGCTACGGCTGAGAATGCCACCATCCTTCTTTCTGTCCTCGGGAACCATACCAATCTTCCCGGCCACGCTCATCTTTGGGGAATCTGTCTGAATGTTTACATCATCAATGGACACCTTTTTCCTCTTAGCTCCATCAGCACCGAAAATCGCTCTTAAGAGCTCCGTCCTGCCCGATCCTACCAACCCCGCAATGCCCAAAATTTCTCCGGACCTTGCCTCCAATTCAACGTCAGCATTGCCCATGGGAAGTCTTACGCCTGAAACGCTGAAGATAGAAGGCCGGTTTAAATGTTCCACCGGATTTCTAAACACCCGTTGAAGCGATTTACCTAACATTAAAGCAATTAGCTTATCATTGTTCAAATCCTTGTTTTCAACGGTCGCAACAGATTTGCCGTCTCTTAAAACGGTAATACTATCTGAAATCTCCAAGATCTCCGGTAAATGATGGGATATATAAATAATGGCAATATTCTTTTTTTTGAGCTTATCCAGTACCTTATACAAAATAGCCACTTCATGCGCCCCCAAGACATCTGAGGGCTCATCAAAAATTATGAGTTTTATATCTGAAGTCAAGGCTTTAGCAATTTCCACGATTTGTTGTTCAGCAACGCTCAGATTTGCCACCTTTTTCCTTACATCCAACTGAAACCCCAGACTTTCAATTAAATGGGCAGCATTTTTATAGAGCGCTTTCCAATCAATCCAAAATGAATCTCCCAGTTGATTTAAATATATATTTTCGGCAGCCGTCAGTTCAGGAACAAGTGAGAACTCCTGATAGATAATCCCTATCCCTTCTTCCCTTGCAGACTTAGGAGAGTCTATATCCCTTTCCTCTCCATCTATGCGAATTATGCCGGTATCCTTTTTAACAGCCCCCGAAAGGACTTTCATTAATGTGGATTTCCCCGCACCATTTTCACCCAACAAAGCATGGATCTTTCCGTATTCAATAGTAAGGTTCACATTATCCAGTGCCTGAATTCCCCCATAACTTTTCGAAATGCCCTTAAGCTCTACCATCTTAGAATAAGGATTGCGGATTATAAAATTGATTTACATTCTCGGCGTCAATTACCACTGATTTCGTATAATTCACCTGCTTAATACCTTTTTCATCATTTAAATACCGAACGACCACATTTACCATATTCCCTCCTAAAATATCCGGACTGTTTTGAGCCGTAACACTATAAATTCCTTTTTTAATCAATGCATACGCTTCCTTCTGGCCATCGACACCCACAACTGCGATTTTCCCTTCCAGCCCCATTTCTTTTATGGTTTTTAAAGCACCGATGGCCATTGCGTCATTTTCTGCAAAAAGCACATTCACATCCTTGTGTGCCACCAGAATATCTTCCATCGCCTTCAGGCCGCCGTTATTCGTCCAGCCTCCCCAACCCTGGGTAATAATTTTGAAACTCGTGTGATTTTCATTATGCAACTGTGCATCTGCGAGTCCTCTAACAAAACCGAGCCTCTTTTCCCGCCCTACTGGATTACCTTGATTCCCACTAATGAAAGCGATTTTAAGCTGTGACTTTCCAACATGATTGACAACCCACTGTCCAAGCAATTCTCCATTCAACTGATTGTTGGCAACAACGCTGGAAATATACGGAGCGGCGTCATCAATAAAACTGTCCAGAATGAACACCGCGACTCCCATTGACTTGGCCTTCTCTACTACCGGAATCAACGCTTTAGGGTCCAGCGGATTAAGAATCAGCACTTTTATCCCTTTAGACAGCAAATCCTCTACTGCCAATACCTGTTTATTAATATCGCCCTGACCATCAGTAGACAGATATTGCATTCCATAATGCAACGTATTTTCCCGAACGGCCTTTTCCAGCGCAACATAAAATGGCGCGCTCAGTGAGGGCGTACAGTAGCCAACTACAATAGCAGACAAATCTTTCTTAGAAACATACATATCCGTGCTATCCTTTAAGGAAAGCTGTTTTTGGCCACGCTGCCCCTCAGGAAGACAAGATGAAAGTAATAAACAAAAAAGTAAACTATAAATACATGACTTCATAATCGATAGGTCTTATTTTGTGGGTTGATTCCAGTTGTCGAGTCTGAACAAAGAAACCGGCAATCCATTGCTGGAATATAAATTCGTTAATGTAGTATCTGAAAAAGCGTATCTCACTGAAACGGGATGCTGGATGGATGGGTTAAACACGATCAGCTTATTTCCGTCAATTTTGTAGGATGCCGGCAAAAATTTTCTGTCCTTACCTGCTATATATAATCCATGTATTATATCTCCATTATGTACTTCAAGCTTTTCATGATCCATATAATGAAAAGAAATAATGATTCTATTTTTTTCAATTGTATAGCTTTTTAAAATGGGAGAATAGGGGTTCTTAGAAATTGCATGATAAACATTTACCAGCGCAAGATCCGCCATCCGGATGGCAACTTCCTTTTTTAGGATCGGATGGATATCATTGATATTATTTACCAGATCCGAGGTCAATACCATAGCGGCATTCTCAACAGACAAAGAAACCTGATTTTGAGCTTCCCGTACAAGGGCTCCCCGCTGTAAGCCTTTATTCTTATAATTATAGGGGGCTATCTGTGCAAAATAAAACGGAAAATCCTTTTTCCATTTTCTGTGCCAGGAGTTTATTAGTTTAGAGAACAACCTTGCATAACCGTCCCATGAAACCGTGTTATTTTCACCCTGATACCATAAAGCACCAGTTATTCCATAACCAACAAAGGGGTAAATCATCGAGTTCCAGGCCTGGCCGGGCAAATGGGGTTTAAAGGGCGCCAGTTTCTGAAGTCTTGATTTTGCAGAGAGGAAACTATCCGTTAACACTTCTCCGGCAGGAAGCCAGACTTCTGCACAAGTTCCGCCCCAACTGGCATTAATGACACCAACCGGCACATCCAACGTTTGACTTACTTTCTGAGCAAAAAAATAGGCTATGGCCGAAAAGGGCCTTAAAGAAACAGAATCACATGTCTGCCACATATCATAAATGTTATCCTGTGGTGTCTCAGATGCAATATCCCGTACATTTAAAATTCTAACCTTATTGTTAAATGGGCCATGCAGCACGTCGAGCATTTGGGGTAACTTATGCGCCGCACTTCGCTGCATATTTGACTGCCCGGAACAAATCCATACTTCGCCCAGCAGCACATCATTTAAAACCAGCGTATCATTTCGACAAATGACACTGATCTTATACGGGCCACCTGCCTTGGCAGTAGGCAAATCAATTTTCCATTTCGCAGTACCCAATGCCACTGTCTTGATCGTGTCTTCCATCCAACTGGCCTTTACAAAGACTGGCTGTCCCCTCTGCGCCCATCCCCAAAAGGCGGTTGTCGTATCACTTTTGAGCACCATGTGGTCAGAGAAAAACCTGGGCATTGTAATCTGTCCATACCCAGATAGCAAGAAAAGAGCCAATATAGCTGTTATCAATATCCTTGTCCGGATTCGCCTTTGCATAGAATACATAATTAAAGTTTATAAATTATTGTCTGTCTGAAGACCTTCGTATCACTAATTTTCCAATGAATTCATTTGGTTTTTCGATTAAACCCTGCTCTTTTTGATCAATCTCTTTCAGTAAATATTCGATCGCCGTCTTGCTCATTTCAGGCAGCGGCTGTTTATAATATGAAACGGGAGTCCTGAATATATCATAGGCCTTGGCTTCATCAAAACAGACAATTCCCAACTGTCCCGGAACTGCTATGTCAATAGCGGCTATCTTGGACAGTCCCGTCATCGCGACCTTATTGGTAAAGAAACAAAGCCCATCTACTTTATCTCTGTATAAGGCGTTATTAATCACCTCATCCATCTGAACATCCATTTGATCCTCTTCCAGCTCATAAATAAACGGGCGGCTACCCAACAATTCCGATGACGCATCCATAAACCCTTCTTTACGTTCCTGAAGACTAACCAGATTCCTGTTAATCGTTACCGCGCCCAATCGTTTAAACCCGTTATTATAGAGGTGCTCTACAATACTTTTTGAGGCGGCCCGGTTATTGAGAAGAATGGCAGGTATCTCAGGATATTCATAAAATTTCCTATCAATTATAACAAAGGGCTTACGCTGATCCTTAAGCATCTGTATGCAAGACTCGGTTTTTTCCGGCATCGCCAAAATCAGTCCGTCAACTTGCCTGGAGAGCAAAAGTTGTAAGATAGAGTTAAACCTCTTTGGATCTTCATGTGCGCTTCCATAGATCACACGGTAGCCGTACTTATCTGCCTCTTCCTCTATATATTTCGCAATTGAAGAATAAAACAAGTTAGAGATATCCGCTACAATCAGGCCCAAAGTTTGCGTTCGGTTGGTCTTAAGGCTTTTAGCGATTTGATTAGGCGAATAATTCATCTTAGCGGCGAGATCCTTTATCCTGGCAGCTGTATTTTCATTGATTTTATCTGTTTTCTTCCCGTTTAACACATAAGATACCAAGGCTACGGAAACTCCGAGTTCGCCTGCAATATCCTTCATTGATACTTTTCTATTTCCCACTGACTAAATTTTAGACATGAAGTTATAATTAAATGCCTAATTTACATAACTGGCAATTCCGGTATAATCGGTCTGTAGACGATTACAACGATAGACGTTTCCAAACTTATCCTTTGCGATAATTTCAAAATTAGCATTTGAAACATCACCATTCAACCGGCCTTCAAAAAAATGATTCTCCGATTTATCAAAATCTGATCCCACGGCTTTCCCTAATTCTTCCATATGATAATAGGTCGCCCAATAATCCCGGGAGGTAACTCTTTTCATAAGGCCCAGGCTTTTACCATTCTGGTATAATTCCACAGTCCAACTGTCATCCGCATCCCAGACATTTGCGACAATCCATCCATCGCCGGAAAGATTCAGGTTCACCGGTGCGCTATAATAATATGTGAATTTCCCTGCCGGCCCGAAAGCCTGCCGGGCATCGTATGCCCTGATCTGAAAGGAGCGATCATAGTTTGTCGCTTTATAGAATTCATCGACGATCTTTCCATTTTCAATTTCGAAAACACCATAGCCATTCGGCGTGCCATCTGCACAGACATTTGAATTCCACCACGCCCCGCATGCAGCACCATGAATATACTCATAAATTTTTTTGCCATTGACTTCATGAATATATTTATCCGGATAGTGTGTGTGCCCTGTCATGATATATGCAGAAGAGAATCTAGATAATAGCTGTAACACCTCGTTATAATGCACGTTTGTATTAACGCGACTGCCCGAGCGAAATGGAATATGGGACGCAAAAATCACCATATAATCATCTGAAACATAGGAAAGATCCTGTTCCAGCCACGCTAATTGCGCATCCGTAATACCACCACTGTACTCCTGTTTCCCGCTGTAGATTACATTATCCATGGCGACCACATGTGTTTTCCCTCTATTAAATGAATAATCCGTAGGACCGAAAAAATGCCTGAAATTTTCAGCACTCGCCTCTTCATTCGGCGCAGTTTCGAGGTGATCATGATTGCCAATGACCTGAAAAAAGGTGACTTTCTGCTTGGACATTGATGCCTTCATTTCACTCCATAAATCAGGAGCATCAAAAACAATGTCTCCCAGTGTCATTGCATAGGGATTCGTTAGGGAAGGTACAATCTCATTGATGTCAGGGATTGTCTCGTTCCTATAGCGCGATACTTCCTGAATGTTTCTACATTGAGGATCTGCGACGAATAAAAAAGTGAACTTGGATTCAACAGGCTGGGCAGTTAAGATAAAGTCCTTCCTTATCCATTTGTCAACAGACTCAATCGACTGATAAAAGACAGGATTGTTATCTGCATCTACAGCAATTTTATAATTAGAGGGTGTGCTATAGAAAACAAATTTTGCGCGCTTATCCCGTTTGATCTGATAAACACCGTTGGCATCTGTCTTTACTGAAGAAAAACCATCACTTACCACAACTTCTTTTACAGGTGTACCTTTATCATCTGTAATGACCCCATACAAAGTAGTGCTGTCGCCAATTTTCGTATCATTAATGACACCTGGCGGAGGTGCAGGTTGCAGCGTTTCCTTATCTTGCTTGCTACAAGAAAGCAATAGGCATATAAAAGACAGTATATATAGCTTTTTCATTTTACTATTTATTTATTTTTCCACAAGTAGTTTTGCTCAAGATTAGGATTTCTGGTAATCGCTTCTAGCGGTATGGGCCGCAGATACTTATATTCTTCCCAGACTCGAGGATAATTCCATATCAGATTACCATCCGCGTCCCTGGAAAAGGTCTGAATAGCTCCGGCACCATTTAATTTAATAGAGTTGGGGGACTCACTGGAGCCGATCTGAAAATCAGTAACGCCGTCACCATTGAAATCATAGGGCTTGCTTACGTCTGGGACATAGATGCCCTTCCAGGGATTCTCGCTGGAATTCAGCAATTCTCCTAAATGCCAACGCATCAGATCATCCCAACGAAGGCCGTCTTCCAGGCAGAGCTCAATTGCCCTTTCTCTTCTAATTTCCAACAAAACCGGACTGGTTACAGTGTTTCTATAATAAGCCAAAAGATAGGGGTCCGCAGTTGCCGGATAAATTGCCTTAACGCCTGCTCTGTCTCTGGTAAGAGCGATGGTCTTATTCCAGTCCTCAACCGTAAAAGTCCCCAGCTCTGCTTTAGCTTCTGCATAATTTAGAAGCACTTCTGCATACCGGATGATCGGTAGACTGTTCCAGCTGGCGGCCCTGGCGGTCACTCCACCTGCATCATTGTCTAAAGAGAATTTAATTGGCTGATATCCCGTTTTTGTGACTAACCAATTAGGCGCATAAAGTTTTGTGACATTATTCTGAGTCATCATATACTCAGGTGATATAACAGTTTGCATCAAGCGGTAGTCCCTGTTCGTAAACTCTTCAGAAAATGTCTTTGTCTTATACGACGAACTATTCGTGAAAGGGGTGCCATCCAGGTTCAAATAACTATTAATAAATGTCTTTGTGAGAGATACCCTACTACCATAAGTAGGTGAAAAGTATAACCAGGTAAGATCATGTAAAATAGCTAAGTCATTACTATAGGACCTTCCCCAGATCACTTCTTGCTTCTTTAAAGCAGCGGAGGTGAACAAACTTCTGTAAGCCGTTTTAGGATCACCTGTAACTAAGCTATAAACACCGGAATTCATGACCATTGTTGCGGCGTCAACAGCAGCGGTCAGGAACTTTTTAATAGCCGCATCCCTGTTTTGCCAACTCTTTCCGGTTGATGGGTCAGTTGCATGATACTTCCTATAGGTGCCTTCAAAAAGGGCCACCCTGGACAGATACGCGGCAGCAATCCATTTATTGATAACCGATGCGCTACTGGTATATTTATCCGAGGACGAACAATTTTCAACTGCAAACTGCAGGTCCTGAAGGACTTTGTCCATAACAAATTCACGGGAGTCCCTGGGCTTTTGCAGTGCATCCACATCACTGCTGTTGATAACCTCCTGGTAATAAGGTACACCTCCAAAGGTCTGCACCTTATCAAAGTAAAATACGGCTCTCCAAAAACGGCCTACACCTTCATAGTGGTTATAAACTTCTTCGCTAACTTTTCCTTTGGCCCTGGGTAAGTTATTTAAAAAATAATTTATATTCCTGAGGTTCGACCATGAACTCTCAGACCAGCCCCCTTGATTTTCCGGAGAGACATTTCCGTCAGTTCTCAAAAGATCTGTTGGGATCTGGACGGCGCAATAATCAGCATTAATATCACTGTAGCCTATAGTAGATGCAGAGGGTGTCATTTTCTGAATAAATCCATTGGCATACAATTCCAAATCCGTCTCTGACGCAAAATAGCTTCCTGCGCTCACTGAATCATAGGTATCACGGTCCATAAATTTGGAGCAACTTATAGTGCCCATTACGAGGCTACAGCTCACTATCGTATATATTAATCTTGTCTTCATAATTATTTGCTTAAAAGTTTACTGAAACACCCAAAGTGATGTTTTTCAACATCGGATAAGAATAACCGTTTCCTGTTCCACCCAGGCCTGCCGTTGTTGAAGCGGCAAAATCAGTATCTCCGGATTCGATCACTTCCGGATCAAACATTTTTGTATGTTTAAACATAGGAGAATAGGTCCATAAATTTTCTCCAGTCAAAAATATTCGCGCGGATGTAAACCCGATAGCTTTTATCCATGTTGCAGGGAGATTATAGTCAATGGTAATATTCTTTAATCTCACATAAGCCACATTTTGCAGATAGTGTGAATTCTCCCATGTAAGTGGTCCATCATTTCGATTGGCAGCCAGTGAGACCGAACGGGTCCAGTAAGGATTCTTATCCATATTGGTAACCACCCAATTTTCCGTCGTCTTATCGACCTGTACGATATTGTCGCCTGTTTGAGTCTTCAGCAAGCTATTATAAGCCCGGTTATGCTGGCCCCAGAAGAAGCCGGATTCTGTCCACGGGTACCAGTCACGTTTTAATACACCCTGGAAAAATGTAGATAGCCCAAACCCTTTCCAGTTCAGTGAAAGGTTGAAGCCAAAGTTATAACGTGGCGAGCTATTGCCGATAATAACCATATCACCATGGTCAGAAAGCGTTCTACTACCTTTGGTCATAATCCCGTCTCCATTAACATCTACAAATTTTAAATCCCCCGCATATGCCTGGAACATTTCACCATTTTTGAAAAAATTATAGGCAGGGCCATTGGCAGCTTCCGCATTACTTGCGTAAATACCAGCGGTTTTAAAGCCCCAGATTTCTCCGATCTCCATGCCTTTATAATAGGTGGTCAGGTCCCCATTAGTATTATAATAGTCTGTCACCCAGGTTCTGCTATCCCACATCATTGCTTTCACAGCATAAGTGACGGCATTCTGGCCGGCACCAATCTTATCTCTCCACCCAAGGCTGACTTCCCAGCCGTTCGTCTTTGAACTCGCATAGTTGCCTTTTGGAGAAACACTTCCTAATACCTGAGGTAAATTAGGTCCGACTGTATATAAGTCGGTCGTATATCTTTTATAATAGTCGCCGGTAAACGTAAGCCTATTCCTAAACATACTCAAGTCCACCCCAATGTCATAGGTTTTGATCTTTTCCCAGGTTATGTCATCAGGAATCAGGGAAGGCGCATCTGTGTAAGAAGCTTTCTGACCGTCAATCAAAACAGATGATTTACTGAAGTTCATTACTTCCAAAAACTGGTAAGGACTGATATTGGCATTCCCCAGAGCACCAAAGCTTCCTCTTATCTTCATATTACTGATGAAAGATCCAAAAATATCATTAAACCAATCCTCCTGAGAAATCAGCCATCCCAGGGAACCTGAGGGGAAAAATCCCCATTGAGAATTGGAAGGAAATTTTGACGACCCGTCGTAACGAAAACTGAATTCAGCCAGGTATTTACGATTAAAAGTATAGTTAATCCTGGAGAAAAGCCCAATCAGCCCCCACTGATTGCCCCCGGATGTGGCAGAATAGTAATCACCGTCCATCAAGGTAAACCCTGGTTTAGCCGGATATAAATTCCCGGTTCGGTAAAGCTTTTGATTTTTATACTTTGAATCTTCCAGGTTCCAGCCGCCAACGATATTCAGCTCATGTTTCGGTCCCAGATCAGGCGTAAATGTTCCAACAATATTTGCTGATATATATTCTGTGTTATACCTCCAGTCTTCTAAAGAAGATAGATCATGGTCCTGACCGGAGGCATTGATACCGTTGTAATAAGTATACATATTCTCTGCGCGTTGTCTTTGATCCCGGATAGCCTTGTAAGAGAAAACACCCCTAATATTAAAGACCTTCGGTATGACAGTCGCCTCAATCGAAGTAGAGTTGAATACCTCCAGATCATTGTTATACTGGAAAGAAGTTCCTTCTGCAAAGGCAGCATATCCTGACCGGGCTGCTGTTTGTGTCCATGATCCATCCGGGTTCTTAATGTTTGCCACCGGAAAGGCAAACATATCAATCTGCCTGGGAACGACCATCTGGCCATAATGCATCATGGGCTGTAAATACGTATTTCTGTATAAAGTTGTATTGTTTGTAAGCGTAAGCCAGGGACGTAATTTGATCGTTCCTTTTGCACGCACATTATATTTTTTAAATTTCTCCTTGCCTACCTTATAAATACCGTTCTGCGTATAATATCTACCGGATACATAAAAGCTGGCATTTTCTCCACCACCGGTCAGGCTAAGCGCGTGAGAACTTGACATATTGCTTCGTTTATAAAATTCGCTTAACCAGTTGGTATGCCCATAATATATATAATTACCATTATCATCTATATCATAGTTGTCGAGCGTCGGATCTGCCTGGCGACGCTTCAATTCTTCATACCAGGCATCAGAGTAAGGAAAATAATTATTCATTAGAGAAGGCACTGTCGCACTGGGAGAAGCGTTAAGATAAGATTGTCTAAATCCCTCTGTCCATTGAACCGGATCATCAACAACACCATCTTCCCACAATACAGTCCTCTGATGGCGGGATTGATTGAAGGAATAATTTAAAGAAGGCTTACCAGATTTTGCCTGTTTGGTGGTCACAAGTATAACCCCAAATGCGCCGCGTGCGCCATACACCGCCGCAGAAGATGCGTCTTTCAACACACTAATGCTGGCAATATCATCCGGGTTAACCGCATTCAGGTCACCTTCAACACCATCAATAATAATCAATGCACCACCGCCTTGCCCTAAAGTATTGTCATATTCTCCTCCTCCCATTTTCCGTGCTTTAAAAGAGGTACCCTGGCCGCGAATGGTAATTTTCCCTCCATGATCCGGTTTACCGTCTGTGGGCAAAATATTCAGACCAGGAACCTGTCCTTCTAAAGCACGTGTCACATTCGGCGTGGGTCGGTCTTTAATCGCATCGCCACTGATTTCTGAGACAGCGCCAATGACCGACCTCTTTTTCAGCGTTCCATATCCCACTACAACGACTTCGTCCAATGAAGGATCCTTCAGGTGAAGATAAACATTTAGGGAGCCTCCGTCACCCGCCCTAAAATAGGCAGGCAAATAGCCGACACTTGAAAAGCTCAGGCTGTCAGAAGGCTTTGCTTCTATAAAGAAGGCGCCCGTTTCTGAAGACAGTACCGTTTTTAAGGTTCTTAAATTCTTAATGGTAACTAACGCCAGGCCGGTACTATCGCTAGCGTTAAGCACCTTACCCTGCCGGCCTTGTTGGCTATAAACAGTGCTCCAAATACACGACATTGTTAATAGCAGGATAAAAAAATGTTTACATCCGAATTTGATAATCATAATTGAGGCGTCAGTTTTATTAATAAGTTGTTAATAAATACGAAACTCAAGCAATGTTTTTCGTTATTTACCACCGATACGTTAAAAAATATTGGATTAATCGATTAAACCTTTTGATTTAAACGTTTAAATCGATTACGAATGCAATGTAGATATTATTTTTTTAACAAAAAAATTTTAAAATAGATTTTTTTATTACTTTTGGCTTATCAAGCAATTCACTATTTACTACTGATAGCAAACTATCAGTATATGTCAAAGCTAATGTATGCCCTATTATTGACTGTTATGTCAATGGTATGTCTATGCTCCTGTAAGAAAGATTCTTCCGGCTTTTTAAAGCGAAACACCGATAAGCTAAGTTTTAGTTACAACGAATCAACCGCCACTTTTACTGTTCGGTCTACCGGTCCCTGGACCATCACGATTCCAGAAGGTTCCGACTGGATTAAGGTGTCTCCTGAGCGCGGCACAGGAGACGGGACAACCTATCAAACCGTTCAAGTCACTTGTCTCGACAACAGCGGTGAAGCGCGTGAGGGCATTATCTATCTGAATGGAAGTGGTCAGGTCGATGTCCCTGTTACGATCAATCAGGCAAATGGCGTTTTCGAATGGCTAAAATACGGTAACGGCTCCAGCTTCACCTTAAATGATCTACTCGTCAAGGGAAGTCCGTCAACGGCTTCTATTCTTATTCCGTATATTAAAGCAACAGGAAAGGAAAAAATAAAAGCGACTGTTTCCCTATCAGGCAAAGGCGCATCGGGATTGAGTGTAAATACAGAAGCATTGACACTGCAGGCAGGTGATGGTAATTTGGCGATTCCGATTATGGGCACGCCTACCACTCAGGGTCAGGTAGATATCGAGGTGAAAATAGACGGCGCCGGGTTCGGAAAAGTCTCAACAATTACGGGTATCGGACAAGTGTTGATTCACCAAGCCTTCGATAAATTCATGTGGGGAGGAGATTGTATTGCCAATAAAGAAGGCATAACAACTACTGTCCCGACAGCTTCAATGACCACAACTGACCCTACTATTGCTTGTTCCATAGGAACGAATGGCGCAAATGGATCAGGCGTTACATCAACCATAAAAAATTCAAATCCGTCCTTCTATAAGGCAATCGGAATGGAAAATTGGTCCGGCGTAAGAAATTATATGCGGCCAGGTTATATTCAATTAGGTGCGGCAAGTGCAACGGGGGCAGAGTTTGGATCATTAATATCTCCAAAGCTACCCCTTCCCACCGGAAATTTTGATTTACTCGTCAGTTTCAAGATAGCCACTTATAATCAACCTGTACCAAATGAATTAGTGGTTGGCCTGATGCCCGGAAATCCCACAGGTGTTACCGTCAGCAATTTCAATACGATTACAGCGAAAAATATTTTGCCGGTTAATATACCGATGCAAAAATGGGTTGAATATACTTGCATCATCAAAAATGCCACGAATGCTTCCGGTTTGGTTATTACATTACCAGAATCGTTGGCCAATGGAGGGACTGTCGGAGCTGCCAGAATCTATGTAGATGATGTAAAAGTTTCCTATTGACAACATCCGGCTACCTTTTCATCGACCCGTCACCCATCTCCCAATACCAGCTTCAAAATTTAAACTCAATAAAATGAAACGCATTTTCAACAGATTTTTCACGATAATGATTCTCCTCGCCCTGATATGGATAACACCGGGATGTAATAAAGCCTATGATGTCAAAATCTCCAACAAATACAGGGCGGCAATTCCGCAAAATGTCACATTATTGGATCATACGCGTAAAACACTTACAATTGCCTGGGACTATATCCCGGGAGCCACATCCTACGTAGTACAATTACTCGCTTCTCCTGAAGACGAAATGCCTCTTTATAGTTATGTAACCGATAATGAAGACTACTATATCTTTAGTAATCTTGCCGCCAGGCAATCCTATTACGCCAGGGTGCGCGCCAATTATGAAAATTCAGCAACATCAGATTGGGTGTATGTCACTCTCAATAATGAAAGGGCGAAAATCATTCCGGCCTACGGACTGGTGGCGCAAAGCTTCGAGATTCCTTATTTCAAGATCATTGATTCATCGTCTTCAACAATAACAGCCGAATGGTCTTTTACCGGCTTTGAGGATCAGGATAGCGAAACTGAAGACAGCTATGCTCTTTACCTGTACAATGATCCGGAAGGAAAAGATCTGGCCATTAGTTGGGAGGACGTGAAGGGCCTGTTTGCGCCATCAACGTCGTCATCTCCCAAGCCCCTTCGATTCACATTTTCCGGCCTGTCCTCCGACAAAAGCTATTATTTGAAAGTGGTGAACCTTAGCAAAAACGCAGAATCGGGTATCCGAAAAATCAATACAACGGGGGCAATAGCTCCCGCGGTTTCAAATCCACAAAGATCCGGTGATGTGGTCCTTTCGCAAGATTTCTCTAAGTTTATTCATGGTGGAGACATCTTTCATAAAGCAGCAGGGTATACAGTGGGAACTGCAAAGGGAAGAAGCGCCTGGGCTCCGGCGAAAGGAGCGAATCCTGTAAATGAAGAACTGGGACAGGCAACCTGCAACCTTAATACAGAATTCAATGTATTTGACGGAGGAAATGTAAAAAGCGAATACACGAAGGGTGTAGGAATGGATGGTTGGGGGAAAAAGGGAAACACCTCTACCAGACCGGGTTATATCAAAATTGGCGGCGGCGGAGCCTTAGGAGCGCTATATACACCTGAGTTATCCGGCCTGCCTTCCGGCTCAGATCTGACGGTAGACTTCCGGGCTGGAGTATATGCGGAAGTAAATACATTCTATTGTGATCAGATTTTGGTAGAGGTTGTCAGGGGGGCCGAGTTTAGTAACAAAGGCGCCATCACCAATATCGATGATCTGGAAATATTGGCTTCTCAGTTGGTCAATATACAGGACGCAAAAGAAAATTTCAAGGGTTATTCAGTCAGCTTTGACAAAGTCCCTAAAGATGCAAGGATCGTCTTTTCTTCCAATCCAGCAGATGTCCCTTCCAATAAAACCAGATTTCTATTAGATGATATCAGCATCAAGATCAAATAGCCCAAATAGGCATATGATGGTCTCACATTATTAAAATAACATTCTTTAAAAGATAATAGCATGAAAAGCCTACGACACGGAATGGAAAGAAAAGCCTCAAATGGTCTGCTTAAAAGAACAGCGCTCTTTGCCAAATCTATCACTGGAAATGGCATCGCCCTCACGTTAAAGCTCTTATATTTTTGTTCAATTATAAGTAGCCTTTCAGCTTCCTGCAACAAAAATCCGCTGATACAAAAGGAGAAAATCAAGCTTTATGCCTCAACGAACATATCGGGCGCGGGGCTTCTCTCATCGGAATACCCCATTAAGGTCATGTCTTTTAATATCAGGCACAACGACCCTTCCGATCCCCAAACAATTGATGAACGTCTGCCTTTAATGGTAAATATCATCAAAACCAATCAACCGGATATTTTTGGTGTTCAGGAGTTTTCCAATAATCCTTTTAGGTCAAACTTTGTGGATTCTATGTCCGGTAATGGTTACTCGGATTATTGGGTAGTGGACACTGTCACGCATGGATCGCCAAAAGTGATATTTTATAAAAACAACCGATTCTCCGTCATCAATGGTGGAGCATTTGGACTGGGCACCGATAACAGAAGCGCAGAATGGGCTATTTTCCACGATCAGCAAACGAACGAGCAGTACTTCTTCTGTAACAGCCACTGGGGCCTTTCTGCTGCCGAAAGGCTGGTTCATTCTCAGAATCTTGCTGATGCGATTCATGATCTGAATACCGGCCATCTTCCAGTCATCTTATTTGGTGATTTCAATGCGCAGCCGGGTACGCCGGAAATCACCCATCTAAAAAATGAGTTGGACCTCACCGATGCGCTCGGCGACGAACTGGGGGAGCCTACATTCCATGCCTGGTCTGCTACGGGAAAATATAAAATCGACTGGATTATGTGTGACCGAAACTTCTGCTTCACGTCATTTAAAGTCATTACGACTAACTATAATGGATACTGGCCTTCCGATCACTGGCCTGTTATGGCCACTTTTGTCCCTGCCATCTTCGGCACACCCAATTCTGATATCCACGGGACAAGCGCAAGCCATCAAACTACCTTCTATTTTGCGGATGTTGATGGCGATGGAAAAGATGATAAAATATACTGGAATCCCACATTTGAAAGCGGCCAGTCCAGAGTATTTCTATCAAATGGAAACGGGACGTTTACCTATGCTGATGATCATATGCAAAGTGCCTCTACATCGACCTCAACGAAGTTTTACTTTGCAGACGTCAACGGAGATCATAAAGCTGACCTGATCTCCTGGAACCCGACATTGAACTCTGGTCATACGCGGGTATATCTGGCGACGACAGGGGGGACCTTTAGCACGAGTGTTGTCGATAATCCAGGGGGGATCAGCACGAGCAATTCCACCACTTTTTATTTTGCAGACTTGAATGGTGATGAGCTGCAGGATAAGATATACTGGAATCCCGGCAACTTCTCCGGGCAAACGGTCGTATATCTGGCTACAGGAAGCGGGAATTTTGCGTCCGCCATTCTCCCAGGCTCCGCTGGTGCAAGTACCGCTGCCACAACACGATTTTATTTTGCTGATGTTAACGGGGATGGCAAAGCAGACAAAGTCATGTGGTCTCCAACTTTGAATACGGGCAAAACGATGGTTTACTTATCCAATGGGGACGGTACTTTTTCCGAATCAAGTTCTTTCAGCAATTCCGGGGCAACCGGTTTGGCAAGTACAACAAAATTCTTTTTTTCGGACATCAATGGTGACGGAAAGGCAGATAAAATCTATTGGAATCCTGCTAACTTTTCTGGTCAGCTAAAGGCCTATTTTTCTGACGGCAGTAAGTTCAATGGCCCATATTATAGTTTGCGCGGAACTTCAGAAAGCACTGCCACACAGTTTTACTTCAATGATATTAATGGAGACAGTCGGGCAGATCAAATCAGATGGAACTACAGCCTCGAGTCCGGCGCTTTACGCAACTATATGGCCAATTAAGTCCCGGACCCATTCCACAAGGCACAGGGCAATCATCAGCAGATAATCCTGTTAGCACCAACAACTGGCGCCAACAGGATTATCTGCTGTGTGACCTAACTTATTTGGCCATTCCTATCCCCTTTGTAACGCCCGCTTCATTAAAAGCGTCAACTCTAAAGTAATATCCGGTACCCCGGTTTAGGCCATTTAGCGACAAACTATTCTTGTCGTATACCATAACGGAATTATACAATTTATCAGGTGCCACGCCATAATACACAACATATCCCGTAGCGCCCTTTGAAGAGGGCCAGTTCAGGTCTGCTCTGCGCGGATCAGCCGAATCTCTATTTACTGCTACCCTTGTAACCGCCAATGGTTTGGCGCCTGGCCCTTTCCCGAATACCCTGAATCCGGCAACAGAGAACTTCCCTGCAGGCACAGACAAGCAAGTAATTTTCAAATAACGGACTTTGATTGCCCGGTCAAAAGAAATATAATCATGTACACGGTCAGTTTTATTCTGTGACTTATCTGCCAATACATTCCATTTTTTACCGTCAGCCGAGCCCTCAATCAAATATTGATACGGAGCAATATGGTCCGTATCTCTGAGGCCGGCGTCCTGATCTGCAAAGCTGAGCTGGATGGCGTGAACATCACAGCTATGCCCTAAATCCATGGAAAGCCACTCACCTTTCTTACCGGAGGCCGTACTCCACCAACTGCGGACATCTTCATTTACAGCCAGCTCCGGTGTGTGGCCCTTAAGAAAAGAAGAAGCCGCTGTCTTCTTTTTATAAGACAACAACATCCAGCCTGTAAATATGCTTTCCTTCTCAAAATCCATTTTCCGGTTTACAGTTTCCTGTGGATAGTCTCCAAAACTTGTATTGCAATATAAATGGCCTTCTTTATCAAAAAATGCAGGAAACAGTCCCAACCTTCGTTCAAACATATGGCGTACCGAAATGCTCATGGTAGCCACATGCCAGTAATTACCAAACTTGTCCCGGAATGTACAGCCGTGTCCCGCCCCGGAAATAAAACCGCCAGGCTTATAGGAAAAGGGGCTATTGGGCATGTAGGTAAATGGCCCCAGAGGTTTGTCAGAGACATAGACGCCATCTCCATACACCTTATATTGCGTACCGGGAGCTGCATACTGCAGATAATACTTCCCTTTATATTTTGTCATCCAGGCACCCTCATTCCATCCGTTCTTATTTTCACTATGTTCCTCGCCGGGCCGCTCCCAGCCGTGATCCGGAATATTATGCCGGATCAACACCTGAGGCGTACCGATAGTGTCAAACCTTTTGCTACGGTTCAGTTTTACGCCCATAATCGGATTGACATCCGAACATCCATAATAAAAATAGACACTCCCGTCATCATCCAGGAACAGATCCGGATCTGTCACGGATAAGGGAAACTGTCTGCGGTAAATCTGCCAGTTGTCTTCTTTAGGGTTCAGGTTATAATAGATATTCCGCTGTCCCCCCGAAGCCATAAAAAACACGGTGTCTCCAATGGCCATTACCGTGGGGGCATAATCTTTTACGGGCAGGGTACTTGATGGCAGGTAACGCCAATCTGCTAAATTATCCGAATACCAATAACCGCCGGATTTGGACGCGTAGAGATAGTACACACCTTTAAATAACTGAATCACCGGATCAGCCGCTTCCCGGTACCCCAGGCCATTATCACTGAACCGATAATTAAGAGCGACCGGATTGATCCAGGTCGGCCGGACCGGCTTTTGATCGGCCTTCTGGCCGCATCCAATAGCACCCAAGAGTAAAGTTACCGCTAACAGAAAAGCGCTTGCTTTCATTTAATGAATGGATTGGTTTATTTACTGAATACTTAAATGGACGGTCTGAGCGCGATCCGCAGAAGAGCCTCCTGCAAAAAGTTCATAATTACCCTTATATACGGTATAATCCCCTTTCTGTACGTCGTATTCCCTAAGCGAAGCAGCCGCTACCCGAAGGGTGACCTCTTTTACTTCGCCAGCTTTTAAGTGAACTCTTTTGAAGCCAACTAATGTCTTTACCGGCCTGTATTGAGGAATATTCTTTGCGCAGCCATACACCTGTACAACCTCGTCTCCCGCTATTTTTGAGTCATTGCTGACTTTAACGTACACAGTCAAAGAATCAGATGCGCTTACACTCGGGTCAGAAAGCCGCATATCTGCGTAGCTAAACCTGGCATAACTTAATCCATAGCCAAACGGATATAATACCTTTCCTTTAAAATAACGATACGTACGGCCTTTCATGCTGTAATCCTCGAATTCAGGAAGGTCGTTCAAAGACCTGTAAAAGGTAACAGGCAGCCGACCTGCAGGATTATACTGGCCAAACAAAATATCAGCTACAGCAGCACCGCCATTTTGTCCCGGATACCATGCCTCTAATATGCCATCCAGATGTTCACTGGCCCAGTTAACAGCCAGCATCCCGCCATTGGTTAAAACCAATACGACTTTCTTGCCGCTGGCCTTAAGTGCCTTTAAGGCTTCCTGTTGCACATCCGGTAGATCAAGTGTAGTACGGTCTCCGTGAAAAAAGCCTTTCTTATCTACACCGCTTTCTTCTCCTTCCACAGCAGGTGTCAAACCTCCGCAGAAAACAACTACATCCGCGTTGGCGCAGCTTTCCACTAAAAGCCGGATGCTGTCTCTTTTATGCGCATCATCGGCATAATCCTTATCAGGCCCTTTGATAAAGTTACCGGTGATAACTTTTGTATGACTGCCTGCCGCCTGCCTGATCCCCTGCAAGAAGGTGATGGGCTTTGTGGGAACACCATTGTAATTTCCCAACAGCACCGCTGTATCATCGGCAAAAGGGCCGACAACCGCAATGGTTTTAACTGAAGCAGCTAAAGGCAGAAAGTTATTCTTGTTCTGCAGCAGTACCATGCTCTCCAGAGCTGCTTTCTTGGAGAGAACACTATGGGGATCACTATTATTTTCGCTGAATGGAATGTTCTTATACGCAACGCTCTCTTTGCTGTCAAACATGCCCAGTTTAAAAAGCGCCAGCAGCAGCCTTGACACGGAAATATCGATTTGCGCCTCTGTAATTTCTCCTTTACGTACCGCTTCTTCCAGCGCGATATACTCATTACCGCAAGTCAGATCACATCCTGCATTTACAGCTGCAGCAGCGGCCTGATCTTTCGTAGCGACATATTTATGCCCCTGGTAGATATCTGTAATAGCGCCACAGTCTGATACCACATACCCTTTAAAGCCCCATTTTCCTCTAAGCACGGTATCCAGTAAATATCTGTTGGCACAGGCCGGTACACCGTCAACACTGTTATAGGCGCCCATAAGCGAATACACATGGCCTTGCTTAACCAGTGCCTCAAAAGCTGGCAAATAAGTATCATACATATCCTGTTTGCTGACCACCGCATTAAACCAATGCCGGTTATATTCACTACCGCTGTGGATGGCAAAATGTTTGGCTGTCGCAATGGTCTTAAAATACCTTGGATCATCCCCTTGCAGGCCCTTGACAAAGGCTACCCCTGTTCTGGCGGTCAAAAACGGATCCTCCCCATAGGTTTCCTGCCCCCGGCCCCATCGGGGATCCCTGAATATATTAATATTGGGTGTCCAGAAATCCAGTCCCTGATAGATGCCCCTTTCTCCATTACGGACATGTTCTTCGTGTTTGGCCCTGGCTTCCGTAGAGATCGCTGTAGCAATCTCGTGCATGAGCGGGATATTCCACATGGCGGCCATACCGATGGCCTGCGGGAACACTGTAGCGACACCATCACGGGCAACACCATGCAGGCATTCATTCCACCAATTATAGGAAGGTATCCCTAAACGGGGTACAGACTTGGCGTCATTTTGCATCAGTGCGACCTTTTCCTTGAGCGTTAACCGGCCCACCAGGTCTTTTACACGCTGTTCAAATGTGAGCGACGGATCCTGAAATGGATATTTATAGGCCTGCTCCTGAGCCATTGAGCTAACAGAAAGAAACCCTAAAAGTAAGACTGTAAGGAAAATGGAATGACAATAGCGTGATAGCTTCATGATTTAGTTTTTAAATGGAAAACCATTAAAATCGACGAAAAATGCACAAAAATCTCATTTTGTGCATTCGATTGCCAAATATAAAAATTATCTCCCGTTTTTACACCGAATCTCGAAAATAAAAGGGATAAAACTTTAGCGAAGATATTCCAACTATTTGCATCCATATGTAATTTGCTCATGGCGTTTAAAATTTACGGGAGACTAAATGATGTTATTGTTTCCTGAACAATTAACGCCTGATGAAAACAGGGACATTCAGAGGGCAAAAAGCGTTTTGCACATCAATAAACGAATTAAACCCGTATTAACGGCCTATTAATTTAATTAAAAAAGTTTTATCAGGCCGGGTTACCTTTCATATTTTGTATCCCAATATGATACTCGTTAAATAACCAAATGCTATATATCAATAAAAAAACACCCCCATTAGTATAACACCGCTCCCTGGTTAATTTTTATATTGCGCTTTTATGATTAAATTGCAAGTCATAATAGCAACGCTGACCACAATAATAACCGTCAAATGAAAAGTATAACTGCCTTATTAATAGTAGTGTGCTTCTGTTTTTGTATTCCCGATAAAAGTGTTGCTCAGAAAAAGCCATTCCCTTATAATGTCTATAAGTGTTTTACCGGGCAGATCGGTGGTCAGCCGGTCCATGTTTACTTAAGAAGTAACGGCGGTCGGGTGAATGGCTGGTATACTTATGACGGTTTTCATAAAGCACCGACGGCTGTCCGCTATGCTGGTCAAAAAAGCACAGATTCCTTATTAGTACTGATTGAGCGAGCTAAAGCAGATGACGGCAGTTCCTCTCCTGCGCAGTGGGAGGTCACTTATCATGATAGTCTGCTTACCGGCAGCTGGAAGAGTCCGGGCAGAACCAAAGCTGACCCGATCGAACTGAAAGAGAACTATCCTCCCGGCACCTATCCCTTTATTATCGAGGTTTTTAACCACACATATGATGCGTATCCGGAAAAGGACAGTACACCACAGTGGGAAACAACCTACGTTTATCCTGTAGCGTCATCGAAAGATTCAAATGGCCGTTGGATGAATCATCAGATCAAAATACTATTGGATGGTGATACAAGCCAGACTTTTGATTCCATTATCCATGGGAAAGTCAGTACCGGCTTACAACAATACCGTAAAGATATGCAAGGCAGCATCGGCAAGGCGTACTCATCAAGTATGAACTACGAATCCTTTTTCCAGATAGATATTGACTATAATAAAAACGACTATTTAGTCTTACCGGCAATGGTGTATGCATTCACAGGCGGTGCTCACGGAAACTATGCCACCACATATGCCTGTTACGATGTCCGCCATAGGAAGCAGCTTCACTTAAGTGATGTTCTTCAGGCGGATTCCACAACCATCCGGCATCTTATTGAAAGCCAGTACCGGGTAGACCAGCATTTAAAACCGGGAGACCGTTTAACGGACATCTATGACAATACATTACCGGTCACAGATAATTTCTATTTTAACGACATAGGCATGTGCTTTGTTTATAATCCATACGAGGTAGCTCCTTATGCAAAAGGCACTATAGAGGTCATAATTCCTTATGAAAAACTAAATACGTTTCTTAACCCGGACTTTAAAAAACGGATGGGACTTCGATGACCGGCTAAAACAAGGCAATTTTTTCTATACCTGCGTCTCCACAACTGACGTTAACAGCCATTAGCGACTATTACTGTACTTCCTTCTTGGCCCAGGCACGTAACATGCTTATAGCTTTAGCCAGGACACCGGCGCTACCTCTGAAATCTCCACTGCCTTCTGGCTTTCCGTCCACACCATACCATTCAAAAAACTTATTTTGGTGAATTACCCGGTTAATCATTGGCTGAATTTCATCGTAGGCTTCCTCCACAAAACCATAAGCCACCAGTTGCTGAATCATACGCCCGCCGAACCAGGTCCAGTCACCTCCATTTTGATAAATGTAAGGCCTGGATGCCTCTGAGCCTTTAATGATTCCTTCAGGATAGGGAGGATACATGGTCATGCCGATAGATAAGGCGCCGGATGCGGCCACATCCTGCAGCATTTTTTGGTTCGCGGTACTGATTTCCGGTTTAGATAAAAGTCCCGCTTCTATAGCGATGGCTGTTCCGCCATGATAATAAATACTGTTCTCATCGAAAGCCGGCGGGAATGGGCTAGTGTTGATATATAAATGGGGAATAAATTTCTGACGGCGACGATCCCAAAGATATTTGCGGATATTCTTCACAGTCAGGTGCCGTAACTTACTCCATCTTTGTTTCTCTACGGCGGTGGATGAGAACCTGATCAGCGGATCAAGTGCCAGTACAAACATCGCATTATCATAGATATCAACGGCCCAGTGCGTATTCGAATCAACATCAACTGTCGCCCCACCTTCTACCTGAACATCCCCCCAATCCTGCGTTGTGGCCCCGGTCAGCAATCCATATCTTCTGGAATATCTGTTTTTTAAAAGATACTCTATAGCAAGACGCATTCTTTCTTTGACAGACTTTCCGCCAATCCTTTCTTCCAAAACAAGACTATCACCGGTTAACGTTATATACTTTCCAAAAGCCTGAATAAGAGAGGTTTCCTGATCGGTTTCAACAGTGTTTTTAAAACCGACATGCAGGGAATCCAACACAGATGTATAAATATTAGGATCATTCCAAGTGACATGACCTTTTAAAACATAGCCGTCTACAATCTCACCATTGGGCTGTTGCAGGGCGTAAAAAGTGAGCAGATTCTTTCTGATACTATCTATACTATAAACTCTAACAGAGGTTTCAATAAAAGTATTCAAATCCCGGATCCAAACCTGAGGATATCCATCCCCCGCCGTAAAACCCTTTGCCAATAATCCTTCCGCCATGGAAGCAACACTATCCAATCTGTTATCGGCTAATATCGTTCGGGCAAGTTTCTCTTTATTTTGTGCGGATACTATTCCAGCATACAAGAGAAAAACACCCGTCAGCCATTTATACCCACTCCATCTTTTGCAGCAAAGCCGTTGAATCTGCATTTTTTATCTTTTGATGCTTTATAAAATCAGGGATGGGTACGCACAAGTCCATCCGCCCAGTTTTGCAAAGCATTAATGGCATCATATAAAACACCTGCTGACCCCCTGAACGAGCCCGAACCATCGGGCTTCCCGTCCCGGGTATACCACTCATAGAATCCCTTATTCTTAATCACTCTGTCCAGCATCGGTGCTATTTCTGCATATGCTTCAGAGACAAAGCCATTAACTGCCAGCTGGCGGACCATCCTGCCACCAAACCAGGTCCAGTCACCTCCATTCTGATAACCATAAGGGTACATCCCTTTATTCTTAAAAAAACCTGCAGGATAAGTGGGATATAGGGTAAGACCGATGGAAGGCGCCCCTGACGCTTTTACACCGGCGACCATCTGCCTGTTTACCGCTTCGATTTCGGGTTTAGTCAGCAGACCCGCTTCGATCGCCACGGCCGAACCACCATAATATAGAATAACATCTTCATTAAAACTTTTGGGGAAAGGGCTGCCGTTCAAATACACATGGGGTCTGAACTTTTTCCGCCCGGCATCCCAGAGGACATGGCGAATTTGTTGACGGATACCTTGCTGCACTTTTGTCCAGCGGCGCTGACCCGGAACCATTTTCAAATAATCATTGATGGCTATTAAAAACATAGCGTTATCGTAAATGTCTATCGCCATATGGCTGTTACTGTCAATAACCACGCCCCATGGAGATTCCGGCTGCACATCTCCCCAATCCGCTGTAGTAGCCCCATAAAGAAGACCATATTTTTTATCATAATGACTGTTCATCAAATACTCCATTGCAGCCTCCATCCGGGTTTTCACTGTTTTGCCCGCGATAACTTCCTCAAGAATTCCTTTATCGCCTGTACTTTCTATATACTTATAGACTGCCTGTATCAGGGAGGACTCCTGATCGGTTTCCACGGTATTCTTATGTCCGGCCAGGCCAGGAGCCGCCGGCCTGTAAATATAATCATAACCGGCACCCGCCTTTTGCTTCGGAATATAGCCATCTATAATATTACCATCATCCCCCTGCATTTTAAAGAATAGGAGCAGTTTCTCCCGCACACTGTCTCTGGGCAAAACCTTACAGGAAAGGCGGATAAAAGTATTAAAATCCCGGATCCAGACTTCACCATATCCGCTGCCTGCAGTAAATCCAGATGCAACTAACCGTTCAGCCATCCCTTTCACTTTATTCAGCCGCGCATCTGTTTTTATTGCACTTGCAAGGCTGGCTGCATCCTTACTACCCGTAGCAGGATGCTTATCACCTGAAGAATACTGCCCCGACACGGTGCCGTACAGCAACACCGCAACAACGAGTAACCAGAAGGAGCAAAGTAATTTGTTCTCTTTAAATTGCCTATTGCCTATTTTATTCAGATAATTGCATTTATAAAGTTGTCGGTGCATATGTTATATAATTGGTTAAAATTTGTAATTGAAACGTTCTGCTTGCGCTATTCAGGCCGCAAGATCACCTTCTTGGAAGACTGGTAATACCCCAGGCTTTATTCGGCAGGGGTCCCATTTGCAACTCCAGAACGCCACCAGACAATAAGGCGCTGGCAGGGAAATAAAAATCAGTTAAAGGCTTGCCATTCAACCGGGCACTCTGAACATACTTATTGAGTCTGGAGGCATTTCTGGCGATAATCCTAAACGTCTTGCCGCGGCCATAGCGGCCCCCCAGATCAATGGTTACTTCGGGGTAAAGCGGGCTGCCAATTTCATAAATGGGTTCACTTGAGGCACCGCCGTCCATCTGGAATAGTCCCAAAGCAGCCATTACAAACCAGCCGCTCATTTGTCCCTGGTCCTCATCCCCTAAATAAGCATTTGCCAGACCATATCCATAATAGCGATCCAGTATGGAGCGGGACCATTTTTGTGTCAGCCAGGGCATCTTCACCCAATTAAACAGAAAAGCAAACTGCATCGACTGTTCATTACCCTGAATCACGGGATAGTCCCAGTACTGGTCACCGGGCGCATTGAATCGAAGCTTTTCACTTTCTTTAAATCCCCAATTTAACCGTTCGGCAAACCTGTCAGCACCAATCCTTTTAATCAGTCCCGGGACGTCCTGAGGGACATAATAAGTCAGCTGCCAGGCATTGCCCTCGACATACTCCGAGTTAGCACCGGATCTAAATGGATCAAAGGGTTCCATCCACTTACCGTCCGCGTTCCTTATTCTGGCATAACCGGTTGCTGTGTCAATCGCATTTTTCCACCAGCTGCCACGCTCGTTAAAGGTTTTATATTCCTGCCCCTTTCCCAGTGATTTGGCCAGCTGTCCGACTGTCCAGTCATCGTAACTATATTCCAGCGTATTTGAAAACCTGCCCTTATCGCCGGGCACATAATGATGTTTCAGATAAGGCAATAGATCCCGGTTGCCCGCATAACCAGACTTCCCTACTTTCTGAGAGGGGGTGGTTTGCATTTTTACAGCTGCCTTCAAGGCCTTTTCCACGTCAAAATCACGAATACCCATCTGATAAGCCGCAACAATAAGCGGTATCTCATGCTCTGCCACCATAACAGGAATATAATTCATGCCGGCCGGTCCTTTAGCCAGCCAGCCGTTCGCATCATACATGGCCAACTGGGATTTTACCCATTTAGATGACCAGTCCGGATAGGCCAGGTTCCAGAATTGATTGAGATTCCAAAACGTATTCCAGAAGGCATCGCAGCCCAGTGCCAGAGCGTCTTGATCGGAAAGTTTCTGCACTTTTTCATTGGCGTCTACCCACTGTCCATTCACATCACTCCATGTATTTCTACTGCAGATCGCCCGATACATGTTTGTATAAAAACGCTTCTTTTCTCTCGCATCATCAGATTCTATCTTAATTCTGCTCAGCAGCCCATTCCAGACATCCAGGTTATTTTCCCTTACTTTGTCAAAATTCCATCCAAAAGGTTTTGTGATCTCTTCTTTCAGGTTTTCGGCTGCATTATGAACACTCACGAGAGAAATACCCGTACGCATTTGTACAACATTATGCACTCTGGTGTCAAATTCCACAAACGCACCCGCCGTCTTAGGGCTTTTCATTGTAACATTGTCGGCAGCTGACAGCTGATCTCCATTCCATGTGCCAAATTTGGCAATGGGCCGGTCAAACTCTATTACAAAGTGAATGGTATAATCCTGATCTGCATCATCTGACCATACTTTTGGCGCAAATTGATGGCTGCTGCCTTCAATCCGGTAGTCATTTACCTTTCTGAAGGTCACATCTTTCAATATGTAGTTATACTCAGCCGGCGTCATAAGGTCGATCATAATACGACTCCCCTGTTCTTTTGGATAGGTATACTTCTGAAAACTGCAGCGTGTTGTGGCCGTCAGTTCCGCAAGGATATTATGATCTGTGAGGCGAACCTTATAGTAATCTACATCCGCTACCTCAGAGGTCGGATCAAACCTGGATCTGTAGCCCTCTTCAGGATGTTGTCTTCGGCCCACCTTTAGTTTTAGCGGTCCGCTTGTTGGAAAGGTACCTAAACCGGACAACGTCCATTCGTGAATATGACTAAATGTACCGATACTGCTGTACATCGGATCATAGCCGCTGGACCATCCTGCATCCTGGTTATCCGGGCTCAGCTTCACCATACTGAAAGGCATCCATGGGCCGGGTGCAATCATCCAGCGGGAATGTGCCGTTCCCATTTTTGTATCGATATAATTAGCCGGTGTTATTAATGGTTGTGGCGAACGCTTAACCTTTCCCTGTGATACCAACTGATCGTCAGCAAATATTTTATAACTGCTCTGTTTTTCTGTGCGGACGGCAGGCATCGGCACTTCCAGATCAAACCGCCCTGTATCTATCACCTGATGAAAGATCTTCTTACCGTCCAGCTGTACGCTTAAATCAGGCCTTCCTTTAAGGTGCTGCACATCTATCAACAGCGGCTGGTTACGCTTGCCTGTCGAATCGCTTTTAACCTCATAACGGGCAGCGCGAACCTGCCGCAAAAAAACGGCGCCTGGCTGAAGCACTTGTAAAGGCGTTGCCGCTTCGAGTCTCACCTGATCAAAAACGATCCAGGAACCTTCCACTGAGGTGATCTGCACTTCATTTCCGCCCTCACGTAAAAGGCCCTTTGTGGGGATACGGATGGTTTTATCTAAACCAGCCTCGTGAGCCGCAGTCAGGTCTTCAGAATTACCTTTTATCAGATTGATCAGTTTTCCTTTCTGTAAAGCATATTCAAAAGGATGCCCGTTGACCGTCACTTTTAGCTTTGCCGGCCTGGCCGCCTGATACCCCGCCAAATCAATTACAAGGCTGGAAAGTTCATTTCCAGGTGCCCCTTTGATACCAAATAAAATATTGAGCACCGTATTTCTGACGCCTGCCGTATTACTTGTCCCTCCGAAACTATCCACAGGCCCGGGAAGCACATAGGGCCAGTCCTGGCGCGGATTTGAATAGCCGATCAAAAAAAACTTATCCTCCCAGCCAAAATCTTCTTTCAGAAAGTCGTTATATTGACCGGGCGCAAGCGCCATACCCCGGCGGCTGCCATCTTTTGCACCAATTTGCCAGACAGTGTGGGGGGTATGCCTATCTACATCAGGCTGTGCCTGACTATTCACAACAGACAAACCACCAATAACAATCAAAAAAGCAGGCATCAAATGGATCCTTACTCTTTCTCTTGCAATTTTACGTACTGTGTTTAAATTCATTTTAATTCTTTTAAAATAGCCCAGAAATAATGCGTTTATTTATAAATTGTATTTGAAAAAAATAGAGTTAGTTATCTCCCTCTTTTAACGAAGGAACTTCGTTGGACGGCGGATGCTTCACTCCCCAGGCAGTATTGGGCCGGGGGCCCATCGTTAACTGTAGCACGCCACCCTGCATGAGCTCATCCCTGTACAGCCAGCATTTATTTAACGGCTTGCCGTTAAAACTGGCAGACTGTATGTATCTATTTGTACGGCTATTATTTTTTGTTTGGATAATCAGCTCGTGATCATTGCCTAACAAGATGGTGGCTTTATCAAAAACAGGGCTGCCTATCTCTATTATAGGGCGCCGGTCTGTAAACCCTTTTACATCAAATAAACCCAGGGAACTCATTACCAGCCACCCACCCAGCTGGCCCTGATCTTCATCTTGCCCGAATCCATACCCATGTATTGAATCTGTTCCATAAAATTGATCTATGATCGCGCGGGTCCAGTGTTGGGTCTGCCAGGGCTGCCCGGAGAAATTAAAGAGCCAGCTCATATGCATATCAGGCTGATTACCCTGATTATAGCCAGCCTTAACACCGGAAAACGCATCCATGGTCCGGCCACCGCTAAAAGCATCCTTTTCGGCAGCGCTGAAAATCTTTTGTAGCCGGGCATTAAACAAATCTTTGCCGATACTTTGAACTAACCCATGAGGATTGCCTGGCACAAAAAAAGAATACTGCATTCCGTTACCCTCCTGAAAACCACGCCATGGTTCATAAGGATCATAATCTTTGATAAAATTGCCATTCGAATCTTTGGGCCGGATCAGCTTCAGGCTGGAATCGAATATTTTTTTCCAGCCACTAGCGTATTGTTCAAATAGCTGCGCGTCCCGCGTTTTATGCAGCGCCCGTGCCAGCTGGCCGGCCGCGTAGGCACTAAAGCTATACTCCAGTGTATGTGAGGCGGCAAAATTAGAGCCCTCCGCATTTGAGTGTTGCTGATCTTTATAAGGAACATAGCCCATTTTCAGAAAAGCCGCAAGATCTTCTTTACCTGCACCTGCCGGCCTGGCACCATGTTGGTCCCTGATCCCCAATTCATTTTTTCGAACTGCCGCATAAATCAACTGCAGTTCGCTACTATCTGCGTTTTTAAAAAGGCCGGTCTGATACGCAGCAGCGAGGACTAACCCCACAAAATTGGTTCCTACGCCAGAAGCGTACTGGCTATTGACCAGCCCGTCCGCAAACCAGCCCCTGTTTTTATACATTTCCAGCTGGGTATAAGCAAAATCCCGGAGATACTTAGGATACGCCAATGACCAGAGCTGCGTCAAATTCCAGTAAGCGCCCCAAATGGCATCTGTATTAATCATCTGAAATTTTAAACGACCGGAATGGTTTCGGGGAATATGGCCGAACCTGGCATTATCTCTACCAGCAGTGCCACTATCACCGGACGCTGCCTTTTGCCGATAAGCCAACGGATAGTCTCCGCTCACATCGCAGGACACCCCTCTTCCGAGAAGCGCATGGTAAAGGCCGGTATAAAATTTAATTTTTAAATCTTCCGTGTGGCTTTCTACCCGGATGCGACCTAAGGCCTTTGCCCATACATTTTGCACCTGTCGCCTTGCCTGGTCAAAATCCAGGTAAGCGGCTTCTTCCATTAAATTACGGCGGGCCCCCGCTATACCGGTATAGGAAAGGCCGACTTTTATTTCAACAGGGCCGCGGCGACTTTGGTCATCCGGATAATCAAAATATAATCCTGCCCCCTTGCCGGCCGCTTTGACGGGAGCGCCACCGCCCTTTACCTGAGTGCCGGTAAAGCTTCCGGCTTTTACCGGTGGCTGGCTCAACTCACCAAAAATATACATCTGAACAGCGCCTTGCCGGTCAAAAATATCCAGGTATTTAGGGAAAGTCCGGACGTAGCCCTCAAAATGGGTCGCGTCCACCATGGATACCACGGCATCCTTTACTTCGCCACTCTCTCCCCATTTGTTTCCCATAACGAGTAGCACCCTGTTGCCGGCAGCAGGATGTCCCTGGTTGGCCTCTGGAAAACTAAATCGTAAAAATCCGACCCGTTTCGTTGCTGTGAGTTCCGCTTTTATCCCGTAGTCATCCAGCATAACCCGGTAATACCCCGGTTCTGCCACTTCTGTGCTGTGCCGGTAATGAGAACGGTAACCTTTTTTGACGACATCTGAACTATCCCCCGGCTTCGTATATAAGGGGCCGTTCGTGGCGGTCAGCATGGCGCCGCCGAGCTGCCATTCATGAAATAGCACAAAGCCTTCTATCGTTCTATCCCGGGGATCGTAGCCGACTGCCTCCCAACCCGAAGCATTACCATAATGACCATTCGTGGAAGGCGCCAGCTTGGCCATTCCCTGAGGTGCCGCTCCCGGCGTAAAGAAAAACCAACGGCTCTGAGCGGTGCCGATCCCAGGATGCACATAAGATAGAACAGAAACGGTGTCTGTATAATGTTTCCCCAAGGCTGCATTTTGCTGCCCGTGAAGAACCGGTGAAAAAAGCAAACCTATTGCTATTAAAAAAACTAAAAACCGTGAACCAGGCAATACTTCTGTGAGACGCACCATACGCCGGCTTACGTATTGCTGACCAGACTGGCTATCGTAATAGATTTGCATATTATTACCCATATGTAATATTAATAAAGGAATATTCAGAAATTATCTTAGTGCTCAGTATCCCGGATTCTGCGGTTTTAAGGCCGGATTCCGCTGCATTTCAGTGGAAGGTATTGGCATCAAGAGGTCTTTCTCCTGAAACTTTTGTCCCCGGCCATTATCGTGCCCCACCAGTGCAGAAAAACTTACTTTATGACCGGCTCCTACGTCCGGATATAACCGGGTACGTGTCATATCAAACCAGAAATGCCCTTCCATCGCGAGTTCCCGGTAACGTTCTGCGAGAATAAGGTCCCTACGTGCAGTCTGCCCCGCTGGTATGGCAGGTTTATGAACATAGGCTCTGTTTAGGATGGGATCCAGATAAGGAGAAGGATCTTGCCCTAAAGCATTGGCCGCCTCTGCAGCGATTAGGTATATATCCGCCATTCTGTACACAGCGACATATTTGCCGGATGCGCCCGTTTCAAATATGGCTGTACTGTCAAACCACCTGAAAGGTAAGGTAGGAATACCAATCGTTCTTAATTTACCAGACTTATCTGTATAGGTGAAGGAATTATGATAAAACTGCCTGTTATGCCGCCTGATGTCACTGGTACTGTCATATAGCGACAATAGGGTCGTTGAAGGTGTCCAGGGCGTGGTCATGAGTGTATACTGCACCTTGATATTCGCATTGGGTATCGGAACAGGAAAAGAATTGGGCAGCGTATACTCCGGATAGGCCGATCCCTGTATGTTAGCATTATATTCAATAAAATAAAGATATTCACTCCCCTGATCATAACTGGTCAGCCTTAATTTATCAAAAGCGGTCACTTTTCCCTCACTTGTAAATAAACTATAGCCACCCGGACTTGCTATCAGGTTTTTAGCCGTCTTAAGAGCCTTGGTATAACTGTCTGCTCCTTTCTGCAGGGGATAACCGGCCATCGTAAGGTATACTTCTGCCAGAACAACTTCAGCTGTGCCTTTGGAAATCCGGTTCCCGTTGCTTCCCATAGGCTTATCCGCCAGGTTTCCCTTCTCGATGGCCCAGTTCAGATCATCTACAATAGACGCATAAACCGAGTCAACGGAGGCCCTGGGAGCATACAGGTTCTCCAGCGATGTATAAGGTTTCAGGATCAGCGGAACCGCTCCAAAAAGACGCACCAGGTAATAATAATCAATGGCCCGGAAAAAACGTGCCGTAGCAATAAGGGGCGCCTTGGCGCTCTGTTCAATCGTATTGCTGTTACTCACCTTGTCAATGATCGTATTAGCGCTGGCAATGGAACTGTAAAAACTGGACCAGACACCGCCCAGATAATTACTGGAATTACCTACTGTTTGTGTGAGAGAAGCAAAGTACCGCACACTGGGGTCCTGTGCAACCGTATTATTGGCCATTCCGGATAAATTATCCAGCGTAAAACTATTGGTGCCATCATATAGTCCGCCTATATTAAAAAACCGACCGGGGCCTGTCCCTTTCCCATACAAATAATTAACCGCACTTTCTGCCTGGGAAACGGAAGTAAAATAGGCATCAACCGGTGTAATGCTCTTAGGTGATTCTTCCAGGAATTTACTGCAGCCACTAAGACTTCCTGCAAGAAAGAAAGCCCCTATAATGATGATTGAATATTTCATAAAATATTTTTTGATAGAAGTTTCTAGATTAAAAAGTCGCGTTTAAACCGAATGTGAAAGTCCTGGGTTTGGGATACTGATAGAATTCTATGTTCTGACCGAATGCAGGGGCTCCGGGCGTATTCCAGGAAACGCTTTCCGGATCATAGCCTTTGTAAGAAGAAGACTTGATGAGAAAAACATTCTGGCCACTAAAATAAACGCGCAGTGACTTTATTTTAGTGGATTTTAAAAGCTTGTCTGTCAGATTATAGCCCAGAACGATATTTCTGCCCCGGATAAAAGAGCCGTCCGCTACCCAATGGCTGTCAAAGGCTGCCGACTGCCCGGCATCCGGCGCGAAACGCAGTTGCTGAATAGGCGTGTTTTGATTTTCAGGAGTCCATGCATTCAACACGGTTGTCAGCGAATTACTATATCCTGTTCTATCTTCGGAGGAGAATAAAAACGCCTGCGCAATGCTGGCCCCCTGAGAAAACTGTAGATCGATCATCAGGTCAAACCCTTTATAGCTGAAACTATTGACGAAGCTACCTGTCCAGTCTGGCGTTCCTTTACCCAATATCCGTTTATCCGGCGATTCTTTTTCTTCACCTGCATGGTAGGGATAGTTAGGATCTTTGGCCTTTCCGGCGGCCACCTCTTCTTCACTGTAAGTGCCCAGGCGTTCATAGCCCCAGAAAGAGCCGGCCGGTTCACCCACCCGTAAAATAGTAAATCCGTCGGATACAGGCCCCCAGAAGGGACCGGGAAAAATGTCTTCATCGTTATTGCCCAGAGATACCACTTTATTCTTATTGTAACTGGCAACAATACTGGTCTGCCAGCTAAAATTGCGGGATTGTATATTCTGTGTCGTCAAAGACAGGTCTACTCCCTGATTAGACATGGAGCCGATGTTGCTCAGGACCCCGCCAAACCCTGTAGAAGTCGGAATAGGCTTATTCAGCAGCAGGTCTGAGGTAAGTTTATAATAGTAGTCTCCTTCAAAGCTGACGCGGTTCTGGAACATGCGCAATTCAAAACCGATATCGGTCTGTTTGGTCTTTTCCCATTTAAGGTCAGGGTTGGCCAGGCCATTGATATAGGAAGAAGCTTCCCGGCTCCCATTGATCAGTGTTGTTCCGCTGGATACGGTTGCCAGTGACTGATAAGCACCGATTTCTGTGTTACCTGTAATGCCGTAACTACCGCGGATTTTTAAGAAATTGATCCAATCGATATTTTTCATAAAATCTTCATTGGATAAAATATACCCCAGACCGACAGAAGGGAAGTAACCATATTTATTGGTTTTCCCGAATCTTGAAGATCCATCTGCTCTTTCTGTAAGGGTCAGCAGATATTTGCCGGCCAGGTTATAGCTGGCACGGGCAAAGTAAGAGTTGATTGCCCAACTGGTATAATTACTGGAAGGGGGATTGGGCTGACTGCCGGCACCGAGGTTAAACTGGCGATAATAGTCATCTGCAAAGTTTTGCGTAGAGCCTCCGAGCGTCTGATCAATCCGCTTTTGCCAGCTGGCGCCTGCGACAACATTTAAGTGATGTATACCAAACTGCTTATCGTAAGTCAGGTAATTCTCCTGTTGCCAGTAACGGATTTGCTCTGTTGTTACTGACGCAACCCCTTTCTGATTGGCAGAAATATTCATCAGGTCTGAAGGGGAATAATAATCATACCGGATGTCTTGGTTATCTATACCGAACTGGGTTTTAAACTGAAGGTCCTTTGTCAGATGAAAATTAAAAAATACGTTTCCGAAAACCTGGCTTCTGGTATCTTGATTGGTCTGACTTTCCAATACCTTTACAGGGTTTTCAGCAGCGTCTAAAAACGAGTAATCTGATGAATTCTGATTATTGGCCCACGAACCGTCGGGATATTTTACCGGAAAAATGGGGGGCATTTCAATCATCGTACGCGTCGGTGTATTACCGCCTGTTCCGGGATCTACAACATCTTCTTTTGAGTAATTGGCCATCAGGTTGATCCCAAAATCAACCCAGTCAGTTAACTGAAGATCATGGGCCAGCCTGACATTGTACCTTCTCAGATTAGAATGACGCATAATCCCTTCATTATTCGTATAGTTAAAAAAGACACCTGTAGAAGAGCGGTCACCTTTATGCTGAATTGAAAGCTGGTGGTTATTGGAGATAGCCGTACGTGTGACTTCTTTTTGCCAGTCCGTATTGTATAAAGGATTACCCTGAGCATCAAATAACAAAGGATCCGTTCGTTTTAATGTCCGCGGTGCGGCGCCCCATAGCTCATTATTGGCCATGCCGCCACTCAGTACGTCTAAAAATTGTGTCGAGTTTAAAACGGGCAATTCTCTGGGTAAGTGACCTGCACTGATGGAAAAATCATAGGAGACAACTGTGCCATTGGTTCCCGCACCTCTTTTTGTTGTTACCAGTATAACACCATTTGAGCCGCGGGCACCATAGATAGCTGTGGCCGATGCATCTTTAAGCACTTCCATGCTTTTAATATCGCCGGGATTCAGGTACTGAATATTCGTCATGGCAACGCCGTCCACTACATACAGCGGATCCGTTGAGGAATTAATAGATCCCATCCCTCGTATCACCACGCTAGCCAGTCCCCCTGGCGCTCCGGAATTCAGTGAAACACTGACACCGGGGACCCTGCCTTGCAGGCCCTCCAGGGCATTGGTGACCGGCTTGGCCAACAACTCCTTTGAGCTGACGGAAACCACCGATCCTGTCACGTCGGTCTTTTTCATGGCACCATACCCGATGACAACGACTGAATCCATCTGGCTGCCGGCAGGAGACAACACGACTTCCTTAATGGCCGAAGCGGGTAGTTCTTTTTGTGCATATCCTACATAGGAAAAAACCACCACTTGATTCATTGAAGAGACTTCCAGGCTAAACTGACCGTTCATATCTGTTAAGGTCCCGGCCTTTGTATTTTTTAATGTGACTGAAACACCTCCCAGCGGTATGCCTTCCATGTCCTTTACGACACCAGACACTTGTTGCTTCTGCCCAAAGGCAAGCTGAAAAAAAATACTGCAAACCAGAACAAGAAGCATTCTTTTAACGGGTAAAGGCCCGTTCGTAAATCGATTTGCTTTCATGAGCATTATTTGATTAATATATGGAGAATTAAAAGATCCCGCGTTTGATGTACCGGTAGGGCATACCGATAGTAATTGCCCCACCGGCAGCACTGTTTCCTGCCCCCGGCGGGCATACAACCCGTAAATATGGTGTCTTAATGTGACAGTAGTGATCAGAGAGATAAGGCCACCTTCTATTTTTCCAGCCTCTTAGTCACCTTCCTGCGGCTCGTCCGTCCTTACCCTTGATCAACAATTTCCTTACTTCTATTTCAATCAACAATCCGCATCATGGCCTCTTTTCAGGCGTAATTGAGCTGTAACGAGAACGCCGTTTAACTGAACTTACGCGAGCAGTTCTCTCTGTTAAAAAGTATATATGTTCATACATTCTGACATAAAAGTAAAAGTAAAAAAGTTACCAGCCAAAAAAATAAATTATTTATCCTGGTAAATTCTATAACCACTTGAAAAGGACGGCAAATCACCATTTTCGTTATGTCGCCTCTGCCTGTTTCAGGCTTATTTTTTCCGTTCTCTCCAATAGGCTTCGATCGCTTCCAGGGATTTGCCTTTGGTTTCAGGGATCAGTTTCCAGGTGAGCAACAAGGTAGGTGAACAGAGTAAAGCAAATAGCCAAAAAGTAGCGGCGGGGCCAACATGGTCCAGCAAAACAGGTGTGAGCCAGCCTACAAAGAAATTGGCGACCCATAAAGATAAAGTCGCTAACCCCATCGCACGGCCTCTGATATGGGTGGGAAAAATCTCCCCGACGATGACCCAGCATACCGGCCCGAATGAGAAAGCAAAACTGGCGATATATAACAAGATAAGCAGCAGTATCCATGGGCCTTCTGTGATACCAAAGAAAAATAAAAGCCCGATAATAACAAGCGCCATGCAGGCCAGTGCAGCACCTGTCAATAACAACGGACGCCTTCCCCATTTATCTATAGTGAATATGGCAACAAATGTAAAAAGCATATTTACGATTCCAATGGACACCTGGCCTCCGAAGGCACCGCCCAGTGTAAACCCTGCCGCATCCAGGATTCTGGGTCCATAATAGATAACGGCATTGATTCCCGAAAGCTGCGATAGACAAGGTAATAAGAGCCCAATGATAAGCGCCGTCTTATATAAGGGCGATAATAGCTCTTTCATGCTGGCGCCCGTGGGTACGGTTGCCGCCTTCATCGCTGCGAGTTCTTTAGCCGCCCCTTCTGCACCATTGACTTTATAAACCCACTTCCGGGCCATCTGTTCTCTTCCTTTGCTCATCAGCCACCTCGGCGTTTCCGGGATCGCCAGCAGGCTCAGCATAAATACCGCCGCGGGAAATACGCCCATCCCCAGCATACTGCGCCAGACATGCTCCTGTACAATCCAGGACAGCAATCCACCATCCGAAGGCATGTTCTGCATTTGTTCAGAAACGTGTAATAACCACGCATTGGAAAAATAAGCGCATAGTATCCCAACAGTGATTGCCAGTTGATAAACGGCCACCAACCGGCCTCTCAAAGAGGCGGGAGCGAACTCCGTGATGTACAGTGGTGAGACCATAGAGGCAACGCCTATTCCCAAGCCTCCCACCAGCCTGAAAAAGATCAATTGCTGTTCCGGTTGAACCAGGCAGCAGCCGATCGCAGAAATAGTAAACAAAAAAGCTGAGAGGAGCAATACCTTTTTCCTGCCATAACTGTCACTTAGCTTCCCCGCACAGAGTACGCCTATAATACAACCCAGCAACGCAACACTGACGAACCATCCTTCCCGGGCAGCACTCATTGCATATTCAGATTTCACAAACCCCACCACTCCCGATATAACCGCGGTATCAAATCCGAACAAAAATCCCCCCAGTGCAGCCACGGTACAGATCAGGATAAGATACTTCATGGATTGACCCGTATGATCAATAGTTTGATCGGCATATTGTTTAATCATGAGCATAATTTTAATGACAGTAACTGTAAGTCATTTTAAAACATAAAAAAACGGTTACTTTGGTTCAGGCGTTTCATTCAGACAGGATCTTTATTTAATAAATGCTTTAACTACTTTTACAGCGTCAGCATTACCCTGCTTCATTTCCGGATGAAGCAGCCTGTAAGCGCCCGTGGCTGCCGGCACGATAAACGTTTCTGCATAAGCATAATAAAAACGCCTGCCATCAGGCAACTCGAGCACGATGCCCGGCCCTTCCACCACCATCATAATATGACATTTACCGGCCGTGGATTCTTCAGAACTTGTTCTGATCTCCAGTCGGTGTATCGCGTAGAAGTGCTCCGGATGTGTAGGCAGATTGATCCGGGTAAGATCCTTTCCCGACTCAATGACGACGGGCTTCGAACAAAGCTCCTCCTGCACCTTTCGGCCTCTGCGGTTAAAATTCAGGTTCTTAAAAGCATGTTCGATATTGATCGGCCGTGGTTGGCCATTTAAATCGGGCCGCAGCCAGTCATACATTTTGAAGGTAAATATATAGGGCGTTGCGCTGATTTCGAGGACCAGATTATTTACGCCGGCGCTATGTACCGTCTGATTAGGTATTAAAAAAAGATCATGCCGGTTTGCGGGCAGTAGCTGGACGTACTGCTGGATGTCGATCGGCCTGTTTTCCTGTTGGCTTTGTTCCAAAGCCGACTTAAAGGCGGACGGATCTATCCCCTCCTGGAATCCCAGGTATACACCTGCGCCCGGTGCCGCATCCAGGATATAATAGGTTTCGTCCTGGGTAATCTGTTCTCCAAATTGCTCTTTTATATAGCCTAGGGACGGATGACATTGAATCGATAAATTACCCCCCCGATAGGTATCCAGAAAGTCAAAACGGATCGGGAAATAGTGTCCGAAGGTGGCAGTGTCCTTACCTAAGATTTCTTTTGACCGGCAGGCCATCAGCCAATCGAATGGCACTTCCAGTAATAAACCGTCACTTTCAAAGACAAGACCATTTTCCGGAACGATCAGCTCAAAAGACCAGGCATAATTGACCTCCTCCCGGCTGAGCTGTGAAAAATGCTCCTTCATCCAGTCTCCGCCCCAGGCACCGGGCGCAAACCAGGGCCGGGCCCTGATCGGTTCCCCGGAGAGCAGCTCAAATCCTGCATAAAGATCCCTAAAAAGCATCCAGTGTACATAGGCCCGCCACTGCCCATCAACCACTATCCTTATCCTGTCCGTTATATCGGTCCGGTGCCTGTCCAGTATCGGCCAGTCAACGAAATAAGCCCGTTTATACATGGCCGCAAAATCCGGTCTTTGGGTTGTCAACAGATTATCCGCTTTTCCTGCCCGCATTCTGTACTGGATCTCATTTTTGGGTAGTTCGACAAAAACCACGGGAGCGTCAGGCGCAGGTAGTCCGGCTCCTGTTCCATAAATAATAATAATTTCGGCAGGCAAATCCTTTAATCGCGTTTTGGTCAGCCTACGATCCATACATTGTTGGTCAAAGAGATCATTTAAACGTAGATTCGTTTTGGTACCCCAGACAGAGCTCTGTTCGCCCAAAAAAGGCTGCACCAAAACCTCTATCTCATCCGGCGTTTTGGCAAAAGACTGTATATCAATCCATAAAGGAGAGACTCCTATGCTCCTAAATGCGCCGGCCAGGCCTTTTTGAAGGCTTCGCCAGTCAACGGCAGTATATCCGTCCAGTGCGATAAGCCTGTCCGAACCTGCCGCCGACAGCATCTGGCGGGCAAGGCTATCATAACCCTTTTGTATTTTACCGGCTTCCAATGTACTATAAGGATAAATGTTATACGCATTTTTCGGCGCCGCCGGGGCCGTGAGCTTGTCCGTGTTTTTGGGTAGCAGGCTTTGGCAGGTCTTACGCCAGCCATAGTCCAATAAATCGTCTTCCGGTAAGGTATCTTCTTGAACAGAGGGTACCGTATATTCTTCTTTAAATGCTGAGGCAGCTCCTATTAAAGAGGTCTTTTGCATTTGCTGTGCATCGAGAATAATGATCTCCGGGACGGCTGTAATTTCTAAACCCTCGCGCAGGGCAGGCAAAAATAAATCAGCAGCCCCTGCAATCCCCCCGCCTATAATAACTGTTTCTGGCTTAAAGGTGGCATACCAGGGTTTAAGGCAGATCCCCAGCCCAAGACCAAAGATCCTGAATGCCTCCAGGCATCTGTTCGCCCTTTGCCGGTTATCTCCAAGGGCCTTCTCTGACTGTAGATCAGAGACACCCTGGAGGGCAGTTCTGGCCATCTCCGCAGCTTCTCTGACATCTGCAACGCCTGTACCGCTTTGATCAGCGTATTTATTAATATAACGAAGTATTCCCCTGGATGAAATCAACTCTTCAGCAATAATATATTCTAATATCCCACCTTCGACGCCTGCCCCTTCTATTATATGATCTGGCCTGTCCAGCGAAAATTTTAGCGGTTGATTATATAAATGACCACTAGGCGGAATCCCCGGCCCCTTTTCTACGATCCGGCCCTCAGATACAAAAGCGCTGCCCAGCCCGGTGCCCAATGTAATTCCAATCAGCTTTCCTCCAGCTGTATGCCGGTGACATGTGTAAGCCCCAAGGCCAAAACAATCGGCGTCATTTTTAAAGCAGACAGGAACTGTGTCTGGTATACCCAGATGGTCGTAAAGAAATTGTTTAAAATCAACTCCGTAGAGATGCCCGAATTTATCCAGGCCACTTAATTTAAATATACCGCGGTCATAGTCAAAAGGGCCTGGCATGGCAATGGCGATGCCTGCCAGCTTCTCAACACCAACGCCTGCAATGGCTGTTTTAAACGCGGGTAAAAAGCTTTTAAACAGCAGATCGCCTATTTCCATTTTCGCATCGACGGACACCTCGCGAATACTGCCTTCAGTCACTTCCAGCGTATCCTTGTCAATAAGACCCGTTGTAATATGTGACCCTCCGATATCGGCACTTAAAATAATTTTGTCTGAATGTTTGAACATATTAATATTGAAAAAATTTTACAAAAAACTGTTATGCCTTATTAATATTTATTGAATAGATAAACCTGTCGGACCTGTAAAACCCGATATTATACTCAATAGGGCGGTCGCCCGCATCTAACACAAAACGCTCCCTGAATAAAATAGGATCTCCCTGTTTTATCTTTAACTTCCTTGCCATCTTCCCTGCTATTAAAGCACTGATGTTTTCAGAAGACTTAACCACTCTCACCCCATACTTCCTTTCCAGCATCGTATATAAGGGAATGTCAAAATCATCCTGTTCATTCACACCGATACGTGGATGGAAAAAGCTTTCAAAATAAACAATAGGTTGTGCGCCTTCTTTCGTCCCTTTTAACTTACTCAATTTTAGCACTTTGCGGCCAACTTCAACATTAAAGAAAGTGGCGAGCTTTTTATCGGCCGGCACCCATTTTACCTCCAGACCCAGGTTAAGTACTTCTATGCCCCTTTCACGCATTTCATTGGTAAAGCTATACCAATGATCAAGACCGGTATATAAAGGTTTTTTCTTGGCGGCTTTAGACCCGACGCCTTTTTTTCTGACCAGCAGGCCTTCATGCTCCAGTTTATTGGTCGCCTGGCGGATCGTATTTCTGGAAACACCCAGCAGATTGCTGAGTTCAATTTCCTTAGGTAATAATGCCCCGTCCCGGTATTCCGCAGAATTCAGTAATTTCCTCATTAATTCCTCTACCTGCACATGCAAGGGAATCGGACTATCATGATTAATTTCTAATTTCATCGGGAATGTTTATATGTGCGAACATACTATTAAATATGCAAAGCACAAAAATAAATATGGATTTGCACAAAAAGCGGTTATTGTTGCTAAAATAAACGGGGCGGATAATCGATATCCCCTGACAGAAACTGCCTCTATTGGCATTCAGAGGCATCAATTGGAAAGGCGAATACCTCAGCCATTTCCTGACATTTGATTATATTGCAATCTATTGAGAAGTTAATTATAACACCCGGAAAGACGAAAAAATTCGTTATCCAATAGTTTCCATCATGCTACTTCAACATCTGTTTTATCAATAGATGTTGACTAAGCCAGTACCATTATATCTGGTCAATTAACATACATACTTATGAAAAAATGGATACTAATATTTTCCCTTCTCTTCTTATACAAGGGCCAATCTTATGCACAAAGCTCACTTCCTGTAATTCCAGAAGATACTGAGCAGCTATTTAAAGGAGATTGGCTCGTTATACCCTGCGATATAAAAGCATCGGCATACCAAAGTCATGACGGCAAAGATATCATCCTTACAAATGGCCTGGTGAGAAGATCTTTCCGGATCCAGCCTAATGTTACCTGCTTTGATTATACCAATCTTTCCAATGGACAGCAACTGCTGCGGGCGAACGAACCTGAGGCCGTTATTGAGATCGATGGCATCCAATATAATATTGGAGGTCTATATGGCGAAAAACAAAAAGCATATCTGCTACCTGCCTGGCTCAATGAGTTAAAAGCACATGAAAATGACTTCCAGTTCCAATCCTATTCGGTGACTGATCTCCAGCCTTTTATTCGTTGGCAGCCGAAAGGGTGGGCAATGAATAAAACGCAGCCTACCGGTAAATCACTTGCGTTTGTCTTTAAGTCTAATAATGATAATCTGCAAAATATTACCATTACTGTTCATTATGATCTATATGACGGGTTACCACTGATCGCAAAGTGGGTTTCAATTAAAAACAACGGCACTCATAAAATTACGATTGGCAGGGTCATCAATGAAAAACTGGCTGTCGTGGAAGAGGAGAGTGCCGTAGTAGGTTCCGTTGCACAAATGGAAAAACAACACGGGCTATATATAGAGACTGACTATGCGTTCAATAATGCAATGCGTTATGATATCAGTGACCAGACGACCCACTGGAAGGCCGACAGCACATACACTTCTCAGGTAAACTACGATTACCAGACACCTTGTCTGCTGGAGATATATCCCCGGGATGTCACCGCTGTCCAGTTGGACAAAGGCAAAGAGTTTAAATCCGTTCGCACTTATGAACTGTTAATGGACAGCTACGACAGAGAACGCAGAGGCTTATGTATAAGGAGAATGTATCGTAAGATTGCTCCCTGGACCACGGAGAATCCTATATTCATGCATCTGATCAGTAAGACCGACGCGGAAGTGAAAAACGCCATTGACCAGTGTGCGGCTACCGGTTATGAAGCTTTGATCCTTAGTTTTGGCAGTCATTGTAATATGGAAGACACCTCCGCGGCCAACCTACGGAAATGGAAAGACCTTGCTGCCTATGCACATCGCAAAGGGATTATAATAGGTGGCTATTCCCTGTTCAGCTCCAGGAGAATTAGTGACAGCGATGATGTTATTGACCCGGTCACCGGAAAACCGGACGCGGGCGCTTTCTTTGGCCACGCGCCCTGCCTGGGCAGCAGGTGGGGGCTGGGCTATCTACAGAAATTAAAACGGTTTATTAGTTACACCGGGTTTGATATCTTCGAAAATGACGGCCCTTACCCGGGAGACTTATGTGCCTCTACAAAGCACCCTGGCCACAAGGGGTTGGGGGACAGCCAGTGGAAGCAGATGACACTCGCCAAAGGCTTTTACCGGTGGTGCAGCGAGCAAGGCGTCTACGTTAATGCGCCTGACTGGTATTTTTTAAGCGGAACGAATAAAATCGCACTCGGATACCGGGAAGTCAACTTCTCCTTACCTAGGCAGACGCAGCAGATACTAAACCGGCAAAATATCTATGATGGCCTTTGGGAAAAAACGCCGTCCATGAGCTGGGGTTTTGTCCCGCTCACCAGGTATCAGGGGGGTGGACCTGAAGCCGTTCTTGAACCGCTTGCCGATCATCTAAAAGATTATGAAGCATTAATGATGCAATATTATGGCGCCGGCGTCCAGGCCTGTTACCGGGGTCCCAGACTTTATGACACTCCGGAAACCAAAGAAGCAGTCGTCAAAATTATTAACTGGTATAAGCAATACAGAAGCATCCTGAATTCAGATATCATTCATTTACGCCGTGCAGACGGCAGAGACTGGGACGGGATCATGCATGTCAACCCGTCACTGACTACTAAAGCACTGGTAATGCTGTACAATCCATTAAAAGAGGACATTACAAGGACAGTCACCTTACCTTTATACTACAGCGGCCTGACCCGTTCTGCAGAGGTTATGGTCAAGGCTAATCACCCGACGAAGTATATGCTGAATCGAGACTACGAAATCAAGGTCACGATAACCATTCCGGCAGAAAGCAATACCTGGCTTACCATAAAGTAAAATTGGATGACTTAAAGCAGACCCGATTTCGGATACACGACCCTATGTGGCTATTCTACAACAGGAATATTGAGGTAGCGACATCGCTTATTTATAGGCAGAACACCCTGTCTGAAAGTAAAACGAAATTGCGTTATACTGAAAATTATCAGAAAAAGAATACTGTTTCTGAGTAAATACTGAATATTGAAATTTAATAAAGAAGTAATTTGACATTTTAATAACTTTACGAGGCCTCTATTTAATTTCGATTTTTTAACGAGCGAACTAAATATGAAAAACCTTACAGCCATTGAGATTCGGAAAGGAAACGTAAAGACATTTAAAATGATCTACGACCAATATGCTGCTAAACTGTATTATTTCACTTTTAAACACTGTGGCTCCGAGTACCTGAGTAAAGAAGTCGTTCAATTGACTTTCATTAAATTGTGGGAAAAGAGAGCAAATGTTTCTATCGATGCACAGATGTCCGCTCAGGTCTTCAGAACCGGAAAGAGCATCTTTATAGACTTACTGAGAAAAGAAAGCCGGGAACAGAAAAAAAGGATTGGTTCACTTGTTTATCAGCGGCAATATCAAAATGGAGAACAACTGATCTTAGACAAGGAACGATGGAACCTTGTCAGCCAAAAAATCGAGAGTTTGCCCCGTGTGCGCCAAAAGGTTTTCAAATTAAGCCGGATCGACTGCAAATCAAACAAAGATATCGCCAGGGAATTATCGCTCTCAGTTAAAACTGTTGAGAATCACATAACACTTGCACTCAGAGAGTTAAAAGGAATCCCCCTTATTATCCTTTTGTTGGTTTTATGTAAATAAGCACCAAAATGTTAATAAATCCCCAACCATTAGGGGCAATGGCTTTATCAGGCGAATATATTAGTAGATATGATAGACAAAAGCATTTTACGGAAATTTAAAAATAATGAATGCTCACCCTCAGAAAAACAGGAATTGCTTCAGCTGTTCAAAGAACATCCTGAACTTCTGGAGGAAGTCATGAGTGAAGAGGAGTGGAACGCCTTCCATCTATCAGACAACAAGAACAGTGAGGTGTTATTTAAAGAGATATACAGCAATATTGAAACGGAGATGGGTCCAACACCGAACCGTTCTGTCGACTATAAAAGATACATAGGCATCGCTGTTATCGTAGTTTGTGCTTTGGTCATCGGTAAATATTACTTTATGGACAGAGGCGCTCAAATGGAGACGACAAGGCTGGTCCAGGCGATTCAGGGGCATAAAGATACAACGGTTATAAATCAGTCAAATACGGCCCGAAAGATACCACTGCCCGACGGTTCACTGGTTAAACTATTTCCGGGCAGCAGTATTCGTTATCAGAAGGAATTTGCCGACACAAAAAGGAATATTGCGCTTAACGGGAAAGGGGTATTCTATGCCGCAAGAGACGATCATAGGCCTTTTACGGTTTACGCCGGCAACATTGCGACAACTGCTTTAGGCACCGTCTTTATGATTTCAGCCGACCAGGCATCCGGAAAGGTCGACGTCCACTTATTTAAAGGCAAAGTCGCCATCAGAAAATATCAGCACGACAGTCTCAGCCAGGTAATAAAATATCTTTCCCCAGGATCAAGCTACTCAAATGTAACTGAAAAGACAATTCAGAAGCCGATTGAGAAAAGAACGAATGATACCCATGCCCGGCGCAGTACCCGGTTCTTTTTTAATTTCAAAAACAGCCCATTAGAGGATCTGTTAGATAGCCTGAGCCAGCAAACCGGCATACAGTTCCATTATAAGGAAAAAGAGATTCGGGATATGACATTTACAGGTGCATATGATAACAAAGATCAAACTGTTGATGAGCTGCTCACGACCATTGGCACACTCAACGGCTTTGTCATAGAAAAGAAAGATAGCACAAACTATATAATAAACGTTAAGCGATAATATTCTTGATTTAATCTAAATATTCACACGTATTGTACGGCTACATACAGCATTGAAATTCAATGTCATGGCGAAGCTATATCTAAAAATTAAATTTACTCTTATGGTAAAATTATGCAGCAGCCTTTTATTATTCCTGCTCCTTCTAAGTGCGGGAGCTTATGCACAAAATTCCGTTTCAGGAATTGTACGGTCCTCTTCGAAAGAAGTTCTTTCCGGCGCATCAGTATCGGTAATCAACACACAAACGGGCAACAAACGCTCTGCAGTCACAAATGAGTCGGGAATTTTTAAATTCACCGATCTACCCGTGGGAGGCCCTTACAGCTTTATTGTCTCTTATGTTGGCATGAAGTCCGATACCTTAACCGGCTATATGGTAAAGGAGCATTCAAAGATTGCATTATCTGTTATTCTGCATGACCAGGCTTCTTCTTTAAGCGATTTGATCGTCATTGGCTACGGTAAAGAGAGGCGGGAGGATTTATCCTCTGCGGTTGCAACTGTAAATGATATCGCGAAAGTGAAAGAACGTCCTGTTATGGACGTTCAGAATATGCTGCAGGGGCAAGTCCCGGGGGTCACAGTAGTCGCTAATGGGGGAAGCCCTACGAATACCCCTTCGGTTACCATCCGCGGCGTAGGCTCCAAAGGAGCGGAAAATGTACTGTATGTCGTAGACGGGGTTCCGAATGCACCATATAATCCTTCGGATGTCACTTCTATAACCGTATTAAAAGATGCCGCGTCTGCGGCCATATATGGTGCCTTTGCCGGATCCGCAGGCGTTATCCTCATTACCACAAAGCAGGCGACCGAAGGCAAGACCTCTGTTTCTTACGATGGATTTGTTGGCATAAAGAACGCCTGGAGAACACCACAATCGCTGACAGCCGCCCAGCAGGCCATGGTCTCTAACCTCGCGGACAAAAATGCAGGCTTACCCCTGTTAGACGGTTGGGATTCAACCCGTAATCCGGATGTGTTTCAAACAAGAACCGATTGGATCGGGTCTGTTTTCAGAACAGGCATTACCAACCGCAATACAATAACGATCAATTCCGGGACAGATAAATTCTCCTCTCTATTTCAGGCGCGTGAAGAAAATAATCAAGGAACATTGCTCAATACGTACAACAAAAACATCTCTTTACGCTATAGCGGCAAGTATACTTTTAATGACCATTTCACGTTCAAGCAACAGGTTTTCTGGAATAATAACGATTCAAGAGGGACAGAGACCTCAAGTGGTTACAGCGGTGTCATACTATCAGCCATCTATATGCCCCGTTCCGCAACTGTGTATTATCCGGATGGGAGTTTCGGCGGGGTCGGGCCCAGAAACTCTCCTTACTTAGGCATTTTTGGTGATGCCATTAATCCTGTAGGAACACTTCTCAGAAACCAGGCTTACAATAAGACAACCAATATCCTGTCTGTGTCGGAACTGGACGTAAATAAAATCTTCCCGGGATTGGATTTCCTGTCCAGATTTTCTTACAACCAGTCAAACTGGTTGAATAAAAATTTTACGCCTGCCAGAACTGAACCCGGCAAACCCAATGACCAGAATTCACTTGCATACGCAACCGATAAGAATTTTAACTGGATATGGGAAAACACATTGAATTACAATAAGTCCTTCAACAAACATCGCATCGGATTAATGGCCTCAACAACCATACAGGAATACTCAGACAGAGGTTTCGGAACGGCCGCCCGTGGATTCAACAATGAAGCGGATTGGGCACAGTACTTCGTGAATGCGGGTATTTTTGATCAGGATCACCCGACGGACTATTACATCAATGACAGGAACCTGTCCTATGTGGGCCGGGCTTCCTACAGCTGGAATAACCGGTATTTTATGACTGCCAGCTACCGCTATGATAAAGCAGACCGGCTCGCCAGCGGTTACAGGGGAAAGGGCTTTCCGGGGTTGACCGCAGCCTGGAAACTAAGCTCAGAGCCGTTCTTTAACGTAAAAGGAATAGACCTTCTAAAATTCCGTGCAAGCTGGGGCCGCATCGGCAATATCAGTTCTGTCGGTTATTATTACGGTTACCCGGCACTGACCCAGAATACGGTCTATCAGATCGGTAATGAGTCTCCGCTGTCAAATGGATTATACTTGGCAAGCGCCTTTAACCCTCAACTGTCATGGGAGACATCCCAGCAAACCGATATAGGTATTGACCTTTCATTTTTGAATAATAGACTGGCGATTACCGGAGATTATTTTAATAAGGAAACATTTGATCTTATTCAACAACAGACATCAGGCTGGCCTTCCACTTACGGCGTATCGGCTCCCCTGATCAATCAGGGCAAGATCAGAAATACCGGCTTTGAATTCAGTGGTCAGTGGCACGACAAGATCGGCCAGGTCGGTTACAGTATAGGCGGTAATATAGCTACGTTAAAAAACAGGGTCATTTATATTGACGGGAATCCAGGCTCGGTATGGACACACGGAGATAGCTGGCGCAGCGGCCTGATCAGGCCTTATCAGTCGACCGTAGGACAACCTTATTATTCTTACTGGTTAATTAAAACAGACGGCATTTTCCAGACAGATGAACAGGCGGAAAACTATGTAGCCGGAAACGGAAACCGTATTCAGCCTTTTGCAAAAGCGGGTGACCTGAAATTTGTAGACAATAATGATGATGGTGTTATTGACGATAATGACAGGGTGTTTATGGGGGCCGCATTTCCAAAACTAACCTACGCCTTCAATTTTAATGTAAGTTATAAGAAATTCGATCTAAGCCTATTCTTTCAGGGTGTAGGAGGTGTTAAACTGTTTAATGCGTTTAAAGAATCTACGCTGAATGCTTCTGAGCAGGGCTACAACAGGTGGGATAAAATATTGGATGCCTGGTCACCTACTAATACAGGCTCAAATATTCCAATTATTTCTGCCTCCGACAATAATAAAAACTTCGCGACACCGTCTGACTGGTATTTGGAAAGTGGCGATTTTTTAAGGTTAAAAAACCTCTCTCTTGCATACACTTTTACACTTCCCAGGGACATCCATCTCAAGGTTTATTTTAGTGGCGACAACCTCCTCACCTTCACAAAGTATAGTGGCATGGACCCCGAAGTCGGCGGTATCGGACTTGACGGTGGGCAGTACCCCGTTTCGCGCGTATTTTCTTTTGGCGTTAACCTTAAATTTTAATTATCATGTATAAAGCAAAATGTCTTACAATATCCTCGATAATGCTGTTTGCCGCACTACTGTTGAATGCGTGTAAAAAAGACTGGATAGATACGAAACCCAACGGAACGCCTACTGTCGCTTTCTTCTGGAAAACCAATGAGGACATCCAAAATGCGGTCAAGGCGATGTATGCGCCCTTTGCAAATGAATCTACCTGGGGAAGAGACTTGTTTTGGATGCAAATAGCCGGAGATGATCTTATTGTCGGCAGATCCAATGCCAATGCAAACAATATTAAAAATCTTATTCCCTCAGGCAGAGAAGGTTATATGGCTCAGGGCTGGGTGGATTTATACCACATGATCAACATGGCGAATCAGGTGATACAAGGCGCACCAACCGCCACTGAAGCCAGCGATTCAATTAAAAACCAGGCATTGGGCGAGGCGTATTTTATCAGGGGCTTCGCGCATTTCTGGGTAGCCTATTTATGGGGATCAGACAAGCAGGGCGTCCCGTTTGACGGGCCGGAAAATGCAGAATATGGAAACAGGATACCTCCTCAGTCAGCAACCGTCATGGATGACTATAAACAGATAATACAGGATCTGCAAAAAGCCGCAGACCTGCTGCCCTATTTTGAGCAATACAGTTCCGGCGATTATGGCCGTGCACATAAGGTTGCGGCCTGGGGCTATATGGTCAAAACATATGCATATTGGGCTCAATATGACGCCAGTAAATGGGCACTTATACCCAAACTGTGTGATAGCATTAAAAACCAGGGGCACAGAGCACTTATCACCGGAAAAGGCAGTGGGCTCGCCAACTACCAGGCAGTTTTTAAAATCGAAAATAACTGGAGTCCTGAATACATATGGTCAGTGAATTCCGGTGTTCTCGGAGGGTCCGAATTCCCGGGCGTCGTCCTCGAAAACAAAGGTTGGGGTACTTATAATGGGTGGGGGTATTTTCAGCCGACAGAGGAACTCTATGATGCATTTGAGCCAAACGATCCACGCCGGCAAGTGACTATATTGTCCTACGGAGATAAGTTTACTTTCTTTGGTCAGTCCCGCCAATACTTCTCAACGAACAGTCTTTCCGGGTTCCAGATAAATAAGTACATGGAGCCATACAGCTACGGCAGTGACGGTAAAAGCTCTACAAACTTAATGGTCAACCAGAACGGGGATTACCCGACAACAAGGCTGAACCTTCCGCTAATGCGATATGCAGAAATCTTGCTATTCAAGGCAGAGGCCTATCTACAGATGAATCAGCCCCAACTTGCCGCTGCTCCTTTAAACGAAATACGGGAAAGAGTCGGCCTGAAAGCCATCACCAGTCCAGACATGGATGACCTGAAACATGAACGCCGCTGTGAACTCGCCTGCGAATGGACAGACCGGTTCGCCGATTTAAAGCGTTGGAGGGATTTTGACAAAATTAATGCAGCACAGCATGGCCGTGCCTACACAAATAAATCAGATCCGAATTCAGACTATACGATTTATGAGGTATGGCCTGCCCGTAGTTTCGACCCCAACAAAGACATGGTTTGGCCCATTAACCCTGATGAAATCCTAAACAGCGCCGGCGCCTATAAGCAAAATGCCGGCTGGTAACCACAAATAATCAGGGAAATGACAGCTAGAATAAAGCCGAAAATACCCTACAGAAAAGAGCTCTACAGGCGCGGTCGAATTTTACGATCGCACCTGTAGACAATCAGCTTCCGCGATATACGGATAACGAAAAGTATGGCCCAGTGAAATAACTGACCTGTATTATAGAAATAGAAACCAGATACATCCACTTACACTTTTAAACTTCGCAAATAACTATGAAACACCTTGTATTACCCCTATTTTTATTCTTGACTGCATGGATGGGGTCCGAAAGAATACTGGGGCAACAGCCAGCCATCCCACTTCAGGGTACTTTTGCATTCAGGGATATTGGCGGCTACGGCGCAGCAAATGGGAAAAGAATAAAATCGGGCAAATTATACCGATCTGCTTTACTGGCTGACCTCACCCAGGAAGACCTCTGGATACTTGAAGCGTTTAAGGTGAGTACTATCATTGATTTTAGAGGGCCGTTGGAAGTTAACGCATATCCAGACAAGGTTCCGGAGGGCGCCAGGTATATCGAACTGGCAGCCGGCAGTGAAGCGGACACCCCTGATGATTGGGCGGCTATGGCAAGAGAAATGAAGACTAAAACGCCTGAAGAGTCTGATGACGGGGCAGAAACGTACTACAAAAACATTGCGGCGTGTGGTAAACGGTATAAGCCTATGTTCGAAACGCTACTAAATACCCATAAAGACAGTGCCGTCATTTTTCATTGCGCAGGAGGCAAGGATAGAACGGGAATCGCCGCCGCATTGATTGAATATGTTCTGGGTGTAAGCTATGAAAATATCCATAAAGACTATTTGTATTCAAATGTCGCAAGAAAAAGCTATAACGAAGAAATAGCTCAGTTACTTTATTTAAAATATGGTGTCCCTATAGCAAGAGCAAGACAATACGGGCTTGCAAAGCCCCAGTTTATCAAAGCTTGCTTTAATCAGATAAACGAACAATATGGCTCTGTTGACAAATTTCTAAAAAAGGAACTAGACTTGAATGCAGAAAAAATGGAACAACTCCGACGGCTGTATCTTGAATAGTTATTCAGACGCTGCCATTCGGTAACAGTCTCTGCGGCATAAATTCCTATCCACGACTGACGGAACACTTATTTTTGAGGCGAATATGCTTTAAGTATTTGTATTTTTGTGTATAAGCAACACAAAAAAGACAAGTAAACTTAAGATGCAGCAAATAAAAGTCTCTGTAGATGCCGTTGTATTCGGGTATTTTGAAAAAAGTTCCCTCCACCTTTTATTGATCCGGAGAAATATTGAGCCCTTTAAAAATCAATGGGCTATTCCCGGAGGCCTTGTACAGGAAGACGAAGATATAGATACGGCAGCGCTCAGAGAACTGGAAGAAGAAGCTGGAATACGGCCAGGATATCTGGAACAGTTATATACATTTGGGCAGGTACAAAGGGATCCAAGAGGCAGAGTGGTATCAGTTGCCTATTATGGTCTGGTCAACCCTTCTTACCATAAATTGAAAGCTGACACAGACGCCGCAGATGCACGTTGGTTTAGTATAGACAAGTTACCTATACTCGCCTTCGACCATCAGCACATTGTTGAACAAGCTTTAAACCGGCTAAGAAGCAAAATTAAATATGCACCTGTCGGCTTTAACCTGTTACATGATGAATTCTCTTTTTCTGATTTGGAAGACCTCTATCAGACAATAATAGGCCAACCAATTGACCGCAGAAACTTCAGAAAAAAAATACTGAGTTTCGGGTTACTGGAGCAAACACCCAGATTTAGAAAAGAAGGAAGTGGCCGACCCGGGCGTCTATACACATTTAACCAACAAAAATACCAGGAGCTTACCGATAAGGGATTTTTCTTTGAAATATAAATAATTGATTGTCAGATGACAATAATATAATTGGATAATTTACGTAAAAAACACGCAAATTATTTGGCCACATCCGGTCAACAACATATCTTTGTGTAACAAATACGCAAAAAAAAGTACATTCATCATAAAAAGTAAACCAAGGTTATTTATACAGGAATTTATTTTTTTTTGCCCCAAATTAATTTGCGTATAAAAAACACAAATATTCACTTAAAAAATGATCAATTATGTTTGGTTTTAATCACATCCAGTTCGACGCCATGACGTATGTCATCCACTACAAAAACGGCAGCGTCTCCAAAGAAGGAAGAGGCCTGTCATTTTTCTATTTTGCGCCCAAAAGCTCCATAGTAGCTATTCCAATGGGAAGCAATGACCTACCCTTTATTTTCAATGAAAACACAGCCGATTATCAACAGGTTAAAATTCAGGGGCAAATCAGTTATAAGATTGTTGACCCAAGAGCTTTGGCAAACATTTTAGATTTTACGGTAACGCCAGCAGGACAGTATAAAAAAAATGAAACCGAGAAGTTAAACCAGCGCATCATTAATATGGCGCAGACATCTACTTCTTCATTTATACATCAATTATCGCTAAAGAAAGCTATTCGTTCAGCTAAACAGATAGAAAATAATATCCGGGAAGGCCTTAAAGGCTCTGAAACGATACAGATGATGGGGATAGAAATACTGGGAATCAATATAGTCGCCGTGCAGGCTACTCCCGAAATGGCCCGTGCGCTGGAAACTGAAACCCGTGAACGTTTGCAGCAACAGGCAGATGAAGCTATATATGAGCGTAGAAACTTCGCAGTAGAGCAAGAAAGAAAAATCAAAGAGTCAGAACTCAATACAGAGATTGCCGTAGAAGAAAAACATAAACAGATCTCCGAGAAGAAAATGGAAGCAGAGGTGCAACAAGCTGAGAATAGCCGGACATTAAGAGAAATGCAAATCGCTGCAGATATTGCTATCGAGGCGCAAAGAAAACAACTGATCCAGCAAAAAGCAGAGAATGATCGAAAACAGGCAGACACCCAGGGCTATGTATTGGAATCTTCCCTGAAGCCTTACAAAGAAATGGACTGGAAAATACTCAGTGCCCTTAATGGGAGACAAGATGCAAAAAATAATATCGCACTGGCTTTCCGGGAACTGGCAGAAAATGCGCAGAAAATCGGCAGCCTGAATATTAGTCCCGAACTCTTGCAGTCTATTCTTAAAAGTAAAAGCGAATAACCCTACATAATCTCCATGAAAATAGAATACGCAATACTGGTAAAAAATAAGACCAGATTAGAAGTTCTGATTGAAAAATTCAATACAAAGGACCAAGCCAGGTTTTATATTGAACATGCCGGCGGCAACTTCACAGAATATGAAAAAGAACATGAGCAGTTCCATCACTGTTTCCGGGAAGTTCAGCTGCAGTTATCCAGGCTGATCAAAAACAAAATCATCGACAGGGAGTTTCTTCCCTCTTATATTTTCGCCGAGAACAATCTTATTGTTGTAGTTGGTCAGGATGGATTAGTGGCCAATGTCGCCAAATATTCAAAAGGACTGCCAATCATCGCCGTCAATCCAGATGCGCAGCGATATGATGGCATTCTGCTTCCCTGCAACTCAAAAAACTTTATGCAGGCAGTAGCATCCGTATTGCAGGATAATTATGAAAGCAAGATTATGAGGTTCGCGGAAGTCAGGCTTAATGACGGACAGTCCCTGCTAGCGGTTAATGATTTATTCATTGGTATTTCCTCGCATGTTTCGGCTCGATACAAGATCCGATTGGGCAGCCGGGAAGAAATGCATTCCTCAAGTGGTATTATTGTGGCGACAAAAACAGGAAGCACAGGGTGGTTAAGTTCGATTTTCAATATGGCGTCGGGTTTATTAAAAGCAAAAGATGTCCATTATCCTGTCTTTCGGGAAGACGACCTTTTTTTCGTGGTTCGTGAACCTTATAAAAGTCGGAGCACCCAGACGGGTATCTGTGGGGGGAGATTGAAAAAAGGAGAAAAGATTTTTGTCGAATCTATGATGCCGTCAAAGGGGTTGATATTTAGTGACGGAATTGAGCAGGATTTTTTACAATTCAATAGCGGTGCTATTGCTGAGATCGGTCTGTCAGAACAAACAGCTCAACTGGTCACAGGGCCTTCCCGCCGGAAAAATAAAAATTAACAGGAGTGTTCTCAAATATCCCATTGAGAATATTTGGGAACACTCCTGTTTGACTGCCAGTCACCTATTTTACAAAGATATCTTTTAGTTGACCAATGATATTACTATTTCCGGAAAGAGAAATAGCACCTATCTTATCAGCGATCCTTTCAATATATTCCATCTCTTTCAATTTCCAGAGCATAGTATTCTCCTCCATCATTTTTGCCGTATTGAGCATGCTTCTGGTAGAAGCGGTTTCTTCCCTTCGCATAATAATCTTGGCCTGGGCTTTTTTCTCTGCAATCAGCACCTGGTTCATGATTTCCTTCATCTCACCGGTAAGAATAACATCTCTGATACCAGCGTCGATAATTTGCACGCCCAGGGAAGTTGCTTTTTCGGACAAAAGGCCAGTCATTGCAGTGCCGACTTCGCTTTTTCTGATCAAAAGTTCATCCAGGGTCATCGCGCCCACAAACTCCCTCAAGGCCAGTTGAACAAGGATATATAATTGCTTATCATATTCTTTGTTTTCAATGACAGCTTTCATGATGTCCACGACTTCATACCGGATATAGAAATTAATTCTAAGGCTGGCCTTGTCCCTGGAGAGCAATTCCTGACCGGAAACCTCCATTTGCTGAATTCTCGTATCCACCATCTTAACCTCCATTGAAATAGCATTATTCCAATAATAGTATGTTCCGGCGTCCAATATAGTTGATAATTTACCATCAAGGAACAACATCCCTTTATGCTGGTTAGCCACAGTAAGTTTTCTGACATAGCTTTTTAGCTTCACATTTTCCAAAACCGCGCTATTAATGGTAGCCTCAATAGTTACCTTCGAAAAATCAACCCTTTCAAAGGCCCGATCCAACTGCCCTTTCCAATAGGCATATTGGCCCGCAGTCAGTACGGCCTGAAAAATTCCCTTCTCAAAAAGCAATACCAGTTCTCCGTCCTTTACATCGATTACATCTACCATAGCGGCCAGTGTCTCATTTCTAAGTAGTAGATCTAACGTTATAACAGAACTTTTTACTTCTGCTGTTTTTGTTAAGAGTTCAATCTTTCTGGTGCTCCAAACCCAATAGACTCCTTCCCGTAAAATTTTAACCAGTTCTTTACCCTTAAAGAGCAACCCGATCTGGTAAGAAGCAACATTTACTTTTTTCATAATATCAGTTTTAAAGCGTTACGTTCTTTGTTTTTAAATTACTAAAAGTCGCAGTGATCTACGTCTGCCTTCAGCGGAAGCCCATTGTCATAAAAAGTATTTTCCTGTGATAATCAGTTGTCAGGTAGCATCTAAATCATTGACCGGTCTCTTGTTTAAAAGCGGCTTATGCGATCGGCTTTTCTCTAAAAACCTTTGCAAAATCTCTGTTAAACCATGGCCTTCGGTTTGATCCAGCTTTTATCCTTGCGTTCCTGATTCCCTCAAAAAAAAGAACATTCTATAAAAAACTGACTTGCAAAGCAGTGAGCAAACGGTTGTATTAACAACGCCGAAACGCCACGACTTTCAGCACCTTTCGAAGGCATTTTTGAAAAGAATGCCTGGAACTTTGTGGTGGATATCAGTATACCCTAATTGCTACATCTGAATGTAGTGCTCAACCACTGAGCAGCACCACAGAGCGATGCAGGGAGTCGAACCCTTTTGCGAAGACTTTGGTAGCCTACAAACCGTCCCGGAAGCTGGATAGTACTGTCATAATGTATCTCAACAAAGTGTACTACATCAGTGTTTATCTTTTTTAACGAAACACACAACTCGTCTTGCCGGCGACACCACAAAGATGGCTGCCATACTACGCGGTGTACTTGCGCAGTTCAAAGAAATGATTAGTTATTTTCTAGACGAATAATAATCAATGCGTTATAAACCGCACATTCTTCAGAATTACTAAAAACCTTTTCATTACGCAACACTTCTGCGCAGAATTTCTTTACTTTTACCCAAAATATCCTGATATGTCTCTAAATAAGCTTGCACTGATCAGATACAAGGCTATTGATGATTGTTTGCGCAATAAGATGCGCAAATGGACGCTGGAGGATCTCATTGAAAAAGTCTCAGATGTATTGTATGAGAGGGAAGGAATTGAAAACGGTGTGAGTAAGCGTACCATTCAGGGAGACATTCAACTGATGCGCAGTGATAAACTGGGGTATAATGCCCCCATCGAAGTCGCTGAACGAAAATACTATTTTTATGCAGATGACAACTACAGTATCACAAATGCCCCCATGAGTGACACTGACGTCGAAAGGCTAAAGGAAGTCATTGACCTGTTAAAGCAATTCAATGCCTTTCAGTATCTGGATGATATGAGCGAAATGATCGCCCGGTTAGAAAACAATTTATACAAATCCACCTATCAAACTAACAATTACATTCAGTTTGAAGGAAATGCGCTACTAAAAGGACTACATTTTATCTCTCCGCTTTATCAGTATATCCGGCAACATAAGCCACTTAGCATTAATTACCAGTCTTTCAAAGCCCGATCAGCGCATTGGGCAATCTATCATCCCTACCTCCTGAAAGAGTTTCGAAACAGGTGGTTCCTAATCTGTTCCACTCAGAAAGGCGACCAGCTCCTGAATCTGGCACTGGACCGGATGATTTCAGTAGAAGAAGCTAAGGATATGGCATTCTTACCTTATGATGGTGTAGATTTCGACAGATACTTTGATGACTTAATAGGCGTGACAAAAGGTAAAACCGACAGGGCACATAAAGTCGTCCTTAAAGTAAATAGGAAAAATGCGCCATATGTCATTACCAAACCTCTTCACGCTTCTCAACAAATTCTACATGAGGATGAAACGGGCGTTACGATTCGCATAGATGTGGTGCTCAATTTTGAGCTGGAAAAAGAGATACTTGCTTTTGGTGATTTCATGCAAGTCATCTCACCGAGGTTGTTGAAGTCCAGAATTGAAAAAAGGTTAAAGGCTGCCATGTCCCTGTACCTAAATGATGGCCCGGAAAGAATGGAGGGATAACCAAACAGTAAGGAGTTCCTGCATATCTGTCAGCTCCGTCTTTAAAAGCTCAGACTCACTGAGACCTCAGGTGCTTCAAAGTGAGCTGCCTACCAGAATACCATCTCTCCCTATGCTTGAACGGCAATTAAAGAAATTATCTTAAATTCACTGTGCGTTTTTACACTAATTATTTTCTATGACACGTGGTTTGCTTGTGCCGGACCAGAGAAATTTCGATGACAGGATAGCATAGTTCGATAGGAGCTGCCACACAAAATCTAATCTATGTCAGAACAAAAATTAAAAACCCAGATTAAACTCCTCACGATTAGCCTGGTTGTAATCAGCGTCGCATTTGGCGCACTTTTCGTTTGGCTCTATGCTAAAACACAGAAAATGAGTCCCGATGAAATAACAGTAAAAAAACTCAATCTGATTGGAGAAGACGGCACCCTCAGAATGGTGCTTAGTAATGAAACAAGGCAAAATTCCGGCGTAATTGACGGAAAACAACTTCCACCAAGGGAACGACCGGCCGGAATGATATTTTTTGACAATAACGGGAATGAATGTGGTGGTTTAGTATTTCAAGAAGCCCGCCAAGGTGAGACAATAAACAAGATGATGTCATTCACCATGGATAATTACCGAAACGATCAGGTTCTGCAGTTGATTAATGATGAAACCTATAAGAATGGTCATGCCAGGGTACGACGTGGTATGGCCATTAATGAATACCCTGTCGGAAGAAACTTATTAGCCTTTGCCAAAAATCTCGAGAATATCCGTTTAATAAAAGATACAGCTGCCCGGCAAAGAGCACTCGACTCATTAAGGCAAAAAGACGGCCCCAGAAGGAGGCTTTTTATTGGCAGGACCAACGAAAATCAGTCTGGCATCTTCCTATTTGACAATGACGGAAGGCCTAGAATGCAGATTTTTGTAGACTCTGTCGGCGCCCCTCAAATTCTTGCTATTGACACAGCCGGTAAAAGTAGGAAAATGATAGATGTTTAATTATAGCAATTGATTAAAATGCAAGAGTGTATCCTTGCTTGACAATTGTCAAGCAAGGATACGACAGGTTCACTCAAAAATTCAAACCGGCCAATGCAATGATAACCTTAATTCAACCAGCATTTCCATAATACTGTCTTTTGGAATCTAGCCTTAGACAAAATAGTACCTATCTCATGGCAGATGAATCGTATTGGAGAATTCAGAGCGGTTATCTAATCATTGCCTGGGATACATGCGCTTTAAAAGGGCCAGCCTTCTATGCCAATTAGTAAACTACCCATTCAAATACGCTGGCTAGAAACACTAAAGCTCAATTTCATTTTTCTACATCACCCATCTTTTCACCATCTGGTTTTACAAGATACCATTCAGCGCCAAAGTCGTCTTTATCCTGCCCTTCGACGTCACCCGCTTTTTTATCATCTTCATAATAATATAGTGGATGACTGTTATAGGTCACCTGCAATGAGCCATCATTTCTCTTAATGGTACCGAGCAATGATGATTGGACACCTTCGCCGGCGGTAATATTTTCGTTACTAGTCAGCACTGGTGGCCATGTCACGGCACAGGCATCATAACAACTACTTGTTACCGACGAATCTTTTAAGAACAAGTATACGCTTTTACCCTGTCCGTCAACCAGAAACTGGCCAAATGGATCCTGCTCTCTCAGATTAATCTGAACCGCCCCATTCTGGGCCTGTGAAACATGCATGAAAATCAAGGCAAAAAAAGATTGAAATACAACTGGATTTAAACAATTTCATGTTATTTGACATTTATAGGTTTTTTAAATAATGAAGCCTATAATTAGAATCATTTTACAATGAAAATTGTTCAAAATTGTTTGTTAAGCAAAGTGTCTGATAAGAGAAATGTAATAAACCTGATTTTCTATGATTCATTGTGTCACAAAACATATCAGTTCAACATAAAACACTTTCAACCTATGACACAGTACAATTAAGAACTAATACTTGTCAAAATCGGAGAAAAACTACGCAAATCCATAACAACATTCCCTGTTTTGGGAAAATTAGAACCGCCCTTCTATACTCATCGGCTACATGAAATTACTCACGTATCTATTGAGTCCACATATCGCTACGTTAGATAATTACAACGAAAATAATACCGCAAGATACTCAACCCAGCACAAGCCGTTTTGATTCAACTATATAGAGCGTTACTCATTTGAGAAGTTTTCGTTATCGAATAAATCGTCTATAATAACAAAAGAACTGTAGCTTAATCTCTCCATACTTGGCACAAAGTTTTCGTTGAATTATACAGAGCTTTTTACCGGGGTGTGTAAAACCGAAATTTAAGGATGGACGTTATTCACTGAGATAAGACCCGTTGAACCTGAAGCAGACAATACTGACGAAGGAAGCTAAGAGACTCTGGCTCCGGTGAAATTCACCGGAGCTTATTTATAGAATACACGCGGAGAGCCGTTTATTAAATTTTACGAATTTAGTTAGCTCCATTCTTAAACTCATTCGCTTCATTATTCACCTGATCATCTGAAAGATGGCGTCCAGAATTAATTAACACCTTATATTTAAATACGGCTGAGGTACCTGCTTTTATTTTAAAGTCCAGAGCTTTTTTTCCATTACTGAATATCTTCTGACCCAAAGGATTAGCAGCAAAGAGTCCATAACCACGGGCATGCCAATAGGTCGGAAATCCGATATTCGCCGGATGATCCAGTATTACCACGGAAACAGGCTCTCCACCGAGCGTTCCATTTAAGTTCACCCACCTTGCCCTGGTTCCCCATACAGCGTTACCTTCTTTCCCTTCGCTGCTCCGGTATACCCCAGTTTCTTCCTTAATACTTCTTTCCTGAATACCTGAAATGACTCCGTTGCTGTCTGTAACTTTTTCCGGAATGTCGGAAGGGTATTCCAGTTCACGAGTTAAACGAATGCCTATTAACCCATCTTTAATATCCGGAAATGACACGTCTTTAGATAGTGCAGTTAATTTTATGGCAATTTCAATTGAACGCATACTTCCCGTCCCAGAGAAAATATATTTCGTGTCCTGTCTTAGGAGTTTAGTTCCATCTGGCGTTATCCAGTAGGCTGTTACGCCCAGTTCCGCTTTATTGTTATCGGCGAACATCTTATTCACGGAAAAATGTCTGATCTCCCCATACTTCTTTTTTTTCGCTTTAGGGATACTGGATGAATTATTCCAAAAATCTAATCCATCCACATTTTCATAGTTAAACCAAAGTCCGATATGATGAGGATGATCGACGTGTTCTCCGGCTCGAGGCACAAGAGGCCACCCTCTAGTAATCCATGCACCATCAGCTGTACGAATAGGATAAAGTACAGGTTTCATTAAACTGTCTGGATAGATATATGACGTAAAGGGTTTTCCATCTATGGAAATATCAACACGCTTATCTGTCTTATTTTCAGTAATTGTAAAGCGAGTATCTTGAGCATAACCGGTTACTGCCAGTTCGCTTAATAACAATAGGCCTATTACCATTATTCCGCGTACTTTTTGAAGATTCGTCATAGTTTTCATGATTATATCACAGACATAATTCAAAATTACGATTGAAAGTTTATAAACAGGTTCAATCTTAGCAAAAATTCCCGGCCTCCATCAGCCAGTCATCCTTCATTAATAAAGAGAAGTATTTGCTTCACTAATTTCAAAACCTTGAGTAACACACTCAAACATACTAACATGAAAAGCAATAATATCACGCTCAAATAGATCTGAGTTTCCAAGTTCGAAGAGTGCGTAGGGCTCTAACCCAAGTATACCGGATGGATGCCCAGGTAGTATTTCATCTCCTAGTGCTCCAAATGTTTACTTCAGGCAATTCTTAAACTATATTGTCAAACAATGGCATCATTAATAATATTCCGCTCATCCGATTCAACAGATTTCTTATCCACATAAAAAAGAAACAAATAAATTGTTATCATCTGACAATATTGTAGAAACTAGACTGTCAATTTATTTTCGTTCCACTCACTCATCATCTCCCTCTTTTTCACTTTCAATTTTTTTCATTTCCTCCAGGATGACAGATTCCAATTCTTTAGTCGGAAGTAATAGTTTATATTCTGCAACAGCAATTGGTTTTTGAATACCCTGTAAGGCTATCTCCACATCCAAGTGATCTTTATCAGCACAGAGTATTATACCAATGGAAGGATTCTCCTCTGGTCGCTTTTCTAATTTATCTAACAAGCCAAGATAAAAATTCATCTTGCCAACGTATTCTGGTTTGAAGCTTCCGATTTTCAACTCCAATGCCAAAAGTGCCCTTAGCCCGCGGTGATATAGCAGGGTATCTATAAAATATTCTTTTCCATTGAATTCTAAACAGTGTTGGTGCCCGATGTAGGTAAACCCTTTCCCCAATATAAATTGTTTGATTCTCTCAATGAGGCGTCGCTCAAGTTCTCTTTCCTTTACAGCTTTCGTTAATCCAAGAAACCCGAGATTATAACTGGATTTGAGCATATCTTCTGCCTGTTCTGCTACTGTTTCTGGAAGCACTTCATTAAAATTGTGGGATTTGGGCAGATCAATTTCATTGTGGAAGCTATCAGCTTTCAGATAGTTAAGGAGGATGTTGCGGCTCCACCCAAGTTCTGCTGCCTTTAGGGCGTACCAATAAGCTTCATCATTATCAGTTATCTTATTGATTAAAAGGATGTTATGCCCCCATGGCAAAACTGAAACAGACTGTTTCAGTTTTGGTTCAGCTAAAATATACCTTTCATAAAACCGTTTCATATGCCATAGATTACGAGGAGAAAGCCCCATATCTGGAAATTCGAGCTTTAAGTCAACCGAAAGACGGTTTACTACGCCCTCTCCATGTCGTTTCTCTATTTTTCGTTCGGAAAGCAACTTCCCAATACTCCAATAAACACCGATTGCTGCAGTATTTACCTGCCGGGCAATATTGTTTCGTGCTGTTTTAATTTCTAAAACAGCTTGTTGCAGTATTTCATTATAGATACCATCAACTTTATTTTCTTTACTGTTACCCATTTAACTTTTTTTACTATAAAGATTTCAATCAACATAGAAATTATCTTCTATGCAACATTTCAGTTAAATTACTTATGATTCTCTTGTCAGGAAAGTTCTCCTATGGCACCAAATCACTCATCGAAATTAAAATCGCCTTCCACACCTGGCAGCTCAAGGTATTGACAAGGCGTAATCACATAACCTATCCCTTTCACTTTGCTGACCTAGAAAGGAACGCAAAGCCAGCAACATTCTCATCGGAAACAAAAATCAGCTAATGATATGTCTATCAAAAGAGAGTTACGTGACTGCAAGCCAGGGCCAAAATTAGTAAATAATATCGAATTGAGTCCGTATTGTAGTTTGATAATTCTCTAGTGCTTCATTTAAGTCTATGTTTAATGTACTCATATGCCATTACCGATTCGCCCTAAATGCACATACACTCTAATAGTAATTTCATAGGAGGCATTCACCACAATGATATTAACCCTATCATCAACCTAAAATCCCATTATTTTTGGCTGATTCCGCTGAGATTTGTGACGTTCGATTCAGAAGTCCAAGTAAACAACATAGGGAAAAGAAAATTTCTTGAGTATATTTGATTATGTGTAATGTATAAGCTATAAGAAAAGCGCGCTGTCTAGATTGACGCCTTTTTATGGCTTATATTTGTTGCTCTATCGGACTTATATGTTGGTTTCGTTCTCTTGATTATGCATTGCATTTTGTTTCTGCAATTGTTAGCTCTGGAACTACCGATAACTTTCATCTTTATATGGCTGAGGTGGTGATAGGGTCCTCCAAAAATGCTGCCCAGCCCGCTTCCTCCATGTTGGTGATAAAAACCAGAGATTTCATGTCGTTATAGCGGCGGTTGATACTTGAGAAACTCTTAACCTTAATAACTGAACATATAAAACGGACAATAAAATGAATTTATTGTCCGTTTTCTTTAGTTTGGCTAATTTCTGGCATAAAAGAAGGAGGAAAATGAGGGATTTGCCATTTTTTCGCACTTCGATAATTTTTTTTCAATGTTCACGAAGTCGGAAAAATTAATATTTACACTTTGCGCCCAATTTTCAACTCTACATCTATTTATAATATCACCAGTAGTAACCCTTTGCTTTTTAATATTTACGTACCATTTAGGCCCAGGGAGTTGTTTTTTTGATTTGGACTGCTGCTGTTTGTGCGATGCCAGTATCATCATAGCATAACATGCGGATACAAATGCCGGAACTTTTGCTACCGCAGTTTTTTCCCGGATTTGTGCCTGACCACATCCCATTAATGTTTTCTGATCTCTAAAGCCGACTTCTATCTCCCATCTTCTAATATAAGCCTGGACCTGCAGGAAAATATCTATCTCTTGATTGGTTGATATTAAATAGGCGGGAGCACGATACAGTAATTTTGATTTTTTGGTGAGCCTATAGGAAACTGGCCTGATAATGATCAGCATTAAGTCTCTCTTACCTGATTTTCGCCAGCGTATATCTTTTACAACTTTCACATTGAATGTACGCATCTTTCCTGCAGCCCATGCTTCAACCTGCTGATAAGGATAGTCATCGCTTTGTCGGATTTGTTCTGGTGTGGGGAGCTCTTCTCCATAATATCGTTTACGTCCCTTTCCTGATTGTTGCTCTTCTGGTAGAGCATAAATTTTTGAATCCTTCCTTATGCGGCCAATGAGTTCTACATTTTCTGGAAGTTGCCTTAAAACAGTTCCATTCGTGTAACTGCCGTCCACGCTCAGGATAAGTTTTTTATTTTTATAGCCATCGTCATCTAAGCACTTTCTCAAGGCTATGACACGCTGGACGCCTACTTCGCTCATTTTTTCTTTCTTCTGTCTTTCCCGGTATAGTGCTACTTCCTGGTCGGTCGCATTTTTTGACGGCTTCTTGGTGGGAGGACAATGTTTGAAGTCTACCGGGATGGCCCTTGATGGACCGCAGAGGTCTTTTTCAATGAGCGATAAAGAGAGTTGAACAAATCGTTGGCCCCAAATGAAATTATTACAAAACGGGGGGCCAAGTGGATCCCTTAGCCATCCGGTCCCTGATATTTTCTTCCCTCTCTTCCTTAACAGGGTATCGTCCATGTGTGCATAAATAAAATCGCCTTTCTTTCTATTTTGATACACGACCTCCTTTCTAACTTCAGAAAAAATTGCATTCATATCCATTCTTTCACCCTTAAATATTCGATAGGCCGCACTCCAGTCCTTAAACTGATTCCCACTTGCTGTTAACATCCCTGTTATCGTACAACGTCCAATACATGAAATAACTCCGTGAGACAAATCGCGAGCTCTCTGAAAAGTTCTGGATTGCTTGAAAGCTGTTATACATCTATCGAATAATTCATTAAAGCAAGCAACTACTCCTTCTTTTTGGGGAGTTTTTTTTTAAGATCTTTTACGGATTCATCACTACGCTGAAGTACTAGGCGCTGGTGATCATCTATCACCCACTCAACAATCTCTCCTTGCTTAAATTCTATTGCCTGAGCCACGGCAGCTGGAAAATTTACATACCATTGCTCACTCTTTGCTCTTTTTATTATCTGAATTTTAGTTGGATATCCCATATCTAGTCGTTTAACTAGATATAAAGATCACAAAAAATAGCAATATAACCAACTAAATTGCTATTTTTTTTTGCCTTATCTAGAAAAAGGCCAAACTAGAGAAAACGGACAATAAAATGAATTTATTGTCCGTTTTCTTTAGTTTGGCTAATTTCTGGCATAAAAGAAGGAGGAAAATGAGGGATTTGCCATTTTTTCGCACTTCGATAATTTTTTTTCAATGTTCACGAAGTCGGAAAAATTAATATTTACACTTTGCGCCCAATTTTCAACTCTACATCTATTTATAATATCACCAGTAGTAACCCTTTGCTTTTTAATATTTACGTACCATTTAGGCCCAGGGAGTTGTTTTTTTGATTTGGACTGCTGCTGTTTGTGCGATGCCAGTATCATCATAGCATAACATGCGGATACAAATGCCGGAACTTTTGCTACCGCAGTTTTTTCCCGGATTTGTGCCTGACCACATCCCATTAATGTTTTCTGATCTCTAAAGCCGACTTCTATCTCCCATCTTCTAATATAAGCCTGGACCTGCAGGAAAATATCTATCTCTTGATTGGTTGATATTAAATAGGCGGGAGCACGATACAGTAATTTTGATTTTTTGGTGAGCCTATAGGAAACTGGCCTGATAATGATCAGCATTAAGTCTCTCTTACCTGATTTTCGCCAGCGTATATCTTTTACAACTTTCACATTGAATGTACGCATCTTTCCTGCAGCCCATGCTTCAACCTGCTGATAAGGATAGTCATCGCTTTGTCGGATTTGTTCTGGTGTGGGGAGCTCTTCTCCATAATATCGTTTACGTCCCTTTCCTGATTGTTGCTCTTCTGGTAGAGCATAAATTTTTGAATCCTTCCTTATGCGGCCAATGAGTTCTACATTTTCTGGAAGTTGCCTTAAAACAGTTCCATTCGTGTAACTGCCGTCCACGCTCAGGATAAGTTTTTTATTTTTATAGCCATCGTCATCTAAGCACTTTCTCAAGGCTATGACACGCTGGACGCCTACTTCGCTCATTTTTTCTTTCTTCTGTCTTTCCCGGTATAGTGCTACTTCCTGGTCGGTCGCATTTTTTGACGGCTTCTTGGTGGGAGGACAATGTTTGAAGTCTACCGGGATGGCCCTTGATGGACCGCAGAGGTCTTTTTCAATGAGCGATAAAGAGAGTTGAACAAATCGTTGGCCCCAAATGAAATTATTACAAAACGGGGGGCCAAGTGGATCCCTTAGCCATCCGGTCCCTGATATTTTCTTCCCTCTCTTCCTTAACAGGGTATCGTCCATGTGTGCATAAATAAAATCGCCTTTCTTTCTATTTTGATACACGACCTCCTTTCTAACTTCAGAAAAAATTGCATTCATATCCATTCTTTCACCCTTAAATATTCGATAGGCCGCACTCCAGTCCTTAAACTGATTCCCACTTGCTGTTAACATCCCTGTTATCGTACAACGTCCAATACATGAAATAACTCCGTGAGACAAATCGCGAGCTCTCTGAAAAGTTCTGGATTGCTTGAAAGCTGTTATACATCTATCGAATAATTCATTAAAGCAAGCAACTACTCCTTCTTTTTGGGGAGTTTTTTTTTAAGATCTTTTACGGATTCATCACTACGCTGAAGTACTAGGCGCTGGTGATCATCTATCACCCACTCAACAATCTCTCCTTGCTTAAATTCTATTGCCTGAGCCACGGCAGCTGGAAAATTTACATACCATTGCTCACTCTTTGCTCTTTTTATTATCTGAATTTTAGTTGGATATCCCATATCTAGTCGTTTAACTAGATATAAAGATCACAAAAAATAGCAATATAACCAACTAAATTGCTATTTTTTTTTGCCTTATCTAGAAAAAGGCCAAACTAGAGAAAACGGACAATAAAATGAATTTATTGTCCGTTTTTTGACTTCAAAATTTTGACTATAAAAGCAGTTTATTGTCAAATATTTGACAATACAACAAAATGTTAAATACACATTAAAACAAAACAACTAATAGCCACTTAACGAACATTCCTCGCTCCAACTTAGAAGGTTATTTAAACCCCTAGGAGACAAATGTATACTTTCGGAAATTTCTTGCTCCTATCAAACCGTGTAAAATGTGTATCAAATTGTGTGCAAATAAAAAGCAGCTAGGAAAGGGTCTTCGTAACTGCTTGATTTTTAAGTGGGCCCACCTGGGCTTGAACCAGGGACCCCCTGATTATGAGTCAGGTGCTCTAACCAGCTGAGCTATAGGCCCCAAATTTTGAATGATTTCAAAATTCGAGGTGGCAAAAATAAAGATTTATTCTAAAAATCAACTTTTAAATTGAATTCTTTTTAAAATAAGCACCAATTGGTCTAATGCCCGCTCTGTAAATACTGTTTTAATATCTCCGATTTAGGGTTATTGAAGATCTCGTCCGGCGCCCCCTGTTCAATAATATCCCCAAAGTACATAAATACAATATGGTCAGCCAGTCGTCTGGCCTGTCTCAGAATATGTGTGACGACAATAAGTGTATAGTCCTTTTTCAGTCTTAAAAATTCTTCCTCAATCTTTCTGCTTGAGATAGGATCTAAAGCGGAAGTCGGTTCATCTGCCAGAATAATCTCGGGACCGACAGCCAGCCCTCTGGCCAGGCAGAGGCGCTGCTGCTGGCCGATAGAAAGTCTGGCTGCCGGTCCGTGTAACCTGTCTTTTACTTCTTCCCAGAGACCCACATCCCGCAAATGCCGCTCCACCCTTTCTCTAATAACCTGTTTGTTTCTGATCCCCTTTATCTTCAACCCATAAGCAATATTCTTATATATAGACATGGGTAGTGGAAAAGGCCTTTGAGACAACAGCCCCATTTTCTGACGGATCCGGGTCAGATCCTGGGTCGGATGGAAAATATCTTCTTCGTCAATCAATATCTGACCTGATACCTTCAAATTCGGATGAAGGTCTGACAATCTGTTCAGGCATTTTAATAAAGTCGTTTTACCGCAACCGGAAGGTCCCAGTAAAACCGTAATTTTCCCTTTAGGGATATTTAAATTTATATTTTTCAGGATAGAACTACCTCCTGCCTGAACTTGCAGGTTTTTAATTCGTACAAGGGAAGATGCGTTATTTGACATGAATCTTGATCTAAAAATTATAGAATATTCTTTTTAAACTTCCTGGTAGATAACCGGGACACAATACTTATGATTAAGATGATAGCCGTCAATATCAATGCCGCCGCATAGGCGCGCGCCTTTACTTCCGGTATCGGTGAACTTAACTGAAAAAATATGGCAAGCGGCAATGTAGCAGTCGGGTCTTGGATGGTTTGTGGAATATGATCGGTATAGCCAGCTGTAAAGAGTACCGAAGCAGCGTCTCCGATTCCTCTTCCAAAGGCCAATAATATTGCAGTAATAAATCCAGGCAGTGCCTGCCTAAAAAATATGCTGAAAGCGATCTGCCTTTTATTCGCACCCAGGCTATAAGCAGCTTCCATCAGGCCCTGAGGCACTGTTCTGAGCACCTCGTCAAAGGCCCTGATAAATATGGGTACAATAAACAGTGTAACAGTAATGACTCCAGCCAATAGTGACGCCCGGATCTGGAGATAAGCCATCAGTGCAAAACCAAATGCCCCAAATACGATCGAAGGCACGCCCCAGAGCGCGTCCAGTAAAAAACGAATGGCATTCACCGCCCTGGTTTTTCTGACCCAATGTACGTTCATACCCAGCGCAACAGGCAGCCCCAGCAGCAGGGCAAAAAAGGTAGAGCCGGAAGCTAAATACAGAGAGCCGACAATGGCGTTCAGGATTCCACCACCCTTCCCAAAATAAAATCCGCCCTGTGGTTCCTGACTGACCATCTCCCAGGTCAGGGCATGAAACCCTTTTTTAAGGATAACCGCCATCATAAAAAGAAAAACCAGGATAATGCTCATAGTAACAATGCGCATCAGCCATAAAAAGAATTTTTCCTCCAGTATTTTCCGTTTTTGCATGTGTATTAAACTATTTCGATCTAATGCTTAATGTTACTCTTAGTTAAGTATTATTCCCGCTTATACTTCCTTGATCCGGTATAAAAAGATATTAGTGATACTATTAAATAAGAGGATAATTACAAATAAGATTAATGCCGCAAACATCAATGCTGAATCATATAAAGGAACAGACATCATATCTCCGTAATTATTGGCGATGAGTGCAGGCAGTGGATAAGCCCCGTCAAATACACTCGAAGGCACCTTAGATATATTCCCGACAACCATCAGTACTGCTATGGTCTCTCCTAATGCTTTAGAAACCCCCAGACTCAATGCAGCAATAATACCCGTCAGGCCCTTCCTGAGAACGATCCATTTTATTGTTTCCCAATAAGTAGCCCCCAATGACAAAGACGCTTCTTTCAGCTCAATAGGGACACTACGTAATACCTCCATCAACATATTGAGCATATATGGTACCGCCATAATCGCCAGTACAATCCCTCCCGACAACAGACAGTAACCCGTTGTAGTTAAACCAAGTGCAGGCGCCACATAGTCAGCAAGTAGGGGTACCACCACTAATACACCCCAGACCCCGTAAACAACAGACGGAATCCCTGCCAATACATCAATGACAAAATACATGGCCTGGGTTAACCAGGCAGGACTATACTCTGTTAGATAAATAGCCGACAACAGACACACCGGCGCCGACAAAACAAATGACAGCAACGTTACCCAGACAGACCCCATGATAAAGGCGAAAAAGCCAAAATGTCCTTGCTGGGGCGACCAGTCTGAAGAACTAAGCATGGCCCCGAGAGGTACTTTCTCCAAAAGGGGAAGTGATTTAATGACCAGTCCTGTTCCAATCACCAATGGTAAAAGAATTAAAAACAAGACTGCAATATTTAACCACCCGTCTGAAATCCTGTCCGCCCACTTTGAGGGAATGATAAGCCTTTGTAACGCTACCATCTATTTGCTTTTGTTTCTATAGTTAGTATTAATTCAGCTATTGTAATTTTTGCAATTGTTCTTTAATGACTGCATCTGTCAGCGGTACGTAACCGGCAGTCTTTACGTATTTCTGACCGTCGGTCAGGACCCATTTCAAAAAGCCGATGATATCGGGATCAGTTGGTTTCCCTTTGGTAATAAAATAGAGGTCTCTTGCGGGAGGTGAGGGATACCGGCCATCGGAAATCGCCTGCAGGATACTATCTGCATTCTCATAAAAATCTTCTCCCGGATCTATCTGACGATTACCGTTCCGATCGATAGGGATAACATCGATGCCGGGTCTCTTCTTGCCTGTGGTAATATCGTAGACATAAGCGACATTATTAAAACCGACTCCGTTTGCGTCTTTACCGACAGCCTCTGCCAGTCCCGGATCGCCATAAATACCTGTTCCCTTGATATTTTCCTGCTTACCGCCAAAATAAGCTGCCCAAGTATCTGCCGCTCCCGCAGCATCTGAGCGGGTGTAAACAACCACGTTGTGCGTACCGGAAGTATCCAGCAGTGCGCCCCAGCTGATATTATTTTTGCCGGACAAATAGACATCCTTAAGCTGCGCCTCAGTCAGCCCTTTTTTTCGGATAAGCGCCGCATCGGGATTGTGCCGACTGAAAGTAGGCAATACCGCATCTTTGGCTACCGCAAATACCCAAATATCCTTTTTCTTTTCGGCGTCCGTTAACTGCCTTGAGAACATGGCAACATCCGCAGCGCCCGCCAGAACATCTGTAAGCCCCTTGCCGGCGCCGCCGGCAGAAACATCAAAACGCAGACCTGGGTTAACCGCTTTATATTGTTCGGTCCATTTTACCCCCAGCGGATAAAGTGCAAACGCCCCGGAAATTGTTGCATTCCTGCCTTTTTTTCCTCCGCAGGAAAGCAGACCTGCAGCAAAGAGTCCGGTAATGAATAGGATCAATAATGATTTAATACGCATGGTTTCTGTTTTAAATAATAGGATGATTTGATTAATAAAGTTTCAGGTCATGATAAATGGTCAGCCGGGCAATATCCCTGTGATAATACTGGTTTCCCGAACTCCGCTCCTGAAACCAGTCCAAATAGCCAAGCTCAACCTGGAACGCTTTAGAAATACCGTAGTTCAGGCCGAAATAAATTCTGTTCTGATCAAATGTATTGGCCACTATATTGTGGCCCAGGTTCAGGAGGATTTCATCAAAGGCAATGGCATTTAATGTTCCGGCTGCCGTATTTTGTTTGATAAGCGGATATTTTAGTTGAAACCGGTATCGTGCTCTTCCCTGAAAATGATAGCCAGCCGTCAACTTCGTTGATGTACTGTTGTGAATCCAGCGCTCTTCAAACTGGAAACGGTGACTGACGGCTAAATTTCCCAACGATTGTGAGGCGCTCAGATACTGGTGCGGCCTTAATTCCGGCACCGTTACCGCGGTTTCCATGGCGGGATCGGCCGGATTAGAGGCCAGATAGTAAGAAAAGCCGGCTCCTGCCGCCCAGCCTTTTCCCAGCTTTCTTTCCACAGCCACCCTGGGAAGGAACCAGTTGCTCTGACGGTTGTTTTTGAAAAAGTGCCTGTCTTCAATTTCAAGGTTCAGCCCCCAGTTGTCAGACAATTTATACTTACCATAATATCGGATCCAGTAAAGGCTTTGGCGGGTCACTTGCTTTTGGCTCAGTGCAGGACTGGCAAAGCCAGTCATACCCAACGCTATCCAGAAAAGAGGCTTATAGGCGAAATGTTTCATTTGATAAGTTGCTAATGTGTATTGATAATGATTTAAACCTATACATCCATTTGTAGCATGATCAATATTGCAACTAGCCAGCCCTCCCTTAGGTGTATTAAAAAGTAAATACTGCATGGTATATGAATTTAGTCTACCATTTTAGTAGACTAATTATTTAAAAAAAACGGAGATTCTTTTTCTCCTTTCCCAAGACGGAATCCACTTGTTTCCGATTTGTGGTGCAAACATAGCATAAAGTCTACTAAAATAGTAGACTTTATGCTATGTTTTTTTAATTTTTTTTCACAACAGAAAATTATATATTCATTGTCAATACATTGCATACAAATATATTCCCATTTTTATCAGATCGACCGGTTCAAAAAGATATTATTAGAAAATCTCCGAGTATATTTGGATCCTATGAAAACGGATGATCTATCAACAAACAGCGCAGAGGCAACAGTAAAAAGCCCTCTTGAACAGCATTTCTCCAAGAGGCGTCTTAAAAATATCATTTTTGATTTTGGTGGCGTCTTGTTACATATCGATTTTAAAAAAACGCATGAGGCCTTCGAAGCATTGGGTATAAAAGACGCAAAAGCTCATTTTACACAACACCATGCCAGTCAGCTATTTTCCCAACTGGAAACGGGTCATGTTAGCCCGGAAACATTCTATGGGTTATTCAGACAGGAAGCAGGAACCGATATTACAGACGAACAAATAAAGGATGCCTGGAATGCCATGCTTCTCCATTATGCAAAGGATAATATACAGCTGCTGCATGAGCTTGGCAAAAAATATAATCTTTATCTTTTTTCAAATACCAACCAGATCCATTATAACTGGTTTTCAGAACGGTACCGGCAGGAATTTAATGGGGAAAGGCTGGAAGATTTATTCAAAGTAGCCTGGTTTTCCCATGAAAAAGGCGTCCGTAAACCTGCCGCGGAAGTATTCACCCATATGTTACAAACCGAAGGACTCCTGGCAGCTGAGACTTTATTCATTGATGATACGATCGGCAATATTGAAGGAGCTGCGGCAGCCGGCCTGCAAACGCATCTATTAAAAAGTCCGGCAGATTTACTTCTGCTGGACCTGTAATTATTTCTACATAGCGCAAATGATTAATTGAGCTCCTCAAATTCGATATAATCTGATTTTGAGGGTTTTGCAGCCTGACCGGCCGCTTTTTTTGAACTGAACCTGCTAAAGGGGCCTTTTTTGTCCGCGTTAACCTCCACGCGCACCTGAGAAGCTCTTTGCTGACTCCCATGCTGCCCGCCGAAGGGTTGCTTCATCTCGTTCACCTTGCGCTTCATCTGATGAGCCGTACGCACAACAGGCAGAACGAAGCCTACGATGAAGCGGTACAAAAAGTAAAGAAGAAACGCTAATACTATATATCCTATCATGTAACGAAGATACTCCATGGCAGCGGGACTACCCAATCAAGGTGTTTATTTTGCAAATCGCTTAACAAACAATTCGGCGAGTAAACGAATGGGTTCCGCGAATGTCAGCTGCCTAAAACAGTGTCGGAATTTCGGGATGAATATTAAAGCTTTTACGATGATGTTCACAGAGGCCAAATGCTTTTATAGCCTCCCTGTGAAAAGGGGTTCCATAGCCTTTATTACTGGCCCAGTCATAACGTGGATAAGAGGCATGCAACTGCCGCATATGCGCGTCCCGATAGGTTTTAGCTAAAATACTGGCTGCAGCGATGTTCGCATAAAGCCCGTCACCTTTGATAACACAGGTATGCTTTATCCTGGGGTAAGGCGTAAACCGGTTGCCATCAATGGCCAGAAAACCCGGTTTTATTTTCAGGGCTTTAACCGCTAAGTGCATTGCCTTGATAGAGGCCTTCAGGATATTGATGCTGTCGATTTCCTCCACATCCACGCTGGCCACGGCGTAGCCTATTGCCTCTTGCTCAATGACAATTCTTAACAGCTCCCTGTCCTTTTCCAGGACTTGTTTGCTGTCATTGAGTTTCTCATGATAAAAATCCTTAGGCAAAATGACGGCGGCAGCGAAGACCGGGCCAGCATAACAGCCTCTGCCCGCTTCGTCACAGCCCGCTTCCAGCACCTCATTTTGAAAAGAATTGAACAGCATAAGGCAAAAATATGAACTTTCAACCCACCCGCCAACCTTCTTTCCTGTTAAACGGCTACCTTTGCTGCGGAAAAAACCGGAAATCATGAGATCAGCAGCGGAGAACCAACAACGTTTCATCAAATATGCCAAATTAGTCTTATACACCATTTTCATTGTTATTCTGGCCGGCTCGATTGTGAGGACCACCCACAGTGGTATGGGTTGCCCGGACTGGCCTCACTGTTTCGGCCGCTGGATCCCGCCGTTAAATGCAGGCCAGCTGCCACCGGATTTCGAAAAATACCTGAAAAAGCAGGATATAGATCACACGTTCAATGCATTCCATACATGGATCGAATACCTGAACCGCATGTTGACCGTGCTGCTGGGCATCTTTATTGTGTTACTGAACTTCATGGCCTGGAAAATATACCGCAAAACCCGGCCTGCTATATTTATCTGGGCACTCAGTCTTTTTGTGCTGGTTGGCTTTGAAGCCTGGGTAGGTAAAGTTGTTGTCAATTCAAATCTGGGAGTGTTACTGATCACCGCACACATGATCCCCGCACTCATCATTGCCGGCGTCTGTGTTTACATGATCCACCTCGTGCACGGAAAACCCTTTATTATAAATAAGCCGCTAAAATGGCTTACCTGGCTGGCATTTGTACTGGTCTTCATTCAAATATTGATCGGCACGGAAGTCCGGGCGGAAGTAGATCATGTGTCAAAAGCTTTAAGGTATACCGCCCGGGAAACCTGGCTCAGCCAGGTGGGAGACGCGCTACATATCCATGAGTTATTTGCCTGGGTCGCCTCCCTGTCCTGTATCTTTGTTGTCGGTAAATCATTCAATCATAAAGAGACCCAGAAAATAGGGTTACTCGTATTAATTTCTCTGGTGGCAGAACTGTTTTTAGGGCTGATCATGACGCAGATGCAGATGCCGGCCTTTGCGCAGCCGCTGCACTTACTATTCTCGTCTATCATAATTGTCGCGCTATTTAGTTTATTGTTAAGAGCCAGAATCAGTTAACGGCATTTCAACCAACATCCACCACAAAACCTTATATCATGGAAAACAGAACGGAGATTGCAGATCTGGGGGAATTTGGTCTTATTGACCATCTCACCAAAAATTTTGAGACCTATAATGTTTCTACGGTCGAATCCGTGGGGGACGACGCCGCCGTAATGGACCACTTCGGCAAACAAACGGTCCTGACTACGGATCTTCTGATCGAAGGCATTCATTTTGATCTGATGTATACTCCGCTCAAGCATCTGGGTTATAAAAGTGTTATTGTGAATCTCAGTGATGTATATGCTATGAATGCCCAACCGACGCAGATTACCGTCAGCCTGGGTATCACAAACCGATTCAGCGTGGAAGCATTGTCAGAATTTTACGAGGGCGTCTATGCCGCCTGCGAAAAATACAAAGTAGATCTGGTCGGAGGAGATACATCTGCCTCTCAGAAAGGCTTTATTATTTCAGTCACGGCCATCGGCGAAGTCGCTCCGGATCAGTACGTTAAAAGAAGTACCGCACAAAAAGGCGACCTTATCTGCGTATCGGGTGATCTGGGTGGGGCTTTTCTGGGTCTGACCTTGTTGGAAAGAGAAAAGAAGATCTATCTGGAAAACCCTAAGGTGCAACCAGATCTGGAAGGAGAAGACTATATTGTCGGACGTATTTTAAAACCGGAAGCCAGAAAAGATATCATCGAGTTCTTTGAAAAACAAGATCTCCGGCCGACGGCGATGATGGATGTCAGTGACGGCATTAGCAGCGAAGTGTTACATATCGCGAGAAAAAGTGGTCTGGGCTGTAGAATATATGAGGACAAATTACCCATTAACGATAGCACCCGGCAGGCCGCCTTTAAATTCGGGCTGGATCCGACCGTATGCGCGCTTAACGGTGGAGAAGACTATGAACTGATCTTTACCATCAAACAGGAAGACCATGACAAAATCGTACTCAATGAAGAGATCAGCGTCATTGGTTATATGACCGAACAGGAGGAAGGCTGCAAATTCCTGTCTAAAGGCGGCAATACATTTGATATTACGGCGCAGGGCTGGAAAGCGTTTTAGTATAACACCTGCCGTCAGATACAATTTTCCACCGGCAGCCCGAAAACGATCCGGGCTGCCGGTGGAATCCGGCTAAAACCAGCCTCGTTTCTTAAAAACGATGATCATCCACAGTGGGATCAACAGCATAATGCCCACCGCGATCAGAAAGCCATAGGTATTATGTAATAAAGGAATCCGGGAAAAATTCATCCCAAAGATGCCGCCGATCACCGTAGCAGGCGCCAACAGGCAGGTAACAATCGCCATGACCTTCATGGATTCATTCATTTTCAGATTGGCCATATTCATATGCAGATCCTGCAGGTTGGACATGCCTTCCCGATAGTTTTCTACCATTTCCACCGCCTGCAGGATGTGGTCATAGATGTCCTTCAGATAGCGTAATGTCTTCGCATTGAACAAGGCATTTTCATTCTTATTCAGGCTGCTGATCACATCCCTGGCCGGAAAGATCGTCCGCCTGAATAGCAGCAGTTCTTTGCGCAGAAAAAGAATATAGGACATGCGCATCTGCGCGTTGGTACGGATCAGCTGGCTTTCACCTTTCTCCAGCTTCTCACCGTAAGAATCCATCGTGGTAAAATAATCATCCACTACAGCGTCCACCAAAGAGTAATACAAAAAGTCAGATCCATATTGGCGCACCTTACTGGTAGCAGACTGCAGCCTTTTTCTGACTTCTTCAAAAGCATCTCTTGTTGCTTCTTCCTGAAAGGTCAATACGAAATTTTTCCCGAGCACCATTGAAATCTGCTCCCTTCGTAATTCATTAAACTGCCCGTCCAGATACAACTGATAAAGCAGGCAATAGACAAAATCCTCAAATATATCACTCTTGGGGCGCTGGTCAACAGACAATATATCCTCTTCAATCAATTGGTGAATACTGAACTGCCGGCAGATCTGACCGACTTCCGCCCTGCGGAGCCCGTCTATATTGATCCAGACTTTCTTCTCGGTATTGATCAGGTTTCTGCACTGGCTTATTTCCATAAGGTCCAGTTTTTCAATAGAAAGCTGATCATAAACATAAGCCGTGATGACCACTTTTTCGGCATCCTGCCGAAGGGTATTGTCGGTCGGGTTTTCGAAAACCAGTCTGCCCGCAGATTCCCGGGTAGGAAGCCATAATTTAAAAAAATTACCTTTATCTAATTTCATGACAAATGATAACTGCTTTTCCGGTGAATAACAACTCTGTCCCTGTATATAGCTTTATATATTTACCTCAAGACCATCTGGCGGTCGGCATCCAGCCGCAGCATGATAAAGATCAGAATGGTAAAGGTAACAAGCGATGATCCTCCATAACTGACCAAAGGTAAGGGAATCCCCACAACAGGGAACAGGCCGATGGTCATACAGACATTAATGGCGATATGCATCAGAAAGATACTGGCCACACAATAAGCATATACCCTGGAGAACACACTTCGCTGTCGCTCTGCAATCTTTACGATCCTAAAGAGCAGTGCCAGATAAATGAGTAAGAAAGCTGCACAGCCAATAAATCCAAATGCCTCTCCCAGGGAAGTAAATACAAAGTCTGTTTGCTGCTCCGGCACGTATTTTCCCCTGGTCTGGGTCCCTTTTAAAAAGCCTCTGCCCAACAGGCCGCCGGAACCAATGGCTATTTTGCTCTGTCTTACATTATAGTCATCCGGCTTGGCATAACTTTTATTGGCTTCCTCCTTGGCAATACTGCTCTTATTTTTAGAGCAGTCATAAGCTTTCCCCACCATGGCATACACCCTGGTGGACTGATAGCATTGTAAAATATTATTAAAGATATAAGGTACGGCAAAACGCTGTATACCTACGCAAGCCGCCCAGATAAAAATAATCATGGCTAAAATCCTGCGGCTGCGTTTGATTTTCTTGCGTAACAGATAGAGCGTTCCGATGGCGATAGCTGTCAGGATGATGGCCAGGAGGTCCGGATCCATAATGAGGGTCGCTACCACCAGAACCCCAAAAGAAAATCCGATCAGCAGTATGGCACCCGGCAAGCCTTCACGGAACATCACAATAAAAAAGCAACAATAAACCAACGCCAGCCCCGTTTCATTTTGCATGATAGAAAGCATGGCAGGAAGCATGGCAATAATCGTGGCAATAACCTGAGAACGTAGTTTGGAAAAATCCAGCTCCTGCATGGACAGGTATTTGGCCAGCGCCAGAGAGGTAAATATCTTACAGAGCTCAGCAGGCTGCAGATTAAAGCCCCCACCCAGTGGAATCCAGCTTCTGGAGCCATTGATATTGCGCCCCAGCACGAAGGTGGCCAGCATCAGTAAAATACCAAACAGATAGGCCAGATTGGCAAAGGCCGTATATAGCTTCGAGTCACTGAGCAGAATAAAAATAGCCAGGATCGCGCAGACGCCTGCAAAGATCAGCTGCTTGCTGTATTCGGTCTGTCCGGAGATAAATGCAGAAGCCCAATTGACATCCGGATTGTATTCTACCATAAAAATACAAAGAATACCAATGGCTACCAGCGCAGTATATAAAAATACAACGACCCAGTCTATTCCTTTTGCTAACTTTTCTTGCTGATACATTTACTTTCCTGCTTTTTTACGGGATGAGAGCCTTAATGGCCATAATTTTGAACGCCAGTCAACCAACATAGCTTCTCTGATAGAATCCCGCCTGGCAGAATCCTCATGATGATCGGCAGCAGCCGCAATCAACTGTATGCTATCGGCTATATGCTGCGCTTCTTTCATTCTTGTAAGTGAATCACGTTTCCTTTCCCGGTCACGGGCTTTGGCCGCTTTCAGCGAATCCTGCTGTCTGCGCCATTCAAATATCTGATGGGGCACTAAGCTCGCCTTGGCTAACCGCTCCACATCCTTTTTCGTATCCTCTGTCAGCGTATCGTTGAGGTATTGCTCCATCATATGGGCTGCAATAGGCGCTGCCCATGCAGACCCATACCCTGCATTCTCCACATAAACAGCGATGGCAATGGTGGGATTTTCTATCGGTGCGTATGCGATAAATACAGCCAGGTTCTTCAGTTTAGGCACCTGTGCTGTACCCGTCTTTCCCGCAAACTGATGACCTGGTATTTTGATACTTGAGGCCGTCCCTTCCAAAGCCACATCTTCCATCCCTTTCTGCACCGCCCTAAAATCCGTATCACTGATATGCAGGTTAGAATGCTTCACTTTATATCTGGCCAGAAAACTGGTGTCCCCGGGTTGCGGATTTTCAATACTGTCGACAAAGTGCGGCGTATAGTACCAACCTTTATTTGCAATAATGCAGGCCTCATTGGCGGACTGCAGCGGCGTGGCGGTCATACGGTCCTGACCAATTCCCATTGTCACCATATTACACGACACCCAGCGATTTCCATAGTCATGATTATATTCTGAGGTATCAGGAATATTACCGGCTTTCTCCCCGGGAATATCGACGCCCAGATGGGTCCCAAACCCAAAATCATGCATGTATTGCCGCCAGCGGGCGTACCCTTTGCGTGGTGATCCATACTTGGGATTATCAATCACCATCCGGAAGATATTACAGAAATAAGAGTTACAGGAGTGAGCGATCGCTAACTGCAGATTTGCCGCGTGACCGGCCCAGCTTTCATCACATCTGACCCGCTTTCCACAGGCCCAGTAGGCGCCCCGGCAGTCATATCCGTAGGAAGAATTGATCACGCCTTCATCCAGGGCAATGAGTGCGCCTAAGGGTTTATAAGTAGACCCGGGAGGATACATCCCCGCAATGGCCCTGTTATACATCGGCCGGGACGTGTCCGTTACCAAAAAACCGATATGGCTTCTGTATTCACTTGGCGTAAGGTCATTGGGGTCAAAGGAAGGCGCTGAGACCATAGCGATAATGCCGCCTGTCTTCGGGTTGATAGCGACAGCAGCCCCTAACTTATTCTGGAAAAGCTTTTCACCGAGTTTCTGTGTATTGACATCAATGCTGGTATAAAGGCTTCGACCGGCCACAGCAGTTGTATCGTAGCTCCCTCCTGCATAAGGACCTTGTATCCTGGAACGGTTATCACGCAGGTATCGTTTTACGCCCCGCTGGCCCATGAGTACTTTTTCATATGATTTCTCGAGTCCGGCAATGCCGATATAATCGCCTGGCTGATAGCCCTCTTCGGGGTGGTCTTTTAAATAATTAGAAGACACCTCTCCCAGTCTGCCCAGAAAATTGGCCCCCACATGATAAGGATAAGTCCTGACCGGCCTCTCCTGTAATGCAAATCCCGGAAACTTATAAAGATTCTCATTGAGCTGGGCAAAGAGCTCCTTGGTCAAAAGGGGCTCGAACGTGCTCGGTTTAAAGCTACTGTTCTTGATAATGGCCGTGATCATTCTTTTATGGTATTCCGCAGTATCAATACCCAGGATACTGCAGAGCGTGGCGGTATCCACACCTTTTCTGGCCTCGACCGGAGTCACGGTAAAATCATAATTAATCACATTATCGATCATCGCATGGCCTTTCCGGTCATATATGATTCCTCGATCGGGATAGATCACCTTTCGAAAGATGGCATTGTTTTCCGCCTGCAACCGGTAGGAAGGAGAAAATAATTGCAGATTGAGTAATTGCGCCAAAATGATGGCGAAGACTACGACAAAAATGCCCAGAATAATTCTGCTGCGAGATTGATTATTATTTTGTGTGGCCATATACTCCCTACGTATTGCGTAATGCTATTGAATTGTTTATTGCCGGCCCCTTAGGCCTTCACGGGTAATAAATTGTAATTTACGGATAATTAAGCACATATCGCGCCATTATACGATCCGGTAAGAGACGTAAGGGCACGGCGTGTTCTTTCAAATGCAAAACTACACATTCGGTTTATTGCTTGTGCAAGTCAAGCCCAACTTCTTATATTTTTTTTGAAAATCTTTAACCCGTAGCTGTGATTAGCCGGCATTGGTCTTAAATTTCACTTTCCTGAAAAATAACAGCTCTGTAATAAAAATTAAGGCTAAGCTTAATACCGAAGTTGCCAGCACTTTACCAATGAAGAAAAGGAAGTCGCCAAACTGCATCCATTCAATAAAAGTCAGGTACAGATGATAGACGACCGTCAGTACCAGCACATAGATCGTATAAGGTCCGATACCAATACTTTTAGTACTGGGATCTGAGTAGGTAATTTCTGCTTTTTGTTGCGGCAGTAAAAGGTTGAGCAAAAAGGGCCTTAGATAAGCGATCAATACCATAGGAGCGGAATGAAGCCCCGGCACCCCTGAAAAATAGTCCAGTACCAGTCCAAACACAAAAGCAATCGCCATAAGTGCGACCCTGGACAGGCTAAACGGCAACCAGAGGATAAATAAGAAGGCGACCGTCGGTTTAAGATACTGATGAAGCAGCGGCACTTTATCCAGTACAAATACCTGCACCAGGATAAAGAAGATAAACCGCAATATATTTTTCATCAGTACACTCATGTCATATTATTTCTGAGCTTTGGACTCCAGGTTTTTTTGTTCTTTAATATAATTGTTTTTAATAACGTATACATATTGCAGCGTGTAAAAATCAGTCCCGGAGAGAATCTTGATCTGATAATAATTGCTGGACGGGTCTTCCTTATTAATCGTGATCACCCTGCCAATGATGAGGCCCTCAGGATAATTACCCGAATAATTACTGGTCACGACAGTGTCCCCTTTGGCGACTTTGGTTCTCTTAGGAATATTACTCAGGGTAAGAATATTAGGATATTTCCCATCCCATTCTATAAGTCCCGGCATATTGCTTTTTTTCAGCATACCGCTGACCCTGCTATTGTGATTAAGCAGACTCATGACCAGGCTATAGTTTTCACTGACTGCCACAACATGGCCTACAATACCATCAGGACCCGCAACAGCCATGTCCTTTTTGACACCCTGTCTGGAACCTTTCTCAATGGTAATAAAATTATTCTCGTTGGTCAGAGAGTTGCTGACCACTTTCGCTTCAAAATATTGGTATTTTCGGACAGTCCCTGTGCTATCGATATTTGTCGTATCCATCAGGGTATAAATATGATCCAGATGGAGTGAATCGGCGTTTCTGACGTAGGTTGAAAGCGCTGTGCGCAATGCGGCATTTTCCTTAGCCAGTCTTTTATTCGTACTCTTCAGGTCAAAAAAGTACTGGATATTATTGTATTTTTTCTGAATATCTCCAGTCAGGGAGTGGGCCGTGTTGGAGTAGGCAGCCTCATAGGTTTTATTATAATTTACCAGAAACGAGATACTCAGCACCTGAAAAATCAGGAACATAAAGAAGGTAAAAAAACGCCTTATGAATAAAAATATATTTTTCACACCCTACCTCGTTATTGACTATAGCGAGCTACTGCCCCGTTCACTAAACATCGTTACTTAGCATTCATCAAGCTGACGCCTCAAAATAAATATCCCGGTATAATGCCTGCGCCTAAAAATACGACTTCCTGTCAACCGCTTCCTATAAAACTTATACAGTTATCTGAATAACCTGATTCCGCTCATGCCGGCCAGCTGTTACTGGGTCTGCATGACAGCGACCGGGATCAGCATTAACGCATAATAAAAGGAAAACGCTGGTAGTGCTTCAAGGCAATACCTGTGCCACGAACCACGCTTTTAAGCGGATCATCTGCAATATGTACCGGTAATTTAATTTTCTGGCCCAGCCTTTTATCCAGTCCGCGAAGTAATGCGCCTCCACCGGTCAGGTATAAGCCCCGGCGGTAGATATCTGCTGCCAGCTCGGGAGGGGTGGTTTCCAGGGCTTTTAATATGGCTTCTTCTATTTTGAAAATACTTTTATCAAGTGCTTCTGCGATTTCCTGATAGCTGACCATGATCTGCTTGGGAATGCCGGTAACCAGGTCGCGGCCATTGACGGGCAAGTCATCAGGCGGATTATCCAGATCCTTCATGGCGGCGCCTAACTGGATTTTGATCTGCTCAGCGGTTCTTTCCCCGATCAGCAGACTGTGGTAACGCCTCAGCGCTTCCATAATATCAGCCGTAAATTCATCACCGGCGATACGGATGCTCTGATCACAGACAATACCCGCCAAAGCGATCACGGTAATACCTGTCGTTCCGCCTCCGATATCAATAATCATATTACCTACCGGCTCTTCCACATCGATTCCGATACCGATCGCAGCGGCCATAGGTTCATGTAACAAATATACTTCTTTGGCTCCGGCCTGTTCGGCACTGTCACGGACGGCTCTTTTTTCTACTTCTGTAATGCTGGATGGAATACAGATCATCATCCTCCAACTGGGGGGAAAAAGTGGCTTTTTGGGATGGATCATTTTGATCATTTCCCGGATCATCAACTCCGCTGCATTAAAGTCAGCGATCACACCGTCTTTTAAAGGACGGACTGTCCGGATGCTTTCATGGGTCTTTTCATGCATCAGTAAGGCGCGTTTCCCGACGGCCAATACTTCTTTCGGATTATTGCGGTTCAGCGCTACAATAGAGGGCTCATTTACCACAATTTCCTCATTATGAATGATTAAGGTATTAGCGGTACCTAAATCCATCGCTATTTCCTGCGTAAAAAAATTAAAAAGTCCCATTCTTTTTCTTGCTGCGTTTATTGTGTTGAAGATGCAAAGTGAAGCTAAATATAGTGAAATAACAAAACAGATTTTTATAATTATTTACACATTATAAATGTTTGCGTTATTTTAACACCATAGCTTACGCTACACCAGTGATCATAGATTTTGCAGCGAAAATAGCAGAATATTTTTGATGAAGGAATTTTAATTTTCTAATGAGCGGCAGCAGCCATTAAAATTTTCTCTTTGAAGCCGTCAAACCATTTGCGTGTCGCGTCTGCATAGAAAGGCAGTAAGGTCTCCGGATATTTTTTTTCCTCAAATAACAGAATGTTCTCTGCAGCTTTCAACTGATTTTGACTCATGGCCAGATCAGCGGCAGCCGTGTAGGCAAACCGGTAATTATTTAGGACCTGAATATTATCTTTATTATACGTAAAGTCACCATCGTCTTCAATCGAAAGTTCATTGAGCAACGATAGGCGATTTTCCAGGTACGGCAATGAAGTCGCTCTCCACTTGGGGACAATTTTCAGGGTAAGCCCGCGCAGTTCCGCATAATTATCCACGCCCAGGTACAAGCGCATTTGTTCAGGTACATCTGCCGCAAAATAAACATCGTTTCTGAAGCCGTTTTCCTGCAGAAAATCTTTTAAAATGATATCACTTCGCAGCATATAACTGTCATCTGCAGGTGTCGTCTTCCAACTGATCGCCGTATCCCCTATAATACCCGCCTTGTTCTTTATGGTCAATTCAGCCGGTTTCCATTTTCTTGATTTAATCTTTGCCAACTCCTCTTCCCCGAAGGCGAGCTTAAGCGACCCTTTTTTACGCAGATATTCCGGATACCACTGCGTATTCAGGAAATTCAGGCTGATACAATGTACATCCGGTTTATAATGTTCTACCAATTGTAAATAGGTGATATAATAAAAATAAACGTCGCCATTGGTAAACAGATAGGCACTATCCGTACATTCATCCAGTACCTGTTTAAAATAATCATTTACGCTGGCATTGATACCACCGTAGTTTTTCGCCTGTTGCAGGCACCAGACGGCGGAATCCCTATTGCCGGCACTCAGATATCTTTCCGCCTGGGCCCCCCAGACGGACAGCACCTTCGTGTGCGGATCAAATAAGATGGTCTCACCTGTATACTGATTGTTGGAAAGTTCAATACTGTTGACAAAACAGTCGGATGCCCTTCTGGCCAAAGCCAGGCTGGATGCGGGTAACTTTTCTCCGCTGGATGTGTTGAATTTATCGATGGCATTGCCGAGGAAATACCAGACTTCCGGGTCACCGGGATTGGTCACCGCCAAATCCTCCAAAGCGCGGCCGGTAGACACATAGGCCTCGGCAGGCTGACCTGCCAGGCCCTTGAGGTCTTTTTTTGCCTTCTGAAAGGCGGTGTTCCAGGCAGCAAAGTCTCCTTGGGCACTGGCAAACAGGCACAGGGGGAAGCTTAATACCAAAAAACACCATTTTCTCATCATAATATCTAGTTGAACGCTAGCTGGAGTTGCGGCCACAAAATAGCGAATAATTCAGAAAGCAGGCACTTTTGGAACCGATTCCTAAAGGCCGCTGTACTGAAGTAGCAGCTTTGACCGCTGTTTTAGCGTTTTGTTTAAATTTCAATGGAGATTTCTTATATGGCCTGGAGCACCAGGCGCAGAACCGTCGATCACCTAACGCCGGCTGGTTGCCAACAACAGATTAAGGTCTGTGTATTTCATATTAAATCTTTCACTCAGATAAAAATTCGTAACCTGGCCTTTAAACATATAAATGCCGTTTCTGAGATTAAAATTATGCCACAAGATGGAATCCAGGCCGCCTTCGTCGGCAATTTTGAGCAGCATCGGCATCAGTACATTTGAGATCGCATGACTGGCCGTCCTGGCGAAGCCACTGGCTATATTGGGTACACAATAATGAATCACGTCATGTTTTCTGAAAATCGGCTTTTCATGGGACGTCAGTTCACTGGTCTCAAAACAGCCTCCCCGGTCGATACAGACATCCAGGATGACACTTCCGGGCCGCATTTTGGACACCATATTTTCCGTTACAACAATGGGTACCCGGCCTTTCTCACTGGAAAGGGCACCGACGGCTACCTCGCAGGTTTTGAGCTGCTTAGCCAGAATCTTGGGCTCAATCACACTGGTCCAGACCCTGAACCCCAGATTGTTCTGCAGCCTTTTGAGCCGGTACACATTATTGTCAAATACTTTTACAGATGCACCCAGCGCCACAGCAGTCCGCGTCGCGAACTCGCCCACAACACCGGCACCAATAATAATAACCTTCGTAGGCGGAATCCCGCTGATCCCTCCCAGCAACACGCCCTTGCCATTATTAGAACAGGCCAGAAACTGGCCGGCCAGCAGCATGGCGGCACTGCCGGCAATCTCACTCATGGACCGTACGATCGGAAACGTACCACTATCGTCTTTGAGCATTTCAAAACCCAGTGTCGTGATTTTTTTCCTGGATAGCTCCTCCAGGATCTCTCGCTGCAACAAAGAATGATTCAACGGACTCATGATAACCTGCCCTTTCTGAAGTTTAGGCAGGTCGGACAGGGTGATGGGCGCACTTTTAATAAGAATAGGCTGTTTGAATACTTCGTCCGGATCCAATGTGATCTTCGCACCGGCTTCGCTATAGTCTTTATCACTGAACTTGCTTCCCTCGCCTGCCTTGGATTGTATAATAACACTATGGCCGTTACCGACCAGTACGCTGACGGCATCGGGAATCAAGGCAATCCTGTCTTCCTGGAACGCCAATTCCTTGGGAATCCCAATGGCTAATTTCGCTCCTTTTCTCTTTATATCCAGGGTTTCTTCCAGCGTTTCATAGCTGAAAGCTGTAGTAATAATCGGTTTCGATCCTGCCATTTTAGACTTTTCAGTCTGTAAATTTAAAGAATTTGTGAGAGATTAGACAGAATTTAATTTATGGGAGCTGTCTTCGATAGCCATAACAGTAGCAAAAAGATACATGTATTTAAATTTCAATATTTGAAAAGGTCAGTTTATTCTGTATTAATCCGTACCTTTTCCCTTCCGTTTTTAAAATTCGAAACCCATAGCAGGTCATGCATATCAGAACAGCGACGATAAACGACTTAGCAGCTATTGCTGCCATCGAACAGCGCTGCTTTCCTCCTAACGAAGCGGCGTCTTACGATTGTTTATCAGAGAGGTTACGGATCTTCCCGACACATTTCTGGTTACTGGAAAGAGATAACCGGCTACTGGGCTTTATAAACGGAATGGTCACAGACCGTCAGACCATTGATGACGAGATGTTTAAAAACGCCGGCCTGCATGACAGACAGGGCAAATGGCAGTCTGTTTTCGGCCTGGCGGTCGCTCCCGAGTACAGAAAAAAAGGATATGCGGGCAAGTTGCTCGACCATCTTATTGCGCAGGCCAGAAAGCAAAATAAAACAGGGGTAACGCTAACCTGCAAGGAGCACCTGATTGATTATTACCAGAAATTTGGTTTCAGGGATTCGGGTATCGGCCACTCCACGCATGGCGGTGAAACCTGGCATGATATGATCCTTACCCTTTAGAGCCCGGTATTGCTTATCGTTTTATCTGCTATTCTGATTTCAGGCTATTGACAGGATTTGACTTGGCAGATTTCAGCGCAATGAACAAAATAGTCGTTACTGTCATCATTATGACAATGAATGCACCCATCAGAAAACTGAACAGGCCTATATCTACCTTATAGGCAAACTGATGCTGCCATCTGGTAGTGACCAGCCAGGCGACCGGCGTGCCTACAACTACTGCCAGAAAAACCAGCTTTAAAAACTGGCCCGTCATTAGCCTGACCAGGCTGCTCACACTGGCACCCAATACTTTTCTAATACCAATTTCCTTTTTCTTTACTTCCGCCGTATAGGTAGCCAGTCCAAAGAGGCCCAGGCCGGAAATTAGCAAAGCGACCACAGAAAATGCCTTCAATAAACCGCCGGTTCTTTGTTCTGACCGATATTTATCGTGGAAGCTTTTGTCCAGAAAGTAATACGCAAAAGGGGCGTTGCCCGAATACACTTTATATAACTTTTCAGCTTCCCGGATAGCCTGCTGTGCTTTGGAAGCAGTCGTACGTACATAGAGGATATTCTTGAAGCCACGGCTGTCGATAATCAGCGGGCCAACCGCCTGGGTCAGCGGCTGATAATTAAAGTCCTTTACGATACCAATCACTTCTCCCGGCATACCTCCATTTACAATTCGCTGGCCAATATAAGGCGGTTTCAGCTGCATACGTCGGGCCGCCACCTCGTTTAAAATATACTTATTACTGTCTGAAGGTGTTCCTGAAAAATTACCTCCAGCCACAAACCGGAATTGCATGGTATGGATAAAGGCTTTATCGCCTGAAATCACTGTGAACAAAGTCTTGTCATTTTCAGGCTTTCCATTCCAACCAACGTTGCCGGTTTGATTCTCAACACGGGCTATATCATAGGCGTTACTGACGCCGGTTGCTTCAACGGCGGTTGATTTTAATAAGTCCGCTTCCAGTTCAGCCGCCCGGTCTACCATGTTATTCGTCATAGGTACCGCAAAAGCATAATGTTTATTATACCCGATATCTTTATTGAAGAGATACCGCATTTGCCGGTGTATCACAATAGCTCCCATCATCAATATAAAAGACGCGCTGAACTGAACAATGACCAGCACTTTACGAAGTCTCCCGTACCGGCTTTCTTTGACCATCCCCTTAATAGCCTTTGCCGCTTGTAAACCGGATAATAAATAGGCGGGGAAAACGGTAGCCAGCAATAGCGTTCCGCCAAAGACCGCCCCGATAATACCTGCTGTTTTGGGTTCCCGGATGACAAGGGTCAAATCTGCACCCGTAAAATGGCCCACAAAGGGTAATAAGCCATAAACAAGGCCAAGAGAAAGAAGAGCCGCTGCCAGAAATAATACAACCGCTTCCGTCATAAACTGCCAGAACAGTTGCATTTTGGCAGCGCCGTTAATTTTACGAACAGATACTTCCTTGAGCCTAGTCAGGGACCTGGCCGTAGTAAGGTTCATATAGTTGATGCAAGCGACCACCAAGACGATTATAGCCACTAACAGCAGCATCTGTACCATTCTCAGGCCAGAGGGGTCGCCGCCGGGCGCTGTCAAGTGTAAACCGCTGAGAGGTTGCAGGGAAAAGCTGAGTTCATTATTTTTTTGCTTTTCATAATTCTCTGAGATGGCTGCAGCGACACTGGCAGGGTCAGCCCCGGGATCCAGAAGAAAAAAGTCCTGAAACTCTATATTATCCACTGCCTCATTCACATAATGGCTATTTGGAATTGACCCCGCCGCCACCATACGCCTGCTATAGGCGTTCATCGGAAACAACGCACTATACTGCAGTGTTGAGTTTTCAGGGAAATCCTTCAAGACCGTTGCCACTTCGTACGTATCCCCGAAATAACGGATTTTTTTACCTATGGCCTTGTCCGTACCAAATAATTTAAGTGCCAGCCCCTGAGTAATGGCTGTGGCATTGATGTTATGAAGAAAGGTGGACCTACTGCCATACAAAATCGGATAATCAAACACCTCTAAAAAACCCGGATCTATGTAAGCTATATTATTACCGTCAAATATCCGGGTCCGATCCACAGTTGAGATATTCTGATCGCCCCAGGACTTGAGCCGGATCATTTTACCTATGCCCGATACTCCTTGAGTCAATACCGGCAGACCGCTGGGGGCCTGATCCCAGGTGACAGGGCCGTCTTCTGATTGTATGGTAGTATTCAGTCTGTAAATCTGCTTATATTGATGATGAAACTTGTCAAAGCTGAACTGATATTCGACCCATATCAGAAGCAGTATACTGGTCGCCATACCAATGGTGAGTCCGAGTACATTGAGCAGGCTATAGAACCGGTGCCCTTTTAGGTTACGCCAGGCAATTTTTATATTGTAATTTGACAAACTTCTCATAAAATCATTTTTTCTATTTAAGATCTTATTCAGCTTTAAGGCTAGGAACCGGATTCGCTCTGGTCTTTTTTTGCAAATGTTGCATCTCAGGACACTTCATCCTGCACCCATAGGAAGATCAGTCCCGCACAGGCGATACCAATGGCCAATCCAATAATATTGATCGCTGAAAAAGTCTTATTGTGTTTTAAATTTCGCCATGATGTCTTAAAAAATATGGTAGCATCGGGCTATTATTTTTGATTGAAAATTGAGTTCATTTTTATTGTCATTAAAATCCGTTTTACTGCCCGGCTGTCCTAAATCTGACGGTACGGCTTTTGAGTGGATAGCCATCCGCACTTTTAAAGGTCTTGCTCCCGCGCAGCACCATTTCATATTCAGTATCCGGTTGCAGGTCCAGGCCGATCTCAATTGATTTCCCATCTTTAGAATAACCAATTACTTTTGTGACAGGGAACCCGGCTTTTCCCGGCTTCCCATAATGAAATGAATAATGATAAACATCCATCGGCCTGTCAAAATAAAGGGTCATTGTCTTTAAACGAGGGTCTACATCCTGCTTGGTATCGACGGATGGGACTATGGCCGTTACTTCAGGGCATTTACTATTAATGGATGTCGCTGTCGTATCAAAAAAATGGATGATTTTGGGGTAAAAAGCCTCAAAAGTCGGATAGATATCTCTATGCTTTTCGTATTTCCCCAGTAATGCCACCAGTGGCCTGATCCACAAAAACCCCTCTTCCTCCTGTTGCGTCATCTCAGCATCAATCACACTTCCGGTCGCATGGTTATCGATCAAATACCGGACAACGGAAGCCCTTACAAGACTTTCATTCACCATGATCTGCCACATTCCGTAATTATCGGCGACCATAAAAGATTTCACCAAATTAAATAAAGAAGCAGCGCTATTTTTTAAGGTGTCATTATCTTCGAACTTCCCCAATATTGGATTGATAAAAGTATGATTGAATTCATGTACAATAGTCGGAAAATATTTATCCGCTGGGAACACCGGTTTGCCAAGTGTGTCAAACGTCCAACTCCCCTGTATGGCGTAGAGTTGTTTGCCGCCTTCTTTTGAATTTGTTTCCGCACCATAATTTTGGCCTCCGTTGGCACAACCAATAATAATATTGAAATGCCTGGGGCGCTTTGTTCCATAATACTTAAAATACCACGACTGATTTAAATTCGATATCATACTGTCATATCTTACCGTAATCTGGTCATAATACGGCTGTTCATTTTTAAAGAAATCATCGAATTTTGTTTTTGTATAAAAAGCATTCAATAGAGAAACAAATCGAATCGCATGTGCCTGGTCCCATCTTCCCAGATCAGTTTTCCAGCTATCAATAAGAGAAAACTTGCCGCCGTATAACTGTAGGCAGACAGCCATTGAAGAAACGGCGTCCAAGGAAATATCCTTCTGCGCCCTGACAAAACGCATAAACCTGAAAAGCGTATCCTCTTTGTAGGGATCAAAGTACTGATGTATATCTGCTACATATTTTTTTGCATAATCATCATTGTATTCCTCATATCCGGCCAGACGCGCAACAATGCTCAGGGTTTCCATTCTTTTATCCACCTTCGAATGGATTCTTTGTTGTGTAAAAGCAGAAACGGATACATTCAAAAGGAATAACAATAAGCATATCCTGCTGGCCATATATTTTTATATTTGTTTAGTGCATTCAAAGCCATGTCTAATCCCCTACCTGAGCCGGCAAGCCGGCTCAGGTTCGTTCTGACAGGTTTCAAAGAAAATGCCATTACAATAAACTGGTTGATTACAAGGCAATACATATGCACAAAAACAAAAAACTGTTCGATTTTGAACAGTAGGTGCCCGGTTTTGGGTCACTTCCGGCAGCTTTGCTATTCTGCGGAAAAAACAGTAGCGGATTGTAACGCCTTCCTATAAATCAACGTTCTATACTTGTATCTTTCTTTTCATCACTTATCCCAATTCTTCTCGTATGCGTAGTTTAACCAAAACCTTCCATACCGCAGCAATCCTATGTTCTCTTATTTTGTTCTCTTTAATGACGGTTAGCGCCCAATCTATAGAAATCCGCGGCCAGATCAATTCAGGCTTTTACGCCTATAGAGGCGCCTCCGCCAAACACACAACCGGCATAAACGATGCAAAATATACAAACAGCCCCTATGGGAGAAAAGGTGCTGTCAGCTATGGCGCTTCCTTTAACATAAAAAGAGTTACGAGAAACAACTTCATCCTGGGCGGCGATCTGGGTTATGAAATGCTTCGAAGTAAGGTAAGCCTCGATTTTCAGGACGGCCTGGGTGGTGATATCATCTGGACCTTCAGGGGAAGAACTTTTCTTAATAATGGATTTATCAACATTTTCCCCTTTATAGGCAGACGGATCCGGATCAGCGGTCAACCGGAAGATATCACCATTGGCTCTGACATTGGCCTTTTAATGAGTTCGAAAGAAAAAGGAAGGGCAACGGCTACGCAGCAAGAGAATATAGTTATCAAGACTTCACAAAATAGGGAGAATCCAGATCTCTGCTGATTTCAAGAAAGTCGGGGTATATGCCGGATACTCCTATGGCATCTCCAACTATTATAAAGATTTCATTGGTGGCAACAATAACGAGGTCTATTCACGGATGCTCCGGCTAGGGCTAAGCTACCGGCTTAAATAAATGAATTTTGCTCTTAATATGAAAACACATCCTCCGTTCCAAAATCTAACCTCTTGGAATTGAAAAATAAGGTATATTTGACTATCATTCACTAACAAAACATATCTTATGGGATTCATTGAAAAAGTAAAAAATGGCTGGAAGATCTGCGAGCTATCATTGAAAGTGTTGCAATCAAACAAAAAACTGATCATTTTTCCGATTATCTCAGGTATTGCGCTTTTTGTTATTCTCACTTCATTCTTTATCGGTATCGGTGCTGCCCTCGGATGGCATTTTGAGCAACTGAACCAATCGGATAATAACGTTATGCGCTATCTCGTCACCTTTGTCGTATACCTGGTGAGCTACACGGTTGTCATTTTCTTCAATATCGCGCTCATGCACTGCGTGAAGTTATATTTCCAGGGCAAGGAGGTCAGTTTATCCATTGGCTTTAAGTATAGTGTAAGCAGATTGGCTTATATTATATCCTGGTCAGCATTCGCTGCAACAGTAGGCCTGATCTTAAAGATCATCCAGGACAACGTAGGAAAATTAGGAAAAATACTTGTGGGCCTACTGGGCATCGCCTGGGGTATCTCTACTTTTTTTGTAGTCCCTATTGTCGCTTATGAGGATAAAAGTCCCTGGAATGCCTTAAAAGAGTCGGTCGAAATGATGAAAAAGGTTTGGGGAGAGAGTCTGACTGCCGGCTTTAGTTTTGGTATCTTGCAGTTTTGTGCATTAATAGTAATGGCTGTTTTTAGCGTGGCGTTGATTCTTGTCAATGTGTATGTCGGAATCGCGGTCTTTGTTTTGGGTTTGGTACTGATCTTTTCTGTTTTTAGTTCCCTGAACAGCATTTTTATCAGTGCCATCTATATCAAGGTCAGTACTGATATCGACGTCAAAGAATTTGCAGGGACCGATGTTCAAGAATTGTTTGTGCAAAAACAGAAGTAATCGTGTCTTATAAGATTGGTTTATCCTGAACCTTATGCCACTCATTTATATGTAGTGACCGTGGCTGTGTTTGCTGTTCAATATTAAAATCAAATTAGGTCCAGGCCTCATTTAAAGAGTCCGGAAAATATAATTTTTCCGGACTCTTTAAATGAATAATTGTCACAACCTGCGGGGACCAGCTCAAATCAGCAGCAGATATTATCGAATGCTGAATGGAGAGGCCGGCATCCCTTTCTTATTGCACAAATTTGGGTTTACCGGGTTATCTGCCCAACCATAACGTACATATATAGGATCACGAATCGTTGTACTCCAGACTTCCAGTTTATCGCCCGAAATTTTAGATTCTGCCCAGACAAAATGTTTATCCGCTCCGGCAATCGCAATTTCCTGAGGCGCCTCTCCATCCGATGTCATCAGACCAAAAGCCGCGTTAGTGAATGATATTATAATCTTATTTCCTTGTTTTTCATAGGACTTGTATAGAGGGCCGCAAGCCACTATGTTTTCATGATAAGCTATTTTCCTGGCAATTAACGCCAGGCGGTCTCCTACCGGCTTTTTTCTGTCCGGATGTATATCATTCCATTCACCTAGATCTATGGTCACTGCCATACCTGTATTCCTGATAGCACAAGTTTTCAACTGAGCCTCCCTTAGCTCTGCCCACCCGCTTTGCGCTGGCAAATAATTAAAATCTCCGAAGCCTGGCAATTGGACAAATAAAAACGGAATATCCCCCAGTTTCCATTTGTTACGCCAATCCTCAATTAAGTTTTGCATCAGTCCGGCATAATTTTTTGTTCCTATATTGCTTTCCCCCTGGTACCATAAAATGCCCTTTATGCCATAATTAATCAGTGGAGCAACCATACCGTTATATAAGGCAGCCGGCGCATTCTGAAGGGAGAAATGAGTCGGCGGCAGGCCTTTGTGCTTAGGTGGTGCAAAAACGGCCCCCACCTTATACTGCCAATATCCCTTTAAATCCAATGTATCCGTGCCGGCAATCAGGCAATAGGGTTTATCAGGAACAAATCCGCCCTTTCCAAAAAAATTCTGCACCTTGATCACAAAAAGATTTTTGCCTGCCCTGAGTAAGTCTCTGGGAACGGCATACCTTCTTTGTGGATATTCATAAGTGGTACTGCCTACTTTTTGTCCGTTAATATATAATTCATCTGCGTTCACGATTCTGCCTAAAAAGACCTTTGCTTCTTTTTCGGTCATTCGCCCAGGTACATCAATGATTTTTCTGTACCAGACCACGCCATTCAAATCCTTCACGCCCTGATCCTCCCAGTAACCGGGAATGCCAATTTGCCGCCAGCCTTTCGGTGTGTATGCCGTTGAATACCATGGCTGGGAGCCATCCACCCCTTTATCCATTACAGCTGTTTTTTTAAAGCCAGATGTTTTGTTTTTTATACCGTCTAAAAAGCCCGGGGCTTTGTGGTCTTGTATCTGACTTTCGATTGCGGGAAATCCCTTGAAGCCATCATCGCTTATCCATGCTTCAATGGGGGTACCGCCTACACTGGCATTTATAATACCAATGGGAACATGATATTTTTCGTAAATAGCTTTAGCAAAAAAATAGGCCACAGCAGAAAAACTACCCACGAATGCCGGGGTCGCAGGCTTCCAGGCACCGCCATTCAAACTGTCAGCCGGTCCTTTTAAAACAGGTATATTAGGCACCCAAAACTGCCGTATTTCCGGATAATGAGCGTTTTTGATTGCATTTGGGTAATATACAGAATGTAGGAAAAGCTGGTGAACCATATTTGACTGACCCGAACAGAGCCAGACATCTCCGATCAGAATATCCTTTAACTTAATTGTATTTTTGCCTTTTATGGTCATGGTATAAGGGCCTCCGGCCGGCATAGCTGGCAGCTGTACCGACCATTTGAGGTCATTACCGGCTTTGGCGGCGAATTCCCGGCCGTTAAATCTCACTTTTATTTTCTCACCTTTGGAGGCCCAGCCCCAAATCTTGATTGAATGACCTCTTTGTAATACCATACTATCCTTAACCAGGCTTGGTAATTTCACCTGGGCTGCGGCCGGAATAGTCGTCGTTACAACTATCAAAACGCATATTAACCACAAGACTAGCTTTTTTTGCATCACTTCCGTTTTTTTTATAAAAATCATCTCGCTTAGGTATAATGGTTTCTTAAACATCATTTTAAAAATGATCGCCACATCAAATTATGACCGGCGCAGGATAATTATTTACTCGTGGTAAACCGCAAAACCCACTAGCCGCCTTTGCGGACAGTAATTTCTACCACTATTGCAATTTGTAGGCATCATCGCTTCCTTTATACTCAAACCAATTATAGGCAGCACCAAGATGGCTGTCTTCTCCCAGGGAGGTTGCGTACAAAGCATATAAACAGCCCACAAATCCGCCGGCATCCTTTGTGCTCAGCAATTTGCCGTCTACACCAGATTTTAAAGTAACCCACTGATTCGGCTTTTGAGCATACTGAAATCCGTAATGGGCACCATTGGCTACTATTCTCAATTGTAAAGACCGGCTTTTAGATAACGGTGCCTGCGCCAACAAAGCCATATCCTGGTCCGAAACTGATCCCGCTTTATACAGCGAGACTACCGGTTTTCCATCTTTGACGGATTTACAGAGATAATAGAATGCGTGTTCACTTTGAAAAATCATGATGCCTGCTTTTTCATTTTCTTTATTGGCGGAGAAATCCATACTCACCGTTGCGGTGCCTTTTAAATGAGCTTGCCGGAATCCTATAAAAGCCGGGTTACCGTCGCCTGAAGCAGTTATCTTTTTCAAAGGCAGATGCAATTGACCGTCCTTAATTGTATATAGTCCCGCAGTCGGATTTCTCAACATCAAAAACCGGTTATCTAAAACAGCCTTATCAAAATCATCCCTGAAAGTGTAGTTACCGCTGAAGGGGTTATACACCTTTTTTATTGTATCTGAAGGCACCGGGAACGTATAGGGCAGGGCAAGATCAGAATCCAGGATAACCGGCCAGCCTTCTTTCCACTTAACAGGTGCGAGAAAAGTCTCTCTACCTGTATTGTAATAATCGCTCTCATACGGACGGCACCCCAAAAATACCGCATACCACTTACCGTCCGGAGTCTCCACCAGATCTGCATGACCGGTGGAGGTGACCGGGTCTTTTCTGTTTTTATCCAATGTAAGCTGTGACAAAATCGGGTTCCCTTTATAGGAAAGATATGGACCATCAACCTTTTTACTCCTAAAGATAACTTCGGTATGATTAAATCCTGTACCGCCTTGTGCACACATCAAGTAATACCAGCCATTTATTTTATATAAATGTGGCCCTTCTATCCAAATCGGCTTTTCGTCAAGATTCGTCCCTCCATTAACCAGTATCTTATTCGTCCCTATTGCTTTCATTTGCCGGATATCATATTCAATCAATCGAATTGTCCGATGACCATCATAGAGCGGCTTATTATCCGGCGCTTCGCTGTTGTAGGTGATGTACACTTTGCCATCGTCATCAAAAAATAAAGATGGATCAATCCCGCTGGCATCCGGTGTAAATATAGGGTCGCTCCAAGGCCCGGCCGGATTTTTGGCAGTAATAATAAAATTACCCCCCTGTGACACATTTGTGCACATGATATAATACACCCCATTATGATAACGTAGTGTAGGTGCGAATAGACCTCTGGAAACCCCTCCGTTCCCGAGTTGTAACTGGCTATTGCGGTCCATCGCATTGCCAATCTGACGCCAATTTACCAGATCCCTGCTATGAAATATCGGCAGTCCGGGAAAATATGAAAAGCTGGAATTCACCAGATAATAATCATCTCCCACCCTGCAAATACTGGGATCGGGGTAAAATCCGGCAAGTACCGGATTGGTATACCTTAACTGACTATATGCCTGAGAACAGACGAGCAACAAAATTAAAATAATTCGGGTTTTACGGTACATTATCATTTCTTTTAATAATTAATTTTTAAATTGTCTACGCCGCTACCTTATTTTGAAGGTACATTCTGGTTGTAACTGGAAGCCACAACAAAAAAAAATTACTTTATCCTTACCCGGAACTCATTCGCCTGAATGGTACGCAGGGACTCAGCGGGCTTTTCAACATCCGAAGGAAGCGCCATTTGGCTATAAGTCTGGAAATACTGAATGCAGGCATCCTTCCAAAGCCTGGCTCCCTGGTATTGTTTTTCCAGCTTCTTTTTGACAGCAATAAATCTGTCGCGGTCCACAAAACCACGCGCTCTACTCCAGATCTGCTGAAATTCACGAACTTGCTTAACACCTTTATCATAATGACGACAAAGGCCTTCCCAAAGGGTTTGCCCATCCTTCAACTTATAGGTCCAGGGAACATGATGGAACCATAATAATAAATTTTCGGGACAGGTGGCCAGGTTATTATAAATTGAGTCCAACGGTGTATGGTATTGCGTCACAGCATCACTGCCCGTTTTTGTTCGATCAAAGCCGATGCCCGTTTTTGATGCCTGATGATAATAAGGCGGTGTCCAGTCCGGCCGCACCCCTTTGGGGGCCCACCAAGGTCCGGGACCATAATGTCCATTGGCAGACATAATATGGTGCAATCCTAAAGGTGTCATGGTGTTGACGGTGGTTTCCCTGCTCTGTAACATGAGCCGCCGCACCGGCACAAGGAATTGGTTTTCCCAGGTCCTGGCAAAGGAAGCGCCTTTGCTACGCATGCTATCCGTCAAAAATGTCTGTATCAACCATTCATTGGCAATCTTCCGACTGCTTAACCGGTTGTTCCAGGACAGGCGACCGAACGCATACCAATTGGCCTGCGCAAAAATATGACCACACCAGTTGGTATCCAGGCCAATATTGGCTACCCCTGCAATGGCTGTATGCGGTCGATCTGATAATGTTCCGTCTGTACACCTCGCAACGGTGCTTCCTTTTCCGTATTGATACGTATCGCTATTGAGTACCTCTTCCCAGAGCGTGGAAAGAAAAACCAGATAATTAGAATGCCCCAAATACTCCTGCGTTATCTGAAATTCAGGCATCACTGAGCTATGCTTCATTGCACCAAATAAAGGGCTGAACGGCTCTCTGGGCTGGAAGTCAACCGGACCATTTTTGACCTGAATAATTACATTGTCCCTGAATTTGCCATCAAACGGTAAGAATTCAGTATAAGCTTGTTTGGCCCGGTCTGTTTCATTAGCGCTATAAACAAAAGCCCGCCACATAATAATCCCTCCATGAGGCTTTATTGCGTCTGCCAACATGTTGGCTCCGTCGACGTGTGTTCGCCCAAAATCCTGTGGCCCAGGCTGCCCCTCACTGCTTGCCTTCACCAAAAATCCTCCAAAGTCAGGTACATACCGATAAATTTCATCTATTTTTTGGGTCCACCATGCAATTACTTCTTTATTTAACGGATCGGCACTCTGCAAATGCCCTAGCAACTCCGGCGAGGCAAAATTCACCGACAAGTATACCTTTATTCCATATGGACGTAAAATATCTGCGATTGACTTTACTCTTCGCAGGTACCTGCCGGTCAGTATTTCAGCAGAGGCATTGACATTGTTAAGCACGCTGCCGTTAATACCGACTGAAGCATTTGCCCTGCCATACTGCTTCCAAGTCTTTATATCTCTTTTTGTTACCGTGAAAGGTTCCTCCTTCTTCCAGAATATTGAATTGCCCGCATAACCCCGCTCAACGGACCCATCTAAATTATCCCAGTGGTTCAATATTCTTCTCTCATAAGAAGGATTACTGCGTTTCATTTCAACCCTCGAACCTGTCCTTTGTAATCTCAAAAGAGCAAAGACGCCATACAGAACACCAATATCTGAATTCGCTGACACCGTATCACCGTCAAGCTTAAAGCCATTATTTTTTAATAAGCTATCCCTTGCCACCTGTAAATACACGGTTTTACCACCATTGCCCAACCAGGCACTTTCTAATTCCGCGGTTGCAAGATCGATGGTGGCAGAATGTACGTTGCTGACTACTGAAACTTTTCGGGGCGCCTCTGAATTTAACCATAATTGACGAGCCAACTGCCCCCGGGCCAGTTGAAGGACGAAAAAAAAGACTGCAATTATTGTTAAACGCTTCATCTCTTGGTATTTTTTATAAGGATAAATAGAAATGTTCTATGGATGGGTAAGCCATCCATAGAACATTTCACAATTGAGCAATTCCTTTTTGGGTGCAGGTCAAATATTCAATCCTAATTTACATAACCAGGGTTCTGATATTGATCTTTTAGCTCATCACTAACCTGCATCGCATCCAACTGTCCTTGCGGGATGGGCCTTAAATATAAATAAGGCTGAATATTTCTGACGGTTTTTACAGGGGTATGGTCTCCGTAGCCACTTCCACATATTTCATAAGAGGAAGCAAGTTTTGCCCACTGCTGCGTGCGGATCAGGTCATACCACCGGTACCCTTCTCCAAAATATTCTCTGGAACGCTCTGCCAAAATATAATCTATCGTGATGACAGATGGGGTTGCCGCAACCATCTCTGCACTATTGTCTTCAACTTTGGCTACGTTACCACTATTACTCCATTGCCATTTTCCGGCCCTTGCACGGATAATATTTATTAAACCTCTGGCTGATCCGTCATTAGCATAGGTGCCGGAAACCGCCTTGGTCGCAGCACCTTCAACTGCCGCTTCGGCCGCTATGAAAAACAATTCGGAGAATTTGGTGATATTGTAAGGCCTTGTGCTGCCCGCATTGGGATTCCCCAGTCCTGAGCCATTATCAGTACGGTAGGGCCCAAGCTTCCAGAGGCCGGGGTATACCACTCTGCTGATGCCGGACGGGCTGATGACAAAATCTGCACGCCCCGGCAAGACACCGGCACCAATACCACTGTTGTATACACTGTTCGAATAGTCTATGGCCTGACCAGGATCTTCAGGTAAAAAGGTCAGAACAGCACTGTTCTGGTAAATCGGAAGACCATTTGCATTGTATAATTTGTCATAGTTAGCGCTCAATCCCGATTCATCCATATTACATCTGTAAACAGTAGTAAATGTACCATCGTACCTTGAATCATTCGTTTTATCTGCAAACGTATTGGTAAAAACATTAATTGTGGGCGCCATCCGCACCCAAGGGCGTCCAAGAGGCTGTACAGATGCCCGCTGTACGGCATTAACCGGGGTCCAGGAAGTTGCAGACGAACTACTTGTCATTGCCGGATAGTTCCAGGTCATCATCCAGCCTGCAAAATTGTCCGGCGCGCCGCCACTACCATAGCTTAAGCTGCCTCCGTTATATTGTTGGCTGGTTTCTGTATGATCCGCATACAGCATTATTTCTTTATTGCGATCATTGCTGGCCACATTTACATCATAAAACGTAGGCTGAAGCGCATAAGGTCCGGGATTCTCAATGGCGGTTACAGAAATATTATAGGCTTGTTGAAAATACCAGGCAGCGTCATGGCCATCAGGATCCGTCCTTGTTGTTTCAGGAAAGGTCGGAATATTATTCGGGTTTTTTAGCCACCAGGCATAGGTCAGATAGGCTTTTGATAAATAGAGCTGCGCCAGGGCTTTTGTAGCAGCTCCTGTTAACCGGGGGTTGTCCGGTAAATTATCCACCGCATATTTTAAGTCTGGGAATATACATTTTGTATATACTTCGGGAACCGTATTACGAACAGAAGCCGCGATAGGGTTGGTATTAAATTTCAAATCTCCGGCGCCCAGATCCAGTGGCACACCACCAAAGGTTTGTGTCAGCAGAAAATAATCAAAAGCTCTGAAGAAATTAGCCTCCGCCAGCAAACCCGCATCAACGCCAGCATCTTGGCCATACTCTATTACTCCATTTGCAGTGTTGATATTGGTGAAGCAGGTTCCCCAAATGACATCGGCTCTACTGGTGCTGGAGGTAATATCCCCCTGACCGGAAAGATCCATGACCTTAAAATTCTGATCTGCGCTCTGACCATAGGTCATCTCATCAGTACCTGTTTCACAGGTGTTATAATAATAAGCCTGACCATAAATATTTCTCAAATGCGCATACATCTCTGTCAGACCGCCCTGCACCCCTTTTTCGGTTTTAAAATATTCGGGAGTAAAGATGCTCCTGGGCTCTTCTTTCAGGAATTTTGAGCATCCGCCGACAAGAATCATTATCAATAACGTTCCTGATATGCGTTTTATATACTTCGTATTCATTATTAATAATTTTAGAATGTTAAATTAAGTCCCAGTAAAAAATTTCTGGTGGAGGGGGTGTTAGTCCCCTGTGTCAATAAACGGTGGGCAAAAGAAGAAACTGCAGCGTTCTGATCTCCGTAGGAGTTGGTCTCTGGATCCAAACCCGTGTCACTATGATAAGGAGAAAACATTACAAATGGGTTCTGTACACTGAAATAAACGCGCATCTGGCTTATACTGGATGATTTAAGCCATCTGCTCTTTGCAAAATTATACCCTAATGTAATCGTTCTGATTTTCAAATATGAGGCGTCAAAATAACCCAATGTTGATCCATAAATAGGATTATCTCCGCTCATCTGCCCACCTGGTTTGGGATATCTTGCCTGTGTATTGGTCGGCGTCCAATAATCAATATCGACATTATTGGACCGGCCGGTCATCAGGTTAAGATATCCGCTTGAACCATACAACGTGCTTATCAGGACGCCTCCGTGCTGGAAAACGCCAACCACACCCAAATCGAATCCTTTATAAGCAACACTTGTATTGAAGCCCCCTGTAAATGAAGGATCTGTATTGATGATTTGTCTGTCATCATCGCCAATCGGCCTTTTTGCCGTACCATCTTCATTAAAGCCCCCGGTGTATTTTACACGTATGCCGCCCACATTTCCACCAGGCTGCAACTGCTTCAACAATCCACTCGCGCTGTCAGCTGCGGTCCAAAGGCCGATACGTTCGTAATCATAGATCACATTGATCGGATGGCCGACAAACCAGCTGTTTCCAACATCTGCCATTACACCTGAGGCAAGGTGCGTAATTTTATTCCTGTTAAAGGACAGGTTCACACCAGCGTTCCAGGTCCAGCCATTATTATCCTGTAAAATGGTTCCGTTCAAAGATAGTTCTAAGCCTTTGTTCTCAGTGTTTCCTACGTTAGCGGTATAACTGCCTACCCCTGAAGTGGCCGGCAGGCCCACACTCTGTAAAAGCCCGTTTGTTTTTGTTATATAATATTCAATCGTACCGGATAAACGGTCATTAAATAATCCGAAATCTAATCCGTAGTTCCATGTTTTTGAATACTCCCACCCTAAGTTGGGATTAGGCAGCGTTGAAACATAATATCCCGTGGCATAGGTATCGCCAAAATTATAATAATTAGTGCCAAGGCGCCCCATTGTCGAATAAGGGCTTACCGCCTGATTAGAGGTTTGGCCGACACCGACTCTTAATTTAAGTTCATTTATAAAGGAAAGGTTCTTCATAAATGACTCTCTTGAAATATTCCAGCCCACTGAAACCGCAGGGTAGGTATGCCACTGATGGCCGGGGGCCAATACTGACGCACCATCTGAACGCAGGGTAGCAGAAATCATATATTTATTATCATAAGCATACATTACACGGCCCATCCAGGAAACCAGGCCTCTTTCCCAATAGTTCTGGTTCTCAGGCAAAACGTCAATTTCATCACTGGCCGTCCCGATATTAAAATATTGCAATTGATCTTCTGGTATCCCGATACCCGAGATATATGTACTGTGATATCTATTCTGTTCAGAAGAAAATAAACCTACGGCATTGATCCGATGTTTATTAAAAGTCCTGTCGTAAGTTAACAGGTTTTCAAGGGTCCAGTCAGTTCCTACGGAATTACCAATGGAAGCAGTCGATGGATCTAACGGATTTGTACTATTAATGCCTTCCCCTTTATAACTGCCACTGTTGCCATAGTTAATATTTAAGCCTACATTTACACGGTAGGCCAATCCCTGTATCCAGGGTATCTTAACCTCTGCATATAATGAGTTATAAGAAGCAAAATTATTGTTATTGCTGGCCCATTTATCCTTTAAGCTGTCTATCACCTCTTTTGTATAGACCCAGCTTGCACTTAATGGCATCTGAAAAGAGTATTTTATGGAACCATCTGGGTTATAGGGGTCGGCAAGTGGTGAGTTACTCAGTGCGCCGTAAATACCCACTTGTGAACCATGGGTAATATTGTAATTGTTATTGGTGGTAAAGCCAATTCTCACATATTTCCCGATATTCTGGTCAATGGATCCGTGAATTGCATACCGCTGGTAATTCTGCGTTGGTATCACTGCCTGATTACGATAATAAGAAGCACCAAAATTATAACTGCCATTCTTAGTCCCTGCTGATACATTGACATTCTCGTTAGTGACATTTCCTGTCTGATACAGTAAGTCCTGCCAGTTCGTATTGACACTATCGCTTTCTCCTGCACCCAACTGTACACTTCCATCCTGATTTACGAACTGTCCGGCAGCTTTACGCAATGCCAGTAATTTAGGCCCATCCATCATCGGAAACTGAGCAAATACTTTGCTCAAACCATAATAGCTGCTGGCTGTTACCCGCGCATCCTGCCCTTTCTTTCCTTTAAAAGTTGTAATGAGGATGACGCCATTGGCACCCCTTGAGCCATAAATGGCCGTAGCGGAAGCGTCTTTCAGGATATCGACACTCTTTACGGAGTTCATATCAATATCCCCGATACTTCCAGGGAACGGTATGCCGTCCAGAACAATTAAAGGATCATTATTCGCTGTCAATGATCTGGTACCCCTTATACGGATTTGCATCGTTGCACCAGGTTTTGAAGAAGTCTGGGAAATAGCAACACCAGGCAAACGCCCTTGCATGGCATCCGAGATATTTGCCGCCGGTACTTCCTTTAAACTTTCACCTGAAATAGAGGCAACGGAACCTGTAACCGCTTCTTTCATTTGTGTACCATAACCAATGACTACAACATCCCCCAAATTAGCGTCTGAGGCTACCAGGGTCACACTAATGTTCTTTTGGCCAGAATACACAATTACCTTTTTTAGATAACCGATAAAAGTAACCTGCAACGAATCATTAGGCGACACATTAATTGAGAAACCACCGTCCTGGCCCGAAGTTACCCCTTTATTACTGTTGAGGTTTAGAATGGAGGCGCCTGCAATTGGCTTTCCCGTGGCGTCCGTCACCTGCCCGGGAACAGAATTGCCTGCCTGAGCATACAAATCTGTCCCGGCAAACAAGCCAAGACCAACCATTAATAGTAAGGAAACAAATATGTTCCGTTTTACGAAGTTTTGCATAAACTGAATAAATTTAAAAACTTTAAAAAGTAAAATATCACTAATTGCAATCGATGGCAATTTTAGAGTCGATCAAATTCAATTTCTTTTTTTTCCCCAATGCCACTAGATTTATGGATTTATATTATTAATTACTTTAATGCCACTTTTGAAACAGAATGCTAAAGTATATAAAAATTTAAACATGACAATCGATTGCAATTCAAATACTGTTAATTAAAACAAAATATTTAGGTCATAGAAAACTAACAAACCGCACAATTTCATACAAGTTGTTAATAAACAATTCATCTAAATGGCTGGGAAAATAACAGAACCGCTATGGGCAGCATCAATTTGGATTTGGCACAAAACACATTGGAATTTTCACTCATAACAGGTTCCCGGCAATTATTTGAATAGCTTACCGGTAGCCGTCAGCAACCCAGAAATATGACTATCCAGTAATCTAAATGATGAAAGGTACGCTAGTGAATAAATCAAGGTCACCTGGTTGCTTACAGGAATTCAAATATTGAATTTGTAATAGGTTCTCACGCATGAGTTGAACGTCGCCTCCTTAAAAATTAACAGCTACAGTCATTGATCCCTCACTATTAGGGCGGATAACAACTGTAGCTGTTTCAAGTATTGCAATCTGAGTAACAATCATGTCAGCCGTCTACTTAAAGGATACAACTCCCTATTAAAATTGCAACAACATCAATACATTCATAAATCAGGCTTATGAACACTTTAAAATTTATAACAATTAATATCTTGGTAATTAACCTAATGAAAAACGGCTGTAAAGCCATCATTGCCATGTAAGGTCACCTCTACCATCCCGTTTGCAGGAATATTCAACACCTTTTGCTTGAAACTATTAGGTTCATTATTATCCGGCGTATATATCATCTCAGCTTTCTTGCCTTTTAAAAAAGACAGATCCAGATGCAAAACAGTATCTTCTTTACCCGCATTCAGACCAGCGACATACCATGAATTGCCTTTTTTCCTTGCGACTACATAAGACTTACCTGGATATCCACTGATAAACTTTACATCATCCCAATAGCCAGGTAATTTGCGCAAGAAGTCTTTGACAAATGAAGGTACATGGGTCATTCCTTCCGGGCTTTCGGCATAGTGTTGTATACCAGATAAGAAAACAACGGCTGTGGCTAGTTCGAAAGCAGAAGTCGTTGCCCGCTTAATATTCGGAATCTTATATAAATTCATCGGTGTGAAATCCATCGGATCAAAAGCATTCCGAGCAAAAGCACTCATAATCATATGCGAAGGAGCTACATCCGCATTATACTGACTGAAAGTAATCATTTCATACCCCAGTACCGCTTCTGCAGTTATAAAATTTGGGTAGGTTCTCTGGAGTCCTCTGGGAAGTGTCGCTCCATGGAAATTTACTAATAAATGCCATTTGGCCGCGTCAATCAGAATGTCTTGATAATAAGCGATCATCGATTGGCCATCTCCACCAAAAAAATCAACCTTAATACCCTTGATACCCATTTTTGAAATGCGAGCGAATTCCGCCATCCTGCTTTCATGAGTAAGTAATTTGTCCCTGGGTGTAAACTTGACCGTATTCCAGTTACCTGCAGAATTATACCATAAAAGAATACCCACATTTTTTTCCCTGGCATAATCCGCTAAAATCTTAACCGAATCATAGCCAATACTTTTATCCCAGCCTGCATCAATCAGACAGTAATTCCAATTCATATTAGCCGCATAATCAATATACTGCTTTTGAACAGGGAATACAGTGCCATTATCCTTTTCCAATATCCAACTCCAGGATGCCTTCCCTGGTTGAACAAATTTCGAATCATTTAATACAGAAGGGGCTGCCAGGTCAGTACCTAATGTAGACTCAGCTATCTCTTTCAGACTCCCAATAGCAATTATTCTCCAGGGCGTTTTCCAGGGCAATTCAGATTCAGGAAATAACGCACCTCCAGGAATCTTTTCAGCCGCTTCGGGAAAATTTATATTGAAATCATTTTTTGTGTCCCCTTGTTGAAGGGAAGTGCCGCAATAAGTTCTGCCTAAATCTGCTTCAGTAATTAACATCCACGTGCCCTTCACCTTAAACATAGCCGGATACACCCATCCATTCTTGTTGTACCGGATTGAATCTAATGGCTTATCCATTATATAATGCGCTTCATAAGAAGGATTAGTATGTTCAAACCCAGTTTGCGATTCTGCTTTGGGTTGAAGCCAGACGTGGGTGTCTGGATAAAAATGAAAAGAGGTAGCTTCAGAAGTTATGTAATGAATTTTGTCTGAACGTTCTGGGAATTCGTATCGAAATCCCACACCATCATTAGACAGCTGAAACACTATATTCATTTTTTTACCCTCATCCGTCTCTGTCTCAATGACCGTCTTTAATGCTTTGTATACAATATGATGCTTCTTCGCATTTTTCATATTATAAGCATCATTAACAAAAACGGCGGGACGAACTTTAATAACTTTCAGATTCCTGGAAAAGTCGGCGTCAGATCGGATGACACCTAATTTTGACAAACCAAGTACAGGCTGACGATGAGACCTTACTTCAAAGGAAACTTTTTCCGGATAATAAATGGCTTCAATTGCCTTGTCCGGACTCGTCATAACCACCTTCTTTTGTCCAAAAACCGGATATGAAACTATAAATAACCCAATGACAACGAAAAATGATCTCATAATTTATATTTCTCTATTTAAACAATATTGGTAAGAATTTGTATAAATCCATTCTCCATACCGGCCAGGTGTGGCCGCCCGGATACTCAAAATAAGTATGTTTTATGTGTAATTCATCCAATTTTCTCAACATAGCCTGGCAATTTTTATAGGCGATATCTTCTTTGCTGCCATCAGAAATCCAAAAAGCCTTCAAATCCTTGTTGACTTTATCCGCATTCTTTTCTAAAAAAGAATACTGTGCACCTGCAAAAGGTTGTAACATCGGCAATATCCATCCTGAGCTGAACACACCTAAGTAAGAAAATTTATGATCCTTCTGAAGGCCAGTATAAAGCGTATGTAACCCGCCAAATGACAATCCAGCAAGCGCTCTGTTATCAGGACCCTTCAGTGCTTTGTAATTATTTTCAATAAATGGAATAACAGCATCTGTCATCTCCGCCTGAAACATTTTTAAAGCCGTTCCAACTGACTTCTCATTAAATCCTCCTGCCCCTAAATTAGCATCGGGCATAACAATCAACATCGGCTTTGCCTGCTGCTCTGCAATCAGATTATCTAAAATCAAGCTGGCTTTTCCTTGCGCCGCCCAACCAGTTTCATCTTCTCCACCACCGTGTAACAAATACAATACTGGGAATTTAGCCGCACTGGCTTCATATCCAGGTGGTGTATAAATATACATTTGCCTCCAGGAATGTGTTACGGAAGAAAAGTATTTTTGTATGCGAATAACGCCGTGTGGCACTTCTTTCAACTCGTAATATCTATCCCCATCAAATGGGATCTCAATTCCGCTCGCCATCCGGCCCATTCCGTAAAAAGTCTGGCTAGAAGGATCAGCGACCGCCACCCCGTCAATCAACAACGAATAATAATGAAATCCTTCACTGATTGAATCCGTAGTCACCGTCCATACGCCATCATCCTTTTTCACCATATCATATTTTCTACCCAGGTCTATTTGAACCGATGAAGCCTCAGGCGCCCTAACCTGAAATATTACACGGCTATCAGGCAGTATCTGCGGATACTTTGCACCACGAATATTCGTACTTGCCGGCAAACCGACCACACTATATTTATCAAAAGTAGACTGGTCAACAGGTTTAAACAATAGTTGAGAAAATAAATAAAGGGACGTTTTCCATACATGAAAATCATGCACACCATGCATTAAATAAAAAATATGGGGTACATTCTTTGCCGTAAGGTATTTATGGGTCCGTTCACTAAAACTTAATAAGCCATCATTATCTCCCACTGAAATCCATAACAACTTCAATTCATTATTGGCTTTTTGAGGATCTGGCACCAAGACTTGTGGTAATTTAGTATTGGGTGCGGCCGAGAAAGCGCCCACCCATGCAAATTTGTCCATATTGCCTAATCCAAAATTTAAAGACTGACCGCCCCCCATAGACAAACCAGCAATTGCGCGATGATTTGCATCTTTCAAAACGGGAAAATGCTTTTCCACATACGGAATAAGGTCATTTAAAAGATCCTGTTCAAAATTGGCAAACGCCTCAACTTTATCTTTAGCCATTATATTGCCTGTCGGCCTGTCATCTTTCATCGCCCGGCCATTTGGCAACACAACGATCATGGGAGTCAGCTTTCCCTTGGCATACAAATTGTCCAATATAACTTCCGGATGGCCCCCATGCAACCACTCAAATTCATCCCCACCAATTCCATGTAATAAATAAAGTACCGGATATTTCGTCTTCTTCGAATAGCCAGGCGGTGTATATACCAGTGCTTTTCGTAAATTACCAACAGTCTTCGATTGGTAACTGATCGTATCAATATTTCCGTGAAGGATACCTTGCTGCGGAACATCATATCCTTTAGGAGCCGCATTTACGACTTGCTGGCCATTCGTGCCCAATACAAATAAAAATGCACTCACCAAAAGTGCCAATAAATGTTTTTTCCACATGATAAATATGATTAAAAATTATTAATTAAACGCAATGAGACCGATTTGGGAATCCAGAAAATTGGGCCAATTATACACTCAATGAATTCTTTCAAATAAATTACCGGTATAGCATCATTTAAATTCATTGTATATTATCGATGTAATATCAAATAATTACAATCGATTGCATACAAGCAGCCATAAATCAACTTTCAGGCATCAAACTTAATATTTAATTGTTATTTCAACAAATATTTTTAAACCTCGAGCATCTTTATCTACAGACAAATCCCAAAGACCAATTCAGATTTTTATATAACAATTGCTACTATTCAGGAATTTAATGATTCCAGGATAGTAGCAATTGACACTTGGCATTCTCCAGGGACACCTCTTTTACATCTAATAGTGTCCCGTTAATCTGATAACAATATTTTTATATTCGACTCATTTCCCCAAATTTTCTTTAACTGCATTAGCAACATATTCATATGCCAACTTACGAACATAGGCTTCTGACCAAATGCCAATGGGTTCCCCAGCACGCCAACCAGAATTAGCCGGACTGTCTAATGGGCTCCAAATCGTAATGCCGTATCGCTGCTTTGCCGGTATGTTTTTAAAGTATTGATCGATGACAAACTTATACATGGCGGCCTGCTTCAGATATTGATCCGGAGTCGCATCCGCCGTTTGGGTGCTATTGCCAAGACCTATGTCTAATTCTGAGACTTTAATCAATTTCCCGGTAGCGGCCAATAATTGAAACATCTGAACAATTTTACCAGAATCGGCATTTATGTCGATATGCATCTGAGTCCCAATACCGTCAACTTTGACACCCTTGCTTTCAACGTAACTGACATATTGAATCAACCCCTTACACTTATTTAGATCGTACTCTAAATTGTAATCATTAATAAATAACTTATCATTCGCATTGCCATATTTTCTTTCCAGTTTTATAGCAGTTACTGCATAGTCCTTGCCGAGGTAATCCTGCCAATAAAACTCATCGGATTTAAGGGTTTTCCCAATACCTGATTTTAGATTATACGGATTCCCATCATCCATAGGTTCATTTACTATATCCCACGAAGTAACGTAGCTCTTACTATTTGTGACCATGCCTGATATCCATTTATCCAGCGCCGTCGTAATAATCGCTTTTTTCTCTTCTGACGTTTTCTCAATAAGTCGAGTACCCAAATCAGGATTTTCTCTTTGAAGGCTAATATTATCAATAAGCAGGGTGCCTGCATAATTACCAAAACTAAAAAGGAATCTGGTTCTGTCTCCAGCTGATACAGTTGCTTCAAGCTCTATCTTCTTCCATTCAGTAGTAACGTTAAATGATGGAAAATTATCACTCGCATAGCTAGTCGTCTCTTGCAATGATGCAGACATACTCCCTTCGACCGAACCTTTTACATAAAAACTCAATTTATAGGTTGATCCATCTTGAAACGGAGTCGTGAAATCATAGGCAGTTTGGGCTTCCCATGAATTGACAACAGATGGATTAACCATTTTTAATCCATAACTGCCATTATAACCTTGTGCAGCAACTACTCCACGGGTTGAATTATTGCCCCAGCCATTCCATCCGGATAATATACCAGATTCAAAATCTTCATTCGCAAATAAATTTGCGTCAAGACCCGCACTGACGTCTTTATCTTCGACTGACAAGCTTGATAAATCAATGTAATAGCTGACTCCAGAAAGATACCCTAAATCAAAATTAAAGCTAAAAGTACTGGCTGAACCATTAAATCCACTGACTAAAAATTTAACCTGCTTCCAGTCGCCATTTGTTTCAAAATATTCAGATGCAGTTCCAGTCCCCATCCAATCCATCCATGGGTACTGATTGCTCAGATCCCCGCTAAATGAAATCCGGCCCCTACCCGCTTTATCAGATTTAATATAAAAACTCACAACATACTGCTGACCTTGATCAATTGAAATCAATGGCGTCTTCATACTCAGGTCCCAGGCATTTTTAGCTGAAGAAGAAGAAACCAGCTTAATCGCCTTACCCCCATTCTGCCCCATCGCCTCTTCAACTGACTTGGATGACGCCCCATTAACTGTCCAATTATCAAAAGAACCGTCCTTTAAACCAGTTAGGTCTAATAAATTATTATTAGATTCCACGACCTCAGGAGCAATAAGACTATTAAGATATGCCGCATTCTGGTTTGCATGCCAGCATAAGGTATGTCCATAAACCGTAATACCCGCCTCCTCAGCATTTTTAAGTAGTAAATTTACATTATCCAGGTTCAAGCTGCCATCACTTTGAACCACGGCACCATGCTTCATTTCATAACCAACTGCAATCTCCTGGAAATTTCTATTAATCAGCCGGTATAAGACTCCTTTCTTATTATACTCAGATAAGGAGACTGCCGCCCCTAACCTAAATGAGCCATATTTAGTACTATCAATAAGAGACTTAAGTGCCGGATAAGAATCAATATCTTCTTGTGCTGCTACTTCTTCCGGCTTATTAAATGAAAAATCAAGCGGTTTATACTTATAACATGCTGAAAAAATCAGTATTCCAATTAAAACCATTGGAAGCCCAGCATAATATTTGAAGCTCTTCATAATAAAATAATTTTAAATATTGGAACAGTTTAGAAGGTTTCCATTTTCACACCTCTGTTTCTCATAACCAGTGTATCTTTTGTGACTATATGCATATCAGGAAAATCTATCTCGTATTCCAGATACAATCCGTCCCGGTCCACATTTCCCCAACTGTTCTTTTCCCCCCTCTTTACGAACTTTCCAGTTCCGGTAGCGGTGACACCCTGTGTACCAGAACGAACGGTACAATTATGCTGATCATCAAAATCAAGCAACAAACTGCAATTTATATTAGTTCCATCTTTATCTTTGAATACTAAAGGAAAAGTAATGGTATGTAATGCCTTTGTAGTCAATAACTCAATATCATCCTTTTCAACATATTGCTGATGGCGGATATTAGTCGAATTCAATGCCGTATTGCCGTTTTTCCCGGTTATGTTATCAACTCCTCTACGCAGGTAATATCCATGCCACGGATTTATATACTTTACTGCATAAAGAATATAATTCTTATCACTGATAATTGAATCCGCATTAGTCACATCTGTCAGTTTCAGTGGAATCACATATGTATTCTTAATTGCATCCGGATCTTTAAAAAAGTCATCGGTTAATTGAACATCTACGCCACCAGAGAGGCTATCTTTATGAATCACTATTGTATTAGCGCCTAATGTGTAATAGCTTGATGGCATCGCCTTAACTGCGGATCCATCTTTAAAGGTAACACCCGAAATGAGACTATTATCTACGCTGAAATTCACACTGACATTCTTTCTATTGACATAAACACCTCCTAAAGTTGCATAGATCATACATCTATGTGCATTATCAAGGTCAGTATTTACAATATCCTCTCCCAGAGTAATCGTCCTCACGGGATGTTGGTAAGAAAAGTAAACCGTTTGATATTCATAATCTGGGAATATTTGCTCCTTATTATGACAGCTGGTAAATAAAATTACCGCCAATATTATCAATAATCTTCTGTTGTTCATTTTTATACAATTTTACAATTTTCTATCCTGACCGATTTCAATAACTACCATCCTTTATTTTGTAATAGATTACTAAACTTCAATGTTTCACCATATGGAATAGGCCCATACTCCATATAACTTTTATATAAACGGTTCTCAACACTAATTACAGAAAACTTATTATTCTTTATATTAATGCCCTTTGCAGTTTCAGTTAAATTCTCATGCCACCTTCGTAAGTCCCAAAAACGAAATCCTTCAAAACACAATTCAATTCTACGGGCATTTCGGATCAATTGACGCATTTTCTCTTTATCACTCCTAATGGATTCAAGATAAGCGTCTCCATTCGTGGCACCTATTCCTGCCCTGTTTCTTATGGCCTTAATAACATCATAAGCAGAAAAGCCAAAAGCGCCCTTGCCTTGAGGCCCCCAGGCTTCATTAGCCGCCTCAGCATATATTAAATAAATTTCCGTATATCTTATTAAAGGTTTGTAATGACGTTGAGTTGTCGTCGAACTACTGCTTAAATTAACATCCTGACGAAGCAGTTTCTTTAAATAATAGCCAGTTCTTGTAGACGTTTCGGTAATATTTATTCCATCATTTGTACCTCCATCCTCTGAAGTATGAATAATTGAATTACTTACACCGGCAGAGGACCCATCAAAAATAATAAATGAATTGAGGCGTTTATCTCTGCCTGAATACGGGTTCCCGCTATCGTACCCACTTGATGACAATGAAATTGGATATCCATTTGCCATTGGAAAAGCATCTACCAGATTCTGCGTTGGGTTCACACGGCCCCTGCCATTTAGAGTAGGAGGAAAATTGTCAGCTTCAAGATTATTGCTCTCTCCGTAATTAGAACGCCATAGAATTTCCGGGGGGTTCTGACCTTCCGCCAAGCCGGCAATTTCACTGGCATTAGCATACCAAGTCAATCCATTTGCAGCAAGCCCTCCTACACCACCATTTATTTTAATGATGTCACCTGCATCATTAGCGGCATCAGCCCATGTATTGGCTGCCGCAGCGCTGAAGGCTGGACTGGCAGCCAATAAGGCAGTCTTTGCTTTTATCGCCATAGCAATTCGACCAGATAGCAATCCACTCATATCCTTTCCCATCGCCCTGTTAAACTGTTCTTTAGTTATACCCCCATATTTTGCAGGTACCTGAGAATTATCTATTAAATCCTTATAATCAACAGGAAGCAAATCAATTGCCTGCTTTAAATCTATGTTAATCTGATCCACACATTCTTTAAAAGTAGCACGAGGCAAATTAAAATCGTCTCCCACTGCCTGAGAATGTAAGATAATGGGTACCCCTAATAATTCACCATTCTCTCCAATACCTGCATGCGCCTGAAGCAAATAAAAGTAAAACAAAGCTCTTAAACCATAAGCCTCTCCTTTGACACGCATGGAGAATAACTTTGCAACGGCAGAGTCTTCTGTCCACGTGATCTTATCAATCTGTTCTAATATCAAATTCATATACTGAATAGCCGAATAGCACCTGGACCATTCATCGACAGGATTATTGTTAGCCGCCCATTGGCCGGTTGCCATTTTCAGGTAACCGCTATTCTTATCATTGGTCACTGCATCGTCAGTCGCAACATCGTTAAAGGACCATGAGTTTACCGGAATTCGGTCATATCCATTCAATATAAGACCATAGGGAAATTTGGCATCGCTTGCATTATAAGAATCCTCAAGTTGTCTGTTATTTTCAATTTGAGGAACAATTAAATCTTTACAACTTATCATTCCTATAGTGACAGCGACCGCAAAAATCAATAATTTACTTTTCATACCATTAATTTTTTACTAATTAAAATTGTGCAGTCACACCAATATTATAAAATCTTGTTTGCGGTTCAGACCCGACACTCAACTCAAGGACCTCACGCTCTTTCGAAACTTTCAGCAGGTTTGCCCCACTTATATAAACATTTAAAGCCTTCACAAACTTTTTTGCCTTCAACAGATCACTCATATCATAGCTGAGTTGAACCTTTGCAAGATCAAACCTATCCGTCTTATACATCCAAAAGTCGGATGTTCTAAAATTATTATCACTGCTATTTGTTGTAAGCCTTGGATAAGTAGCCGTCGTTTTTGTAGCTTCTGTCCACCTATTACGGACAATCTCAGAATACTTGCCGTCTCCGGACACCCAGTAATAACTATTATTTTTTAATCCGTATGCTCCATAGCGACCAATTCCGTACAAGAATAAGGTTAATTTTTTCCATTTTGCCGTAAGATTGATTCCAAACGTAAATGGTGAGCCGCTCCAACCGGCCTTGCCTAAAAACACCTCATCTTGTGCATTAATTTCTCCGTCACCATTTTGATCTTTATATTTAATATCCCCAGGATGTACTTCTCCAAAAGACTGGACTGGAGATTTTGCAATGTCATCCAGGCTTTCGAAAAATCCAACACTTTGTAGTCCCCAAATTCCATCGATCGGCGTCCCCTGGCGATATTGATAACCATCAGCATAAACCTCAGCCCTCTTAGCAGCCACGGTTTTATAGTAAGTTCCATTAACGCCCAAATTCAAATTTAGCTGGCCAACCGTCTCTTTTAAGCTAACGCCAAAGTCAAATCCGACTCTTTTGTCATCCTCATAGTTAACATATGGAATAAAGGACGATACCGGATAACCTGTAGTAAAATAAGAAGGGAAAAGCACAGAGGCCTGAATAAGGTTTCCTTCAATTTTATTGACAAAAAAGTGTGCATTCACATCTAAGATTCTTTTAAAAAAGGTGCCATTAAACCCTAAATTGATTTCTTTTCTCTTTGGGAATCTCATTTCTGGGTTACCTCCCCGTCTTGATTCCGTTGCCTGGAAACCTGAACCATCTTTCCAGCCGAACCAGGAACCACTGACTGTATAATACCCCTGATACATATAATAATCGGAGATATCAAGATCCGTATTCAATATACCGGCAGATGCGGTTAACTTCAGGTCATTCACTACCTCAGAATTTTTATTCATAAAATCTTCCTTGGAAATTCTCCATCCCAGTGAGACCGTAGGAGAAATAGCTTCCCGATGATTTTCTGGCAGTTTGGCAGAATGGATATAAGCCCCGTCAAAATCGACATAATATTTCTCCTCAAAATTGTACCCTAAATGCAGCCCCAAATTTGCATTACTCGTCCTATGGTAGATCTCAGATTCCGATTGCTGATAACCGTTGGCCAGCAACTCAGCTGAAATATTATTCTTTGCCGCAAACGTCCGATCATAGCTGAATAGTCCATAAAATGCAATCGTCTGTCTATACCAGCTATTACTTACATTCTGCCTTCCGGAAGTGGCATCATTTCCATACTTGGTTAAATTACTGATCAGGTCCTTTCCCGAATAACGATTCCAGGTAGGTTCATAAATGGCATAATCATAATTATAGGATAAGGAATAAGCAGTTGCATAATCAACAGCAAACTTCGATTTAAACTTTAAACCAGGCAATATATCTTTCAAATCAGCATCTATACCAGAGCTGAACTGAAATTGCCGGGAAATATATTTATTATAACCTCCTGCGTAAATACTGGCAATCGTATTGGTTTGGTCTAATTGGGTTCCTCCAAGAATATACTGTCCATCAATGAGGTGATTGCTATTCTGAACATACAAAAGCGAAGCCTGATCCTCCTGTTCAATCATGCTTATCGGTATTAATGGAGTAAAACGATTTGGGCGCATTGTTGCTGCAGCAGACCAAAAATCAGCATTCACACCTCTTCCATTATAAAAAGTTGCTGATGCGTCAATCTTACCAGTGATAAAATCATTAATCTTAATGTCAACATTACCTCTTAAATTAAAACGACTTGTGGCATTTTCCTTCGCCAACCCAAAATCGAGAAGAGATCCGACCGTATAAAAACCCATATTGGTATAATAACGAGCTTTATCATTCCCCCCCGAAATCTCGGTAGTTACATCATATCTATTATAAGAATTCTTTAAATAGTCAGAAGAGTAATAGTCAACATTTGGGTACCTGTAAGGGTTTTTCCCGGAAGCATAATTATATATAGTCGAAGCAGTGTACAGATCAGACAATCCATCATTATTTCTCGCTTCATTATATAAAGTCATATATTCCGCTGAACCTAAGTATTTTGGATAGACAATGGGCACGTAAGCACCCATGTTTGCACGAACATCAATTTTTCTGTTAAATACCTGACCTCTTTTGGTAGTAATGTTAATAACTCCCTTAGCCCCTCTGCTGCCATATAAAGCAATCGCCCCGACACCCTTTAAAAAAGAAATTTGGTCGATTTCAGTTGGCAATACATTATTAGCATCACGAGGAATTCCATCTACAAGCATCAAATAACTACCCATGCCCCAAATACTGTTCCCATTATAGCCCGGTACAAATGCCTCCATTCCATCCAGACTGTAAGTAATATAGTTCTTCTTCAATAACGCTTTCATATCCACAACAGAAACATCATCGTACAAATCATTTACATTTCCGTTCTTAAATGGGGATATAACCACAACAGTATCCTCAATCAATAAATGTAAATCTATCAATTTCAGTTCTTTAGAAACTTCCAAAAACTTGGAACTGTATCCTTCCGCGGATACTTCAATGCGTTCACCTGGCAACATATCTAAAGAGAAATACCCATCCTTATCTGTTGTCGTCTGAACATTACTCCGTTCTTTGCTTTCAACAAGCGCACGGTCAATTGGATTTTGATTAGCATCACACACTTTTGCATGAACTTTTATCAGTATCTGGGCTTGTCCAAATACGACTCCAAGTGAGCATATATATAATAAAGAAAAGAAAACTAATATTCTAAAATATTTCATCGTTAGTAAAGTTTATATTTCTATCAATTAATGTAAATTTTATAAGACATTACCAACCAGGATTCTGATTAAATGCCGCATAAAGTGTCACATCACTTGTTTTTAATGGGAACCAATAATGCTTCTCAGAAAAATTCCGCTCTAAAATGATTTTCTCGTTAAGGTTTTTAACCATATTCAGCGAAGGATCAGTAGTATTAAATGTTCCCGCGCGATCAAAATATACAGCCTTCTTCAATGTATATGGTCTTTTAATCAGGAGTAGCCACCTTCTTAAATCATTGAAACGATGCCCTTCGAAAGACAGCTCAACTGCCCTTTCACGTCTTAATTCCGGCATAAAGGCGGCTAAAGATCCGGTAAACTGCGGAGCCACAAATCCGACTCCAGCTCTTTCCCTAATTTTATTGACGGCATCCACTGCTGTCTTTCCATAGGAGGAAACAGATGCGGTAGGTGACCCATAGCCTTCAGCTACGGCCTCCGCATACATAAGATAAACACCGGCAAGTCTCATATAAGGAATATGGATATTAAGACTATGAGAATAACCATATCCATCATCATACTTATTACATGTTATCGGAATAAATTTTCTTAGCAAATAGCCGGTCCTGCTTCCCGTACTCGGATCACGATAGCTTCCCCTATCACTAATATTGCCATCCCCATATAGGTTTGCATAGCGATTGGCCTCATCAGTGGTAGAACCCTGAATGAATTTTACACCATCAAAAACAATATCATTATAAAATCTGGGATCTCTGCCTTTCCAAGGATGCTCAGGATCATAACCTGATAAAGCATCAGGTTTTGTAATATCTGGTATAGGCAATCCATTTGCCATCCCATAATAATCTACATAATTGGCAGTAGGTGCAAAACAAATATCACCTTCAGAAATCACTAGTGGCGTGTATTGCTTACTTGTTCCCCAGTTGGATGAATTCCCGTTATAATAAGGTGACCTAAAGATGGCCTCTGTTCCTCCAGGTATCAGCCAGTTTTGCCCGGTAGTGTAAAAGTTATCGGAATACTTATCAAACGGCAGCAGGCTATATGGAGCTTTTCCAGATTCACATAAGCTCAGTAATTCTGCAAATGCATCTGCAGCTTTTCTACAATACTCTTTATTATAATCAGTTGATCCGGTGGATACTTTATTCATCAATGGACTACCCGCCCAGAGGTAATTCTTTCCTAAATAGGCCAAAGCCATTATTTTATTAATACGCAACGTATTTTTGCCAAGCGTATTCTTACCAATCGTTGTATTATCCCAGTTAATTGGTAACAGGTCGGCAGCGGCTCTAAAATCTGCTGCAGCCTTATCTGCGCACTCGCTGTAACTCAACCTGGGTAGAGTCAATTTTTGATCACTCGGCAATAACGTATCAATATAAGGTAATCCTCCAAAATATTGAATCAATTGAAAATGGAACCAGCCTCTAAAAAAGAGCAATTGCCCTTTAATTAAATTCCTCTCTTCAGTTGTCGCATCTGTCAATTTATCGAGGTTTGCAAGTCCCAGATTGGCTTTGTTTATACCATACCAGCTAAGTGGCCAAAGTGATTTATGAAACCTATCATTATCTGTAGAATTGGACGACCGGTCCATCCAACCGGCCTGCCATCCGTCAAATTCAGACTGCCACCCCCAGAAATTCCCCAAATCAATTTTATTCACCATATGGAAGTCATGGGAACTCGACATAATTTCATCCTCACCCCAATTCCAGGAGTTCGTCCAATACCCATTAGAAAAGTCAGGTATGCAATGATATAACTCTTCAGTAAATCCCTGAAAATTGGTAAAATTCTTGTAGGCATCATCCTCCTTAATTGTAGAATCAGCACTTTTATCCAAATACTTTTCACATGAAAACATCCCCATCAAGCCTAATGAGATCAACGTGAAAAATGTCAAAACTCTAAAATATCTTTTCATGATTATCAATTAAAATGTGATATTAAAGCCCAGATTATACCTTTTTGCCGTAGGGTAAGCACCCTGACTTGCCCAACCAGTTCCCGCAAAATTTGATTCGCGGTCATCAGGCATCTTGGTCCATAACAAAAGATTATCTCCATTTAAATAAACTCTGATATTCTCAAGGCGCGCTTTGCGTATAAAACCCCAACTTTTCCCAAAAGTATAGGCGATCTCAGCATTCTTTAATCTCAAATAGGATCCATCATACATATACTGATTTGCTCTATAGTAGTCTGGAGGCGTTGATAGCCACCTGGGGTAAGGAATGGTATTTGCAGTCTGATTTTTACTCCAATAATCTCCCTCTCCATAAGCGATGTCCACCTGACCGCTAAATGTTGTAAATACAACCTGTCTGGTAACATTTGTTACTCCATAAAACTGAACGAATGCACTAAACCCTTTCCAATTAAATCCGACGGTAGCATTAAATGTATTTTGTGGCCACCCCGAATATCCATATGGAATATTATCATTTTGGTCAATAATTCCATCTCCGTTGAAATCTACAATATTGACATTACCTGGAAGTTTATTATTATCATTTGTACTATACATTGTGCTCCCATAAAGCTGATCCCAGGTGTTATAATATCCTGCACCATAATAGGAATAAGCCTGTCCTACTGACTTACCGGCATTCTTTTGATATTCAGGCATCAACTCCCCATCATCCTGTTCAATGACCGTATTTTGAGTGTGTGTCATGTTAAAATCAGCAAATAAGGAAAAAGACTCGCTTAAAGATTTATTCAGATGCAATTCAAACTCATAACCTTTGGCTTTGACTTTTCCCAGATTGGCAGCAGGTGCAGAAAAGCCAAAATAAGAAGGAACCGACCTGGCAGGACCAGCGATAAATATCTTTGTTCTGTCATCCTGAAAATAATCGAACTTGCCTTTAATCACACCTCTAAAAAGCTCAAAATCAACACCCAAATTCGATTTAAATGATTCTTCCCATTGTATTTTCGGGTTTCCCAAGGAAGATAAAGTATACCAGGTATAAGTACTTGACTCAGCATCCACCCCAGTAGTACCTAACAGTGCTCTTCCGGAATGAGACCATTGATTCATATATAACCATCTTAACCCATTGATATTATCATTACCTGTTTGTCCAACAGAAGCCCTGATCTTAAACATATCTATAAAATCAAGCGATTTCATGAAATCCTCTTTACTCACAACCCAGTTAACGCCACCAGAAGAGAAGTAGGCAAATCTATTTCCTGCCGCAAATTGTTCCGATCCATTGTAGGCACCGTTATACTCAATCGTGTACTTATTCTTATAACTATAGGTTGTTCTGAATACCCAGTCCTCTCTGAAATGAGGCACTTCGCTACCGGTTGCATACTGATTGCGGTTTAAAAGTGCCATTGCCGTTACAAAATGATCCTTAGCAATCGTAGTAGAATAGTTAAGCTGTAATTGATAAAAGAGCCTCCTATAATTAGCCCCGATCTGACCTGCGCTGGTCGTCCAATTTATCCCTTCCTGGAAATCAAGACCAGTGACATCATCATAAGCATTCTTATATTTTATTGCTCCTGTTTCCGGGTCAACATACTTTTGCTGGACATCATGATATAAATCATTGACACCACGGTTGCCTTCCATGAAGGTGTTATCCAGAGAGAGCGTTCCAGAAATCTTTAATCCATTAATGAGCATTCCCAGGTTCTGCTCCAATATAAAATCTGTGGTCATTCTGGCAGTTGTCTTATGTTGTAACCCTCCAATTGCCAGCCCCAATGCAGAATTCGCCAAGTTAGTATTAATCAGACTATACCCCCATGAACCATCCGGATATTGTGGCAAAAAGGCATCTGAAGGAGTTGAATAGGCAGACAACCAAAGAGTCGCTCCCGTAATGTAGTCACTCTGAGAAAAATTCCATGGAGTTTTCTGAACCCCATATGAACCACTCAAATTCGTTTTAAAGAGCGTGGTAGGTGTAAGTTGAAAATCCAGATTACTTCTTACATTAATTCTATTAAATCCAAACCCAGAATTATATCCTCTTTTATTGTCATATACCCTGAACAGATCACCTTCATGCAAAAAGTCCACATTAGTAAAGTATTTAACAAACTTCGTTCCTCCGCTAATATTTACGCTTGCGTTATGAGACATCGTGTGATTTTTAAACAAAACCTTATCCCAATCAACATTTGGGTACCTGGCCGCCTCTGTCTGGTCAGCCGGATTTCTGTATTTATCCAGAATTTCTTCCGGTAAATATTTATTCCAACTATCAGGAGACTGATTTAATTCATATTCAATGACTTGATTTCTCAATTTTAAGGTATTATAAGAGTCATACTTCTCCGGCAGTTTAGAATTGCGTTTCATAACAGTATTGACCCGAGCACTAATAGCAGCCCTTCCTGCCTTACCTCTTTTTGTGGTAATTATTATAACTCCGTTCGCACCTCTCGAACCAAATACTGCTGTAGCCGATGCATCTTTCAGGACAGTCACAGTAGCTACAGAACCGATGTCTACACTTGTCATTGGTCGTTCAACACCATCCACCAATATTAATGGTGCAGAATTATTCCAGGAATTATTGCCTCGGATCACAATTTGTGGATCTTCCTCTCCTGGTAGCCCTGTACTCGCAGATGTTATTAACCCCGGTACATTACCTGTTAAGGCGGCACCAATACTAGAGACACCGCCAGCGCGTTCTAATACCTCTCCTGTTGTCTGAGAGATAGAAGCAACAACGCTCTCCTTTTTCTGATGACCATAACCCACAACTACGACATCCGTTAACAGACTTGTTTTCGAAAAAAGTTTTACGATCAGATCAGTATGATTCTTAAGTAAAGAGATTTTTACAGTGTCAAACCCAATGCTTGTAATCAACAGGTCATTGTCCAATGTATTCACTTTCAGTGAAAAACTACCATCATTCTTGCTGATAGTTGCATTTTGTTGGCCTATGACCTGAATAGTAGCATTTGGCAAAGCCTTATTATTTTGATTCATGACCTTACCGGTTACCGTATAAGACGTCTGCGATTGAGCACTACCTGGAATTAAACTAACCACAAATATCAACAATAAACATGCTACCCATTTGAAAACTTCACCTTTCAAAAAGCAGAAAAATTCAACTAGTTTTAATTTTATTCTTTTCATATCTTTTAAATAAGCGCAAAAAATATTTTATGCATATAAATTGCATTCAAACAATAAAAAATTAATTGATCCAATAGCTAATCACAAAGACCTCAGTTCACAAAAAAAGAAATACGTACCTACGAATGCAATTAGATGTATATGCCTCATAGCAATTATTGCATATACCTATTCTATATAAAGACAATAAAATGATAATAATGTACTAAAAGAATGTAAAAAATATTTTTGCAAGATTTCTCGACCCATCAAAGCAGCAGCTATAATTGTCATCTTTTCACTTAATAATCAACCGATCAACCAGGTTAAGAGTAAGCAATTTAAAATCATTCAGTTAGTGGTAAATATTACAATCAAAAACTTGTTTTCTGATCTCAGAAGACAAAATTCTGCTAAAGAGGAAAAATCAAACATTCTTATGACATAACTTCATTAAAGTGAACATGAATAAATCAGGCAGGATAATATACATAAACCAGTTTAAATAACAGATCCTAAGGCCAACAACAGTTCTCATATATTCAATCAAATAACATCGTTCATGCCAGCGTTTCACCGGATGAAATTGAAGGATAGCACGATATACGCCCGCCAATTGGAGAACAAGCTACCGACTATATTTGGTCCATAATTAAACAGAAAAAAACTATATATAAATAAAGAAAACAGACGAATAAAGCACAGTAGCGCAATCTAACGCATTATTTTTTACTCAAGAGTTCCTGATTCACCCTGATCATTATACAATCAGCACACGCATGCTCATTAATAAAGAAAAGCATCTCACTTTCTAATAATCATATTTTATCGTAGTGATGGGCAATATCCGTCTGCACAGTATGTATAAGCAAATCACCCATTAAACTTCCACCAGTCAAATTCGAAAAGATCATTGCTGCCTTTAAAAACAAAATACACATCATGAATACCTTTGACGTTTTTAACCTTTTGCGTTATCGTTTTCCAGATATCCCCTTCTGCAGAAGTCTTTATATTAACCACGCCCAATAAAGGGCCGGTTTTCCCGTCAATATGGATCTCCATTCTTCCTCCATTCAAAGCAGCCACATTTACCTCAACTGAAGACACCCCTTTTGATAGGTCTACGCCTCGTACTTCTAAATAGTCACCATTATTTATTGAGGTAACGTATAGTCTCGTCGCAATTTTCTCACCCTTATCCCAGGAGATGTTCCTTTCCCATTCAGTCGCCTTAGCCGTCTTAAGACCTTTGCTATTGGCCATCGTCTCAGCCTCTACCTTATTATAAGGATTTAGCCTGCCGACCTGCTCTAAATGGGTCAGCGTCCAATATGGCAATTTTTGAATGGTCCCATCTCCATTATATGTAATCTCGGCCGCAGACACAGACCTCCTTTCATAATGTTTGGACATGGATTTCTTTAATAAGTCATAATTCAATCCAAATACATAAGATTTCCCTTTGTAATCAATGATTCCAGGATGATTTCCATTTGATTTGGGAGTCCCATCCATTATCATACCTTTGAATTCCCACGGCCCAACCGGACTATTGCTCATGGCATACCCTATACCCTCCGGGCAACAGGTAGCCGCATATGCCATATAGTAATGTCCTTTTCGCTTGTATGCCCAAGGGCCTTCCTGATAATGGAACCGGTCAGGCTGGCCTTTTACTTTAGCAATAGAAGCATCCTTTATAATTTCACCAGAATAGGAGATCATGTCATCATTAAGCTTAACATAATAAAGGTTTGGATTTCCCCAATACAGGTAAGCCTGGCCATCGTCGTCGATTAAAACGGTGGGGTCAATATCTTCCGGTCCGTTTTTAATCAGCGGTTTACCAATAGGATCTTTAAAGGGACCATAAGGGCTGTCCGCCACTAATACACCAATGCCAACCCCGTTGGGCATCGGGCAATACAAATAAAATTTACCCCCACGCTCCACGCATTGTGCAGCCCATGCGCCATTATCATAAGGAACCCATTTGAAGTTCTTAAGGGAAGCCACGATACCATGATCAGTCCAATTTACCATGTCAGTGGATGTATAAAGTAACCAATCCTGCATTTTAAAGCCAAAAGCATCATCTTCATCATGCGTTGTGTAAAGAAATACGGTATCATGGTATACCAGCGGTGCCGGATCTGCTGTATATTTCGTTTGAACAATTGGGTCCTGTGCTTTAGCTTCAAAAACACCAAATGTCCAAATAAAGAATAAGATCAAAACGCATTTATAACTTTTCATGATAATTTTTAAAATATTTCCAAAACATACAACTGCGGATCCGCTAACGTATAAGAATGACAACTACTTAACTGCCTCAACCCCTTGTTTAGTTTGAATCACTTTTTGTATAGTACCATCCGCATTATAATGCAAATAATCAACACAGATAGACCTACGGTAGCTACCACCTGTAGGCAGGGCTCCATTATGGTAAAAAAAGTAAGATTTGCCCTTGAAGTCAATTATACCAGGATGCGTAGTGAAACTATTGAATACGTTTCCTTGAATAATACCACGGTACACCCAGGGCCCTTCGATATTCTTTGCAGTGCAATATTCTATCATTTCTGGTTTTGTACCTGCACCTGCATATACTAGGTAGTAGAGCCCATTTCTTTTATAAACCCATGGACCTTCAATGTAATGCTCTGGTTTGAATGTAGTAATTGGGCTGGCCGCTTCAATCATATTATCCTTTAATTTGATCCATTTGCAACTTCCATTTCCCCAAAAAAGATAGGCCTGCCCATCATCATCAATAAAAACTGTTGGATCAATGTCATCCCAGCCGTACTTCATGTCAGTAGTCATCTCATTGGTAATAAGAGCCTTGCCTATTGCATCCTTAAAAGGCCCGGTAGGATGGTCGGAAACGGCCACACCTATTGCCGCCCCGCCATTGCTGACGCTGTCTTTTTTATGAAAGGTCGCCACATACCAATAAAATTTCCCATTTCTTTCGATACATTGTGCAGCGTAGGCATCACCTGTAGCCCACGAAAATGTGTGTGGGGACAATACAGCGCCATAATCCTTCCAGTTCACCATATCAGTGGAGGTGTATACGTGCCAGTCGGGCATTTTATAATTAGTGGCCGTAACCGATGCCGTATCATGACCAGTGTACAAAAATACAGTGTCATGGTACACCATAGGAGCGGGGTCAGTTGCGAAAATGTCTTTGATGATTGGGTTTTGCGCTTCCAGATTCATTGCTAAAAGCATAAATACGAAGGAGAACAAAACATTTCTTTTAAGCTGCATAAAAATTATTTAATCATATTTTAAATTATAGTCTATTATCAATAAGGATCTAGCCCTAGTTTTTGGCTTTGGCCAAAGTTGTCTCTCCTCTTTCATTTTTTGTAACAATTTTGTCATCACTTACCAGTACACCAGTAAAATTGATTGAAGTTTGATTGAAACTAATACTGTAGCTGAATGATTTCCCATTAACTTTTCCGTTTTCTAAAGCAAGTTCCCCAAATTTAGTATTGACAACACCCATTAAAGAATCTTTGACTACTTTAAAGGTATAATTTACCTCAAATGCTCCATTCGGCGATTCAGTAGTGCCTTTCCAATTACCATCAATTTTGTTTTGTGCATTTGTAGCAACAAAGTCAAAAAGTAATAACGCCGTCAATAAGTACTTCATAAAATAATTTTAAATTAAACACTTAATTGCCTTAGGACTTAATAATAATTCTATTCAACAGAGTCAATTTCAAATATATTTACAGAATAAGGGTCAAGAGTTCTTGAAAATTTGGGTTCAATTCCCTTAATAGATTCCGTAACCGGAACAATATTCCTGGGATGGGTAATACTATTAGTGGCATCTGGGGAACTGCCTTTAATCATGAACAATTTTGCTTCTGATGATATTTTGGCAGCGCCGTCCAAATTAATTTTTATTTTTTGGGGCTTAGAAATTGTATTTACAATCTTCAGATATAGTTTTCCTGTGGCATCATTAACTGTAGCCGAATAAAACAAGGTCGGAACCGTACTAGGCTTTTTACCCATTGCACTGTCTCTTTTATTGAGTGGCACTTTTTGAACTGGGATGTTCTCGGATACAATTGGTACAATCTTATTTCCCAAATAGTTACTAAACAACATCTGGACATAATAAGAAGGTGACCCGTAACTATTAAGTGCATCATATCCAATCAAATCAGAATCCCACTGCCAAGCCTTTGACCCGGTAATACTATCTTTACTGACGTTTACAAATAATGGTGCATAACAAGACATTATAACTAAATCAGAGTTACGTTCCATACCCGTCATCCAAGCTGCATCTCCAAGAGCTGCATTTAAATTAGTAGTAGGAACACCTTCTCTGGTAGCCCACTCCCCAACAAAAATTTTAGGTCCGTTACGGTCATATGAATCATATTGCGTAGCATTCTCCCACATATCCCATGCATTTCTATAATAATGTTCATCTATAACTTCGGGCAGCTTACCTGCTGCATTATCGGGCCGGTTAAATTCCTTCGCTTCCATCGTTGAAATACATATAAGCTGTGGATATTTCTCTTTAATGGCTTTTCTGAACTGGTTAAACCGGCCTACGTAACTTTTTGACCTGTCAAAGAAATCTTCATTTCCAATTTCAATATATTTCAATTTAAATGGTTCGGGGTGTCCATCGGCTGCACGTTTTGCACCCCAATAAGTCGTAGTATCACCAATTACATATTCTATCTCATCCAAAGCGTCATCTACATATGGCTTTAACAGAGGGCCGGCATCAACATGATCTCCATCTAATGAATACCCCGCATATACACCCAAAAGAGGTTCTGCATTCATATTTTGTGCCCACATCAAAAACTCTAAAAGACCCATACCATCAGAGGGACGATATCCCCATGAACCATTGTGACCGGGCCTCCCCTCTAGTGGGCCAAGCGTTTCTTTCCACGGAAAAGCATCAGTTATTTTAGGCCCTTCCAAAAAATTCCCTCCGGGAAAACGTAAAAATTTTGGTTTCATGTCTATCAGCATATTCATCAGGTCCACACGGAATCCATTAGGTTGATTTTCATATGTTGGGGGGAATAAAGAAACAAGATTAAAATAATAAAGTCCCGTACGGTTTGTAGATATTACAAAACGGGCGTCTTTTGTGGGCTTCATGCCCGAAGAGGTCGTAAGGTTCAATTCATATTTTTTCCAGTAAATACTTTTCTCCAAATTGACAACTCCTGTTGCATATATAATTTTACCATCTTTACTTTCAAGTGAAACTGTTATTGGACCTGGTGTGTTGTTAGCAATATCCGGTGGACTCGGTTTGGTTGGTTTGGGCTCCCAGGCCCAACGAGGAGGGTCTTTTCGAGCCGTTCCTTTCAAATAAAAGGATGCTTTATAAGTAGTGGATGGGCGAATAGGAATTCCCCAATAGCCTTCATTAGCAATCCCTACACGTCCTTCAGCTTTCTCAACGGTCAATCTTAAACAAACAGAAAGAGCTCCATTTATGGCATGGCCTCGCTCGTCACGCGGCACATGATCTTCTGCCCCAATTAATTTTATACTGGATTTTGAGGAGCCGCTCGTCACCAAACTCCAGGCCTCTGGTACTTTCTTATTGTCTTTAAATATTCTGTTACGTATTAATTCACCATATAAACCTCCGTCATAGGAATGATTAATTTCTTCTGTCATTAATCCATATAACATGGGGCTAACTTCAGTTTTGGCATTTGCCAAATCTAAGGATAATACGGGAGTCTGGGCCTTCGTCATATTAATCCCAAAACAAGTTGCAAACAGCAACAATAAACCTGATATTCTATCTACTTTTTGTTTCATAATATGCTTATATATTAATAAATTCGTGACGACTTTACTACTTCTTTATCCACCCGTTTAGTTCCATCCATTCAAATAATGGGCTCATCCAGCCTGGGTGCCTGAATACAAATCCATGATTCCCTTTCTGATAGATATGCATCTCCACAGGAATCCCTACATGTCTAAGCTTCTCAAAATAGACAATACTGTTGTCTACATCCACCACTTTATCATCCGCTGCCTGTGTAATATAAGCGGGCGGTGTCCCCTCATCAACCTGTAATTCATTGGAGTAGAGATCAACTACCCCACTAAGTGGTTCTGTACCTAATAGTTTTCTTCTGGAATCGACATGTGTCAGGTTATCCTGCATACTAATGACCGGGTACACCAATATCTGAAAATCCGGTCGCAGATTCGTATGGGATTGATTATCAATCAGAGCCTGACGATAATGGGTCGCCTCCGTAGATGCCAGATGCCCTCCAGCAGAAAAGCCCATAATACCTACTTTTTTTGAATCGATACCCCATACAGATGCACTGTCACGAACTAATTTAATTGCCTGCTGTGCATCCTGCAACGGTGCAATCGTTTTATTTACCTGGAAAGAATCATTGGGCAAACGATATTGTAATACAAAGGCAGCAACCCCCTTTTCCACAAAATCTTTGGCCGTCATTATACCTTCTCCTTTATAAACAATTACGCTATAACCGCCACCCGGACAAATCACTACGGCTGCACCGCTTGCCTTATCCTTTTTGGGCAAGAACAATTGCAGCGTAGGAGTAACAACCCGGCGAATCATACCTGCTGAAGGGCTTTCAGGAACATTTCCTAACGAAGTCTCTTTTGAATTCGGGATGCTGCGGGGATAAAGCTTTATCAGGCGTTGCGCATGAATAGCCAACGGAGACAGACACAGCCCTATCAAAAGAATCTTTAATATACTCATCAGCTTTTAATTCTTGCTTCCTATCAATTGTTCCTTAAAAAAGTCAACCATCACTTTGTAATATTTCTCAACCATTACACCAGGCCCATGTTTACCATCTGCTACTATAACAAACTGAGAGGCTACTTTAGCCTTACTTAATGCAGTATTCAATAATTCACTCTGGCAAATAGGCACTAACGGATCTTTATCCCCATGTAAAATAAGAAATGGCGGGTCATTCGCGTCAACATATGTGATAGGGTTCACCAAGACGCATTTATCAAAATTATCCTTTATCGGCCCACCGATTAAAATCGCCTCAGGAGAATGCGGCGTAATATGCCCGGCACCTCTTCGGTAGGAATCAATCACCCGCACATCAGTCGGACCAAACCAATCAACCACCGCATCGACACTGCTGCTGAATTTACAATAGGAGCCAACATGGCCTTCAATATGCTGTCTTACTTGTCCAGCCGTATAGTCCTTTACGCCTCCAGAAGTTCCTGCAAGTGCAGCTAAATGGCCGCCAGAAGAAAATCCAGTAATTCCAATAAATCCCGTATCAAAATGAAACTTGGCAGCATTCGCCCTGACGAACCTGATAGCCGCTTTTATATCATTTATCTGAGCGGGAAAAACAGAATCTTTGGAGGAACGGTGATTTGGAGTCACCACAGCAAAGCCAGCCTCCAATAAAGGTTTTCCTAATGTTTGCATTGCCATTTCCTTAAAGCTATTTCCAAACCAGGCACTCCCGTATATCACCATTATCACCGGGTAATCGGATTGCGCATGAGGTGGCAGATAAATATCCAGGTTGTGGTAAACCATCGTGTCGCCGCCATAGTTTACGTCTTTCCAGCTTCTTTCGTTTTGCTGAGAAAAGCAATTCATGGTTAAGAATAATAGAATAAAAAGTGAAAAGAATTTCATCTCTATTTATTATTTAAATATTAGTTGGGCGAATTTCTCCAAATCTCTTCTCCAGGTAAGCCATTCGTGCGCTGTTCCTGGTGATTGGTAAAACACGTATTTGATACCTTGTTTATCTAACATATTCTTAAAAGCCCCCACCGAGCCTGGAAACGGATTGGGCTCCTTCGTTCCTAAACCAAGGAACAAGACCTTAAATTTTTTGTTGATGGCTGCACCATCTTTAAACTTTCCATTCAGGAAGGTAGCCGTATTAATTACGTCCGTGCCGGGATAATTAGACGTACCACTAAAGGCCCCAAGAGAAGAAAATTTGTCAAGGTTATTCATTATTATACGCATGGTTTGATTAGCGCCCATAGAAAGTCCTGCAATCGCCCTGTGTTCACGATCTGCAATAGTTCTGAACTTTCCGTCAATCATTGGGATAATTTCATCCACCATTACCTGTTCAAAAATGGATTCTGGACGCACGTCATTACTATTCGCTCCGGCATTCGGTTTAAATGCATAACCATTATCCATAACAATAATCATTGGAGCAGCCTTTCCAGAAGCAATGAGATTATCCAGAATCCGGTTTGCATAGCCCTGGCGGGACCACCCGGTTTCGTCCTCAAAGCTTCCATGCTGTAAATACAAAACCGGGTAGCGCCTTTTAAGGTTTTTTTGATAATCAGGGGGTGTATAAACAAAACAACGTCTCCACGAATCAGTAAGTTTGGAAAAATATACGTTTTCGCCAACCAGACCATGTGGAACCTTTCTAAGTGCAAAAAATTCACCGTCTGTAGCCGGGATTTCAATTCCACTCCCCCAACGACCAGCTCCATAATAATAAAGAGTTCCCGGATCAGGGACAGAAACACCATCTACATTTAGCTGGTAATAATGAAACCCCACATCCTGAGCAAGAGACTCCCCTGTCCAGACGCCTTTGGCATCCTTTACCATATCATATTTTTTACCCCCTATATCAAGCTGTACCTTATTCGCATCAGGTGCCGTAAAACGTGAACGAACCCTGCCATCCACATTCACTTGTGGATATTGCCTTCCGGGTGCATTGGTCGTGGAAGGTTTAAACCCATCTGCCTGAGCAAAGCATGAGGAGCCCAAAAAGAATAATACAGCAAAAGAAATGAAACCTCTATAATTCATAATAAGGTTATTTAGTGAATATTTTACGGTCATTATTTTCTGAACAACAACGGAGCAAGTTCATGCAGGCTTCGACGCCAGGTCAGGAATTCATGTGCCGTATTCTGGGAAACATAAGATACCGCATTATAACCTGCGCTTTTTAATTCGTTTACTGCTTTCTTTACACCATCTGGCCTCTCCCTACTGCCACAACTAATAAAGATCAAATCTGGTTTTGTTTTCCCTTCCAGTTCAGCTGGCTTGTAAATACCCCCGCTCAACAGGGCAAAAGAAGAAAATATATCTGGCTTATTCAGCGTGATCGTATGTGTCTCCATTCCCCCCATTGACAGACCCGCCATTGCCCGATGCTTTCTATCTGCTATCGTGCGAAAATGAGCATCAACATAAGGAATTAATTCATCGACCAAAACAGTTTGGAAGGGGTCTATTTTAAAATCTTTCACATGCCCCCATTTTAATTCATTGGTCATACCATAAGTCATTACGATGATGAAGGGCTTTGTTTTTCCATCGGCAATCAAATTATCCATGATAAGGTTAGCATGTCCTTGGTTACTCCAGGCTGTTTCATCCTCACCCCAACCATGCTGTAAATACAAAACGGGATATTTAGTTGATGTATTCTTTTCATAACCAGGTGGAGTATAAACAAAGGCACGACGTTCAGAACTGGTACTCTTTGAATGAAACAGAATTTGTTGAACGTTGCCATGTGGGACATTCTTTAAGGCATAAAATAACTGATCATGTGCAGGAATCTCGATGCCACTTTCCCACCTCGTCGAGCCATAAAAATTTAAAGCCCCCGGATCATTAAATGTTCCTCCATCAATTGTAAGGTGATAATAATGGAATCCCTCATCCATAGGCCCTTCTGTCGTACCCGTAAAATAACCATCAGCACCTTTAGTAAGTAATGTGCCACCCCTACCTCCTAAACCAAGACTAACACGAACACTATCTGCCTGAGGCGCTTTAATTTTAAATCTTGCATACCCCTGCGAATTAACCTGAGGATATTGTTGGAATGGCTGATTTAAGGTCGAAGGTTTGAAGTCATTAGAAATCGCAGTCTGGCCAAAACAGAATTGGCCAGCCAATAAGGCGAAGGATAGAATACCCGCTTGTTTTAATTTCATAATTTAGATTTTTAATATAATATCTATAGAAAATAATCCAGTTCAAAGCATTGGCTTTCAAAATTATTTTTGCTCACTTTTTAAAACCGGCTTAACTCACTGCTCATCTATAATAAAACAATTGCAATCGATTGCAAATTACCATAAAAAAAAGAGACACCTACAGCTGTTTTACTAAACATCGACACTTCTCCTTTCGTAAGAATAAAATTATATAATAATTTCCTAACTGACAAATATTATTGTTCGTTTGACAAATATTATTTTCAACAAAGCTGTACCCTTCCAAACAACCTATCGCAGGAATTCAGGATTGAAATTCAGCCCATTGCGATTGCCAAAGGATCTATGGTAGCCAGGAAACTATTTAAAACGTTTAAAGTTGCAAACTCTTGCAGCCACCAATCTTGATCAAGTAATTCATTATATAACCTGTCATATCACGCTACTCAGTCTCATTTGACTTCAAGGTTACTCAAGTCATGAAGAGATGACGGCCAATTTTAATGTGTTGCAAATCCGTCAATCTTACTTGATACTTATTTGAAGGCGCTTCAAATCTTTAGCTGCAGAGCTATTCCCATACATTAAGGTGTAAACACCTGGAGTCACCTCCATCCGACCAGTATTTCCATTATAAAATTCAAATGCGGTATAAGGCATTTCTATCATTTCATTTACCGTCTTTTTCGCTGGAATTTCAATTCTTTTAAAAGATCGGAGCGTCTTTAATGGGCCATTCTTATCATCCATTTTCTTTACGTAGATTTGTAATATTTCTGCACCATCTCTTTTACCAACATTTGAAACAGGAATCGTTAATGATAATGATTCATTCTTGCCAAGATTAGTCTTATTTTGCTTTGCGTTGCCAATTATAAACTTTGTATAGCTTAGACCAAATCCAAATTGAAAGAGTGGATCCGCCATATGTCTATAAGTACGACCAGCCATCGAATAATCTTCTACATCCCCTAACTGACTATCATCCTTATAAAAGGTGACGGGTAATTTTCCGGCAGGATTATAATCACCAAACAATACATCTGCCACGGCCTGTCCGCCAGATTCGCCACCATACCACGCCTGAAGTATCGCATCACAGCTTTTGGTTTCAGGCTCAAGGGCTATGGCTGACCCAGAACAGTTGACAAAGACCACCTTCTTACCTGCGGCCCTAAGTGCTTTTAAACAATTACGCTGGACCATAGGTAATTCTATATTTGTCCGGTCCCCACCTTTAAACCCTGGATAAGAGACAGGCATCTCTTCGCCTTCCAATAATGTGGAAAGGCCACCCACAAATATGACCGTTTCCACTCCTTTCAATTTATCAATAATATTATTATAGCTGATACTGCGCTCACTACCAAAATCGAACTCCAGATTTGCCTGCCAATTATTTAATTGTGCATAATCAATTTCAATGGTATACTTCTTTCCTTCTTCAACTTTGTAAGGGATTTTAGAAGGAACAGTTCTCCAGTTATTATAAGCAACCAGTGAATCTCCATTGACACTCAGTTTGAAAAACCCAGTTGCACCGCAGTTAAATACAATATCTTCAGTTTTCTCCGCGACAAATTCGGTCGTATATTTAGCAGAAAACCCTTCGAGCCCCACACCAGGTGCAAATTGATGCTGCCCTGCCGTTGTTAATTTCAGGGGGACCTTTATCTGAACATCTGCAACCGGATCGCCTTTAAAGTCCTTATTGTTCCAGTAAACAGCTTTCATACCTCGCTTCCCGCCAAAGGCGATATCACCAAAATAGCTATTGGTTATTTTATCTTCCACCAAATCACAAGCTTTGTCATAAATTACATTCTCTTTACCTACCTTAGATTGTATTCCCTCTAGTATTGAAATAGTCCGGATGGGAGTCCCGTTATAGTTTCCCCATAGCATGGGCTCATTATCCGCATTTGGGCCAATAACAGCAATTTTTCCCTGGTGTTTTTTAAGAGGTAGTGTATTGCCATTGTTCTGCAGCAAAGTCATCGATTCACGGGCCATATTAAGGGCTAGTTTTCTATGAGCATTGTTATTAATAACAGATACGGGGATTTGAGCCCACGGAACCAGGCTGTCGTTATCCATTTCCCCCAGGTCAAATCTTCCGATAAGCACTCGCATTAGACTTTTATTAATATCCGATTCATTCAATAAGCCTCTTTTGGCCGCCTCTGGAAGTTTTGCAAACGTATAATTCTGCCAGACACACTCAACATCCGTACCCGACAAAACGGCCTTGGATGCGGCATGCACCGCATCGGAGGAAACGTGATGAGAGGTATAAAAATCTGTCACCGCCCCACAGTCTGAGACCACTAAATATTTATATCCCCAGCGATTGCGCAGTATTCGTTGTAACAGATTCGAATTACCGCAGCAAGGTTCATCATCCAGGCGCTGGTATGCACACATTACTTCACGTACATCAGCCTCCTGCACAAGTGCTTTGAATGCAGGTAAATATGTCTCCCATAAGTCCCTGGGGTTAATATTCTTCAGATTCAAGGTATGCCGACTCCATTCAGGACCTGAATGAACTGCAAAATGTTTAGCGCATGCCAACAGCTTCTTGTAACGACTATTTATTGGACCCTGTAGCCCTTTGACAACGGCTACCCCCATGCGTGAAGTCAGATATGGATCTTCCCCGTAAGTTTCCTGTCCTCTTCCCCACCGGGGATCCCGGAATATATTAACATTTGGTGTCCAAACTGACAGGCTTAAAAAACGGCTGTTTTCCTTTCCATTACGAAGCGCCTGATGGTATTTCGCTCTAACCTCATCAGATGTGGCATCAAAAACCTGGTAGACCATTGAATCATTAAACGATGCAGCCATTCCTATGGGTTCAGGAAACACGGTAACACTGTCATTATTGGCAAAACCATGCAAGGCTTCACTCCACCAGTTAAACTTCTTAATGCCTAATCTGGGAATTGCAGGTGATTGGTCAAACATGAGTGAAGCTTTCTCAACTAGTGTCAACCTACTAATCAAATCTTTTGCTCTTGCTTCAGAACTTAATTTCGGATTTTGAAAAGGCAGCATTTGTGCCTGGGTCAATAATGTGGAGCCTACAAAAACAATAATTACCAAACATGCTTTATTCATTCCAGTTCTCTTTTTCATATATTCTTTTATTTCTATCCATTCAAGGCTGGGGGCTTTTCCTTTAATTCCTAAATTAAAAACCTGGCGGTTAATCGGGTCTGACTAAATTGAATTAATAGTCAGACTTACGTACAGCTTTCAACTATTCACTCACCAAGCCTGAAATAATCGATATCAACATATCCACCAGTCGATATTGTTGAATAATTGAAAATCGCAAAACGAGTTCCCATAAATAGCCTTCTATAATCAAACTGCATTTTAAAAGGAGTCCCTAATTTTTTCCAGTTAAGGTTATCCAGGCTATAGTAAAAATTTGCAGTATCTTTTCCCACCCCGAAGTCCCCGGATATTCTCAGATAGACGATATCATTATTCAATTTAACCCTGCCCCTTTCAATTTCGTCTACTTTTAGGACCGCCTTAGTATCATTAGACAGATCAACAACCTGATCAGACATAGTCAGCCATCTCTGACCATTCATCATTTTAACACTCATTACACCTGAATTCCCATTAAATGCAGCAAACCCGCTCACATCACCTTCTTTCATGTGACTTATATCGATCTTAATGGTGGCGGTAGACTGAGGGCCGAACATTCTTTGGGAGATCGTATTTGGCGCCAAATAAAGGTTTTTAACTATTCTCGCAGTTTTCAATCGCAAGAATCCAGGTCGTTCTTTTAATGACCAGGCGCTATTAATTGGATTGTGATTCCATTGCCAGTTCAGTTTCAGCTTTTTCCCGGAAAAATCGTCGCTCACAAATATTTTATGCTTTGGGATGCTTGGAGGTAATGGAATAATTCCCTTTGCTGGCACATGACCACTGGCGGTTCCCAGCATCGGCCAACCGTCGGTCCAATGTACAGGCATAAGCATGGGCACTCTTCCGACAGCACCACGATCCTGAAATATTAACCCATACCAGTTCCCATTGACATCATCAATTATACTCCCCTGTCCTACATAAGGGAACCCGGCGAATGTCGTTTCCAAAATGACCTTCTTTTCGTAAGGCCCGGTAATTTTATCCGCTCTGTAACACACCTGTCTGCGCTTTCCGCCACGTGGCCAGGACAACATTAATAAATAATATTTACCCTTATATTTAATCGCCTGGCTCCCTTCCAGAAGTCCAGTCTCACTGGAGTCCCGGTCAAATATCTTCATGTCAATACCACCTTCTTTCACACCGGACAAATCTGGGTTTAATTCACGCAACTGTCCTGTACCATAAAAAACATACACCTTCCCATCATCGTCGAAAAAAAGTGAATTATCATGAAAATGTTGCATCCTGGTTACCAGCTTCCACTTTTTTGTGGGATCCTTTGTCTGATAAAGGTAGGATCTGAAAGGCTGGTCATTAGGGGAAAACAATACATAGTATTTGCCATTGTGATACCTGATAGAGGAAGCCCACTGCCCTCGTCCATAAACTGTCCCGCCGATCAAATCATACTTAGAATTGTCACTGAGGCTATCAAATACATAACTGACCAACTCCCAATGTACCAGGTCCCTGGATTTCATTACCGGCGCACCAGGCATCATATGCATCGTTGTACTGATCAAATAATAATCCTTGCCATGGCGTACCACGGAAAGATCGGGAAAATCTCCCCAAATCATCGGGTTACTATATGGAGTCCCCTTTAATGAACTTTGCGCATTAGCGGGCGCACCCATACCTAACATCGAAAAGAAGATCAATAAAACTGCCCAACCTTTAAATTGCTCATATCTATTTGCCATATATCTATTTTAAAATTCGAGGCCTGGCCCCAAAGTTTTACAATTAATTTACACACTTGATTAACCAACGCTCATCCATCCATTTCACGTCCCTTATCAATGGGCCGGGGCTATGGACGGCTATCGCCGTAAAGGCGGTAAACCCCTCCTTTGCGTGTCTGAATATCACATTCAAACGTTGGCTTAAGACTTTTCACAACATCCGTTGCTTTCGGAGAAATGACCGGCTTGGGCGTCCCTACATTCTGATAAAACGGATTAGGGTTTTCTCCAACTGCTTTTCTTATGCGGACATCTCCTTCCGCTTTTAAGTTGTTAGGCGATCTCAATCTAAGGTTTCCACCCAAAGTAGATTTAACAACGACCTCTGTCACTCGCCCTTCTTTCCACTTGAGATCCATAATCTCAAAACCACCAATTGCTTGTAGTCCTGAGATACGACCCTTGGTCCACCGGTCTGGCAATGCAGGAATCAGGTTAACAGTTCCATCCTGACTCTGCATAAGCATTTCTGTGATACCTGAAACGCAACCAAAATTACCATCAATCTGAAACGGCGGGTGCGCATCAAATAAATTATTATAAGATCCGCCACCTCCTGCATTCGTACCTACAGGGGATAATTGATTTTGAATAAGCATATACGCATGATTGCCGTCCAGCATTCGTGCCCACCAATTAATTTTCCAGGCCATACTCCAGCCAGTTGATATATCACCTCTTTGAATCAAGGTCCTCTTTGCGGCATCGAATAAGCGTGGGGTACGATATGGGGAAATTTGATTGGAAGGAAACAACCCGTACAGATGAGAGATGTGCCGGTGATGATCTGTCGGATTATCCAGATCCTCCAGCCACTCCTGCAATTGCCCATACTGCCCAATATGCATTGGAGGCAGCCTCCGTCTTAAATTTTCAAGGGTATCAATAAACTTCCTATCTCTATTCAAAAGTCTTGCAGCCTTGATTGTCTGACTGAAAATATCAAATACAATCTGATTACTCATCGTAGAGCCCGCAGTTATAGAGGCTCCTTCATGATCCTTTGGGGCATTTTCCGGGGACATATCCGGGCATAATACCAGCCAGTGATTTACAGGGTCCTCCACCAATACATCTGCATAGAACAATGCGGCCCCCTTCATCAAGGGATAGTTCATTTCCAAAAAAGCTTTGTCTCCTGTATATAAATAATGTTCCCATAAATGTCTGCTTAGCCAGCCGCCACCATTACTCCACAAGCCCCAGAAGGCCCCGTCAACAGCACCTGTACTGCGCCAAATATCTGTATTGTGATGTGCCATCCAACCTCTTACACCATACATTTGCTTCGCTGTTTGCGCCCCCATTACTGAGAGATCTTTTATCATGGCAAATAGCGGTTGCCCCATTTCTGAAAGATTGGCTTTTTCAGCTGGCCAGTAATTCATTTCAGTATTAATATTAATAGTATACTTACTATCCCAAGGTGGAAACAATTTATTATTCCAAAGGCCCTGTAATGTAGCCGGCTGACCTCCAGGTTGCGAAGCAGAAATAAGCAAATACCTTCCAAATTGATAATATAACGCTACCAATTGAGGGTCATTTCCAGTGGCAAAACTTTTAAGGCGCTGATCTGTAGGTAAATGCGCAGCAGCAGTAGTGCCTAAATTGATATGAACTCGATTAAAATATTTTTGATAATAGGCAACATGAGCCTTTAACAAGGAACTGTACGTTTTCGCAAAGGCATTATCCATATACGCTGCAACCCTTTTTTCTGGGTTTCCGCTTAAATCATGGTAATTATTAAAATTAGTCGCAATAGAAACAAAAATCGTTACTTCATTCGCCTTTTTAACAACAAAGCTCGAGTCTGCGGCGTAACTATCACCACCATCTACCTTAAATCGTACGTTGCTATTAAATGTTACGGCGCCCTCCACGCCCTCATGGTCGATCGATTTCCCATGTATCATCAACCCTTCTTTATAGGCTTTTACATCGATTTGTGGTTCTACAGAAGTAAAAAAGGAGGTAAATGACAATTTGCCGGGTCGACTGGCGGTTAGATGAATCACCACTACCTGATCCGTGAAAGAGGTGAAAACTTCTCTTTTAAATTGGACGTCATTTTGTACATAAGTTGTGGTCGACAAGGCACTATCCAGATCCAGGGTTCGCTTATACTCATTATAAGCGGTGCCTCCATCAAAAGCGATTTTAAGATCTCCTACCGGTTCAAACATTTGACCCTGGGACTTCTTACTAATGATGGCCTCATTTGCCAGGTTTTCTGCTTTTTTATACTGTCCTTCAAAAATCAATTTTCTAATTTCTGGAAGTGCGGATAATGCCTTAAGATTATTATTTTGATTTGGAGATCCACTCCATAGGGTTGCTTCGTTCAGCGCAATGCGTTCGGTATCTACATTTCCATATACCATTGCACCCAGCCTTCCATTGCCCAAGGGTAATGCATTCTCCCAAACCTCCCCCGATGGGTGATCGTACCATAATTGCATCCGTGTACTTTGCTGTGCATAACCAGTAACGTTGCAGAGCATTATCAGGAGCAAAACATACAAGTTCTTTTTATTCATTTCCAGCTTTTTATTGATATTTGAGTAATAATGCCACATAGGTATTCCAATTTTAGACTATCTCTATTTTATTAGGCGGACATCAAAAATACGAACCGGATGGTTATCGTCCGTTCCCTTAAATTTGACTTCCACTGCTGGCTTCAACCTCAAGGCTTCGCTGATTGGATAATCAACCCAATATAAATCATCCTTCTTTTCCCTGATTGGTTTAGCCGCTTCCAAATTTGTACCGTTGATGGATATCATTGCTTTGATTGCCTGATTCGTCCCATAAAAGGTAATTCTTAAAAAACGTACCGTAGGATCCATCTTCAATTGATAACTAAAGAATCCACTGCCAGGTGTACGCCAGTGTCGTTCCTTGAAAAGACCTGTTTCCGCATTTTCACTTTGCATCAAATGGTCTTTTTCAGGCTGTTGCTCACCTGGAGTAACCTGATCTACGGTCCTCTTTTCCAGTGGAAGCGATTTTGCGTCCTCACTTTCGAGCTGCGCAATACGTTTAGCAACCTGACCGGGCTGCGCCACGGGCCAATAGATCATGTAACGGGCATTATTCAACTTAAAAAACGGGATCAATTTTAAATGTTTATACTTTGGTTGAGCAATGAGCGGAGCTGCATCAAAAGTCATTGTCGACTTATCTATAGCCTTCACCATGCTGTTTACCCGGTCATGCAAGGAATTGCTATCAACCACCAATAAGGGAGCCTTGCTTAATTCGTATAAAGGGCCTCCGGCAATATGATCGAACCTTCCCCCATCACCTTCTAAGCCAGACATATTTGAAGTGTCTGTCACCGCTGCAAGTACAACCGGCCCATGCATAAAGCAGGACCAGTCAGACTTATCGGGCAGAGCAACCAATCTGGTATTCATGGGCAGAGTAAGCTCAATTTCATCGCCATCCTTCCAGTTTCTATTAAGGGCTATATAGCCCGGAACCTTATTCTCCAAATCCGTAGCGATCTCAGCACTTTCTCCATTTACCTTCACAGCAAACCCGGATTGCACCCATTGAGGTTTTCTAAGATAAACTGAAAAGCGTCCAGGCTTGGCCAAAGATAGTTTCAGCGAGGTCTTTTCATTAAAAGGAAATTTCGTTGTTTGAGTTACCCGTATGCCTTTTCCCTTCCACCGTAAGGAGGAGGAAATAAACAGATTTACAAACAGATCATATTCATTATGACTATAAATCATTTCACCATATTTGCCATGATTTTCCATCCCGGTACCGACGCAGCACCAAAAATCTTTTTGTGGACTCGAGTAGACACGGTAATCACGTGGCCTGAGAGAAGTAAAATATACAAAGCCACCTTTACCCCCTCTCTGGGTGGCAAGCATCTGATTATACAATGTTCTTTCATAATAATCCATATATCCTCCTTTTGGGTGTGACAAGAACAGTAATTCAGTAAGTTTCAACATGTTGTAACTATTACATGTCTCAGGCCCTTCTACAGATTCCATAAGTCCGGAAAAGTCATTAATAGGATTAAAATGCTCATGGACACTATTACCACCTGTGGCCAGTGACCTGTGGTATACGACTGTGTTCCAGAAGAAACTGGCGGCCCGCCCGAATTGTACACTCGCCGGATCTGCCTGAGCCACTTTCTCAAATCCGATAACTTTCGGGATCTGCGTATTGGCATGCAACCCCGTTAGGTTATCCTTATGGGAAGCCAGATCCTGAACAAATTCAGGTTGACTGAATAGTTTGGCCAGCTTCAAATATTTTAGATCGCCAGTAATTTCATAAATATCGGCCGAGACTGCATTCATACCTCCGTACTCTGTTCTCAACATTTTGGATATCTGCTCAGCGCTCATTGCATTAAGTAGATTATATGCCCAGTCTGCAAGTTTAATCAAAACAGTTTTGGCCTGCTGATTATGCGCAATTAGGTAGGCGTCCCGCAAGCCTGAAAATAATTTATGCAGATTATACCAGGGTACCCATTTCTTACCAAAAAGATCAAAATTGCCCTTTCGTAGTTCCGACCACATTTGTTTTCCTCCGGGTACACCGCCAACATATCCAATCGCACTTGCCTGCTGACACCTGGCCAGCTCGCCAATCATATAGGTTAATCGGTCCTGGCACTCTTTACTCCCCGTGGCCGCGTACATCTGTGCAAGTGCTGTCAGGTAGTGGCCCGCAGTATGACCATCCAATCCCATACTTTCCCAATTACCATAGGATTTCGCCTTGGGTGACAGACCGGCTTCCCTTAAATAAGGTGCCAGCAACCTGTCTGGCTCCAATTTCAAAATATAGTCTAAATCAATTTGCTGAGCCTCATAAAAGGGCCCATTTAATAAGCGCACATCTTCCAGCGCAAAGCGTTCCAAGGCCTGATGTGCAGGCATTTTTTCAGCAACCATCTGTGATTGTGCACTGACAGAGCTTCCCAACCCAATAAAAATGCCTAATACCCAGGACCATCTATTTTTTATAATCATCATTACCTTATAACTTTTTATATTCTATTGCTAATCATTACGCAAAATGGGCCGATCATTCTTGTTGCAGACTGAAGACAGCATATTATTATAAAACTTATGCATTCAAATCATAATCAACTCTTTCAAATTTCAATTTAACTTAATTGATATACGCTGCCCTGTATAAGTCACACTTTTATTAAATTTCTTTGATAATGAAACCCCAGTCCCACTCCCTGCCTCATCTACCAATACGATTTTAAAACTGCGATGCTTTAGCATCCCGGGGAAACTCCCATTCCTTTTTGAAATCGTTAAGGTATTACGCTTGTCGTTCCAGTCCAGCTGAATTTCCGAATAAGCGCCCTTCTCATAATCGTAGTTGTCGTTTTCATCCTCGTAGAGTACAAATTGCCCATCTGCACCTGGGTAAATCCGGATTTCCAGATCATCCCATTTCTTTTCGTTGGCGTATTGAACATCTGGCCCCCATGGAATGATGGCACCGGCTTTGACAAATAAAGGCATAATATCAATAGGTACAGTTTTTTGAATCCAGCGGCCACCATTTAGCTGCTCACCTGTCCAGAAATCAATCCAGGAAGTTCCTGCAGGCAAATAAACCTTTTGCTTTTTGACTCCACTGTGCGTTACAGGAGTAACCAGAAAGGAGGATCCGAAAAGATATTCGCTTCCAATTTTTGAAACAGCTGAATCTGCTTTAAAATCCGCCTCAAGTGGGCGCATGAATGAACCGCCCTTTGAAGTTACGTTCCAGGCTGTCGCATAGATATAAGGCAGAAGATGATACCGCAATTTGATAAACTTCTCTAAAGCATCAAAAATCTGATCACCTTTATTGCCAAACTGATAAATCTCTCTGGGAATATTCGTTCCATGAGAGCGCATCATTGGCATGAAAGTGCCAAACTGTAACCACCTGGTATAAAGCTCTTGGAAAGCAGGGTTTTTAGCACCGCCACCTTTCTCAAATTTGCCCGCAAAAAACCCGCCTATATCTGTATTCCAGTAAGGAAGCCCCGTCAATGAAAAGTTGATACCCGCAGGAACTTGTCTAGTGAAAGTTTCCCAATTAGAACTGACATCTCCGCTCCAGGTATTGGCTCCATAACGCTGTTGGCCAGCAAAGGCGGACCTGGTCAGGATAACGACCCTTTTTTTGTCGGTTATCTCTCTTTGGTGATCATAAATACCACTTACATGTTCTAATGGAAAGGCATTTCTTACACTCCGATACGTACCCAGATAAGTTTGCTCATCAAAATCAGCGTCTTTTTCGTTTAAATGATCTGGTTCGGAAGAATCCAGCCACCAGGCATCAACTCCTAATGAAAAGACGCCCTTATTTAGATAAGACCAATACAAGTCCCGCGCGCTAGGATCATATACATCGTAGACTTTAACGCCCGCATCAGGTGGCCAAGTATCGAATTGCAGCAACATATTTTTTGTCTTAAAATCCTTATACTGTCTTGTCTCAGGCCCAAATCCCGGCCAGGCAACCACAAATAAATGAGCATTCAAATGGTGCACGCTATCTACCATGGCCTGGGGCCTGGGATAGGTAGCGGGATCAAAACTCATTGCATTCCAATGTGCATTATCTCCCCAATATTGCCAATCTTGTATGATCCCATCCAACGGCACTTTTAAACTTCGGTATTTCTTTACGACAGCCAACAGTTCGAACTGGGTTTTATATCGTTCTTTAGACTGGCTATAACCATACACCCATAACGGCAACATCGGTGCTCTACCTGTCAAGAAACGCATCTGCCCCACCACCTTATCAGTCGTACAACCTTTCATAAAATAATAATCTATCCCCTTGGCCACTTCCGATTTAAATAAAGTCAAACCAATTGTATCTTTAAATAAAGTTGGTGAATAGTTATCCCAAAAAAGGCCATAGCCTCCTGTTGACTGAAAAAATGGGATGGACACTTTCGTATTACCCTGGACGAGCATATTCTTTTGGTCTCTTTGATTTAATCGCCCATTTTGTTGTTGACCAAGTCCATAAATAACCTCATCCGGCTTTAAAGAAAAGGACTGACTAACTTCATAACTCCCTATATCCACACCCTGATTTTTCTTAAATGAAGTGCTGCCGGACAATTCTGCGAGTAGTTGATGTTCGTCTTGATCCAGGAACCGCAGCGATCCATCTTTTAAGCTCAATACAGCCCGCAATGAATCTGTCTTCAAAGTAACCAGGTCATCTTTTCTAATTACATCAAAGTCACTATTTGTTCCGGGCTTTCTTATAACGGATAGGCTTTTCTTATGAAAAACTTCTCCAGTCTTTACTTTAATTACCCGGATAACACTTGGGCTAAACAATTGTAATTCCACCTCCATATCACCGACACGGGCTTTTAGCCCATTCGAGGTTTGGGTATAATTCTGAGCAATAGCGTCACAAGCCGTACAGACTATTACACTCAAACAAATTAACTTTAAAACAATATTTTTCATATTTTTTTTTTTAATTAAACCGGGAATGAAGATAACTTAATCATTTCCCAGGTTACTTATCATATTTGACTATGAAATCCTTGTTACTAATTCATAAATAAGATACAATAGGTTGGATCATATGAGCCTGTCAATAGCTCCACCATTCATGCTCAACTATCCACAGTGTTTAACACACGTCCCCCCCCCCCCCCCCCCCATAAACTTTCAAATACCTTAATAAAGCAAAATAAGGGTGGACAGATATATCAACCGCCCAATCCCTATACTGTATCTTCCGGAATAATTTTACTCAAATAAAAGCCAATCAATAGCCAGCTTTGCTGGCTTGGTCCCTTCTTCGGATAAAATCAAATGCTTTATGCCTTTTATGTTTTGAAGCAGATTAGCTTCCACAATCACAAAACCATCACTTTTCTTAACAGGTATGCTGCAAAGAATTTCACTACTGGCTGCTGCCTGCTTTAAAATTAATTGACCATCACCTTCAGCTTTGATGCGGAGTTTCATTTTTTTAAAACCTCCCTCGCTAAAATCGACCCGGTTATACTGCACCCAGGCACCTGGCTCAAACAAATTTAACGCCCATCCTTTAAACCTGTCCGTGGTATCTAAAAAAGAAATGGAAGCCCCTTTTTTACTAATTGCACTATACCTGTCAATTTGAACAGTATCTTTTCCGCTTGCAATACCAACACCCCTGAATGTAGGAATCACTTTTTGTATCGTTCCATCCTCATTAAAGAACAAACTATCAATACGTGCTGATCTCGCTTTGTCAAAATTCGGGGAGTAATCATTAGAATGGTAAAATAAATACCACTGTCCTTTAATCTGGATAATAGATTGATGATTTGTCCAGCAGTGGGCAGAAGCGTCCATTATAACTCCTGATTGAACGAACGGCCCTAATGGGTTGTCACTAATAGCATATTCCAGGCGCTCAGTTTTATCAGCCACATGAGGATAAGTCAGATAGTATTTACCCTCTCTTTTAAATAAAAACGGGCCTTCTTTTAACCCTTTAACCGGCAAATCTTTCAGAATATGTACATCAGAGGCCAACTCCAACATATTATCTTTTAATTTGGCACCCATAATATTTCCCTGGGCCCAATACAAATACGGCTGTCCATCATCATCAATAAAAACATTAGGATCTATACCACTAACCCCTTCAATGGGATTCTCCTCAGGAACAAATGGCCCAGTAGGACTGGCACTGATTGCCACACCAATCGCAAAGGAGGGTCGCCCTTCCTGACTCAGTTTCTGACTTGGAAAATAAAAATAATATTTACCCTTTCTTTCTATACAATCAGGTGCCCACATACTATAAGAGGCTGGATTTACCCAAGGAACGTTATATTGACTTACCACCATGCCTGCATCCCGCCAATGAACCAAATCGGCGGTCGCAAAAACATGATAATCTTCCATATTAAACCAGCCTGCCTTTCCTTTACCGGCTTCAGGTATGATATCATGAGAGGGGTAAAGATAAATGCTGTCGCCAAATAAACGGGCGGTAGGATCGGCTGTAAACTGATTATGGATAATAGGGTTTTGGGCGCGGCTTTTATCAGTAACGGCCCCAATAATAACCAAAAAGCAACTAACTAAAACAACACAATAATTTTTATTCATGAAATAAATTTTATTTATACACTGTGCAAGTCAAATAACCTTTCAATTTAAAAGTAATAAAAGACACTTTTATACGCAACATCAATATGAATCATAATATCAGCAATAAATATATAGTTCAATATTCAAGTAGTTTTGCTGTCCAATTCGCTCACTGGTAAATACAAGACCTGCTCTTTATTGCCTTCTTAAATATTCCTTTTCATCACTTACTTAAAAAACTGACATTTCCTAATAACATGCTAATATTCTGGATAGTCTTCTGGACGCAATTACAATTTGATTCCTTACTGTAAATTTGCTGATATTCAGCGCAGTTGCAACTTCCTTATAATGCAAATCCTTGAATTTTACCATTTTAAATATCTCTCGGCACTGTGGAGGCAGTTCTTGAATTGCCTTATGTACCAACGCATTAATTTCATTTGAAATATAGATTTGCTCCGGGCTGACCGTCGCCTCACTGTCAACATAATAAGAATCATCCACTTCCTCATATTGCACAAATCTGTTCTTCGGTGTTTTTGTCAAAAAATTGAGGCAGTGATTCTTAGTCGCTCTAAATAGATAACATTTCAGATTTTCAACCTGATCTAGATCATCCTTCATTTTCCAAAGTTTCACAAACACATCAGAAACGGCATCTTCCGCAGCTTCCCTGTTTTTAAGAATCGAAAAGGCATACCTAAATAAATCCTCAAATAACAACGCATATGACTGTTCATAGGTCATCATATTACCATCATCTTTCTTTGCTTTAGCACAATCAGTAGACTCTCTCATAATGTCACTATTTTCAAGCTATAAAATAAATTAAAGCAACTATCTATATGTTTTTAAGTTTGCGAAATCTAGTCCTTAGCGAAACACGTCTTTAAAATTCCGGACAATTACATTTTATCTAAAAACTGCACGTTCTAAGTCATTTACCTGGATATATATCCGCTTGTCAGACCAGGCGCATTATTTTAAAATTCACCAACTTTAATACACACTGGTCTATACAATCGGAATTGTCATCTTTAATGATTCATCGCATTACCTTCAAGCGATTTGTTATTATCCAACTCAACTTGTGGAAAAGGATAATACATGGCTTTTTCAGTCCATCCAATTGCCTTCAATGGAGCTAACCAAGCCGCATCTGCCATACCCCAACGTAAAAGATCAAAATAACGGTCATATTCACCGCACAACTCTACATATCTCTCATGTTGAATGATATTTTTAATACTATTCATTTTTATACCATTAATTGTAATATTCTCTGCTAATAATCCATCCACGTCTGGAATAGTGCCTTTAGCATGTTGGTACCATAACTGTGGTTGTTCCGTCGGAACTATATTATTAGCTCTGTTCCTTACCATGTTAATGTACTTTTTTGCTTCCTCTGGCTTTCCATTTTCATTCAGACACTCAGCATACAATAACAGAACACCAGAATACCGCATCAACCTGTCATTAATACCATCATCAAAATCAGCGACCTGCACATCAGGACAATATTTACGCATTCCATATAGATCTTTATTCGTAGCTAAATGCGCCATCCAATATGCATAATCGGTAACAGTGCCGTCAACTTGCGTATACTTTGCACCTCCATCACACCAAAGCGTCATGAACTTCCGGGGATCCCCATTTTCAAACTCATCATAGGTTTTCTTGTTTGGAGCGAGATTCCACCATGCACCACCTGTACCGTCAAACATACCAATTTCCTGCCAGCGCCAGGAGTCAGACATATCATCACCTAACCAACCGGGACCATTATGTAATTGTACCTCAAAGACTGATTCCGCGTTATTTTCGTGCGCCTCGTCAAAATTGTCCCTGAAATAGGGCATCAAGGAATATTCCTTGCTATCAATTACCTTTTTCAGCTCAATTTCGGCTTTATCAAACTGAGCTTTCTGCCCTACTTCCAAAATGGGTCTATACATATAGGCTTTAGCCAAATAGGCCTCAGCAGCCCCTTTAGTTGCCCTGCCCATATGTGCTGCGTCCGCATTCATTACACTTTTGACCGGCAAAAGTTCAGTAGCCTTTTGAAAATCACTAATGATTAATGCATAGATTTCACCTTTCTTGGCATTTGTCGGGTAATAATCATCTTGGGAAAGTGTCGGATGGTCTATCAACGGAACAGTTTCACCAAATAATTCACAAAGATGCATGTATAACAATCCCCTTAAGAAATAAGACTCTCCCAATAGACGGCTTTTTTGCGCTTCAGGTATTTCTCCGGTATATCCGGTAATAGCGGCAATAGCGGTATTCGCCGCAAATACTCCGTTCCACATGTCTTTCCAGGAACCCGATATCAACCCATCACTAGACGGCGTATTATAAGTATCCTGATACATAGGTTCCCACTTAAAAGTGTGATTGAAATCATCTCCCGGTGCCAGTAAATTATAATAGAAGGATCTGGCATACCCACCTTGGACTTTACCAATTAATGCCTGGTATGCAGGGATGACGGCCGCTTCAAGGTCTGCAGGGGTTTTATAATATGTATTTTTTGAGAGTTCCTGCGGATTAATAAGATCAAGATTAGGTTTACAACCAGGTATTGCTATTACTAACAGTGCAAATGCACCTATTAAAAATCGATTCTTTTTCATTTGAATTCTTTTAATTATTAAAACTAAAATGTTATTTGAGCACCAATGAACACCTCTTTGTTATTGGGGAATGTAAGCCCCCAAGGAGTCAATTCATCAATGCCTCTATACAAATTGTACTTCGCATTGTCGGCACCTACTTCTGGATCATAACCCGTATAATTTGTAAATGTCAGCAGGTTCTTACCACCAATATAGAACCGCAAGCTTTTAATCTTCATTCTTTGTGTTAATTCTGAAGGAAGCCTGTATCCAATTGTCAGTGATTTTAATCTTAAATAAGAACCATCTTCAATAAACCTGTCTGAGGCACGAAGGTTATGATTAGGGTCTCCAAGTATCGCTCTCGGTATATTTGTATTTACATTTTTCGGGTAAACCGTTGTAACATTAGAAACGGGATTAACAAAAGTAATTTCTTCTGCACGGTAACGATTCAGGACGGTAGCATAATCATTATAATAATGATACATTCCTTCACCCCAAGACTTACCATTATTATAGATTTCATTACCTTGTGTTCCCTGCCACATTGTGGAAAGATCAAATGAGCCAAAATTAGTTTTATAAGCCAGACTCAGGTTAAAACCATAGCTGAAAGAAGGTATGGGGCTACCAATAAATGCTTTATCTTGTTCATTTAACGCTCCATCATGATTTAGGTCTTTAAAGCGTATATCACCTAAGGAAGCGCTTGGTGCGAAAGCCTTGTCAGCAGTAAGCTGTTCTGAAGATTTATACAGACCATCTGTTACATAGCCCCAGAATTCTCCAATGGAAGATCCAACCGCGGTCCTGGTGACATTTTCTCCACCTGGGTTAACCGTTCCTGCCAAAATTTCATTATTGTTTCCCAGTGCCAGCACCTCATTTTTAACAGTAGAAAGGTTAGCAGAAATGGAGTAATTAAATCTACCTTCTGTCTTTCTATAAGTTGCCAATAATTCAAACCCTTTATTTCTGATACTACCAGAGTTTAATGTGGGAAAATTATCAATATAGCCCGCTGTATAAGAGATGGGCACGTTAACCAGCATATCTTCTGTCCGCTTATTGTAATAATCTACATTCAATTCGAACCTGTTATTAAACATCGACAGATCTAGACCAAGATCCGTTGAATATTGTGATTCCCATTTCACATCTGGATTTGAAGGATTTGTTGGAAGTGCACCAGTAACCTTCACGTCATTTAGATAATACCATACGTGATCAAAAGTAACCGTATTCTGATATTGATATTGAGGAATGTCAGAATTTCCCAGCACCCCATAGCTACCTCTAATTTTTAAATCACTTATAAATGGAAACTGTTTCATAAACTTTTCCTGACCAATCCTCCAACCTGCGGAAACGGAAGGAAAATTACCATACCGGTTATTTTCACTAAAATTGCCAGAACCATCACGTCTGAAATTAAGTGTTAATAAATACTTACTGTCATAATTATAGTTGACTCTGCCCAACATGGAGTACATTGCAAATTGACCCACGGAAGAACCAACTACTTTTGAATTAGCATCTTGTGTCAAACCCAGGATTAACAAATCAGAACTTGGTAAGGCTCTAGCGCCACCATTAAGACCTTTAGAATTTGACTCCTCAGAAGTTATACCAACGACGGCACTGATGTCGTGTTTTCCAAATCTGCGATCATAAGACAAAGTATGTTCATAAAGCACCCGGTTGCTCTGGTTGGTAGAGATATTGAGCTCATCAGGATCATGGTTTTGGTATTGGCCGACAGAATACTTAGAAATATATCCCTGATTTCTGCCACGATAAACGTCAACACCCAAATTAAATTTGTACTTCAGCCCAGGTATAAACTCATAGGTCAACCAAAGATTACCATTAGCACTGAATCCTTCAGACTGGTTCGAATTTAAATAAGCGTTCGCTAAGGCGCTTTCCACATCTGTACCATTTCCTGCACCGGCGAATCCAGTAGGATTACTGGGATCGTATAACGGAAGTGTTGAAGACCATTTTTGTGCATCAATAAGATTCTTATCACTCCAGTTTCTGGAATTATAACTTAACTTAACATTTTCTCCAATTTGTAAATTACCCAAAGTAAAGTCAGAAAGAAATTGCAAGCTATAGTCTTTTGACCTGTCTTTTATAATGACGGGCTTATCAGTACCATACGTACCATTCAATCTAAAATGAGCAGTCTGAGATCCACCACTGACAGATAATGCATGTTTTTGATAACTACCAGTATGCAATAATGCATCCTGCATATTATAACCTTTGCCTATAGCAGGCGGATTTGAAAGCGCTTCCAGATAATCAGTTCTTGTAGGATCTTGATTATACATTTCTTCATTAATCAATTCAGCTAATTGCTGGCCATTTAACATATCAATATTATGCGAGATCTTTTTAGATCCACCATAACCATTGTATTCAATAGTAGTAGGTCCGGTCACTCCTTTTTTTGTTGTGATTAAAATAACCCCGTTTGCACCTCTTGATCCATAAATGGCACATGACGCAGCGTCCTTCAAAATCTGAACACTGGCAATATTGTTTTCATCAGGCATCGCTCCGCCAATCATACCATCGACCACAAATAGCGGATCTGTATTATTAATGGAACCGACACCTCTAACACGTATACGGCCATTATTAATTTGAACCCCGGGCGCATCGCTTTGAAGTACTGCGGAAAAGCCTCCTGGCACTTCCGTCATTTTTTTAGGATCAACAGTTGTAATTGCAGATGTCAAATCTACCTTTTTCTGTTTTCCATATCCAATGACAACGACCTGATCCATTGTATTAGTTTCTTCTGGTTTTAATTCTATGGAAAGTGGTGAATTGTTTATTACTGTAATTTCCTGTGTAACAAATCCCAATGAGCTGATAACCAGGGTAGCGCCCATATTGACATTCAATGTAAACTTTCCATTTTCATCAGTCACCACACCTTGCTTTGTACCCTTTATTAAAACAGAAGCGCCTGGTACAGTAATTTCACTTTCATTATAAACCGTTCCGGTCACCTTGATGGCCTGCGTTTGAGCATATGCGACTTTCTCTGAAAGGCATAGCTGGACTAATATCAACATCATTATAATGCTGAAAATCCGTAGTCTAGAAATTTTTAAATAATTCATTTTCTGATTTTAATTTTTACTTCTTTTGAAATCTAATTCACCTAGTTTATGTAGATTAAACCATATCTCTGAATCAGACGATTTACGAAGTATCCATCTCGTTTTTAATTAACATAATCTCAATTTGTATTTGAATAAATGGGGGACCTTGTAATTAACAATAAATGGTTAATTGTGAATAGTACAATTTAATCTAAAACAAATGTAATGTTAATTTGTCGTAATTGCAACCGATTGCACACATTTTTTTATATTTTCTTTTGATTTCTATTATATTTTAATTTAGGAAATCGATTTCATAAATGTACGAATGACATTATAATGTACAATTCAGGCTAATCGTGCTTTATATGAGCAGAAAATGAAAATATTCAATGACTTAGGGTTGGTCATTGCAGGCAAATATTATTAATATTTTTAAAACATACTTGTTATCAATCATAAAAACCTTCCATGCAATCACCTTAACTAATAAATAAAAAAATCCGAAGAAATTAAATAACCTCACGGTTATAAACTTCCTCGGATTTTTAATAAACCAATTAACGTTCCAGTCTAATTCGCTATTCAGGTCATTGACCTGAAATTGTCACTTTGATGCGCAAGATGATGTTTACCATATTGATCCACTAATTATATAGGAGTAATCAAAAATCGATACCGATAATATTTACGACCTCTTTTTCCAGAACAGTTCTATTTCCTCCAAACTACGCCCTTTCGTTTCGGGGACAAGCCTCCATACAAAAATGGCAGATAATATAGACATTATCCCATATACCCAGTATGCAAAGCCGTGATGGAATTTATCCACCAGTGCAATGTTATCATTCATCATGGGGAAGGTAAAGGATACGACCCAGTTTGCGATCCATTGAACTGCTACGGCAATTGACATTGCGCCTCTGATTGAATTTGGAAATATCTCTGAAAGTAATACCCAACACACAGGCCCCCAGCTCATCGCAAAGGCTGCGGTATAGAGTAACATAAAGACCAGGGCCCAGATGCCTACGCTATTAAAATAGAAAGAGAGTCCCAATGCAATCATACTAATGGCCATGCCAAGGGAACCAATAATCATAAGTGGCTTTCGACCAAATTTATCCACTGTAAAAATGGCTAATACCGTAAATAACAAGTTAACAATCCCTACAATGATCGTTTGCAATAAAGAAGCATCAGTAGAGGACCCCATATTGCGAAAGATATTACCTGCATAGTAGAGCACAACGTTAATGCCGACAAATTGCTGGAAAACAGAAAGCAAAATACCAATTATAATAATTAATGACCCGTAGGATAGCCAAGGGCGGCTGTGGTCTTTTAGTGTGGCCTTGATGGCATTTAATACTTGTGGTGCTTCGGATTTACCTCCAATTTTCTCCAGAACTTTTAAAGCCTCAGACTCCTTTCCTTTCAACGCCAGGAATCTGGGGGTTTCCGGGATAAAAAATAAAAATATAAAAAATATACCTGCAGGTACAACACCTGACAAGAACATCCATCGCCAGCCGATCTCTATGAGCCAGGCTTCATCCCCTTGTGCGGCGATTCGATAATTTACAAAATAAATAACCAGCATTCCAAAGATGATCGCGAACTGATTAAAAGAAACCAGTTTCCCACGCGTCTTGGCTGGGGCAATCTCTGCGATATACATCGGAGAAATCATGGAAGCGAGCCCTACACCAACTCCTCCGATAATTCTGTATATCACAAAAGAGAACACATCCAAAGTTCCAAAAATATTGAATAGCTCAGGCCTCCAAGAACCTATTGCTGACAATATAAAACAAATTGCCGAAATAAACAGCCCAATCCTTCGACCAAGACTTTTTGAAACCATGCCAGCCATAGCCCCCCCCACAACACAACCAACAAGAGCACTGGCAATCACAAAGCCTTTTATCGTATCTGCCATTCCCTGGATAGCCAGGCTATCCGTAGGAATGGTTTCTCCAATAAAGGACCAACTCCAGATTGCCCAGCCAATTATTGCCACTGCGGTAAAAATACCACCGCGCTTTTTACCCAGCAATTTAAACATCTGAATGGAAATGATCACTGCCACAATCAGCAGAACAACCACCATCAGTATTCTATACTGCGTTATAATCGGATGGGTCAACGCTCCATAATTGGCGGGGTCCAGCATCGGGGTGATATAAAAATCCACCAATGATTTTTCTGCGCCATTTACCACCGCTGTATCATACCCAAATAACAGTCCGCCAAATGTGGCCACAAGAGTCAGCAGCACGATATAAAACTTACTTCCCTGTTGTATTCCTGTGTCGGTGGAACCACCCGTATTTATGAAAGCCATAAGTATGGTTTAATTGTTTGGTTTTAACTTAAAGGATGCTATTTCCCGAAAGATCTAGATATATTGATTGATGATGTTTTCATACAATTCCTGCTGTCCACTGATGATAGCAGGCTCACCGTTTGCTGCCGCATAATCGCGTAATGCCTCGAGATCCAGTTTGCCAGCCTCAAAATCCGCACCAGCCCCCTTATCAAATGAAGCATAACGTTCTTTTCGAAGTTTTGCAAAGTCAGAATGTTCTAAAATATCATCTGCGACCACTAAAGCTCTTGCAAAAGTATCCATACCTCCAATATGTGCATAGAATAAATCTGCAGGATCTGTTGAATTTCTTCTGATTTTTGCATCAAAGTTAATCCCACCTTTATCAAAGCCGCCTGCTTCCAGGATAATCAATAATGTTTCAACCAGTTCATTTACATTCGTTGGAAACTGATCAGTATCCCAGCCATTTTGATAATCCCCTCTGTTTGCATCCATGGAACCCAATAAGCCAGCCTGTGCCGCAACCTGAACTTCGTGTTGGAAGGTATGACCAGCCAGTGTGGCATGGTTCACCTCCAGGTTTAATTTAAAGTCATTTTGAAGTCCAAAATGCTCTAAAAACCCAATCACGGTTGCCGCATCATAATCATATTGATGTTTAGTCGGTTCACATGGTTTAGGTTCTATTAGGAAGGTACCGGTAAAACCAGCTGCGCGTGCATAGTCCTTCGCCACATGAAGGAACTTAGCCAAGTGTTCCTGCTCTCTTTTCATATTGGTATTCAGGAGACTCATATAGCCTTCTCTGCCACCCCAAAATACATAATTCGCACCTCCCAGCTTGATCGTAGCATCTAAAGCAGACTTCACCTGAGCTCCGCCATGGGCCAGTACATGAAAATCAGGATTGGTCGCTGCTCCATTCATATAACGGGTATGCGAAAACAAATTGGCTGTTCCCCAAAGCAATTCAACACCGCTAGCCGCCTGTTTTTCTTTGGCATAGTCCGTAATCTGAGACATACGCTTTTCATTTTCAACCACATCATTCGTATGGTCGATCAGATCCACATCATGGAAACAATAATAAGGCAAATTCACCTTAGTCATAAACTCAAATGCGGCATCCATTTTATCTTTAGCACGCTGCAGTGGATCACTATTGGTATCCCATGGGAAAAAATGCGTCCTTCCACCAAATGGATCTGAGCCATCTCCATTAAAAGAGTGCCAGTATGCACAAGCAAAGCGTAACCACTCCTTCATGGACTTACCTCTTACCACCCTATCAGCTTCGTACCACCTAAATGCAAGTGGATTTTTTGAATCACGTCCTTCGAACTTTATTTGTCCGACACCTTTAAAGAACTCTTTGTCTCCAGTAATAATTGACATATCTGTTTTTCTTTAATTATGAATGAATATTATTTTTTTCAAGTTTTGTTTCCAGCAGCGTTTTCCAATCCTGATAAATCTTTTCGTAGCTAGCCACCAACCGGGGATCGGGTACAAAGACTTCCAGTTTCTCCAACTTTTCAAAGGCTTCATTAGGAGACCCATAATATCCCTGACCGATACCGGCACCTAATGCCGCACCGACGGAACCATCTGTATTATATAACTCTAAAGTAAGGCCAGTTACGTTGACAAATGCCTGAATAAAAGTTTTATTCAGAAACATATTAGCCTTTCCTGCTTTAACAATTTTAGCAGCCGTTCCACCTTCCCGCATAATATCCAATCCATATCTAAAAGAAAAGGCAATACCTTCATGGACTGCACGATATAAATGAGGTTTATGATGCGTATTTAAATCAATATTTTCCATATGCGCCCCCAAATATGCATTACAAAGCACCCGTTCAGAACCATTACCAAAGGGGAGGAATAATAATCCTTTAGCCCCGACAGGGGTCGCATATGCCAAGTCATCCATTTGCCCATAAGACAGTCCAGGATCAGTCATTTGTTTAATCCAACGGTTACTGATACCGGTACCATTAATACAAAGTAAAATACCAAGTCTTCGATGATCCTTCCCATGATTTACATGAGCAAATGTGTTCACCCGTGAAAGAGGGTCAAAATAACGCTGATCTGTTACCGCATAAATTACACCACTTGTCCCGGCTGTGGTGGCGATTTCCCCCGGTTCCAATACACCCAGCGATAATGCATTATTAGGCTGATCTCCTGCCTTATAACTAATAGGAATCCCTGGTTGCAGTCCCAGTTCTGCTGCAACTGCTTCCAGCAAGACGCCGTGATTCGAAAAAACCGGTTGAACATCCGCGAGCAGCGATTTATCCAAACCCATCGCATTAAGCAATGCATCCGAGATCTCTTCCTTCTTGAAATCCCAGAAAACACCCTCAGAGAGCATAGAAGGACTTGCGGTGATTTGTCCGGTTAAGCGCATGGCGATATAATCGCCAGGTAACATCATTTTATAGACTTGTTCATAAATTTCAGGTTCATGAGCCTTGACCCATCCCAATTTGGCCGCCGTAAAATTCCCCGGAAAATTAAGTAGTTGAGTCAAACAATAGCTATCACTCAGCTGCTTGCGAGCTGCATTGCCCACATCAATAGCTCTGCCGTCACACCATATAATTGATGGACGCAATACTTTGCCGGCCTTATCCACGATTACCAGTCCATGCATCTGATATGTAATCCCAATTGCTACAATCTCTTTTGGATTAAATTGTGGAGTGCTTAGGAGCTGTTGAATCGCATTTTTAACATCGCTCCACCATAATTCCGGATCCTGTTCTGCCCAGCCATGTTCAGGAGATTGAATCTCTCGTTCCGTATCAGCAGGGTAACTTATAGATGCCACTGATCTTCGTGTGTCGGCATCCACAACGGACACCTTAATAGAAGATGTCCCTAAGTCAATTCCAAGTAAAAGCATACTCTATTTTAAAAGTTAAATGACAACATTTCTCCCAATCTGGCCACAATTTCTATACGCGCTGGAAGTCCTGACAGCTAAAGTAGTATTATTTTTTTATAAATTGCAATCGATTGCAACTTATTTTTAATTTTTTGAGATATTTTTGTAGGAACTATGCAAAAAGAAATAACCATTTATGACATTGCCGAACGCCTGAGCGTCTCTGCTACCACAGTAAGTCGGGCATTAAGTGACAATCCCCGAATCAATAAGAAAACCAGAGAGAAGGTCCATGCGCTGGCCCAGGAACTAGGCTACCGGCATAACACGCTGGCCGCAAATCTCAGAAAACAACAAACAAAAACCATTGGCGTCATATTGCATGAGGTCAACAGTTTCTTTGCCACTTCTGTGTTGGCGGGCATTGAGCACGTCACCACACCGGAAAACTTTGATATTCTGATTACCCACTCTGCAGAAACCGCGGATCGGGAAAAAGCCAATATCAAGAACCTGCTCAATAAAAGAGTGGATGGCATTATTGTATCACTGGCCATGCACTCCCATGATATTGAACACTTTTCTCCTGTTTTTGAAAGAGAAGTTCCACTGGTGTTTTTTGACCGTGTACTCCAAGGCGCTGAATGCACCAAGGTCGTAATCGATAATTTTCAGGGAGGGTACGATGCCACGAAGCATCTCATTAGTCAGGGATGTAAACGTATTGCCCATATTACAGGAGACCTGGATCTCAACGTATATTTGGATCGTTATAACGGTTATCAAAAGGCATTGAAAGACCAAAAGGTTAAATTTGACAAAAACCTGGTTAAAGTCTGTGGATTGAACAAAGCTGAGACAACACAGGCTGTAACAGAAATGTTAGAACAAAAACCCGACGCATTCTTTATCCCAAGTGACTTTGCAGCAGCCGTTTGTATGGAAATACTACGCAATAAAGGCCTTCGGATTCCGCAAGATATCGCCGTCTTTGGTTTTAACAACGATATGTTAAGTGATCTGATCACCCCTAAGTTATCGACTATTGACTATCCGGGATTTCTAATGGGAGAGATGGCTGCAAAAACCCTCATTGAACAAATCAAACTACGACGCAAAAATAAAAATGTAAAGGATCATACTATTGTAATTCCAACGGAAATCATTTTGCGGGAATCTTCTGTACGTAAAAAAGCAAACAACCCCGTTACAAAAAAGAAAAACTGACACTTGGGTAAAGGCGTGGATTTCAAACCAGTTTCATTTTAGCAACTGTCTTTAAAATCAATAAGAAGCCATCAGGATGGCACAGATCGAAAGTACTTTTCAGATTCAAATCATTGACCTTGAAAATTTGCCTTCTGAACTTGTGCTTTAATATAGAGATCTGGCTTGCATTTAGCACATTCTATCCTGTCGTAATATTTGACTGTAAATTGACGTCACTCTACATATATCAAGTACTTTTATTATATGATAATACAAAAAAGAAAAAATAACCGAGTTAGTCCTTTTATGCCTATTCTCTTGGCTACTTTTCATTGAAGCGCCAAAGGCATTTGATTCCAAAACAAAAAATCTACATTTGACAAAAAATTTCTGAATATATTACTAATTCAAAAAGCAGCCAATTCCCTTTTCCATTACTTTGTCACCTCAATTTCAAATGGGGAGGCCGGAAGGCCGTTCTCATTCTCTAAATTCGCCCTGATTGGATTATCACTCCAGCCGTAGCGAACTTTCTTGGGAGCCTTTACATCAGCACTATAAACCCAAACCTGAGCGCCTTTTATCCCTGCCTGCGCCCAACTGTATTTCCCATCCGCCCCTGCGATAGCAAAATGTTTCAGGCGATGATCTCCCTTTCTAACCTGTAAGATCTGACGGGGCCCAAAATCAATATAAACAGTGTCGCCATTCGCAATCGCTCTTTGAGCGACAGGACTGTGGTGGAATGGAATTAATTTAGGCCCACGTCCTGATAAACCCAGTGACCTGTTACCCTGATAACACATATCTTCTGCCAATAAAAACAACCGCTCTCCAACCGGCTTTTTATTCAAAGGGTGTATATCATTCCACTCTCCCAGTTCAAGGGTAACCGCCATAGCCGTATTAGGTATAGAAAGGATTTTACGCTGTTGTTCTCTTAATATGGCCCAGCCACTGTTCGCATTAGGATTCCAGCTCTGTTTCATAAAATTCGGCAGTTGAACGACTAAAAACGGTAAGGCTTCATTTTTCCAACCTTTTCTAACCGTTCCCAGTAAATCTTTCAGCTTTGTACCATATGTATTTGCATTATCAATATTAGACTCCCCTTGATACCAGATGAATCCTTTTGTACTATAGCTAAATGCTGGTGCCAGCATCCCATTATATAACCCACCAGGCATCCAGCGAATAAACGTCTGACCGGGTGCGGTCGGCATAAAGGCACCAACCTGATACTTCCATCTTCCAGCCAGAGAAACAGTATCTCTCCCTCTTACCAACGCATAGACCTTGTCGGACACAAAACCACCCTTCGCTGTTTGGCTAACCAGTCGGACTGTAATGGTATTTTCTCCCAGCCGAAGTAAATTCTCAGGAAAATCATATCTTCTTCTTGGATATTGATAGCCGGTACTTCCTATAAACTGACCATTCACAAAAACAGAATCTGCATCAACCATTCTGCCAAGAACAAGTCTGGCCGTATTTTGAGTATTTGCGGCCCGATCAATCGTGACAGACTTTTTCAGCCAGACCACACCATTCAATAAGCCCAGACCCTGATCTGCCCAGTAGCCAGGTACAGACATGGATGGCCAATTCACAACAGCGGGACTACTAACCGGCAGGCTCCGCCATCCAAATAACAGCCCTTGGTCATTGCTGTTCAATAAATGATTCCAGGTGGCCCATTTTTGCTGATCATTTTTTTCAACCGCTGCGACAGTGCTGTCATTTTTGAACTTTTGTAACTCGTTATATTCCTTCGGATATTTTTTAAGAATAGATTCCGGCAACCAGGCTTCGATGGGAGAACCCCCAAGACTGATATTTATGAGACCAACCGCTTCACCCGTTTTTTCATGCAACTTCTGCGCAAAGAAAAAACCGACAGCCGTGAAGGCGCCAATATTATCATGCGTGGCTGCCTTCCAGCTTCCACTGGCATAATCTACTTCCGTTTTTTTGAAATTATAATAGTTAGGAACTTTAAATTGTCGGATATCCGGGTAATTACCCTCGGCCAGCAATTTAGGATACTGCTCAACAACACTGGTAAGATCATGTTCCATATTAGACTGACCGCTACATACCCATACCTCACCAATCCGTATATCTTTCAGGTCAATTTTCTGAGAACCACTTATGATCTGCATGTCATAAGGGCCACCGGGTTTTTGTGCCGGCAATTTGATTTCCCAGTGGTTGGTATCAGTCGCTCTTGTTTTATAATTGTGTCCCTTAAATGCTACTTTAACGGTGCTGCCATTATCTGCCCAGCCCCAAATAGTCAAAGGCATTTCGCTTTGCAGTACCATTCCATTACTGATAAGCCTGGGTAGCTTTAATTGTGCTTTTAAAACGAAACAAGGTAATAGTAATAATAAGCCACCCACTATTTTTTTAATCATGATCAGGTTCTTAAGGGTTAAAATAAGAAACAGGTGCTCCTAGAAAACTCTGCTTTTCCATCCCAAAATCCAGCACCATTTTTTGCAATACGACGCCGGGGGAGATAGCCCAAATTTTTAAAGTATGCAACCCCCTTCGGCTCAATTGTACCGCCTGGCTGATCTTCTTGATGCTGGCAGCAACTTCTTTTCTCCATGTGGGTATTGATTCCGAACCTTTATTGATATTCACAATTTCAGGCTGTCCGTCATCTATTGAATAAGCAAATTTAAGCCCGTCGTTATTCCATATATTTAAAGTAGGAGACAGGTAAAAGCAGAGTTTTGCAGCACCTTCATCTCTTGTAAAAAAACGGTAGCAGATATTTGGATTTTTCCCATCTAATTTCAATTCCTTAAAAGTAACCGGCATTGGCGTTACTGCGCCATTCGTCTTGCCAAACCCCGGAAGTGCGACCCATCTGATTCCCTGTCCAATTTTGGAAGAATCGCCTGCAAAACCCAATGCATCGATACTAACGATATCACCCGATTGAATGAATGCCTGATGAGGCAAATCATTGATTAATTCAGGCCGCAGGATTACACAAATACGTTTAAACGTACCATCTGCACCTTTTATCTGTACAAATGCAGTTGGTATATTGCCCTTTATTTGATTTATTTTCTTCCAGTCCACGGACAAAGTAACCTTCAGGTCATCCATCTCTGGGCTGACCATCCCTTTATTCTGACTTATTTTCAGGTAATTGGCGGATGCCTTAAGCATATATTTCACAGGTTGAGCCCCTTTGGCAAATATAGAAATAACGCCCTGCCGCCCATAGCCAGTCGCGCCTTCAACTCCTTCTTCCAAAAACAAAGTATCTGGTGTTGCTATACCAAGTATTGCCTTATTATCCAGGTGAATCTGCTGAACAGCCGGAACACTATTGTGTTCAGGTTGTTGCCAGTAAGTATACCCAATATGGGTCTGATCCATAAAATGATTCCATTTTCCACCAGCATTGACTTTATTATACCTGTGACTCAACAGACTATCAACTTTATAATAATACAGAACGCTGTCTGCATACTTATTGGTGGTGGATCTATGCTGGCTCGCATATAAGTGATTTAGCGCCTGGGCGCGATATAACTTATATAAATTGGCACTGGCGGCTACTTGATAATCTACCAGTTCAAAATAAGCGGCCTTATAGGCTTCAGGAAGATTATCATATAGGGCATTGCTTTTAGCTGCCAGGGCATTATAATCGCGCACTACCAGATTCCACTCATCATAATTTTTAAGACTATATGTTTTGCTATCCAGGAGTTCTGGTTTAACCCGGGCATTGTATTTAGTATAGAGATGGATAATATTGGCAATCGGCTCAGCAAATAAGTCGCCAAATTGCTGTCTCGACCATTGAACGGTATAGGCAGGCAGATCACTATATCCCATCTGGTCAGGATTACGTGCGTAATCCAGAAAAAATGAGATCGGAAACTCCATCGGCTTTAAATCTCCCACATTTACAATCCAGATCTGGTTAGCCCCATAGGCGTATGCCATGTGCATTTGTTCCCAGGTTCTTTCTATCGTGTTTGTATTAATCCACTTATAATTCCTTGGGCCACCTACATAATCAAAATGGTAATAGATGCCATAACCTCCGCTTCTGTATGTATCGTCTAACCTGGGAAGTCTTCTTAAATTACCCCAGTTGTCATCGCAGAGCAGCAGAGTAACATCATCAGGCACGCGCATGCCTTTATCATAATAGTCCTGTACCTCCTTATAAAGAGCCCAAAGCTGGGGCGTTTTAGCAGCAGGCTTACCCGTTACCTCCTCTAATATCGTTCGCTGATCCTTAACAATATTCTCCAATAGAGCAATATTGCTTCCTTCAGTCATAGGCATGTCCCCGTCTCCACGCATTCCAATGGTCACAATGCTTTCATGCGTTCCCATATGCTCAATTCCCTTTTTCCAGAAGTCCTGCAAAACCCGCTTATTTTCTTGATAGTTCCAGGCACCTTTGCCATACCGTTTCCATTCCTGCTGAGCCCTCAGCATCGGTTCATGATGTGAGGTTCCCATCACTATCCCATATTGATCTGCCAAAACCGGGTTCAGTGTATCATCGTCATTAAAAGCATTTCCCCACATGGCTGGCCATAAATAATTAGCCTTCAACCGAAGCAATAATTCAAAGACTTTTGTATAGAACTTATGGTTAAATCCACCGAATTGCTCATGGACCCAGCCCGACAAAGCGGGCGCTTCATCATTTAAAAAAATGCCTCTGTATTTAACTTTTGGAGAAGGTAAGACCTGCGATCCCTCCAAACAGTAGATACGATCGTGTTGTACTACGGGAACATCTGCCCAATAATACCAGGGAGAAACTCCTATTTGCCTGGAAAGCTCATAAATACCATAGATAGTCCCTCTTTTATCACTGCCCGCAATGACTAGTGCTTTTTTAATACCAGGCAGTGGCGCTTCCACCACCTGCATTAGCGTGCTTTCCCATTTCCCGCCCACATCACTTACTTTGATAACACCTCGGCGTATCAATCCGTCAATAAGTGTGCTATGACCAATAGTTCCTGCAATTATAGCGTATTCATTATTTCCGGGCGTTTCGATACCATGCATTAGCGGTGCGGCAATTCCGGTTACTCTTTTAAAATCCTGACTCAGATTTTCACTTGCGATAGCCACGCCTTTCCAATCATCCGCCGAAATCATTATTGGCGTCACCCGGCTGTTATCCGCCAGCACAAACGCACCGTCTCCCTGAACACTCTTCATGGAAAAGCTAATCATCTGCTTTTGTGCTTTCAGGGTAGTCAAGAAGCCCCCTGCTACCGTCAACACTAAAAAACAAACCTTTAATGTTTTTGTCCTTACTCTTTCATGCTTCATAATGGATTCCAATTAAATTTAAAAGCAGGCATCCAGCTAACACCATTTTGACGTTCAACAACATAGGTATTAAAAATCAGTGACAGCCTGATAAGCAGCCTTTCTGTGAAGCGCACTGTCAAATAATAACGGATAATTTCTACGTCCAGGCACCGGATAGTTATTGAGCCAACTGTCATTATCTGATACATTCCAGAAGGTGACACTGGTAATTACGCCTTTATAATCCCTAAATACGTTAAACACCATTTTGTAAAAGGCGGCTTGTTTTTCTTCCAGTGCTCCCTCATATACCACCTTATCCTTGGGTAAGAGTGCCCGACGGTTTTTCTCCCAAGGAAATACAGAAACATCCAACTCCGTAATCTGTATTTTAAGTCCCAGACTCTTATACAAATCCAGTGCGGAGCGCAGCTCCGCTTCTGTCGGCTGATAAATTGACCAATGTGCCTGAATGCCAATACCAGTAATAGGAACGCCCCTGCTCTTCAATCCCTTAAGTAGTTTATAGATCCTTTTGGCCTTCTCCGGAATGACTGCATTATAATCATTATAATAAAGCGCTGCTTTCGGGTCCACCCTGTGCGCATACCAAAAGGCGCTATCAATGAATGAAGAGCCACAGATTTTGAGCCAGGGGCTGTTTCTTAAAAACTCAGAGGGATTATCACTGATGGCCTCATTGACCACATCCCAGGCGTAAATATCTTTATGGTAACGGCCTACAACCGTCTGTATATGGCTTTTTAACCGGGCAAATAAACTGTCTTTTGACACTTGCGCGCCTTGTGCATCTTTAAAAATCCACCTGGGCGTCTGCTCGTGCCAGCAGAGATTATGGCCCCTTATTTTCAATCCGTGCCCGCGGGCAAAGGCAACGATTTTATCAGCAGCACTAAAATTATACTGATCCTGTCTTGGATGGATAGGTCCCATCTTCATATCATTCTCTGGCGTAATGCTATTAAATTCCTTAAGAATCAGGGCCTGGGCCGGTCCATGGATATTATAACTATTTACGGCTACTCCAACAGGAAAATAGCCGCTGTAATAATCTTTAAGCCCTTTGGATGTTTTGGACTGGTTGTCCTTATTGTCCGTCCTGGATTCAGAAGCAGAAACGGCGCATCCAGTTAATACCAGACTCACAAATAGGGCTGAGGACACCGCTACAGTTATTGCCTGAGCTGCCCCCAAGAACCTATGCCGTATTGCAGGTCTCTTCAAATTTAAATATTGTCGCATATTAATTCGGTTAAGATCGCTTAAAAAGAAAGTTCGTTGTTAAATAATATGACCGAGGAATAGCCTTCCATCTCATCGCCGCTCAGCGACCCAATAAGGGAGCCTTCGCAATACAAATGGGATGTCAGCCAAGACGTCATTACGACATCCAAATGAAAAGATATTGATAAGGTTACTTTATAAGCCCCCTACCTGTTAATGATTCTCAGTGTTCTAAGGAATTACTTTACCTCAATAGTGAGGGTACGCAAAGCTGGTGCACCCAACTCCTGACTCCTGGCTATTGGTGAACTCCCGCCTACATAAATTTTATAAGTGCCTTTGGGCAATACTGATTTTCCCTCTTCGTTATAGACTTTTAAATCATCTGCCGTCAAGGTAAAGCTTACTTGCTGATTGGCGCCCCCGCCTACCTCAATGCGCTTAAAAGCTTTAAGTGAATAATTAGGTGTTTCAAATGACTGATCCGGAACTGCTACATATAATTGCACCACTTCATCACTCGCGGTCTTCGCTTCATTTTTCACATTCACTGTCAGGTTTATTTTTTGCTGCCCCTTGTTTAGGACTTTACGGTCTGCTTTTAAATCCTCATAAACAAACTGTCCGTAGCTCAAGCCAAACCCAAATGGATACATAGGTGCTTTTTCCATATACCGGTAGGTACGGCCGGTCATGTCATAATTTTTATAATCTGGCAAATCATCCAGGCTCATCGGAAAGGTTACCGGTAATTTCCCTGATGGTGATTGGTTGCCAAAGATAATATCGGCGACCGCATTTCCACCTTCTTCACCCGGATACCAGACCATCAAAACTGCGTCAGATAATTCATGCACTTCTTTTAAATTCATTGGGCTGCCACCTGTTACAATAGTGACAATTTTCCCTTTGTAACCTTTACGTAATTTCTCCAAAAATGCCACCTGATTCGCTGGAATATTATAATCCAGACGATCTCCAAAATGCTTAGAAGCAATGGCCTCTCCTTCTTCTCCTTCCAGCGTGCCATCAATACCCAAAACTACAAAAATAGCTTCCGCCTGCTGCGCATCACCTGTTGTCCAGTCAATGGGGTTATCATTGGGACGGTCCATCAGAATACCCTTGCGGTATTGCAGCTGACTGCCCTTGGCAATATGACCCGCGATACCTTCCAAAATGGTGCTCATTTGATTATTTACTCCATAATAATTGCCAATCAAGGCTTCCATATTAGTAGCATTAGGGCCAGTGATATAATATTTTTGCAGGTTATTTGCCAGTGGCAGCGTATGATCACTGTTTTTAAGCATCACCACAGACTCTACCGCTGCTTTATGCGCCAATTTACGATGGGCTTCACTATTTAATTCATCGGGGCTGATTTTATCATAAGGATTACTACCAGCGGGATCTAAAAGCCCGAGTTTAATGCGCGTGCGGGTAACAGCAGCCAGTGCACTATCCACCTTTGCTTCAGTAGTTAATCCCTGTTTAATGGCATCCACCAAAGCATAATAAGTCGTTCCACAATTTAGATCAAGCCCCTTATTAATGGCAAGTGCGGCGGCTTCAGCTGGCGTCTTCACTAAATGATGCCCAGTATAAAGATCTTGTACTGCGTCACAATCTGAAACGATATGTCCTTTAAAACCCCACCAGCCTCTGAGCACTGTATCTATTAAGAAGTCGCTGGCACTACATGCCTCACCGTTTACGCGGTTATAAGCTGACATAAATGACTCTACACCGGCCTTTGTCAGTGCATGAAAGGCGGGAAAATACGTTTCCTGCATGTCCTGCAAACTTACTTTAGCATCAAATTCATGACGTAGTTTTTCCGGTCCACTATGAATGGCATAATGCTTGGCACAGGCAGCGGCCATCAGGTGCGCTGGATCATTGCCTTGTAGTCCTTCAACAAAGGCCACTCCCATCTGTGAAGTCAGATACGGATCTTCTCCATAGGTCTCCTGACCGCGGCCCCATCTGGGGTCTCTAAATATATTAATATTGGGCGTCCAAAAGGACAATCCTCCATATTGTATCTCGTAGCCGTTTTTGCGATTGATATTAAATTGTGCCCTGGCCTCCTTGCCAATGGCGGTGGATATCTGTTTAAGCAGTTCTGGATCAAAGGTTGCCGCTTCCCCGATAGCCTGAGGAAAAATAGTCGCAACTCCTGATCGGCCCAAACCATGCAGCGCTTCATTCCACCAGTTATATGCAGGCACTCCCAAGCGTTGTATGGCGGGCGTATTATTCATTAATTGATCCACCTTTTCTTTTAGTGTCAATTGAGAAATGAAGTCGTTCACGCGGACATCGACAGATTTGGAAGGGTCCTTAAAATCCTGTCCACTGGCGGCTCCTGCCAGGATAATGGCTACTGTAAGAATACCCAGTTTAATGCTGATTCGTTTCATGACAAATGAATAATTTTAAGGGAAGGTAATAAATAATTTGAAATTGCAATCGATTGTAATAAATAAAATTAAACTTAATGCGTTTATGCATACGTTTGTATACCGTGAATATGAACTGTTTTACAAGATGTGGCAAACGGGATTTACTTTTACTTTTTTTTGGTTTACCTGTTTGTTTTCTCCTTAAAAATAAAATCGATTGCCCCTGTTTACACCCAAAGCCGCTGCGAAAAATAAGCAGCCGGCACCACAATAATTTGTATATTCGGGAAATAACCTGTCTTACTAAAATCAACTTCAATCATGTCCAACATTGATATCATATTACCCGAAAAAGCCGCGGATATCGGTAATTTTCTGGTCGGGAGGTTATTGCCTTTCCGGCAAAAACGCAGTGTAGGCCCTTTTGTGTTTATTGACCATATGGGACCGGCAAAAATGTCCGCCGCCGACAATCTGGATATAGGCCCGCATCCCCATATCGGCCTGTCAACACTGACTTACTTATTTGAGGGAGCTATTATGCATAGAGACAGCCTGGACAATGCGGTGGAGATCTATCCCGGGGATGTAAACTGGATGACCGCCGGCAAAGGAATCACCCATTCAGAAAGGACTCCCGACGGACTCCGTCACCAGGATAAATTTTTGCACGGCTTACAGATCTGGATCGCCCTCCCCAAAGACAAACAGGAAATGGATCCTTCTTTTGTACATATTAAGGGGGATAGCCTACCGGTCTGGGAGGAAGGCGGAGCAAGGCTAAAACTGATTGCCGGATCCATCGGGACACACAGATCTCCCGTTCCCGTTTACAGTCCGTTATATATGCTGGAAATCAAATCCGACCGTGATATGACCATTGATCTTACTGACCGCCTGTACGGAGAAAGCGGGCTGTATATCGTCAAGGGCAGTATCGAAAATCAGGGGCACAATTATGGACCCGGCCAGCTGTTAATTACCAAGGATGCCCATCTGTGCACCTTCAACATAACAGCGGGCAGCGATATATATCTATTTGGCGGCGAGCCTTTCCCGGAGGAACGGTTTATATACTGGAATTTTGTTTCTACTGACAAAGAAAGAATTGAGCAGGCCAAGGCAGACTGGACAGCAGGGCGTTTTCCCAAAGTCCCCCATGAAACGGGCTTTACACCCCTTCCCGGGACTAAACCTCCGGCAACTTAATCTAGGTTATTTTTCCCGGCCTGTACCCGACGTAACTTTGTCCTATTAAAAATCTGAATCATGAAAGAAAATCAAGTAATAGGACTGCACCATATAACGGCCATCGCAAATGAGGCTAAAAGAAACCTGGATTTCTATACCAAAGTATTAGGATTACGCATGGTCAAGAAAACCGTGAACTTTGACGACCCGGGTACATATCACTTTTATTACGGTAACGAGTCAGGCACTCCGGGAACCATTCTCACCTTCTTCCCCTGGGAAGGCATCGGCGCCGGCCGTAACGGTTCAGGCCTGGCCACTCATATTGGATACAGTGTGCCAAAAGGAGCCTTAAGCTTCTGGAAGCAAAGGCTGACACAGTTTAATGTACCCTTTGACGAGGGAGAAGTATTTGGCGAGCCCCTCATCTCATTTAAGGATCCGGACGGGCTGCAGTTGCAGTTTGTTGAAGCCGCGGATCCGGACAACCGCCCCCCCTGGCAGACACCTGAAATCAACGGTGATGTCGCACTAAAGGGGTTTTACAACGTGACCCTCACACTGGATAAAGCAGACGCCACAGCCAAAATACTGACCGACATCCTTGGTTATGATTTACAAAAACAGGAGGCGGGCAGACTCCGCTTCGGCACTTCAAACATCGATACCGCAAATATCGTCGATATACTGGAAACTCCGGACGGCCCCAGAGGGTATAATGCTGCCGGGACTAACCACCATATCGCTTTTAGGGTCAAGGACGACAATATCTTGATGGACTACCGGGAAAAAGTACTGGCTGCCGGTCTGAGCATCACACCTAAAATCGACCGGGATTATTTCTTTTCCCTTTACTTCAGGGAACCGGGAGGAATCCTGTTTGAGCTGGCCACCGACAACCCCGGATTTACAAAAGATGAACCCTTGTCCACTTTAGGCACGGAGCTCAAGCTACCTAAACAGTATGAAGGCTTGCGCTCAAAAATCGAAAAGGCATTGCCTCAACTTTAAAAAAAAGCAAAATGGAAACAACAAAAGTCGTATTAGATGACAATGGGTTTGGTGAGGTTGAGCTCTTCAGTGATGGCATCAAAGCGGGTAAAATGGATATTTCCGTGGAAGGCAACCTGCTTACCGTATACCACACCGAAGTAGACGAAACTTATTCGGGCAAAGGTTTTGGTAAAATATTACTGGCCAGTCTGGTCACCTATGCGAGATCCAACAATTTATTGATAAAACCGCTCTGCCCCTATGTACACCTCCAGTTCAGGCGTCATGGAGCGGATTATGCCGACATCTGGTATAAAGAAACCAAGCACTAAACAGCATGAAAGATCTAATCACCGGCATTCATCATGTAACCGCCGTTTCAGGCGACACCCAGGAAAATATAGATTTTTATACAGCCTTCCTGGGCTTGCGCCTGGTCAAAAAGACCGTCAACTTTGACGATCCAAAGGTGTATCACTTTTATTTTGGCAATGAGACCGGCACACCGGGCAGCATTTTTACCAGCTTTCCATACGGTAAAGGCCTCGCCCAGGGCCGCCACGGTAAAGGCAAAATCAACACTACCGCGTTTTCACTGGCACCGGACAGCCTGGATTTCTGGCAGCGGCGGCTGGACGCCTTTAACATTGCCTATAAACACCCTCAGCAGCGTTACGGCGGAGAGGTTTTTATCTACCTGGAAGATCCGGACGGGATGGGACTTGAGCTGGTTTTTACGGATAAGGAGATCAGGCCGGGAAACGGTTTTAATAAAAACATTCCTGAGGAGCATGCCATCCGTGGCATCCATCATGTAGAGCTCTGGCTGGAACACTTTGAAAAGACCGCCGCCCTGCTGACCACCGTCTTAAATCACCGGCTGATCCGGGAGAGTGCCGGGCGCTTCCGGTACGGAGTGGACGACAGGCCGGGCCAATATGTAGATATCCTTTGGGATATGGAGGGGCTAAGAGGCCTCGGCGGGCGCGGCATGGTTCACCACGTAGCCTTCGCCACGCCGGATGCCAGGTCTCAGTCAGACATCATGCAAAAACTGAGGGCCTTTGGACTAAAAACAACAGAGATCAGGGACCGGAAGTACTTTTCTTCCGTTTACTTTACAGAACCGGGTGGCGTTATTTTTGAGGTGGCGACCCTGAGCCCCGGATTCACAATCGATGAAGACAGCAGTGAACTCGGAATGCAGCTGCAACTTCCCGCACAGTTTGAACAGAACAGACCGGAGCTGGATGCACATCTCCCTGCTTTTAATTACCCGGTAGAAAATTTTAAATAATGACAAACAACACCCATACGCTGGACATACATAGGTCAGGCACAGCCTTAGAAAAAGCCGAAAAGGCACTGATTATGCTACACGGACGCGGCGGCTCTGCCGATGACATCCTGTCGCTGGCGCCGCATTTGAATGTCAGGGACTATGCATTAATCGCACCGCAGGCCACGGGCAATACCTGGTACCCGCTGTCATTTATGGCACCTGCCGCGCATAACGAGCCCTGGCTTAGTTCAGCAATCGAAATGGTCAGACAGACGGTCGAAAAAATAACGCAGGCCGGCATTTCCCCCGAAAACATATATTTCTTCGGCTTCTCCCAGGGCGCCTGCCTCACGCTCGAATTTCTGGCCAGATATGCGATGCGCTATGGCGGCGCTGTAGCTGTCATCGGCGGGTTAATCGGCGAGCAGATCAATTCCGTAAATTATAAGGGTGATTTTAAACAGACACCCGTCTTTATCGGCACCAGCAATCCTGATTTCCACGTACCGATAGCCCGGGTGTATGCCACTGAAAATATCCTGCAGGATATGAATGCCGACGTTCATCTGAAAGAGTATCCCGGTTTTGGACATTCGATCAATCGCGATGAGATCGATCAGGCCAACAAGATCGTTTTTAATACAGACGCCCGTTAAAAACTCGGGCCTGCAGGAACCGCAAACGAACTGAAGCGATGAAGTATATACTAGAGACACCGGTCAACGGATTAATCGGCGACCAGAAATATCAGACCCAGATCACCTGGAGAAATGGGAAGTTCATTACAGATGAGCCCGAAAGGCTCGGCGGCATGGACATCGGGCCGGATCCCTTCACTCTTTTGTTAAGTTCGCTGATTACCTGTACACTGGTAACGCTGCGGATGTATATAGATCATAAAGGATACCATATCCCGGAAATCAGTGCCCGGGCCAATATGTATTACCAGATGGATAATACCGACCGCAAAACCATTATCGAGCGGCAAATTGAATTTAACCAACCTTTAGACCCGGAGATTAGCGACAGATTGTTAAAAATTGCGGAGCAGTGCCCCATTTCTAAAATCCTGAAGCAGGAAGTTATTATCCGTACTGTTAAAGCCTGACTGATTTTCTAATTTAGAAGCGCATAGGTGACCAGGCTGCAGACATAGGCCAGCGCCGTCATGTAGACCAATTGAATAGCCGGCCATTTCCAGGACTTGGTTTCTCTTTTGACCACGGCGAGCGTACTCATGCACTGCATAGCCAGCACATAAAAGATAATCAGAGACATGGCAGTTGCCAACGTATACACTTTGGAGCCGTCAGGACGTTTCGCATTTTCCATTTTCTGCTGTAAAGTAGCCGTATTGTTCTCGTCCACACTATAGAGGGTGGCCATGGTTCCGACAAATACCTCCCTTGCGGCAAAGGAAGTAATCAATGCGATACCGATCTTCCAGTCATAGCCCAACGGGCGAATCACCGGCTCAATGGATTTGCCCAGAATACCGGCGTAGGAATTCTCCAGTTTTTCAGTGCCATGTTCTCTATCCAAAGCCGCCATCGCGGCTGCATTGTCGGTCCCGGTAGCCATGAGCGACGTTTTAGCCGTTTCATACTTTTGGTCAAGTGCATGCATTCTTTTCGAAGGGCCGTAGGAACTTAAGAACCAGATAAGCAGGCTGATAACAATAATGACCTTTCCGGCCTCCAGTACGAATATCTTTGCTTTTTCTACCATCGTTACCCCAACGTTCTTCCATCTGGGGGCCCTGTATACGGGTAGTTCCAGGATAAAGAAACTTTTCTCTTTGATTTTAATGATCCATTTAAGCACTAAACTTACAATGAGAGCCATCACCACTCCGAGTAAATACATGAACATCATGATCAGGCCTCTGGCCGAAAAGATACCCAGATAATAGGTATCCGGTACGACCAGACCGATAAGAATGGTATAAACCGGTAGCCGGGCGCTGCAACTCATGAGCGGTGTAATCATGATCGTCAGCAGCCGTTCCTTTTTATTTTCAATATTTCGGGTGCTCATAATACCGGGAATGGCACAGGCAAATCCACTGATCATCGGCATAACGCTCTTACCATTCAGGCCAACTTTGCGCATCAGCTTATCCATCAAAAAACTGATTCGGGCCATATAACCCGAGTCCTCCAATAAGGTGATCAACCCGAATAAAATCATGATCTGCGGCACAAATATGATGATTCCGCCTAAACCGGCCAATAACCCGTTACAGAGCAGATCACTCCACCAGGTATCGGGCAGCACAGAAGAGGCCCACCCTGTCAGCTCAGAAAAGCCCCAGTCGATGGCATCCATCGGATAGGAGGCCAGCCAGAAAATACTCTGGAATAAAATAAATAATACAGCCAGCAGGATCACATATCCCCATACTCTGTGAAGCAGAAGATTATCCAGTTTATCGGTAAAGATCTTTTTTTGCAGCGGGTCCGGCTCCACGACGAACTGCTGCATGATCTTATTGATCCGGGTATAGCGCTGCAGGATCTCATTTGCCTGCACTTTATTGGGTGAAAAATTGTTTCTAGCCTCTACTGCTGCCACCTGGCTTTTGACGGCTGCAGAAAACGGCAGATTTTTATAATTGGCTAAATAATGAATAGCCAGATAATCATTGACACCGGGCATCAGCTTTTGAAGATCTTCAATAGCACCGGGAGCCAATGCTTTATTATCAATAAAATCCGGAGCGGTTGCTGTTATTGTCTGGGAAAGTACGTGGCTGATCACTTTTTTTAGCTCTCCCAGCCCTTTATTGGTTCTGGGGTTGACAGGTACTACAGGAATATTCAATTCCCGGGAGAGCTCATCCACATCAATACGGATGCCCTTTTTCTGGGCCAGGTCATTCATGGTCAGTGCCACAACCACCGGACACTTAAGATCCACCAGCTGGGAGCAGAATAACAGATTTCTTTTCAGGTTACTGGCATCCATGACCAGTAAGAGCAAATCCAGATCCTGGATTTTCTCTACATCCATCATCACTTTATAGGCTACCCATTCATCTTCCCGTCTGGGATACAGACTATAGGTCCCCGGCAGATCAATGATCTTGGCCTGACCATGGCCGCTAAACTGCGTAGTGCCGGTTTTTTTATCTACCGTAACGCCTGGAAAATTACCCACCTTCTGATTAAGGCCAGTGAGGGCATTAAACAGAGATGTCTTTCCGCTATTGGGGTTGCCCGTCAGCGCGATCTGAATTGTCTTCTTTCCGGTTCTTAACATTGCGGGGCAAATTTACCATTCCTCAGCCGGATTCCATTTACGATTTTGGGAAACTATCCGTTTTGGGGCATTCTTTTAGCTTTTTAATGGGTTTTTTGTGAAAAGCCCCCGAACCTGCCTGGCCAAATATCAAACGGCCAAACGGGTTTTAGCGAATTGGTTCTGAATTCGTTGAAAATATACTGGCGCGTGTACACTCAAGTAAGCGGATTCTTTCGAAACATTGTGCGGTGACAGGCAGGCATGCTCATTTCCGGAGCCTGCAATTATTACTGTAAGCCTGGCGCATTGACGGGCCCTGAGGCCTGCCCCAATCAAGTCTCTTTTCTCATCTGGCAAAAGATCTTCTTTGCGGAGAATACAAAGAAGGCTTAACTTTGTCTGAGAAAGCGGACAGGCTGCTGTTTTTATACAGGCGAAGATGAGGATATCTGGTGCCTGGCGCCTTCCAATTACATTAAAACCGGCAGATGGCAGCTTTTATGCTTTGCCGGCTCTGAGCAGATACAACATCAGGTTATGAAACCGAGCAAAAGCTTTTTACTGGACACCACTGATTCCTACGATGAATTTTTCGAGGATAGCTGCCTGATCGGCCTGGTCACGTCCGTAAAGAGCTATAAATTTTGTCTGCAGGTCAATAAACTGCTCAATTTTGACTTCAGGCTGAATACAGACATTGAGATCCTGCTGAATAAAAAAAACAGAAATTATTATTTTCCGGTTTACCAGTCTAATGTAAAGCACAGTTTTACAAAGCATTATCTGTACAGTAATCGTAATGACGGGGAGGTTTTACTGCCTGAATTCAAACATATTGACTTTATCTGGCTGATCAAAGGCCAGGTAGGGGTTCATGAAGAGTTCGGCCATATGCTTTCGCTCGTCAAATCCATACAAGATGTGCAGCTGGCCACAGAGATCGATTATACTTATCTGGACCATAAAGAGCATCTGATCTTTTAACGGGCGATCCGGCGGCTGTCCGCACCTATTCAACCAATGATCCGGCTATTCCTTTCCTTTTCAAATCCTTTTCAAAAACGCGATCCGCATGTCTTTCCCTACTATCTCTTCGTTACCATCCATCGAGTTTTCTTTGGCGCAGTCCAGTGAACAATATGATCAGGGGCGTATATTATTCAGGGAATATGCAGCCTCTCTGGGATTTGGCCTGGAATTCCAGGACTTTGAAGGCGAACTGGCGGGCATTGAAAAAAAATACGGTCTTCCGGGTGGGGCGCTGATTCTTTGCCGGGAGATTTCCGAGGCACAATATATTGGCTGTGTAGCGATCAGACAGCTGGATAAACGGACAGCAGAGCTCAAACGATTGTATGTCCGGCCGGATTTCAGAAGATTAAAACTGGGCAGGCATTTACTTGAGGGGGCTTTTCAGCAAGCCCGGTATTTGGGCTATGAACGCATCAGGCTGGATACTTTGCCGACTTTTCAGGCGGCCTTGCAGCTCTATATTCAATACGGCTTTTATAAAATTCCGGCCTATTACAGCAACCCCATGGAAGGTGTTGTTTATATGGAAAAGTCACTGTAAATACGCCCTGTCCCATTGTAGCGCAGGCATTATCATTAAGATAGCAACAACAGTCTTAGCGACAACGTTCAAAGCCACCTGTGGACAGCCGGAGGCCGCTTTCCGGTTACACCGGAAAAATAGCCTTATTGCAATCGAAAGCCCATAAAACCGGCGCATTTGTCTGTCCCTTCTTTACTACAGCGTTAACAGTATGGTCTTTTTTAAGTCCTTAAAAAAGACCTATATTGCGGGCAATCAAACGCCCTTTTATGACGCAAAATGAGCAAATCCATGTTGAAACAGAAATCGGCAGACTAAAGAGACTTATTATACACAGCCCGGATGGTGGCATCGGCAAAGTCGTTCCCGCAAAATTCAAAGAGTGGCTATATGATGATACCGTACATCTGTCGCAGATGCGCCGGGAATACAACCAATATGTGAAGTTACTGCTGCATTTCACCGATCCGGAGAAGGCAGCGTATGTGATGGACTTCGAGAAAAGCCAGAAAGATAAAATACAACCTGATTGTTATAAACCGGACAATCCCGCCTATTTTAACAGCAAGAATGTTTTAGATACGCAATTTTTGCTTTCTGAACTTTTACAGGAAGATAGCCTTCGTCAGCGGCTGATCTCCGCCGTTTGCGGCTGGGAAGGCAGCAGTTCCAGGACTGAAAAGAAACTAATGGCTGTAGACCGGTCAGAAGACCTGGCCAAAGCGCTGATTACCGGTATTATTAAAGAAGGCGGTGAAGATACAGGCGAATTCATTTTTGCACCTTTACCTAATTTTATCTTTACCCGGGATATCGCCATTGCGGTGAATGATCATTTACTGCTCAGCAATGCCGCCAGCCCCGCCAGGGAAAGAGAATCCCTTTTAATGAAATTCATTGCGCAATATGCGTTATTCAAAAATCAAACGGAGAAACTGATCGAAATCTCTGAACCCAGTAATTTCTTTTTGCTGAGTCAGGAAGAACAGGCATTGCAAAAGACCAGCCTGGAAGGAGGGGATGTCATGATGATCTCACCCAATCACCTGCTGATCGGCTGTAGTGAACGCACCACGCCTGCAGGTATCAATGAGGCCATCCATAATATCTTCGCTGATGCCGGTACCGGTATTGAAAAGATCTCCGTCATTAAAATTCCGCAGCACAGGGCAATGATGCACATCGATACGGTATTTACACAAGTCAGAAAAGATACCTGGGTCCTGTTCGGCCCTTTCTCTGAGAAGATTATGAAACTGGACAAACGAAGCCAGTACAGCTATATTAAAAGATTACATCCTGATCACCATGAAGATAGCGGCTTTAAGATTGAGATACTGCGGTTTCAGAAACCACTCTCGGAGACCTATGCGCCTTATAAAAATTATGAAGTCAGCATCAAACCGCATATTACCGGCCTGGAATCCCTGCTCCGCGATATCAGTATCCATGACTTTGCCGTGGATCCGGACAAAGTACAGATCATCTACAGCGGAAATAACACTTTTCCATATGATGAGCGGGAACAATGGACGGATTCCTGTAACCTGCTGGCACTAAAAGACGGTGTCGTTGTCGGTTATGACCGCAATGAGCTTACGATTAATACTTTTAAAAAGAAAGGTTTTCAGATTAAAAATGCAGCTACACTCAATGAGGAGCTCGGCGCCGGCAAACTCAGTGTGGACGACATCGAAAACACCTTGATTTTACTACCTTCTGCGGAACTCTCCCGGGCCAGAGGCGGTTCCCATTGTATGAGCCAGCCTGTGCTCAGGGAAATACTTTAAACCGGACAACAAGATCCGCAGATTATTTTAACTTTATTGCGATTTAGATTTTTGAATTATGACAGATAGGCAGATCAGTGCTCAATTATTAATGGTGCGGCCCGCCAGTTTCGGCTATAACAGCGAAACTGCTAAAAACAATACGTATCAAAACAACCTGAATGAAGCAGCAGGAGCAGTACAAAAGCGCGCCGAGGCGGAATTTGACAGGTATGTAGAAAAATTAAGAGACCATCAGATAGAGGTATTGGTGATTGAAGACACCATCAGGCCGCCGAAGCCAGATGCAATTTTCCCGAATAACTGGTTCTGTACATTACCCAGCGGTAAAGTCATTATATTTCCCATGTATGCGCCCAACCGCCGGGAAGAAAAAAGAGACGAGATACTGCAGGAACTCTCGGTCAAATATAAAATTACGGATGTAGAAGACTGGAGCGAATATGAGGCAGAGAATTTCTTTCTGGAAGGAACAGGCTCTATGATCTTTGATCACGAAAACAAAATGGTATATGCCTGTCTGTCTGCCAGGACACATAAACCGTTACTGGAAACCTTTGCCCGCGCCCATGGCTACCGCCCTGTTTATTTCGAAGCCAGTGACGAAGCAGGAACGCCGATCTATCATACCAACGTCATGATGCATATTGGCACCACTTATGCGGTAATATGTCTGGAATCCATTAAAAACATGACTGAAAGGATCCGGGTCGCGGAGCAGTTGCGCAGCAGTGGTCATGAAGTGATCGCTATCAGCCTGGAGCAGGTCCGCCGTTTTGCCGGCAATATGATTCAGGTGAAAAGTACCGCCGGCAAGCCGTATACCATCATGAGCCAATCGGCATATGACTGCCTGAGCGAGGAACAAAAAGAGGCCTTGTCCATCCACTCAGAAGCGCTGCCGGTTGATATTTCTACTATTGAGACTGTTGGCGGGGGCAGTGCCCGTTGCATGGTCGCGGAGATCTTTCTGGAGAAACAATAATATTACATACAACAATATTACATACAACCGGCTCAAATACTATTATTATGAAATCACCTATCACCTCATCTAAACAAGTATCTGTTTACAGTACACTGATCTTCAGTCTGGTTTTGCTGATAGGCTGTACTTGCAACGGCAATAAACAAGGCCAGCATACAAAGGATAGTCTTGAGCGTTTAAAAGCGGACAGCCTCACAACAGAAGGAAGAATGGCTAGCCGTCAATTTGTCTTTGACAGCCTCACCACCGACTGGCTTTCCAGCGCCATGGGTGGCCGGAAAGTTGATACCGCCGCTTTTTCCAATGGCCATGCACCCGGCCATAATTTAGATAGTACGGTGGAGGGTAGCGCAGATGCCGCCGTTGGAACTTTTACGGATTCCTCAACCTTTCAGGCAGATGCTTCTTTTTATAAAGACTATGCGTCAGTTTTAAGATGGTCCCCCGACAGCAGTTATTTGCTGGATTTTGGCTCCTATGGCCATATCCCCGTTAAAGGCAAAGAAGGCAGGAGCTCCCTGGAAGGCGGCGAGCCGGATACTAAAATCATGATAGCGATACCAGGCGAACATAAACAGTGGCTTGTAATGTTTGCAGGCCCGGGTACGTCCATTTTAGATGCCAAATGGAAAAATGACCACCAGTTCATGCTATTATACGCCTTTCAGCAAGAACATAACGAGGCAGATACTACGTTAATTATGGGTGATATGAAGACCAGAACCCTTCATTGGTATGAACTAAACAACCAATAGGTAGTTTTTGCTGAAATTCCCCTATTTTTAGGAGGTGAAAAGACCTCTTTTTATACGAAATAGACGTTTAGCCATGCTATCCGGCATTTTGGTGCTGACTTTCAGTGGCTGTGCGTTAACAAGACCGGCTATTCAGGAAGATCAGGTAGCGGGCACCTACAGTGCCGTTACCGACTTTTCCAGAGATGTCCAGAATATGAATGGCGCTAAGGAAACAATGGTCTATAAAAACGGACGGGAAGAAAAGCTTAAATTCCTCCCCAGTCACAAGTTCATCAAGACCATCCATTACTCCAGCGACCGGGTGGCAGATCAGATTGTAATAGGTCAGTGGGAACTCGCTGATAACCAGCTGATCCATGCATTTGGCAATGAAGCTGCCGGAACTTTTTCTGAGTATTATCAGATAGAAGGTACTGCCCGCAACCTGATCCGGCTCGACGAACATAAGCAAAAACTGGCACCGGAATATGCACCATATTTTACTTATTACAGACAAACGACTGCCAGTTTACATGCGGAATCAAAATAATTTTGTTGATTACTCTGTTTATACATACCTTTGCAGTCCTTAAAATTTTTAAGCTATGAACGCAGCAGTGAACTATGTACACGAGCAATTGACACAAGTCAAAGAATTTCCGAAGTTTAAAGCTGGTGACAATGTTACCGTAAACTATAAAATTGTGGAAGGTGGTAAGGAAAGAATCCAGAGCTTCCGTGGCGATGTACTGAAAATCCAGGGCAACGGCGCTACTGCAACTTTCACTGTTCGCAAAATCTCCAACAGCATCGGCGTTGAAAGAACCTTCCCATTCTCTTCTCCAAACGTTGACTCCATCGTTTTGAACAAAGTCGGTAAGGTTCGCCGTGCAAAACTCTACTTCCTGCGTGAGCGTAGCGGTAAGAGTGCCAGAATTAAAGAAAAACGCTTCTCCAACATCTAATCTGACTTCGGTTCTTTGGCAAAGCATACCTACACTGCTGCATAAGCAGATTTGTTGAGCAAAGAAAAAAGCAGAAAGACCGGAAAGAAAATAGCGGCCAGGGCTGCTGTCTACATATCAGCGTTTCCATATACTAGAGAAACCGACCTGAATTACTTTACTCGTGTTCAGGTCGGTTTCTCTATTTGCGACAGTCCAACGAATAGATACGCAAAGATTATTCTTTCCGCATGATCAAATGACCGCTGTACTGGTTATCCACAATAAGTATCAAAAGCGGATGTATGGAGAAACTCATGTTCTCGCCCTCTGTTACCTTGTAATCAAAAATAATATCAGCACCGCTTCTTGTTAAGTGTACCGGAATAATTTCTGTTTTCTTCTGGGTGGTAGGGTGATCCACCACAATCACATACGCCTTGTCAAAATCTATCGGAGTAGGTTGACCACCTGCGCCCATAGTGGAGGCCATTCCAAAGTACTTGTCAAAATCAGCTTTGCTGGTAATTTTATGCGGAACTGAATCTTTTACGCTGTTATTGACAAAATAGTTTTCTGCTACCGTGTAGGGAACGCTTTGCTCCGCCTGGCTGTCAGCGTGGGGCACTTGCCCGCTTACCACAGAATCTTTGTTCTTATTTGTTTCATCAGATGAACTGTTACAGGCAGCCAGCACGAGACTGATTCCCCCAAGTGCAAAAACGACTGACTTGACGACTCTTTTCATATGTGTATTTTTTATTGAGTGTATCATATAAAGATACAAATTAATATTCAAAGATCGTGGCACAGCCGCTGACGCCCTTTAGTCAAACATAATACGCTTGTAAGATACAGAAACGAGAGGAGCGACTTGCTTTATTTTCTTAAAGCAAGTCGCTCCTCTCAATTTATGACGAATTTAATTAATACAATCCCATACCGGCTTAGGATACCAGATCCTGATACGCGGCTGCATCCAGCAGGCCTTCCAGGTCAGCCGGGTTTTCCAGTTCAATTTTAACCATCCAGCCCTTTTCATAAGGATCCGTATTCACCAGTTCAGGCTGATTTTCCAGGTCTGGGTTCACTTCCAGAATTTTTGCGTTAACAGGTAAAAACAGATCACTTACTGTTTTTACAGCCTCCACGGTACCAAATACATCATCCGCTTTCAGGGAATCCCCAACAGAATTAATATCAACAAATACAATATCTCCGAGCTCACCCTGGGCAAATTCAGTGATGCCTACCAACGCCTGATTACCATCCAGCGCTTTAATCCATTCATGGTCTTTCGTGTACCTTAATTCAGAAGGAAAATTCATAGTAATTGATTTTAATTGCACAAACGTACAGGAAATTTAAAAAAGATGGAGCGGAACAGGCAAAATATTTTTACCTGTTCCGCTTTCATTCATTTATTTCAGTTTCGCCAATGCCTCCTTGATCCTTGCCCAGCCTTTTTCAATATTCCCGATGCTATTGGCAAAAGAAAAGCGGACACAGTTCGGCTCTCCGAATGCGGCGCCCATCACAGAGGATACATGCGCGGTATTCAGCAGATACATAGAAAAATCTGCAGAATCCTTAATGGTGATATTCCCATCAGATTTGCCATAAAACGCATGTACATCCGGAAATATATAAAATGCCCCTTCAGGTTCCGCACAGCTAATTCCCGGAATTTCAGCGACGAGTTCCAATACTCTTTTCTTACGACGGGTAAATTCTGCTGTCATATCCCTGGAAGGCTGGAGATCTCCTGTTAAAGCGGCGATGGCGGCTCTCTGAGTGATAGAGCAGGTTCCACTGGTCGTTTGCCCCTGGATTTTTTCCATGGCTTTAGCCACCTGTACGTTGGAAGCTGTATAACCCAGCCGCCAGCCGGTCATGGCAAATCCCTTACTCAGACCGTTAACGATGATTACTCTGTCTTTCAGGTCATCAAACTGAGCAATACTCTGGTGCGCCCCGACATAATTGATATATTCATAGATTTCATCAGAGATGATAAAGATATCAGGATGGGCGCGGAATACCTCCGCCAGGGCTGTCAATTCTTCTTTACTATAGACTGCTCCGGAAGGATTACAGGGAGAAGAGAACAAAAACGCCTTCGTTTTAGGTGTAATAGCCGCCTCTAATTGCGCGGGCGAGATTTTAAACCCACTTTCAGGGCTGGTGCGCACTTCCACCACCTTACCCCTGGCAATTTTAACCAGTTCAGAATAGGTAACCCAGTAAGGAGTAGGGATGATCACCTCATCACCGTCATCTGCAATAGCAAGAATCGCATTGGCCAGACTTTGCTTGGCGCCGGTAGAGACAACGATCTGCGTAGGCTCATATTCAAGCTGATTATCTCTTTTCAATTTGGTCACAACAGCTTCCCGGAGATCCAGGAAACCCGGTACCGGGGTATAATGACTCCAGTTATCCTCAATGGCTTTAATGGCGGCATCCTTGACATGCTTAGGTGTATCGAAATCAGGTTCACCCAGGCTTAGATCAATGACATCGATCCCCTGAGCCCTTAACTCGCGGCCTAATTTGGCCATTTTGAGGGTTTCCGGTTCCGCAAACCGGTCCAAAAGAGAAGAAAGTTGCATAATTTTTATTTGCTTATTGATGATTGAAGCAAAGATATAGAATAATTGCGCTTCCCGGTGGTATTCCTGCTCCCATTTATTTTTATAGACCCCTTTGTAATTAAGTAAGACGGCATATGATAATTGCCCCCAGTTTGCCAGTCAGTATCGTGAATAAGCAAGCGGTCAGTACCCTTTAACACCGGTGAAAAGAGATAACGTGCCCCGTAACAGGCAGTATGCCTCACCTGGCCATCGGCCCTCTACAATTCAGATACCCGGACTTTCAGTTTCCGTCTGAATTCACCTGTCTCCAGGCTGTCGTATCCTTCAAAATAAAAGGTATAGAATTTTCCTTTCTCTATAGCTACAGACTTCGATTCAATGAGCACACCCGGATCATTGGTCTTTAAAAACTCAAATAAATAAGTATCGGTAAAAATAGTTGTATACTGCCCAAGCTGGCTGTTCAGGCTATTGTCCAGGTAGGTTCTTCCTACACCCAAATAAGGATAAATGGTATCATACCGATCGCTGGTCCCCCTTCTTTTCAGCCGAACAATGGACATAGAGGTTGTGTCCGGCGCAAAATTAAAAAACCTGAATTTTGCGGAATCAAATGAAGGGATTTCGTCATCGTCCGTCACAACGGACAGTTTCACCCCGTTGACCCGGTTGCTGCTATCCGGTATTAAAAACAGGGTATATTTTTCCCCTGCCTGAAGATACTGGTTACCATTGATCAAGGTATCATTACTACCATTCTCATGGATCAGCAATTTATAAAAGCCGGCCGGCCCGTTTAAAAATTCGGTGGCACTGTCATAAGCGATATTCTCCGCCAGGGTTTCATCATTCAGGATCAAATCAAAACTTTTACCCGGCATGGCATTAATCATACGGATACGTGTCGGCGCCTGGCTGCCGGTTACAGAAGATTTGGTGCAGGCCCAGATCGTTATGCCTATAAAAACAACAAGTATATAAAAGATGCGTTTCATCTGCCAGTTTTAATTTGCTTGAACTCAGCAAATATAAAGAGAGATACATAATATATAATGCTAACATTCACTCAACCCAAGTGGAATGTGGACCGCCAATCCACCATCCGAAGTCTCTTTGTATTTGCTGTTCATATCAAGTGCCGTGTCCCACATGGTTCTGACGACTTTATCCAGGGATACCTTAGCATAATCCGGACCGCTTTGCAGTGCCAGCTGCGAGGCGGTAATGGCCTTAATGGCCCCCATTGTATTTCGTTCAATACAGGGAATCTGAACCAATCCGCCGATCGGATCACAAGTCAGCCCCAGGTGATGCTCCATGGCGATCTCCGCCGCCATAAGGCTTTGTTTCTGGGTGCCGCCGAGCGCTTCAGCCATGGCAGCGGCGGCCATGGCTGAAGAGACGCCGATCTCTGCCTGGCAGCCGCCCATGGCGGCAGAAATCGTAGCGCCTTTTTTAAAAATACTTCCGATTTCCGAAGCGGTGAGCAAAAACTGGATGATTTTTTCTTCATCCACGTCTTCACAAAATGCGATATAATACATCAACACAGCAGGGATGACACCGGCTGCCCCGTTTGTCGGTGCTGTTACAACTCTGCCAAACGCGGCATTTTCCTCATTAACGGCCAACGCAAAGCAACTTAGCCAGTCCAGTATTTCATTAAAATTTCCTTTGGATCTCCTGACGATCTCCAGCCATTGGTCATAATTTTCGTATGCTTCTTTTTTAGTAAGCCGCCTGTTAAGCTCAAAAGCGCGGCGTTTAACACTCAGCCCCCCCGGTAAAATTCCCTGATGATGGCAGCCTCTGTAAATACAGGCCCTCATGGTTTCCCAGATGTGCAACACACCTTCTTTGGTCTCCTCTTCCGGGCGCCAGGCGGATTCATTTTCAAGGACCACGTCGTGGATCGGCATTCCTGTCTTCATGCACCAGAAAACCAGGTCCTTGGCATCCTGGATCGGAAAGGGCAATTCTACCAGTTGATGGGCATCCGGTCCCGTCTGACCTTCTTTTACAACAAAACCACCACCAATCGAATACCAGGTTTCACTCAGATTTTCTCCAGTTGTAAACTGAACCAGAAAAGTGAGCGCATTGGGGTGAAAAGGCAAGGATTCGCTAAATAGAAAAGCTACATCTACACTCGGGTCAAAATCAATACAATGACTCCCTGCCAGGTTTAATTTCTTTTCTGCCGCAATGGTGTCCATTTTTTCCGTAATCAAGCCCACATCAGTGGTCTCGGGGTCTTCTCCCAACAGGCCCATCTTAACAGCGATATCCGTTCCGTGCCCATGCCCTGTTTTGGCCAGGGATCCATAGAGTAAAACTTCTATATGACTAACCTGTTCCAGTAATCCACGGGAACGAATTTCCTCCAATACCCGCAGAGCCGCCCTCCAGGGACCTAAGGTGTGCGAGCTTGAAGGCCCTACGCCTATTTTAAACATATCAAATACCGATATTGCTTCGTTTGCCATATAATACCGAGATAAAATCTGTAAATGTAGGTTGTATCAACCATCAAAACTAACTATTGTTTTTGGTTTTCCTATCCGGGATCCGTTAAATTAATCCTCTGATACGCCGGTCGGCTCCTCCGTTGCCTTTCATGCTTGTCGGCTATCCAGATCCTGTAAAAACGCCAGCAGTTTCAGCCGGTCCACATGCTCCATTACAACAATTTTATACCAGTCAGCCGGGCTGTTATGCTTATCGGGAACCAGATAATATTTATCTGCGACTTTTTTTGGAACATCCACGGACCGGATTGTTACAATATTCATTTTCTCATGTCGATAAAACCGGATCCCTCTTTTTTCCAGCTGCCCGCAAAACCAGTCGGTGCGGTTAATCAGCACCTGTATCTTTTCCTGCCAGCCGTAATAACCGTAAGTCATCAAAATCATCCAGACAGCGACAGCGTTAGCACCGGACCTACTGCCGGAAAGGGTAATATCCATTCCATTCACATATTGTGCCTGCTCGGTATACACAAAATGCATCAGGTTCTTTCTTATCAGAAATATACCGGTCCCGTAAGGAGCCTGCAACATCTTATGAGCGTCCAGCGTGATGGAACTGATATCCGGATTGGTAAAATCCAATTGATTGTTTTGTTCTGTAATGGGATAAATAAACCCGCCAAAAGCGCCGTCTACATGCATTTTAAAAGGCCGGCCAACAGATTTCAAAATCCCGGCATATACATTCGGGTCGTCAATACTGCCAAACATCGTGGTAGCCATATTAGCCACCACGATAAAATAACCGATACCTTCTTTCACAGCGTTATGTACCAACGGCTCCAGGCGGTCCTGCTGTATTAAGCGGGTAGACTCCTCTACCGGCACTTCCAGCAATGGAAGCCCAAAGATACCGGCACCTTTAGCAATAGAGTAATGGGTGTCTGAAGAACAGATAAGCGCAATTTCTGACGGTTTCGCACTGAATTCTTTCTCGAAATAATTGCGGTAAATCCAGATCGCCTGCAAATTGGCCTCGGTTCCCCCGGCGGCTATGTAGCCATCGCAACCTGCCTCCGGCGCGCCCAGCATATCTTCACCTAAAAGCTGGATCACTTCTTTTTCCAGCGCCTGTGTGCCTTTAAAAAAAGGTTCGGAGTCACCCAGGGTGTGGCAACCGATATGATTCGGGTTCTGTACATAAAGCCTAAGCCAGGGCGAATCTTTTAAAAAGCTGGCCTGGCCATAAAAAACTTTATCGTCCAGTGTAGAGGCCGGTACCCCCAGCGAGCCGCCCTCTGCATAGTTGACATTCTGCTTCAGCGCATGACTAATGATCTCATCTTGCTGCAAAGCGCTTAGTTTTCTCCAGTATTTCATGGTCATACATTGATGTTCTTATGTTGTTAGTGATACTTGAGGTAAGGCGGTTTACACCAGATATGTGACCCCTTCCTGGCTCAGATCCGTGTAAGGAAAGACTTCTCTGGCTTGCTGCTCAAATAGCTGTACCTCTTTGAATTTGCTGCTAAAATGCCCCAGCAACAGCCTGCCTGCTTTTGCTTTGCCGGCAGTCATCGCAGCCTGCCGCGCCGTAGAATGGAACCGGCTCCTGGCCTGTTGTTCAAAATCATCCAGATAGGTGGATTCATGATAGAGTAAATCAACATGGTTGATATAGGGCAGAAAGCTATCCGTATACAGCGTGTCTGCACAATAGGCATAACTCAGATTCTTTTTACCTGGGGTGGTCAGATTTTCATTTTTAATAATTCGGCCATCTTTTGTCTGGTAATCTGCTCCCCATTGCAGCTTTTCATAATAGGCATGGGGAATTTCAAATGAGCTGGTCTTCTCCGGGTCGATTTTCCGGGGAGCATGGTTTTCCCGGATCAAAAAGCCATAACACTCAATCCGGTGCTCTACAGGAAAGACATCAATCCGGTATTTAGATCCCTGCACCAGCGTCGCTGCGCCACTAAGGGGATGAAAGATCAATTCATAAGGTAACACGCTATCGGAAACATGTAGCTGCAAGTCGATCAGCTCTTTTAATGCAGCCGGCCCATAGAGATGTAAGGGAGTATTACGATTGATGAGTGCCATAGAGCTCAGCAGGCCTATCAATCCGAAATAATGATCTCCGTGTAAATGAGAAATAAAGATGCGCGTGATGCGGCTGCGTTTAACATGGTAATTCTTTATCTGCAGTTGCGTACCCTCGCCGCAATCTAATAACAGCACTTCGCCTGCAATGGTTACAGCCTGTGCAGTAGGATGCCGGTCATGGGCCGGTACAGCAGAGTTATTCCCTAATATTGTTACGCCAAACATAATAATACTTATCTGCCTTCACAGGCTTTATTAATAATCTTCCTGATGCACCCGCTAAGATGCTCCTGTCGTCCTATTTGGCAGCCGGTGCATTGAGTTTTAACCAGAGCTGATCTTTAAGTTCTACCAAGCCGGCACCAGTAACAGAAGAGATAAAAATATGGGGAAGGTTTTCAGGCAGCTCTTTTTTGATCTCTGCTTTTAACTCTTCATCCAGCATATCTGATTTACTGATTGCAATCAGCATATCCTTTTGCAGAAGTTCGGGATTGTATTGCTCCAGTTCATTGTATAATATACCGAACTCCCTGGCATGGTCTTCACTATCGGCCGGAATTAAAAACAGCAATACCGCGTTGCGTTCGATATGACGCAGAAACCGGTGCCCCAGCCCCTTTCCTTCAGAAGCCCCTTCAATAATACCTGGCAGATCTGCCATACAAAAGGAGCGTCCGTCTCTGTAAGGAACCATCCCGAGATTAGGGATCAGGGTCGTAAACGCATAATTGGCGATTTTAGGCTTAGCCGCACTGATAACCGAGAGCAAAGTGGATTTACCTGCATTAGGAAATCCGACCAGCCCGACGTCAGCCAACACTTTTAATTCCAATAGCTTATACCCTTCTACCCCTTCTTCCCCCGGTTGAGAATGTTCCGGTACCTGGTTGGTCGGTGTCGCAAAATGCTGGTTGCCCAGCCCGCCACGCCCTCCTTTAAGCCAGATCACCTCTTGTCCATCTTCCAGGATTTCTGCTTCTACTTCTCCCGTCTCTTCGTCTTTAGCAATAGTACCCAGGGGTACTTCGATTATAACATCCTTGCCAAAGCGGCCGGTACAGTTATTTTTCATCCCGTTTTCCCCATCTTCAGCCACGACGTTTTTGAAATACCGCAGATGAAGCAAAGTCCACAATTGTTTATTGCCTTTCAGAATGATATGCCCTCCCCGGCCGCCATCACCACCGTCTGGTCCTGCTTTGGCATTAAATTTCGTACGCATAAAATGCGTAACGCCTCTACCGCCATTGCCGCTGTGACAGAAGACTCGGATATAGTCAATAAAATTCTTTTCTGACATAGACACACTTTCTATTGTAGCAGCGAAGATATATCAAAATAGGCGTTTTTGGCTTTTAGCGCCGGTTTTCGGTCGCACAGATGAGCATTTTACCACCATATGATCATAGCCTTTTTAGCAAAAAAAGAATTATTTTTAACACCTTCTACAATAAATGAATGATTAAGGGATATGCTGCACAAAGGCAAAATAGGCTATTTTTTTTTGGGAGGGTTTCTGTTGGTACACCTATCCTGTTTTGCATTGCAGCGACAACTCGGTTTTACCCGCCTGGATATTAGTGATGGCCTGATACACAACCAGGTCAACTGTATTATGAAAGATGCCAAAGGCTTTATCTGGCTGGGAACCCCTTCCGGGTTAAGCCGTTACGACGGCAGACATTTTATTGATTTCAGGCATAACAGTGCTGACAGCAACACGCTGGCAGACAACTATATAGAAGATATTTTTACCTTGCCGGGCGGCTGGCTCTGGATTAAATCCAGGTCGGCGAGCGATATATTTGATCCCCGAAAAATGGTGTTCAATCATGACGAAAATACGCTGCTCCGGGGACTTGGGCTTCCAAAGGGACAGGTGCTGCAAATCCGGCAACTCTCTGCAACCAAATATTTATTTGTCTATAAGGATCAGGGAATTGCGCTTTATGAGGCCCCGAGCATTCCCAGTATTTTACCGCGCGTCACCTGGTGGCCCCTGGCCGGTTCTTTTATCACTTCAGATGCGACAATGGACAGGGCAGGTAAGATCTGGGCAGTATCTCAGACCGGCGTCTTAAATTGTTTCGATCCGCAAACCGGCCATTGGCATACGGCCGTTTCCCTGTCTGGTCGTGACGGCAGAAAGAAGAACCTGCCAACAGATGCCTACCGTCTTTTTGCTGACAGTAAGGGGTCCCTCTGGGTATACACGGCAGGTCTTCCCGGTCCGCTTTTTTGCTTTCATCCTGCAACGAATTTACTGGCAGAATACCAAGAAGAAAAAAACCATCGGGAGCGTGCAATCGATCTCAATAATAATATTATTAATGCCATTACAGAAGATGAGCAGGGCAATATCTGGGTGGGCACGGACCATGGGGGCGTTAATATTATTGATCAGGGAAAACGGACTGTCCGATATCTGATGAATAACCCGGAAAACCAGAAATCGCTGGCACAGAACTGTATTTATGATCTTTACAAAGATGATAACGGCCTGATCTGGGTCGGGACATATAAAAAAGGCGTCTGCTATTATAATGAAAGAATGGACCGGTTTCCTCTATACAGCCATGACCCCAATACGCCGGATCAGCAACGTACATTACCTTATGAAGATGTCAACAGGTTTGTAGAAGATGAGCTCGGCAATTTATGGATCGGCACAAACGGAGGTGGCCTGATCTATTACAATCGAAAAGACTCAACATTCAAAAGATTTACCCACAACCCGGCAGACCCTTCCAGCCTATGTGCTGACGTGATCGTCGGACTTTGTTATGACAGCCAGCACCGGCTTTGGATCGGGACTTACTATGGGGGGCTGGATTGTTATCAGAACGGCCGGTTTACACATTATCGCCATCAGGCGGGCAATCCCGCAAGTCTCAGTGATAACCGGGTCTGGGATATTATTGAGGATCATAAGAAGGGTATCTGGGTCGGCACATTGGGTGGCGGCCTTCAGAAACTGGATCCTGCTACGGGCAAATTCACCACTTGGCCGCCCAGCCAAAACAGCATTGACGGTATTGAATATATCCTGACCATGGACCAACTGGAAAACGGGGATTTGTGGGTGGGTACGGCAGCTGGAATTGAAATCTATCCTGCCGGCGGGGCCCCTGCCCGGCATCTGGGTAGTGTACGCGGAGATCAGGCCTCACTCAGCAATGACAATATCAATGCCATATATGAGGATAAGAAAGGTTATGTCTGGGTAGGTACACGCGAAGGGCTGAATTGTATAGATACCCGTTCAGGACATATCAGACGATATACCACCCGGGAGGGGCTGCCGGATAATACCGTGCTTACCCTACTGGAAGATAAGACAGGTTATCTGTGGATGAGTACCCCCAGTGGACTCATCCGGTTTGATCCTCCGAAAACATTTTCCGGCAGCCTTTCGCCCGCGGCCTTTCGCAAATTTGATGAGTCTGATGGATTACAAGGCCGCGAGTTTAATGAAAAGTCTGCCTTTAAAACCAGATCAGGCGCACTGATATTTGGCGGGGCCGGCGGTTTTAATCTCTTTAACCCGGATTCCATCAGTATCGATTATCATACAGCTCCTATTGTCTTTACCGAACTGCAGATTGGCGGCAAACCGGCGAAGATCGGAGAAAAGTACAGCGGTCATATCATATTAAATCAGTCCGCCTCCTGGACCGGCAACCTCAAACTGCCCTATGGTGCCAGCGACTTCTCCCTTTCTTTTATGGCCCTGGGCTATGGTCACTCCCCCAGAATCAAATATGCCTACCGGTTAAAGAACTTTAATGATGAATGGATACTGATTGAGAGCAATGCCGATAACCGGGCCACCTATACGAATCTGGACCCGGGCGCATATACACTGGAGGTAAAGAGTTGTAATCAGGACGGCATCTGGAGTAAGCAGCCTGCAACCATGCAACTCAGTATCCTGCCGCCGTTCTGGAAATCTTCCTGGGCTTACCTGATCTATATCATATTATTGGCACTGCTGTTATACCTGGCCAGAAGTATTTTACTCTATAGGGCGCGGATGCGTTTCGCCTTAGAACAAGAACGGCAGCAGGCTAGTCATACACATGATATGGATATGCTTAAGATCCGGTTTCTCACCAATATCAGTCATGAGTTCAGAACACCACTCAGTCTGATCATTGCCCCACTGGATAAGCTCATGAAAGAGGCGCATGAACCTCATCTGAAAGGGCAGCTGGACATGGTCCGTCGCAATGCTAAACGATTATTGCATCTGGTCAGCCAACTGCTGGACTTCAGAAAAATGGAAGTACAGGAAATTCAGCTACATCCTACAGACGGAGATATCGTTTCTTTTGTGAGAGATACCGCTATTTCTTTTACAGATATTGCAGAAAAGAAAAATATCAATTTCTCCATTAAAAGTCAGGTGTCGTCATTGCAGGCCAGCTTTGATCCCGACAAGCTGGAAAGAATATTATTCAACTTATTGTCTAATGCCTTCAAATTTACCCCTGAGAGCGGTCAGATCACTTTGAGCATGCAGGAAGAAACCGACGCGCATCATAAAAAGTGGCTGAAGATCTGCGTTGAAGACAACGGCATAGGCATACCGGAAAATAAACTACATCAGATATTTGAACGTTTTTTCCAGCACGATCTCCCCTATCAAATGGTCAATGCCGGCAGTGGCATCGGACTTTCCATTACACAGGAGTTTGTGCGACTGCATGGAGGACGGATCGATGTCACCAGCAGCGAAGGACAAGGAAGTCGTTTTAATGTCTGGCTACCCGTTGTACCTGCTGCAACTGAACCTCAGGAAGGCACAGATGCAATAAAAGAAAAATCCGACACCTTTTTGCTTAATCCGGAAAAGAACAAAATACAAGTAACCGCTCTAAGCGCCTTTCCATCCACAGCCTACGCGCCTCAGGAAAAACCAGATGGCCGCAGGAAAACAATATTGCTCGTAGAAGATCATGAAGACTTTAGATTTTACCTGAAAGATAACCTCGGTGTGCAGTTTAATATACTGGAAGCTGCCGATGGACATAAAGGCTGGGAGTTCTGCCTGAACGCCAAACCGGATCTGGTCGTTAGTGACATTATGATGGAGGGGATGGATGGGCTGCAACTTTGCCGTAAAATCAAAAAAGACCCATGCACAGCTTCTATTCCGGTGATTCTGTTATCTGCGAAGGCCTCTCAGGAACAACAGGTGGAAGGGCTCCGGCAAGGAGCGAATGACTATATGACCAAACCTTTCAATTTTGAAGTATTGCAGGCGCGTATTTTAAATCTGCTGCATCAGGCAAAACAAACTAAAAAAGAAGCGCCTGCCAAAATTGAGATTGAACCCACACATACCACAATAGACAGCCAGCAGGATCAATTTTTACAGGCCGCCAGAGAAGCAGTGGAAACGGCCATGGACGACAGCGAATTTTCTGTCGAACAACTCAGCCAGGCATTATTTGTAAGTCGTGTCACCTTATATAAGAAGCTGGTAGCCATCACTGGCAAGACACCCATTGAGTTTATACGCACCCTTCGGATGAAGAGGGCGGCAGCCTATCTCCAAAAAGGCATGAATGTCGCCCAGGCAGCCTATGAAGTCGGTTATAATAATCCGAAGAATTTTACCAAACACTTTAAACAAGCGTTCGGGATCTTACCTTCTCAGTATAGCAAAGAACAACGGTTGGATGACCTGCTGGAAAAAGACAACGAATCTTAACCTGAAACAAAGCTCATGTTCCCCGCTTTCCCTTACATGACCGTCAGAATCATTTGTGACCGGATTTACATTTAGATCTTCTGTTGAGATCTACTGAAAGAAATAAGAGCCGGTAGGATTATTTCCAGAATTTTAAACAAACACCATAATAGCCAGCCATCGGCGGCCGGTGGCCCGGGGATCGATTTTCCGTCTAAAACGACCTTCTTTTTGCATAAAAAAGCCACGGTTAACAAATGTGACCCTTTATATCAACATGCGTATACCATCCCTTAACAAATGCAACCCCAATTCTGAACGCCAGATCTGACCGTTAGTGTATGTTAACGATAGCTTTGGATTGTTAATATAAATTTAATGCAAAGGCATTAAAGCCATTTATCATAACAATCTAAATAAAGCATGCGAGATATTGTACGTATCAACAAAAGGCAAAGCAGAAAACCTCCCGTCCTACAGCAAATTGGGCTATTGTTTTTAACAATCCTGGGATGTTATGGCGTCCGGGCACAATCAGTGACGCCTCCCTACAAGAAAATCCCCAATGGCATAGCAATTTGCCTCAACCAGTCCGGGACACCCCCTCAGTATCTGAGATTACAATTCGTAACACCATCCATACTACATGTGATCGTCAAGCCTGACAGCAATTTTATTACGGCACCCACCTTAATGATTCAGGCCAGACCCCTTGAAAACATCGATTATAAGGTATCTACACTTAAAAACGGAAGGGAACTGGAAATCAAATCCGGGCGTTTACAGGCGGTAGTAGACCTGATCACTGGTAAAATCAGTTATCTGGATCAAAACGACCATGCCTTACTGCGGGAAACCGGCAATGCCCGCAGCTTTAAACCCATAGAGATCGCGGCATCCGGGTATTACAATATCGTCCAGCAATTTGACAATGTGCAGAACAGCCCTTTATTTGGTCTGGGAGGCAATCAGCTAGGCTACACGGATCTCAGGGGAAAAGACCTGGAAATGATCCAATATAATTCCAATGTCTTTAATCCTTTTCTGGTTAGTACCGGTCATTTTGCCCTGCTCTGGAATAACAGCTCCATCACTTATTACGGTCACCCTGAGCAGTATAGAACATTGGCAGACTTAAAGCTATTTGATGTAGAGGGGAAGCCCGGCGCATTGACGGCTACCTATATAACAGACACCACCCATCCGGCCGGCATGTTCAGCCGGCGGGAAAAATCAATTGGCTACCAGTTCGCAAAAGATTCCGCGTTGTTACCGGGGCGCTTTAAAATGACTACCCGTTCTAAAGTCATTTGGGAGGGGGCAGTTTCATCCGATCAATCCACGGCGATGTATGACTTTATTCTTAAGTTCGGCGGCTATGTCAAGGTCTGGCTGGATCATCAACCGGTGGTTGACTGGTGGCGTCAAGCCTGGAATCCTGCAGAAGTGCCTTTTAAGCTCCAAATGGAGTCTGGCAAAAAATACGATATCAAGGTAGAGTGGGCTCCGGATGGAACCTCCTCCTTTGCTGCGCTACGGCAAAAAAGACAAATTAAGGATCAAGACCGTCAGATTCGCTTCCATTCCGAGGCCGGAAAACAGATCGATTACTATGTGCTCACCGGTCAGAAGATCGATAGCCTGATCAGCGGTTATCGTTATCTGACCGGCAAAGCTCCCATTATGCCAAAATGGGCGTACGGGTTCTGGCAGAGCAAAGAGCATTACAATAGCCAGAAAGAGATCCTTGCAACGGCCAAACAGTTCCGGCAAAAGCAAATCCCCATTGATAATATCGTACAAGACTGGTATTACTGGAAAAAAGATGACTGGGGTTCTCAGGAATTCGACCGTAGCCGTTATCCGGATCCGGCCGGTATGATCCGCCAGCTGCATAACGATTACGACTTGCGTTTTATGATCTCTGTCTGGCCAAAATTCTATGAGGGTTCCAAATATTTTAAACAGTTTTGGGACAATAACTGGCTGTATAAACAAAATGTGATTGAAAAACGCAAAGACTGGATGGGCTATGTCTCTACTTTCTATGACGCTTTTAATCCTGCCGCAGGCAGCGCCTTCTGGGATATTGTAAAAGAAAAGATTTACAGCAAAGGCGTAGATGCCTGGTGGCTGGATGCAACTGAACCGGATATCGTCGACAACATCACCAACGACCGCCGGATGGAGCTGATGACGCCGAGTTATGCAGGTGCGCCGCAGATTGATTTTAATGCTTATGCACTGGCCCAGGATAAGACCTTCTATACCGGGCAACGTGATGCGGATCCCAATAAACGTGTCTTTATCCTGACCCGTTCGGCCTTTACAGGTGCCCAGCGCTACGCCGCCGCCACCTGGAGTGGGGACATTGGCGCCACCTGGCAGGAAATGCATCGTCAGATCGCCACGGGCATCAGTTTCTCCATGGCAGGTATTCCCTATTGGAGCATGGACATCGGTGGCTTTGCGGTGGAAAGCAAATACCAGAAGCCCGGACCAAAATTAAAAGAAGCCTGGCGGGAACTGCAGACCCGTTGGTTCCAGTTTGGCGCCTTTAGTCCAATCTTCCGTTCCCATGGCCAGGCACCCGCCAGAGAAATGTTCAACATCGCGCCTGAAGGCCATCCTGCCTATAGCTCCATGTTATATTACGATCAGCTCAGGTACCGGCTGATGCCCTATATCTATTCGGTGGGAGCGGCTACTTATTTTAAAAATTATACACCTATGCGTGGCCTGGCCATGGATTTTCCCGAAGATCAGCAAGCCACCGCCATCACGGATGCTTATATGTTTGGCCCCGGTTTACTCATAGCGCCGGTGACCCGCCCCCATGTCACCACAAAAGCAGTCTACCTGCCTAAAGGCGTTCAATGGTACGGGTTCTATAACGGTAAGCACTTTAATGGCGGGCAGATTATTCAGGCAACGGCGCCTTACGGACGCATGCCGGTTTTTGTATCGGCAGGCACCATCCTGCCGACCGGTCCGGTTCGCCAACATACCGGCCCGCTGGCCGACACGCTGGACATTTATGTTTATGCGGGAAAAGACGGACAGTTTACCCTTTATGAGGATCAGGGAACCACCTATGATTATGAAAAAGGCCAGTTTCAGAAAATAGAGTTTAAGTACCGGGATACCACCGGCAACCTCGAAATCAGCGCACCGAAAGGGCGTTATAACGAAAAAGTACCGGGCCATAAAACTTTCAGAATATACTGGGTAAATCCTGCATCTGCGGTAGGAATAGATGCAAAAGCGGCACCAGCCAAAACAGTCATTTATAAAGACCGGCCCGTTAAGATATCACTTCATTAAATAAATACATAACGCTTTTTTTCACTATAGACCGACTAAGTGCAATATTCTACAGAACAAACATGCAAACATTTAATTCATTCAACTCATTTTAACTATTAAATCCCGATTCAATTATGCCTTATTCAAATTTAATCTTTAACCTGCTTACCAGGGGCGGCCAGCCCGGACAAAGATCCGGGGCAGCTGCTCCTGATCTGCATCTCAGCTTGCGGCGGCCACTCCTGATCCTGCTGATTCTCGCGCTGGGCATTTTTCCGGCTACGGCACAGACAGCCTTAAAAGGTAAAGTCGTGTCAAAGACAGATGGAGCTGCTTTGAGTGGCGTCTCGATTCAAGTGAAAGACGCCTCCGGCACTTTACATCAGGGTGTGATCACCAACGCAAATGGAGAATTTTCCCTGGAAGCGACAGCCGGCTCAACCATTCGCTTCTCCCGTATCGGCTTTTCCACACTGGAAGTGGCTGCTGCGTCCGTTCCGAAAATCGTTGAACTGACGGAGACCAGTCAGAATCTGGATGCTGTTGTCGTCGTGGGTTATGGCACGCAACGCAAAAAAGACCTGACCGGCGCTACCGTGCATCTTGGCGGTGACAACCTAAGCGAAAACCATACAATTAATACCTTACAGAACCTGCAGGGAAAAGCGCCCGGCGTACAGGTAACTTCTACCTCCGGTCAGCCAGGAGACGGGGTAAAGATCAGGATCCGCGGCATTGGCACCAATGGCAACACGAACCCGCTATATGTGGTAGATGGCATGCCCACTTCTGATATCTCTTACCTGAATCCCTCAGACATCGCTTCTCTGGACATCTTAAAAGATGCGGCTTCGGCGGCCATTTATGGCACCAGGGCAGCGAATGGCATTGTGCTCATTACAACTGTCAAAGGAGGAAAAGGCGGTATGCGCACAGCCCTGCATGGGTATTATGGTATACAGAATCCTTTGAAAAGGCAAAGTCTGCTAAATGCCAGACAATATGCTGTCATTATGAATGAGTCGGCACTTAATTCCGGTAAGGGGCCTTCTTATTTTTATACGCAGCAAGAAATTGATTCCATGGGCAAGGGAACCAATTGGCAGCAGGCCGCTACCAATAAAAATGCGCCGATCGAAAACTACGACCTAAGCTTTTCCGGTGGCAACGGCATTTCTACGTATGCCAGTTCGCTTTCTTATCAGAAGCAGGAAGGTATTATCGGACTCTCCGGCAAATCATATTATGAAAGATTTGGATTCAGGATCAATTCCGACCACAAAGTCTATAAAGATATTTTAAAGTTCGGGGAGAATTTATCTTATACACATTCCAATCAGAGCGGTATCGGAACGGGTAATATCTATGGGAATTCTATCAGAGGCCTGCTCAATACCAGCCCCACTTTCCCTGTCTATAATACGGACGGTAGTTATGGCACCTCCCAGATGAGTTCCGAAGAGGTGAATCCGGTAGCAGCCATGGCTACCCTCAATCAAAATAAAACGATCACGGACCGCTTCTTGGGGAACGCTTATCTGGAAGCAAAACTGCTGCAGCATTTTACCCTGAGATCCAGCTTTGGCATCGATTTATCCTTTTACTCCACCAATAGCTTCATTCCCATCTATGATCTGGCCGCCAATAGCTCTTCTACCACAACCACGGCCAATCAGGGCCTGTACCGCAACTTCACCTGGAACTGGGATAACACCCTGACCTATGACAATCAGTTCGGTCAGCATAAACTCAATGTACTGATCGGCACCAGCGCCCAGGAATTTGCAGGCTTCACCGTCAGCGGCAGTAAGCAAGACCTTTCCATTGAGGACTTTGAACATGCCATCATTGATAACGGAAAAGAAGGCACGCAGAAGGCCTACGGATCCAGAAGCGAGTACGCCCTGAACTCCTATATGGCCCGTGTCAATTACAGCTATGCAGAAAAATATCTCCTTACAGCGATTGTCAGAAGAGACGCTTCCATCAGTTTCGGAAGCAATCACCGCTGGGCAACCTTTCCCTCTTTCTCTGCCGGCTGGATTCTGACTAACGAAGCATTTTTGAAAAATACAGGCTGGCTGAACTTCCTGAAACTCCGTGCCGGCTGGGGCCAGAACGGCAATGACCAGATCCCTCACTTCGTTTATCTGGCCACCGTATCGTCTCTGAAAATGGGTTATTATTTTGGCGGGCAGGATGCATCGACGATCAGCGTGGGAGCAGCACCCGATTACATTGCCAACCCCGACCTGAAATGGGAGGCCTCAGAGCAGGAAGATATCGGATTTGATGCTACTTTGTTTGATCATTTTACACTGAACTTCGACTGGTTCCGCAAAACCAGTAAGGACTGGCTGGTCAGACCCCCCATTCCGGATATTGTAGGTACCGGCGCTCCTTATATCAATGGAGGAGACATCGTCAATCAGGGCGTGGAAATAGCCCTGAATTACAATGCGCAGATTGGCGATGTTAACCTCAGCGTCGGCGGTAATATTGCGTTTAATAAAAACAAGGCTGTGAGCGTCCCCAATACCGATGGCATTATCCATGGCGCCACCAATCTCATTTCCTCTAACACAGAAGAGTTCTACCGGATCCAGAACGGATTCCCCGTGGGCTATTTCTGGGGATACAAAACCGCCGGCATTTTTCAGACCCAGGCGGAGGTGGATGCCTACAGCGGGACAAATGGCCTCATACAGCCGAATGCCGTGGCAGGAGACGTCCGCTTTGTGGATCTGAACCGAGACGGTTCTATAACGACTGCAGATAAAACCATGATCGGCGATCCCAATCCCGACTTCACCTATGGCGGCAATATCACCGCCAGCTATAAAGGCTTTGACCTGAACCTGAATATTGCAGGCGTAAGCGGCAACCAGATCGTAGACGGCACCCATGCCAACGACAGGGCCTATAATAACTACAGTACAGCCATTCTGGACCGGTGGCATGGAGAAGCCACTTCCAATCGTATTCCAAGGGTGACCATGGGTGATGAAGCCAATAAGAATTATAAGAACTTCTCAGACCTCTACATCCAGAGCGGCTCTTTTATGCGCTTAAAAAGCCTGTCGCTTGGCTATGATCTCAAAAAAGGCTTTTTACCGAACCTGCCATTTGACCAGTTCAGGGTCTATATTTCTGCGACCAATCTGTTTACCATAACCGACTATACAGGTATTGATCCTGAAGTGGGCTATGGCAACACAGAAACGGATGGCAACAACTGGTCCTCGGGTATTGATCTGGGCTATTACCCCCAGCCCAGAACAGTGCTGTTTGGCCTGGATGTACGTTTTTAACCATGACCTATCACGATAAAACAGAAAAAATGAAAAAGATATATATGACGGCCGTACTGATCCTGGCGCTCCTGCAGCTATCCTGCTCCAAGAGCTTTCTGGATGACAAAAAGTCGATCAATAAAAAAGTAGAATCCGATTTTTATAAAACGCCGGAAGATGCCTTCCAGGCCTTGGTAGCGGCATACTCCATGCTGGATGTCAGTGGCAACGGAAATATCATGTTAAGCGCGGAGCTGGCCTCGGATGACTGTTTCGGCGGTGGCGGCACGGCCGATGATGGCGTGATTCAGTGGGACAGGTTCCAGTCCTATAATGATCATAATGCCGATGCCTGGAAAAAATACTATCAGGGGATTTATCGTGCCAACCAGTTTCTGAAAAAAGTAGACGGCGTAGATTTCAGTACGGAGCCGGATCTTAAAAAGCAATATACCGGCGAGGCAAAATTCCTCCGCGCTTATTTCTATTTTGACCTGGTGCGTATGTTCGGTCACATCCCTTTACTTACAGAGCCCATTGAGGGAGATAACTATCAGATCCCTCAGGCCAGTCCCGACAGCGTTTATGCCCTGATCAGCCGGGATCTGCAGGAAGCCATAACAGCACTGACGCCTTCTGCCGTCCCATATAGTCAGATTGCTTCAGAAGATTATGGCCGCGCGACCAAATGGGCTGCCGAGTCTTTGCTTGGGCGGGTCTTTCTATACTATACCGGCTATTACAGTAAAGCAACTTTGCCGGGCGGCTATACGAAAGATAATGCCACCGCTGCCATTGATGATGTAATCAAAAATAGTGGCTATGGCTTGGTACAGCACTTTAAAGATTTATGGCGCGCCGCCTCTCTTAATGATTTTGCCGGTCAAAATAACAAAGAGGCCGTTTTTGCCATCCAATACAGTGGCGCCGGCATGGGCAACTGGGACCTTCAGAACGGTAACCGCTTCCAGGTAATGATCGGCATACGCAACCAGGTCGTGGGGCCCTATTATAAAGGCTGGGGCTTTGGTCCGGTCAATCCCGGTTTATGGAATGACTACAAGGATGGCGACACCCGTAAAACGGCGACCATTATTTCTATTGATGGTGAAGGGCTCTCCGGTTCCTACAGTGTCTCCGACCAGGCACAGTATACCGGGTATTTCTGGAAGAAATACCAACCGGTCGGCGGCCCGGACAGACCGGATGCCAACGGTGGTGACTTTCAGATCGACAACTACGACAACTATGTCGTGATCCGCTTTGCAGACGTACTGCTGATGGGCGCGGAACTAAACCTGGACAAAAACCTCTCTAAAGCGCAAGGCTATCTCAATCAGGTCAGAGACCGCGCCTTTGAAGATGCCAGTCACCGCGTCACTCTTACTGCGGGTGCAGCGGGTTTAAAAACCATTATGGAAGAGCGCCGTTTAGAGTTAGCCCTTGAGGGGCAACGGTATTGGGACCTGCTGCGTCAGGGTATGACTGTCGCCAAAGCAGCCATTGACAATACTATCGGAGGGGCAGACTTCCTTGTCAACTTCCCTACAGAAACAAAAGGACTTTTTGAAATACCCCAGACGCAGATAGGCCTGTCCAATGGCACCTTGGTGCAAAACCCCGGCTATTAGTCTTTAACACTAAAACAATGATGATGCATTCATATAATAATATCAACAGTAAAATGAACCGGATGGTAAAAATCCGTCAAAACGCCGCAACACCATTGGGCTTGGTTGTCACTGCGGTCCTTTTTATTTCTTTGGCGGTGTTGGTTGGCTGTAACCCTTCCGAGAAAGAGGTTTCCCTGCCTCCTGCACTGAACAGTAAAGCGCTCAGCTATAAGGTCACACAGAATCCGGATAAAGACAATGAAGTCTATCTGGAAAGTCAAACTTCGCAGGCTATTCCTTTTTGGGATTATGGCAGCGGAACTTCTACCCGAAAACTGGATACCGTTATCTTTCCCTTTTCCGGCGATTATACCATCCATTACAGCGTCAGTTCTGCTGGGGGTTTTGTACCCGGTGATACTACCGTCATCCATGTAAGCAATACGGACCTGAGCTACCTGACAGATTCCAGCTGGGGGTATATTGCCGGAACAAACGGAAAAACCTGGGTTCTGGATATGGCAAAACCCATCGGCTGGTATGGACCTGATTACCCCAAACATAATGGTAGTGCAGATGACTGGTCCTGGCATCCTGATTATGCCGGCAATGAGTGGGTCATGCCGAACAGAGATTATGGCAATATGCATTTTGATCTGAACAATGGCAAAAATTATTCAGTGACGATGGTCGATGCTACCGGGCACGCCACCATTAAAACGGGAAGCTTCGACATCTCCACTTCAACCGGCATCATGAAGCTCTACGGCGCAGAACTCTTATATGGAGGTGATTATCATAGCCAGGCTTCTAACTGGCAATCCATATGCCTGCTTGACCTAAGCGAAACCTCTATAACGCTAGGTGTCTGGAGGGACCAGCCTAACCCCGGGGATGGCCCATGCTGGATCGGTTTTACGTTCAAATTAAAAAATTAGAATTCCACCCTGCACTTAACCTTTAGCCCATTCATGAACCAAGGGGCCGCCTGCCTGATGCCGGCGGCCCTTAGTTTTCTATAAAAGTCGTATTTCCGGCTAGCGTTGGCTATGATAGTGAATGGCAAATTCCTTTGAAAATTCAAGTAATGTCGTCCCTCCAGTCGAAAGTGATTTATTTTTATTGTAGTCTTCCATAAAACTGCCCTCCCTTAGCGCTTCACCTATCTCAATCATATAGACGGTGGCCATCTGCTCAGAAAAACCATTGTGCAACAAGGCCTGCAAAAGCTGCTCATCTGAAAATTCTACCCAGTTCAGATCAGGTCTGCCGATTGCCTTTCCCAATACCCGGGCAATCTCATTACCACTTTTTTCATCACTTACAATATACTGCACCCGTTTTCCGGCAAATGATAAATTCTTTAATGAAGTAAACGCCTCTTTGGCGATGTCTCTGGGATGTGTGAGCGGTATATTAACCAGTCCGCTGAAATTATTGCCCAGACTGTACTGATGCATTATCATCGGAATAGCCCCATAAAAGTTGGTAAAAAACATCCCCGGCCTCAGGTGTAACACATGTACGCCTTTCAGTCCGTTTAATGCCGATTCAACATAATAGTTGGAACCTGTCGGTCCTAGACCATTTTCCAGATGCGCACCGATGCTGCTTAAATTTACCACATAATTTACACCGGTTTCCTGAATAGCCTGTGCATACTGTATCCCGATTTTTTTAATGTAACCTTTCAGATCAGCCACCTGATGATTCGGCGGTATCATAAGATACACCGCATCACTTCCGGCGAAAGCCTTTTTTATAAATTCATAGTCTTCTACTGATCCGATAAAAGGCCTGGCACCTAAGCTAACAATTTCTTTTTCTCTTTCCGCTTTCGAGGTCACCGCCTTTACATCGTGCCCATCCAGGACCAGGGCCCTGACAAGAGTGCGGCTGATGTTTCCTAACGAGCCCGTTACTGTTATTTTCATATTTTTTGTGTTATTTAAGCCGTAAAATTAAATTAATACATACTTTTGTACAAGTACATACCCTAAAGTAAGTATACAATGACAGCTGTAAAAAAGGCATCGGTTATACAGGAAAATAAAAAAAATGCATTTGTAAACTGCCCGGTAACATTTGTGATGGAGAAAATCGGCGGCTACTGGAAACCCATTATTTTATTTAATTTGCTGGGAGGGGCCAAGCGATATAGTGAATTGAAAAAATCCATTCCCGCAATCACGGAAAAGGTCATGATACAGCATTTGAAACAGTTGGAAGCAGATGAGCTGATCATCAGAAAATCCAGGCCCGTTGTTCCCCCTTATGTCACGTATGAGCTTTCTAAAAAAGGAAAAGCGCTAAGACCTGTTTTGTACGCCATGGCTGAGTGGGCTGTCGCCAATGGAGGGAAGCAATCCAGACAATTTTCAAAACAAATGAAGGATTTTCCAAAAGTTGAATAAGAGAAGAGCCTGTCCATTGCTTAATTTGACTGACACGTCGTATTATAGCTATACAATCTAAAAAAACTGTACCACAGGGCTTTTGTCCTAATTTTCATTCCTCCTCTGACTTTGATTTTAATAACAGAAATCAGAACCAAAAACATTTTACTTTAATAACTGGCTATTATTATATGGCTATAAGATCAGTAATAATTAATGTTGAAAAAATGCCCTTTTATTATCGGCTCTAAAGGTAAATTTTCTTATACAAGAAAGGCTTTCTTTGCAAAAAGCAGTAAAGGCATACAACGAAAAGACCGGATAGCGGTCAATCATGAGCATAACGCTATCCGGTCCCAATTAAATATAGCTATACGGTTTTTCATTATTTATGCTCACTGCCCGCCATCTTCTCTGCATTTTCGGCGACCTGCAAGGCATCGATAAATTCATCCAGATCGCCACCGATAACGGCGTCCAGGTTATAAGAGGTAAGTCCGATCCTATGATCCGTCACGCGGCCCTGCGGCCAGTTGTAAGTCCGGATCTTAGCACTCCTGTCCCCGGTACTCACCAAGGTCTTTCTTTGCCGGGCGATCTCTTCTTCCTGCTTACGGACCTGCTCTTCATACAATTTGGTACGCATCATTTCCATCGCCTTCAGACGGTTACCCAGCTGCGTTCTTTCGGTTTGGCAGATGATAACCGTTCCGGTGGCAATATGTGTCAGCATCACCTTCGTTTCTACCTTGTTTACATTCTGCCCACCGGCGCCCCCACTTCGGGAAGTCTCCATCTTCACATCGCTATCCTTCAATTCAAAATCGATTTCTTCCGCTTCCGGCATCACGGCAACTGTTGCGGCAGAAGTATGCACCCGGCCTTGGGTCTCCGTGCTTGGCACACGTTGTACCCGGTGAACGCCACTTTCAAATTTCAAGGTTCCATAAACATCATCACCGATAACTTCGACCATCGCTTCTTTGTATCCACCCACAGTTCCTTCACTGGCACTGACGATGGATGTCTTCCAGCCACGTTTATTGCAATAGCGGATGTACATATCCAGCAGGTCTCCGGCAAACAAAGACGCCTCGTCGCCGCCGGTTCCGGCCCGGATTTCGATAATTGCATTTTTATTATCCTGAGGATCCTTCGGGATCAACAGCTGGGTCAATTCATCCTCAAGCTGATCCTTTTGCTCTTCGAGATCCGGCAATTCCATCTTAGCCAGCTCTCTGAGATCTTCATCCGAGCCATTAATAGCCTCCTTGGCAAAACTCAGGTTATCCAGCACATTCTGGTATTTTTTATATACCACGACGATCTTTTCCAGATCCCGGTATTCTTTACTAAGCTTGCTGAACTCCTTCTGATTACTGATAATCTCCGGATTGGTCAGCGCTACACCGAGCTGGTCAAATCTGGCACTTATGGCTTCTAATTGATCTAGCATATAAACTTTAACTGTAAAATAATCGTCCGGGCAGATTTGCTGCCCAGGCAGGGCGCAAAATTACTGTTTTGTTCCCTGAAAACAGCATCGCCTGACAATATTTCCTGTTTATGGCTGCCTTTATCTGCATATTCAGAGATAAGATCGTCCGGATCATTCAGGACTTTTATCAAAAATCCTGCGTTCATCTGCCGGAAGAATATCTATTTGTAACAGTAATGCGTCTTTCGGTAAAAGCAATGGGGCCCGTTCCGGCCATTCTACAAAGCAAAGATGGCCGCTGTTGAGCGTTTCCTCCACGCCTGCAGCCACGATCTCCTGTTCATCTGCCAGGCGGTACCAATCCATATGATAAATACTCCCCTCTTCGGGGCTGCTGTACTCATTAACGATGGCAAAAGTCGGGCTTGAAACAATATCCTTGCAGTGCAGCACGTTATTGCATAAAGTCTTGATTAGCGTTGTTTTACCGGCGCCCATCGGGGCATAAAAAGCCCAGATCTTTTTATCTTTATGTTCCCGCCACAGATGTTCGGCGACTTTGTCCAGTTGTGATATGTGATAGGTTATCTCCATAGGACAAATATCTGACAAAATCAGCATCAATTGATTAAATGTTAACAGATTTTCAATAGAAATATATATGTTTTCCTCATCTGATAACCTAATTTTTTTATATTTTTAGCACAGCAAAATTATTTCATCTAACAAAATCCAAAAAATATGCAGAGACGAGAGGCACTCAGAAATGTAGCACTGCTGGTCGGTGGCGGCATCGTTTTGTCCGGGACAACGATGAGCGTTTTATTCGACAGTTGCTCCAGCCCTAAAAAGAAAGCCGGCGCCCTGGTGACGGAGGATCAGCAAAAAGTCATCACGGAGGTCGCAGATATTATTATTCCTACCACCTCTTGTCCTGGCGCAAAAGCGGCCGGTGTAGGTCCGTTTGTCACCTTAATGATGAAGGACTGCTATCCGGAAGACGTACAGAAGGATTTTGTAAAGGGTCTGGAAGCCTTTATCAAAGATGCAAAATCTGAGCTGGGTAAGGATTTTCTCAAGGCCAGCCGCGCTGAACAGGAAAAAGCCGTGGCAAGTCTGAGAGAAAAAACCATTGCAAAGAAAAAACAGGACGATAAAGACCCTAACAACACCATTAAAATTGATGTTCCTACAGCGGGTAGCTTTGTCAAGACGGCTGCAGACACCAGTAAAAAGAAGAATCACTATTTCTTTGAATTGACAAGGGACCTGACAATTATGGGTTATTTCTCTTCTGAGATCGGTGCGACACAGGCCAGAGCATACGTAGCTGTTCCCGGCCATTATGACGGTTGTGTTGACTTAAAACCCGGCCAGAAAGCCTGGGCATAACAGACAGCTGCGATCATTTCACATCATTAATCATTTCTATCCCAGAAATAAAACCATTATTCAATGAATCTAAATACAGAAGCAAAAAAAGGCAGCACTTACGACGCAATCGTTGTCGGTTCCGGCATCAGTGGAGGATGGGCAGCCAAAGAACTAACAGAAAAAGGCTTGAAAGTATTGCAACTGGAACGCGGTCGCAATATTGAACATATTAAGGATTATACAACCGCCAACAAAGCACCATGGGAATTCCCGCACAGAGGTTGGCTGACAGAAGAAGAAAAAGCGTCTCATTACGTACAGTCCAGAGACTATCCCTACTCAGAACACAATGAGAGCTTCTGGGTGAACGACGAAGAATGTCCATATACAGAAATAAAGCGCTTTGACTGGTTCAGAGGTTATCATGTAGGAGGACGCTCCCTGATGTGGGGTCGCCAAAGCTATCGTCTGAGCGACATGAATTTTGAAGACAACTTAAAAGACGGTCATGGTTGCGACTGGCCCATCCGTTATAAAGATATTGCACCCTGGTATGACCATGCCGAAACTTTCGCTGGTATCAGCGGGCAGCCGGAAGGCTTCCCTGGTTTTCCGGACGGTAAATATATGCCGCCAATGGAGATGAACTGTGTGGAAAAGTCCGTTAAAAAACGCATTGACGAACATTATAAAAGAGCCAGAATTGTAACGATTGGCCGTACAGCCAATATCACGCAGGCGCATAATGGCCGCAGCGCCTGTCAGTACAGAAACCTTTGTAGCAGAGGCTGTCCGTTCGGCGCTTATTTCAGTACCCAGTCGGCAACGCTCCCGGCAGCAGTTGCCACTGGCAACCTCACCTTACGTCCCTTCTCAATTGTCAACAAGATCCTCTACGATAAAGACACAAAAAAGGCCACCGGCGTATTAGTGATCGATGCGGAGACGAATGAAACAATGGAGTATTATGCTAAGATCATATTTGTCAACGCTTCTACTTTAGGCACCACATTTATCCTGCTCAATTCTACTTCTGAGGCTCACCCTGAAGGACTGGGTAATGGCAGCGGTCAGCTGGGACACAATCTGATGGACCATCATTTTAGATGTGGTGCATCCGGAAGGGCAGAAGGGTTTGATGATAAATATTATTATGGACGCCGGGCCAATGGCATCTATGTTCCCCGTTATCGCAATATGGGCGGAGATAAGAGAGACTACGTACGTGGCTTTGGTTACCAGGGTGGCGCCAGCCGCGGAACCTGGCATGACAATATTCCGGAAATGGCCATCGGTGGCGATTTCAAGGACAAGATGAGTACCCCTGGCAATTGGAGTATGGGGCTCGGCGGGTTTGGAGAAATGCTCCCCTATTATGAAAACAAGGTCTATATTGATAAAAACAAAAAAGACAAATGGGGACAACCAGTACTTGCGATTGACTGCGAGTACAAGGAAAATGAGAAGAAAATGCGCGTAGATATGATCAATGATGCCGCAGAAATGCTGGAAGCAGCAGGCATTAAAGATGTTCATACTTATGACAGCGGTTGCGATCCCGGAATGGCCATCCATGAAATGGGTACTGCCAGAATGGGCAGAGATCCTAAAACTTCTGTACTGAACGGTTTCAATCAAATGCACGAGGTCAAGAACGTCTTTGTCACAGATGGTTCCTGCATGCCTTCAACGGCTTGCCAGAACCCGTCACTCACGTACATGGCCCTTACCGCAAGAGCCTGTGACTATGCCGTTAAGGAGCTGAAAAAGCAGAATATTTAATGTGTCATTCCATAAATTAGATTAAAACACCCCAGCGGGTATGGCAACATACCCGCTTTCAAATTACCGTATATTTTGAGTGAAAAACTAAGAATGGGTATGATCGGAGGCGGTCAGGGAGCTTTTATCGGCGCCATTCACAGAAAGGCAGCCGCTATGGATGGCCTCATTGAATTAAGCTGTGGTGCATTTAGTACTTCTGCAGAAAAATCAGTGGCCTCCGGCAAACAGCTCGGACTTCCCGATAACAGGATCTACCCCGACTTTAAGACCATGATCCAGACAGAGAAGCAGCTCCCGGCATCAGAGAGAATGCACTTTGTCTCAATCGTCACCCCCAATTTTGCCCACTTTGAGCCGGCAATGCTGGCTCTGGAAAATGGCTTCCATGTCGTGATTGAAAAACCCATGACCTTTACCTTGGATGAAGCCAGGCAGTTGGCCAGCAAAGTAAAAGAAACAGGGCTTCTATTATGCCTTACCCATACCTACGCCGGTTATCCGATGGTAAAGCAGGCACGTTATATGGTACACAAAGGACTGTTAGGAGCTATCCGTAAAATATACGTTGAATATCCCCAGGGCTGGCTAAGCGAGCTTTCCGAAAAGGAAGGCAATGCGCAGGCGGCCTGGCGCACCGATCCGTCAAAAAGCGGAAAGGCAGGCGCCATGGGCGATATCGGCACCCACGCAGCCCATTTGGCAGAATATATCACCGGCCAGAAAATCTCCAGCCTGTGCGCAGACATTCAAACCGTTGTTCCCGGCAGATTGCTGGACGATGACGGGGCTGCCTTGCTTAGATTCGATGGCGGAGCGAGCGGCGTATTGATCGCCACTCAGGTGGCAGCCGGAGAAGAAAACAGCCTCCATATTCGCGTTTATGGTGAAAAAGGCGGCTTAAGCTGGCATCAGATGGAGCCTAATACATTGGAAATTAATTGGCAGGATAAGCCAAAAGAGATATACAGAGCCGGTCAGGGCTACCTCTCGGAAGTAGCGCTCCATAACTGTCGGACCCCGGCAGGTCACCCTGAAGGCTATATAGAAGCCTTCGCCAATCTTTATCGCAATTTTGCCCTTGCCCTACAGGCCCGGCTCAAAGGAGAAACGCCGGATACCGATTTACTGGACTATCCTGATGTAGAGGACGGGGTCAGAGGCATGGCCTTTATTGATAATATTATTGCTTCCGGTAAATCGGAACAGAAATGGACAACATTTACGATCTAAAATTATTTACAAATGCAGACAATTAAAGGACCCGGTATATTTTTAGCCCAGTTTATTGGTGACGAGGCCCCCTTTAACAGCCTGGATGCCATTTGTGCCTGGGCAGCCGGACTTGGCTATAAGGCCATACAGTTACCTACAACAGACGATCGTTTTATCGATCTGCATAAGGCCGCCGAAAGCAAGACCTATGCCGATGAAATTAACGGTATCGTCCACAGCCATGGTCTGGAAATTTCAGAACTCTCTACACATATACAGGGTCAGCTGGTTGCAGTACATCCGGTATATGATGATTTGTTTGATGGATTTGCTCCACCAGCCTATCGCAAAAACCCTAAGGAAAGAACCAAATGGGCGGTCGGACAGTTGCACGACGCTGCAAAAGCCTCATATAATTTGGGCTTGAACGCCCATGCCACCTTCAGTGGCGCTTTACTCTGGCCACTGGTTTATCCCTGGCCGCAACGCCCGGCCGGTATCGTGGAAGACGGATTCAAGGAACTGGCCGCCAGATGGCTGCCGATCCTGGACAGTTTTGACAAGGCCGGTGTGGATCTTTGCTATGAAACCCATCCCGGAGAAGATCTGCATGATGGCATTACCTATGAGATGTTCCTGGAAAAAGTCAATAATCACCCCAGGGCCTGTTTGCTATATGATCCGTCACATTATATCCTGCAGGGATTAAAATACCTGGATTTTATTGATATCTACCACGAACGCATCAAAATGTTCCATGTCAAAGATGCCGAGTTTAATCCTACCGGCAAACAGGGCGCTTATGGTGGCTACCAGAACTGGGTAGACCGGGCAGGCCGGTTCCGCTCCCTGGGAGACGGACAGGTGGATTTTAAAAGTATATTCAGCAAGCTATCCCAGTATGATTTTAAAGGTTGGGCCGTACTCGAATGGGAATGCGCACTCAAAGATGCCCAGGTAGGCGCGGCTGAAGGTGCTGTATTTATCAAGGATCATATTATTCCGGTAACCAATAAAGTTTTCGATGATTTTGCCGCCGCAGGTACAGACGCAGGCTTCAACAAGTCTTTTTTGGGTTTATCTTAATCATATCCTTTCATCTTAAATCTGATATACGTTATGAACAACAAAGACGATAAAAGTATTCAGCGGAAAAACGCTGACTCCCGTCGAAAATTTATTAAAAATGCCGCCGCCATTGGCGCCGGCGTATGGATCGTACCCCGTCATGTACTCGGAGGCAAAGGGTTTATTGCTCCCAGTGATAAATTACGGGTAGCCGGTGTTGGCGCCGGAGGTAAAGGCCAGTCTGATATCGCTATGTTCGCCAAAAGCGGCAAAGCCGATATTGCTTTTTTATGCGATGTGGACGACCGCCGGGCAGCGAACAGTGTCAAAGCCTTTCCAAAAGCAAAATATTACAAAGACTGGCGTGAACTTTTTGAAAAAGAAGCCAACAATTTTGACGCAGTCTCTGTTTCTACCCCGGATCATAACCATGCGATTATTGCCCTGGGTGCCATGCAAAGAGGTAAGCATGTTTATGTACAAAAACCCCTTACGCATGACATTCATGAGGCACGGGTATTGACTGAAGCCGCTAAAAAGTATAAAGTTGTTACCCAGATGGGTAATCAGGGTGGGTCCAATGACGGGACACGCCTGTTGAGTGAATGGTACGATGCGGGGCTTATCGGAGATGTACATACGGTGTATGTATGGACAGACCGTCCGGTCTGGCCACAGGGAATTCCCTGGCCTTCAACGCCGGCAGCTGTTCCAAAAGAACTCAACTGGGATCTGTGGCTGGGGACTGCCCCCCAGGCTGATTATGTGGACAAACTGGTGCCCTTTAACTGGAGAGGTTGGTGGGATTACGGCACAGGCGCATTAGGCGACATGGGCTGCCATCTGATGGAAGCGGCCTTCCGTACACTAAACCTCGAATATGCTACAGAAGTGCAGGCAAGTGTGGGATCTGTCTATGTAGACGAGTTCAAGAGAGGGTATTTTCCTAAAAGCTGCCCCCCTTCCAGTCATGTAACCCTTAAATTTCCAAAAACGAATAAGACCAAGGGAGACATCGAAGTTCACTGGATGGATGGTGGTATCCAACCCACTCGCCCCGAAGAGCTCGGAGCCAATGAGCCATTTGGAGATGGCGGTAACGGAACGCTCTTTATCGGTACCAAAGGGAAAATGCTGGCAGATACCTACAGTGAAAATGCCCGGCTGTTGCCTTTGAGCCGCAATGAAGAGGTGAAGAAAATGAATATTCCGCAGAAATATAGCCGCGTTCCGGGTGGCGCCAATGGTCATTACAAACAATGGGTAGAAGCTGCAATTGCCGGTTATGGCAAAAAAGAAGTCAGTTCACCATTTGAGACTGCCGGGCCGCTGACTGAAGCCCTGCTGATGGCCAACCTGGCGATCCGTGGCTTTGATGTTCAGCGCAAAGTGGGCGACAAAACCACATTCCCCGGCCGTTATGTAAAACTTCTGTGGGACAATGACAACATGCGCATTACTAATTTTGATGAGGTCAATGCCTTTGTTAAACGCGATTACAGGGAGGGTTGGAAATTAGGTATGTAATATTTTATTGATTTTTACCAGTCATTTTGACAAGTAGAGGTCAAATAAAAGAAGTTTAATATTTAATATTTTCAATAATTATCAATAATTTAGCAGGGGGCCATGAGCCCCCTCGCTTATTCATTAGCTAAATAAAATTATTTTCATGAAATCATCGATCAGGTTTAAGCTTTCCTTTATGATGTTTCTGGAGTTCTTTGTCTGGGGTGGTTGGTTTGTGACCCTTGGTCTGTATCTGCCGCACAACCTCAGCGCGTCTGACGCGGAAATTTCCAGTGCCTTTGCTACCCAATGTTTCGGTGCGATCATCGCCCCTTTTATTATCGGATTAATTGCCGACCGCTACTTTAATGCTGAAAAGATCCTTGGCATATTACACATCCTGGGTGCGATCTTAATGTTTCAGATGTATAACGCCACTGATTTTGCAAGCTTCTATCCCTATGTGTTTATCTATATGATTTTATACATGCCCACACTGGCGCTTGTCAACTCTGTTTCTTTTAACCAGATGAGCAATCCTGAAAAGGATTTTGGCAATATTCGCGTATGGGGTACACTGGGATGGATCGTTGCAGGATTACTAATCAGTTATGCCTTCCATTGGGACAGCAAGGACTCACTGACGGCAGGGCTGCTGAAAAATACATTTCTGATGACGGCTATTGCGTCGCTGGTATTAGGCCTGTTCAGCTTTGTACTGCCTAAAACGCCACCCAAAGCCCGGAAAGGAGAAAAGGTCCGTCTGGGAGAAGTCTTGGGCCTGGATGCGCTTAAATTATTAAAGGACCGGAACTATTTGATCTTTTTTGTGTCCTCTGTCCTGATTTGTGTGCCGCTGGCATTTTATTACCAGTACGCCAGCCAGTTTCTGTCAGAGATCGGCCTGGCCAACCCTGCCGGTAAAATGACTTTTGGCCAGATGTCTGAAGTATTATTCATGCTGCTGCTTCCTGTTTTCTTTACCCGTTTTGGCCTCAAGAAAACTTTGGTGCTGGCCATGGCTGCCTGGGTCATCCGCTATCTTTGTTTTGCCTATGGCAATGCAGGAGAATTGTCCTTTATGCTGATCATAGGTATCGCGCTACATGGTGCCTGCTATGACTTCTTCTTTGTTACCGGTCAGATCTACACAGACAATAAAGCAGGAGAAAAATATAAAAGCGCCGCCCAGGGACTGATTACCCTGGCCACTTATGGCGTGGGAATGCTGGTCGGATTTTATATTGCCGGCATCATTTCCGAAATGTATAAAACCCAGGGAGGCGGAGTCGCTGAAGTCTGGAACCATATCTGGACCTTCCCGGCCATTTTTGCCTTTATCGTAATGGCTTTATTTGCTATTTTCTTTAAACCTGAAAAAAAAGTAACCATAGAGGAAACGGCTTAATCAATCTTACAAGCAACGATAACCCCTCTGACAATTTAGACACATCAAATTCACCATTATGCAAAATAGAAGAACCGCTTTAAAAAACATCGTTACAGGTACCGCTGCAATAGGCGCTGCCTCCATATTGCCCGGCCTGGTAAGCAGTGCCGGCGCAGCAACTTCCAAACAAATGAAGACAAATGATGCGACCGCCCTGAAAGGGAATATTCGTCACTCCGTCTGCGCCTGGTGTTATTCAGGAATTTCTTTGGATGAACTCTGTCAGTTTGCCAAAAAGATCGGGATTACGGGTATTGATTTAATGGGCCCCAAGCAGTGGCCTACACTTAAGAAATACGGACTGGACTCTCCCATGTGCAATGGCGCTGAGATCAACCTGACCGACGGATTTAATGACAAAAAATACCATGAGCAGTTGATCAAGAACTATACAGAAATGATTCCCAAAGTGGCCGCAGCGGGTTACAAAAACCTGATCTGCTTTAGTGGAAGTAAAAGGGGTATGGACGATGAGACCGGTTGGCAAAATTGTGTCGATGGTTTGTCAAAACTTCTCCCATTGGCGGAAAAGCACGGCGTCGTTCTTGTCATGGAGCTATTAAACTCTAAGGTAAATCACAAAGATTATCAATGCGACCGCACCAGTTGGGGTGCCGAACTCTGCAAAAGATTGGGCAGTGAGCACTTTAAACTCTTATATGACATCTATCATATGCAAATAGATGAGGGAGATGTTATTCATACCATCAATACCCATCATCAATTTATTGCCCATTACCATACAGGGGGCGTTCCTGGCCGCAATGAGATTGATGATACGCAGGAACTTTACTATCCTGCTATTATGCGTGCTATTGCTGCCACCGGATTTAAAGGCTATGTGGCTCAGGAGTTCGTGCCTAAAAACCCCGACAAGCTGGCTTCACTTCAAAAGGCGATCCAGATATGTGATATTTAAGTCAGCGCTGATAAGCATCTCACGTATATATCCAAACAAGCTCCTATAACTTCCGAAAAAATAAAATCATGACAACAAGAAGAAGTTTTCTGAAACAAGCCGGAATCGTTACCGCCGGCGCCTGGCTGATGCCTTCACTGGCCTGCAAGTCCGCTTCCCCCAAAGGAGAGGTCGGCATTCAGTTATTTACTGTACGGGATATTCTGACAAAAGATCAGAAAGGCGTACTCGCACAAATTGCCAAAGCAGGTTACACCAGTGTAGAACCTTTTGGCTTTTCTAAGGATAACGGCTATTTTGGCACCTCCACCAAAGATTTAAAGAAAATCCTGGATGACAATGGCCTGAAGGCTCCCAGTGGCCACTATGGGATCAATAGCTATTTTGATAACGGATCTACGGAAGATCTATATGCCTGTATCAAAGCCTGTCAGGACCTGGCCAGTGAATACCTGACCATTCCGAGCTTATCTGAGGAATCCAAAAAGGACCCGGATACCTGCAAAAAGACGGCAGAGACGATGACCAAAGTAGCTGAGATCTGTAAAAAAGAAGGTCTGAAGCTGGCCTATCATAACCACAATACAGAATTTACGCCCTTTGGCGATACTTATGGATATGAGATTTTCCTGAAAGAATCCGATCCTTCATTGGTCTTCTTTGAAATGGACCTCTACTGGCTGGTCAGGGCCGGCAAAAAACCGGATGATCTCTTCAAAGAGTTTCCGGGCCGTTTCCCTATGTGGCATGTAAAAGACATGGACAAAGCCAATCCTGAACAAAACACTGAGATCGGTAACGGCAGTATTAACTTCGGGGATATATTTGCGCACTCTGCGCAGTCGGGCATGAAGCATTTCTTCGTGGAACAGGAAAACAATTACAAACCGGATATTATCGGTTCTATTACAGCCAGCAATAAATATATCAGGGAAACCTTGCTGCCCAAACTGCCCAAAAGTTAACGGCACACGCGTTGGCGATATGTGATAAAAATCCGCACCCGGCAGTAAAATCGGCGTGCGGATTTTTATGTTACTAAAGCAGGCTGCTATTTCCCGTTGCCGCGGCCATAATCACCTTTGCCACGGCTTCCGGCTGTGAGATAAAAATCACATGATTTCCTTTGAGCTCCACGACTTTCGCACCTGCGCGTCTATACATCCTACGCTCGGTCACCGGACTGATCGCTTTATCTTCTGTAGCTACGATACCATAGCTGGGTTTGTCTTTCCAGGCCACATTCCCTACCGTTTCTTCAAAACACTTACCGGCAATCGGTGCCTGAGACCGGCACAGAAAGTCGCTTTCTTCCCGGCTTAGGTCACGGGCAAAACCACTATGAAATTTTGCCGGTTCAAAATACACCAGTCCATATTTATCCGGCTGCGTAAATCCGGCATCCCCGGTTAAAGGCACCTCCTGTTCCAGACCTCCTGCAGACTCTCCTTTATCAGGTGCGAAAGCGGCCACATAGACCAGAGAGGCTACTTTAGGATTGACTCCGGCTTCCGTTATCACCATTCCTCCCCAGGAATGACCTACCAGCACCACCGGACCATTCTGACGGTCAATAAGGCTATTAGCGCTATTGACGTCGTCTTTGAGTGAGGTCAGCGGGTTTTGAACAATACTGACATTATAATGATTTTTGACAAGAATGTCATAAACAGCTCTCCATCCGGAACCGTCCGCGAACGCGCCGTGGACAATTACGATATTTTTAACCGCCTTTTTGCCTGGCCGGGACGAAGGCTGTGCATCTAGCCGGCACACAGCGATTAAAAACATGGCGGCAAATGTCAGGAACATGGCTTTAATATATGAAAGCCTTACTGTTGATTTCATGATCTTTTGATTTTGAATGAATAATGTAAATTTTATTGAGTTAAAAGATATTGACAGGATATGAGCAGGCCCTTGTGCATTTGGCTACTATTGACTAATCATCTGTTTGGGCCGGCGATCTATCGTTTCATCATTTTTAATTGACAATTCAAAAGTAGGGGCTATCCCGTTGTATTAAAATGCGGTACTTCCTGAAGCAGACAACTTTAAACCTCAACCGGAAATTTCAGCGGGTGAATAGAGTGATAAGCCTTCCTTTAGGGCGGCGGGGCAAAGATCCAGGCACTAAAAAGAATTATAACGAATACTTGCTATTATGTAAACAAAAAATACCGGTTTTTAAGGATTGACAAAACTCGTGAACATGGCTATTTTTGTACCTGTCACCGTCTGGCATTTTAATATCAATTGTAGACATTGTTGTTAGCAGGCAAATGAAAAAGATAGGCTTAATATACTGAATGCGCCGGAAAATGACCTTGTACTCATGTAAAAACCCAATCAGGAGCCTGCGCTCATTTAACATATCACCCATGAAAGAGAAGCCAGAAACTTGCCGGCACAACTTGCAGCAACCGGTTCCGGTTGATTATTAGCCGGGCAAATCATCAGTCCTATGAAAAAGAAAAATAATATCCTAATATTCGCCTGTGTACTATGCTGGATGTCAAATGCGGGATGCAGTAAAAACAATGGCACACCCCAGGGTGGTGGCAGTAACAGAATTGATAGCGGGCTTCTATACTACAGTGCCGCCGACAAGCTGGTCCAATATGACTTTAGCGCCCGAAAAGAGACCACGATCTATTCGGATGGCGACCATTATCAGGTGTCTCCCCATGCAAAGCGTTTTATCTGGTACAGAAATGACTTTACTAGTGGCAGCACATACGTTCAGATACACAACCTTCTGCAACCAACACAATATCGTACCATTCTATTACCCTGTATACTGGAGGGAACGCCAAAATTCATCTCAGAAAGCAGCCATATTTACGCAGCACTTGCCAAAGCAGCGGACGGCGCGGTCAAACGGACAGATCTCATTGTGTTCAACGGTGACGACAGCAAAATAATAGGCCGCATTCCCCATGTCAAATCCTTCTGTGTGACCGCCACCGGAAAAGACCTGGTACTTTCTGCAGAAGCCTTCAGCAGCGATGGAACATCCATTGGCTACGCCCTGGCCGTCATTAAGAATTTTCAGTCTGCCAACGACCAGCAAAGTCTGACCATTCACGAATATCCGGACTATGGACAGTTACCGGAAGATATGGCCGCTTCACCTGCAGGAGAAGCGGAACAGGTTGTTTTTGTCCATCTTGATCATCTGTACAGTGTCAATATACAGGAAGGTGCTCAGCCCAGACAGTTGACCGGCTCAAGGTTCAGAGAGGCTGATCCGGGATGGAGCAAAGATGGAAAATATATTGTGTTTACCGCTAACACTCCAGACAGATCATTGGATTGCGGTGAGATCAGGATCATACCCGCCACAGCGCAAAACATCATATCTGTGCCGGAAGATCTGCCTGACAATGAACCGGCAGATTTACTTCAGCCCGTCGATATCAATGGAAAGTCAATCCACGGTTGTGGATCTGAATCCTATCTATGGCGCTAGCATACCTTACTAACCCTTTTATATATATCCATAAACAACAATATTCATAACGAAACAAATCGTCACGATGTTAAATGCAGCGAAAAAGATAAAGCGACAGACAAACGGGCCGGTTAATTAAGTTAACCCAGTAAGCTATGTAAAAACAACGGGCTGGCCGTAAATCGCCGGCAATTTCCGGCCGAATTTGCCGGCCATCACATTCAAAATTCTAAGATGAAAAAGATACTTATTTTGATGACAGGCGCTGTAATCTTCTTTGCCGCCTGCGGTAAAAGCGATTCTGATCCAGGGATACCAAAAGATCCGGCAATAAAGAATTTGCCGGGCACCATCTATTATCAATGGGCAGACGAAGGTGTTTATCAATACAATTTCACCTCTTTACACCGTAGTTCGTTGCTAGCGGATGACATCGCCCGAAACAGCTGGGATATTTCCGCCGATCAAAAATTAATCCTGGAATGTACGGATGTACCAGGCGATTATGAAGCCAGTCTGTTTACCGTGATAAATAGTGCAGATGGACATACAGTGAAACAATTTAAATATTATGCAACCGAGGGTGATATTGCGACAGGAACGCTTTCTCCGGACGGAAAACTAATCGCAATTAACCCCACTTTTAACGATGGCATCGTCGTCACCGATCTTAATGGACAGATGATCCAAAAAATACAGACTGTCAATGATGAGAAAATAACTGAGCCCCCTGTCTGGGCTGCTGACAACACATTGCTTTTCCCTTTTAAAAATTTATTGCTTAAAACCAATAAGACATTTACTGATGTAAGTGTGGTTAAACAATTTGAGTTTGCCAGTTGGGGTAAACCGGCAATTTCAAAAGACGGGAAGAAGATCTCTCTGGTAGCCGGCAATCATATCTGGCAGATGCAGGCGGACGGATCTAACTTAAAGCAGATTACCACCAGTTCCGGCGCAGAGACAAATCTGGCATTCTCTCCTGATGGCAGGTACTTGTTGATTGGTACCGATTATCATACATCCGGGCCTTTTGGAAAAATATTCTATCTAAAAGTAATCCCGGCAGACGGCAGGCAATATGCGGTAGACGATGGCGCCGAATCTAATGGCGTCATTCCAGTTACCGCGCCTGGTAAAGAGCAAATAGAAGCTGCAGACAGTAAGGCCGTCTGGCGTTAATGGACAAAAACGGAGTCCTCTTTTAAAAGCATTAAGAGAATGAGATCTGGCCACATGACTCATCTCCTGCAGAAAATGGAATAGCGTCAGAAACCGGGCTTCATAATTTACTCTTCGCCACCTCTGTCGAACCGGTAGGATATGCCCAAGGTTACAAATTGATCCCCGGCTCTTTCAGATCTAAAGATATCAGTCCCAAAAGCCAGATCTAACTACAGATTGTCTTTTAAGCGCCAGAATACGACAGGCAATATATGGCAGACGACGGAGCCGGATCTGATGGTGTCATTCCAACTACCGCACCCGGTAAAAAGCAAATAGAAGTGGCAGACAGTAAGGCAGTACCATCAATTAACGTATCGACTCAGAACAAACTTCCATTACTGCCTTTTCAACTGTACCTTTGTAACAGCTGTATACAATCGATATTCAACAATGGACAATCAAATAGAATGGAAAGTCCGCGGCATGACCTGTACGAATTGTGCCATGTCCGTTGACAAACAACTCAAATCATTAGGTGTCAAAGGGGTAGAAGTGGACTTCATGCAATCCCTGGTGCGTTTTCAGCATCCAGACCAGGACGGGGTTCCCTTAAAGAAAATCCGGGATGGCATACAAGGGCTGGGCTTCAGGATAGAGCAGGAGCCATCCGGTATGGCCGACGGATCGGCAAGCCTTTCAGAGCGCCTGCTGGGCACGCCATTTAAAAGGTTCATTGCCTGCCTGATATTTACCATTCCACTATGGCTGCATATGTGGCTAACGGCGCGTCTGCTACACCAGCCTGTATTTCAGCTGGTATTGTCCGTCATCGTGCTGATGATTGGCCTGGCTTATCTGGGGCGCAGCGCCTGGCATAGCCTTAAAAGCAGTGCGGCCAATATGAATGTGCTGGTTATTCTCGGCGCCTTAGCCGCTTTTGGCTATAGCCTTTACGGAACACTGACCGGCCAGCCGGAAAACTTTCTCTTTTATGAGACCAGTGCGACTATTATTACCCTCGTATTTATGGGTAACTGGCTGGAAGCCAGAACCGTTGCCAGGACCCAACAATCTATTAAAAGCCTTATGCTTCAGCAAAAGGTACAGGCTAATATGCTGACTTACGGCCCTGACGGTTCAGAAATGGTCTTTCAGGTGGAAAGTGAGGACCTGAAAGTCGGGGACCTTGTTCTTATAAAATCGGGGGAGCTCGTCCCCATGGATGCCAAAATTCTCTCCGGTGAAGCAGACATCGACGAATCTATTCTGACAGGTGAATCACTGCCCGTCCATAAAACAAAAGGAGAGGCTCTGATTGGCAATAGTCAGGTTCTGTCCGGTAATGTCAAAGCCTATATCACCGCCACCGGCAAAGACACGGTATTGCAGCATATGCTTCGCCTGGTAGAAAAGGCGCAGCAGCAAAAGGCGCCCATGCAGCTTCTGGCAGACAAGATCAGCGCCCTTTTTGTTCCCGCCATATTGGTATTAGCCGCGCTGGGCTTTACGCTGAATTTCTTTCTAGGAGGTGCCGGCTTTACGGCTTCTCTGATGCGGGCAATCGCCATGTTGGTGATTGCCTGCCCCTGTGCCATGGGGCTGGCCACGCCGGCCGGCATTGCCGTGGGCCTGGGCAGAGCCACTAAAAAAGGAATCCTGTTTAAAAATGCGCATGCCCTGGAAAATTTCCAACAAATTAAAAATATTGTCTTCGATAAAACAGGCACGCTTACGACTGGAAAATTGCAGATCGCTGATTTTCAGCACATAGCTTCAATGGAAACGAACACGTTTAAAACGCTTGTATTCAATCTTGAAAAATACTCAGGCCACCCGCTGGCGACCGCTATTATGCAGGCCTGGAAACCGGCAGCCGGCAGCTCAGCGAATAACGGCCCAGTCGCTTTTGCCAAAGTAGAAGAGATAAAAGGTGAAGGCATGAAGGGTATCACGAAAGAAGGCGTCATATACTTTGCGGTTTCTCCCCGCAAAGCGCAGGCGCTCCTGCAATCACAAGCCGGCCTGCAATCACAGGAAATGACTATAGAGCCCCATCATCATTTATATCTGATCCGGGAAAACCGAATTCTTGGGTGGGTCAGTTTTAAAGATACCATACGCCCTGAAGCACCCCAAACAATTACCCGGCTAAAAGAAGCGGGCTTTATAACATATCTGGTTAGCGGCGATAGCACTGTAAACTGTAAGGAAGTAGCCGGCGTCTTAGGTATAGATCATGTATATAGTGAGCAGACGCCGCAGCAAAAGCAGGCAACCATCAGAGATCTAAGACAAACGGGAGCGGTTGCCATGATAGGGGATGGCATTAACGACAGCCCTGCCCTGGCAGAAGCGACAGTAGGTGTTTCGCTCAGCAGCGCTACGCAGATCGCCATGCAAACGGCTGACGTGCTGCTGATTCGCGATGGTATCGGGCAGCTACCCCTGGCGCTTGGCCTCGGCAAGCATACCTATAAAACGATCAGACAAAACCTGCTTTGGGCCTTTGCTTATAATATCATTGCATTGCCTGTTGCAGGGCTCGGTTTGCTCAGCCCTTCCTTTGCCGCACTGGCCATGGGCCTTAGTGACGTTGTCCTGGGCTTTAACTCCATCCGCTTAAGCTGGAAAAAAGTTATATAGCCCCGGAAATGCGATTTTACCTGAAAAGCATTTTTCAAGGTTTTTAAGCAAACGTTTGTGTGAGGTAAATCAAGGCATTCCTCCTAAACATTTCTTATTTTCATGGGTCAGATATATTCATGAATTTAACATCAAAGTGAGCAGACGGCTGTCGCACCGATGACCGCCACCGGGCTTACTAAACCCATTTAACTATTTCGGATAACGATGAATCACAAAAAGAACTTTCTTGCCCTTGTTCTGGGCGTACTGCTGATCTGTGCAGCCGGCCAGTCCAGTCAGGCACAGCAACACAAGTCCAAACACAGTTTTGAAATCAAGAACGGCTCCTTTCTCTATGATGGCAAGCCTATCCAGATCCACTCTGGAGAAATGCACTTTGCCCGGGTACCTCATCAGTACTGGCGTCAGCGGCTGAAAATGATGAAAGCCATGGGCCTTAACACGGTTGCGACCTATGTCTTCTGGAATTTCCAGGAAACCGCCCCTGGCGTCTGGAACTTTGAAGGAGATCATGACCTGGCAGAGTTCGTTAAAACAGCCGGCCAGGAAGGCATGATGGTCATCTTGCGCCCGGGGCCGTATGCTTGCGCGGAGTGGGAGTTCGGCGGTTTCCCCTGGTGGCTGCAAAAAACCCCGGGAATGGTTGTCCGCACCGACAATCAACCCTTCTTAGATTCCTGTAAACTTTACTTCACCAAACTCGCAGAGCAGGTTGGTGATCTGCAAATCACGCACGGCGGCCCCATCATTATGGTGCAGGCAGAAAATGAGTTTGGCTCTTATGTGGCGCAACGCAAAGATATTCCGCTGGAGCAACACAAAGCCTATACTGCTGCCATTAAGAAAATCATCGATGAGGTTGGTTTCGATATCCCTAAATTTACCTCTGACGGCAGTTGGCTATTTAAGGGAGGAACCATTGAAGGCGCATTACCGACCGCCAATGGAGAAGGCAATATTCACAATCTGAAAAAAGTCGTTAATGAATACCATGGCGGCAAAGGTCCTTATATGGTCGCAGAATTCTATCCCGGATGGTTAGACCACTGGGCAGAGCCCTTTCCGAAGGTCTCCGCGGAATCCATTGTTAAACAAACAGAGAAATACCTGAAGGATACGGTCTCTTTTAATTACTATATGGTCCACGGTGGAACGAATTTCGGATTTACAGCCGGCGCCAATTACAATGGAGAACACGATATCCAGCCCGATCTGACCTCCTACGACTATGACGCGCCTATCAGTGAAGCCGGCTGGGCTACACCAAAATACAAAGCAATCCGCACATTAATGCAAAGATACGTGCATTACCCTGTGCCTGAGATTCCTCAACAAATCCCGGTCATAGAGATCCCGGCGATCCAACTTACCCAGTCTGCCAATCTTTTTGACCTGATCGGGAAAATGAAGCCTGTAGAGAATGATACGCCGATGACCTTTGAGGATCTGAATCAGGGTTACGGATATGTGGTCTATCAAAAAAAGTTTGTGCAGCCTATTCAGGGTAAGTTAAAAGTGGACGGACTGAGAGATTATGCCATAGTGTATGTCAACGGCAAACAGGTAGGGGAACTGAACCGCTATTTTAAAAACTACGAGATGGACATTGATATTCCATTTAATTCCACGCTGACGCTGGTCGTGGAAAATATGGGGCGCATCAATTACGGAGCAGAGATCGTACACAACCTTAAAGGCATTATCAGCCCGGTAACGATTAATGACATGGAGATCACGGGTAGCTGGCAGATGTATAAATTACCTATGACAAGCTTTCCGGAAATAACATCAGGCACTAGCCAGACCACAGGCAACCCCGCACTGTATAAAGGCAGCTTCGATGTCAAGGATGTAGGTGACACTTTCCTCGATATGCAGGACTGGGGTAAAGGGATTGTATTTGTCAACGGACACAACCTGGGCCGTTATTGGAAAGTAGGTCCTCAGCAGACATTATATCTGCCGGGTTGCTGGTTGAAAAAGGGCAAAAATACCATCGAGATCTTTGAGCAGCAGAATGATAAAAAACATACCGAACTCCACAGCATTAAAACACCTATTTTAGAGTCGCTCCGCCTGCCTGAGAAAAAAGGCGCGTAAGGCGTTTCTCATAAATAAAACTTATGGCCCGGCTACTGTACTAATCCAGTGGCCGGGCTTTTTTACGACCTGATTTTCAGACACTAGCAGACGCCATACTATGGACACAAGGCACTCTGAAAAAAATGATTAAATTTGGCTTATGCCACTTAGATTTATAAGACGGTTTACCAGAAGTATTCTACTAATCCCTACTATTTTAGTGGCCATACTCTTTGTGCTCGCCTGCCTCGCTTCGGAGCTCAATCCGGTGCGTTGGTGGTTTATAGGCGCACTCAGTCTGATGCTTCCTTATCTGGTGATCATCCTGGTCTTTGCCTTTATTTTCTGGCTGATCACAAAACCCAAAGCAGCGCTCATCCCTTTACTCGCGCTGCTGATTGGCTGGCGCCAGATCAAGGTAGTCTTTTCCTTCCATATTTTCAGCAGCTTTGAAACAGAGCAGAAAGCCCCGGAAACAATTCGTCTGGTTAGCTGGAATGTTGCCTCGATGTATGGCATCAGCCAGCAAAGCTCCAATAAGAAATACGACCGGAAAGAAATCGCCGCGACAATCCAGGGCCTGCATCCGGATATTATCTGTTTGCAGGAATTCAACCACAGTGAAACCCAGGGAGAGCATGCCAATAATATAGGGCTGTTTTCAGAGGCCTATCCTTATCATTTTTTCTCCAAAGATGTCAACCGCAGAAACGGGTTTTATCAGTCCGGCAGTATTATTTTCTCTAAATATCCTATTATCCGGACCCGTAAAATTCAATATCCGAGAGGTATTTCTGAAAGCTTTATCTACGCCGATATATTACACGGGATGGACACCGTGCGGGTTTTCAATGTCCATCTGCAGTCCTATAAATTTTCTGAGCAGGATTATCAGGATATAAGATCCATTAAACATCAAAGTGATTCCACTTTACAAGCTTCCTATAGTATTTTGAAAAAAATGCAGCTGGCCTACTCCAGAAGGGCGGTTCAGGCAGGTATGATCCGCCGTACTGCCGATAGCACCACCCTACCGAGTGTTATCTGCGGTGATTTTAATGATGTTCCCGCATCATATGCCTATTTTAAGATCCGCGGCCCAAGTCGCTATGACGCTTTCCTGAAGAAAAGCTGGGGGGTCGGCCGTACCTATTATGCCATCGCGCCAACACTCAGGATCGATTATATTCTTCCCGAAGACCGGTTTAAGGTAGAGCAGTTCGACCTGATCGATGAGAACCTGAGCGATCATTTACTCTTGGTAGCTGACCTTTCGCTAAAACCGGGAGAGAAAACTGTGCTTAAATAAGAAAAGACAAAGGCCAGCCGGCAAAAGTTCCGGCAAAACAACTGGTCCTGTGATCAATTCTCTGGAATAAAATTTACCTTCGCAGATATATAGCAGGCCTCCGGGTGGCGGGCCTGTCTTGATTAAATAGACCCTTCATGGAAGCATTACAGATATATAATTCGCTCACGCGTCAAAAAGAAGTATTTAAATCCATTACACCTGGCTATGTCGGCATGTACGTTTGCGGACCTACGGTAAGCGGAGAGTCCCATCTGGGGCACGCCAGGCCCTATATCACTTTTGATGTTGTCAATCGTTACCTCAGGCACTTAGACTATAAGGTGCGGTATGTCCGTAATATAACGGATGCCGGGCATTTTGAAGAAGAAGGGCGGCAGGCAGAAGACAAGATCGCCAACAAAGCTTTTCTGGAAAAGCTCGAGCCCATGGAACTGGTCAAAAAATACACAGATCTGTTCCATTGGGGCATGAAAGAGTTTAATACACTGTCTCCCAGCATTGAACCAACAGCCACCGGACATATCGTGGAACAGATAGAGATGATCAAAAAAATCATCGCTGATGGTTATGCCTATGAAGTAGACGGCTCTGTATATTTTGATGTGGAAAAATACAATCAGGACTTTTCCAAAAGAGACCTTCCTTATGGAATTCTGAGTGGCCGCGTATTGGAAGATATGCAGGAGAGCAGCCGTGAACTGGAAAATCAGGATGAAAAGAGAAACAAAGTAGATTTTGCGCTCTGGAAAAAAGCCCCTCCCAAACATATCATGCGCTGGATGAGCCCCTGGGGAGAAGGCTTTCCGGGCTGGCATATTGAATGCTCAGCCATGAGCACGAAGTACCTGGGTGCTGAATTTGATATTCACGGAGGCGGTATGGACCTGCAGTTCCCCCATCACGAATGTGAGATCGCCCAAAGCGCTGTCTGCAATGACAAGATACCGGCCCGTTACTGGATGCATAATAATATGATCACCATTAACGGCCGCAAAATGGGGAAAAGCTATAATAATATTATCAAATTCACCGAGCTGTTCAGCGGCAACCACCCCATGTTGGAGCAGGCCTATCATCCGATGGTTATCCGGTTCTTTATTTTACAGACACATTACCGCTCCACACTGGATTTCAGTAATGATGCCCTGAAGGCAGCCGAGAAGGGGTTACGCCGGCTGATGGAAGCATTTGAGACGCTTCAGCGCATGGATATAGAAAGCCCGGTTACAGCCACCGATAACACACTTGATAAAAAAGTAACGGATCTCGTTGCAGAACTGGATGATTTTATGAATGATGACTTTGGCACCGCTAAAGCGCTGGCCAATCTCTTTGAACTGGTTCCGGTGATCAATGGTATTAAAGACGGCCACATTAAGGCTGACGCTATCAGCAAAGCCACTATGGATACATTTAGGAAACAGATGCAGGTTTACGTAGAAGATATTTTTGGTTTGAAAAAAGTCTCAGAACATGCCGGAGAGCAACTCAATGGTGTGATTCAGGTATTAATAGAAATGCGCAAAGACGCCAAATCCAAAAAAGATTTTGTCACCAGTGACCGCATCAGAAATGAACTGGCAGCCCTGGGAATCTTGCTAAAAGACGAAAAAGGAGGAAACGTCAGTTATCAGTTTGAATAATTGCCAATTTTGAGCCATGCGTTATCCGGTAGACAAACACAATACAGAAACCTACGAGTGGGCATCCGGCTGTCAGGCCTGGGTGCTGAATGACAGTCCTGCGGCCACCGTCAAGGAAGAACGAATGGAAGCAGGTACCAGAGAGCAACTTCATCTGCATAAGCAGACGGAGCAGTTTTTCTATATTTTAGAAGGCCAGGCAATTATCTATATGGATGGTAACGCCACTGTATTAGATACGCAACAGGGACTTTGTGTCCCGGCGCTTACGACCCATTATATCGCAAACGAATCAGACGCGCCGGTGCGTTTTTTGGTGATTTCTGCGCCCGGTATGAACAACGCCGCGCCTGACAGAGAAAATATATCGTTATAAGTGACTTTCTGACCTTTCACGATACGGATAAGAACAGGGCATCCATCGTCAAGTCATTTTGAACAAATGTGTCCTTAAAACTGCGGCTTTTAACCCGAAACAAGTGATGCGTGTAAGAAAAAGTGCTTTGGATGTTTTTGTGGCCTCTCTGAATATTTCAATTTTTTGAAGAATTTCATCACCAACCTTTTTGGAGACCAAGATAAGGCGCCTTTGAAAACTTAACCTCACATACATTCACGGCTATCAATTAATAAGTTAATCTGACGCTCCTTTACATCTGCCTTCCCAGACCAGGTGACGGCGTGGGTCCGCAATTGCGTCAAAAATCGCCTATTTTTGGCGCAATTGACATTTTTCACCCCCTATTGCGCCAAAAATATTTAATTTGATACTGACTTTCAAGAAAGAAACTATAGAAATATATGCATATGCGCCATAACTGAATTGTGGCCTCATAAACCGGCAGGTTTGCCTCGCATGTTTCCGGCTCTTGGCAGATACAACCGTCCCTGCCAGTTATGCGTCTCCCCCGATGAATCAAACCGTTCAACCCGGTTGGCGCCCCCATCAAAAACGCCCCCGGCTGACAGATCAGCCGGGGGCGTTATATATACCGCTTTTTCTTCCCGTTTTTTATTAGAAGAAAGTAGAACGGTTATCTTCAATCTCTGCTGATTGCTGCAGGGCACTCAACATTCTGTTCTGGATCTGCTGAAACCAGGTTTGTTTCATTCTGTTCTTAACTGCATCGGGTCCTTCCAGCGAAGATTTGGCAGAAACACTTAAAGGCTTGATGGCAAATACCCCCATCGTTCCTGCAAAAGGCTTGCTTACCTTGTTCAACAGGTCTTTATTAAAGGCGGCACCTACCAGCGCGGGCTCATTGCCGAGAGAAGGCACAAACGAAGCTTCATAAGCTAAACTATCCAGGGTCTGTACTGCAACACCGGCGGATTTTGCGTAGTCCTCAAGAGAACTACCCTTGAATTTACTATCGATGATCATTTTCGCCTTTTTCTTGTTTTTCAGCATTTGCTCCAAATAAGGGCGTACAGTCGCCGCCGTTGGCAGGCCAGGTTTAGCGATATTGGTAATAGAAGCCACCACAAAGTTATCCCCGATTTCGACTGGTTGGGAAACGTCGCCGACTTTGTGCTCATAAATCCATTTTACCATATCTCTGCTCTCTCCGAGGTTGCCGACCTGGTAATCATTCTCCTTTATACCCTGCGCCGGCAAAACGGCTTTGTTTTCTTTCTTGGCGTTTTCTTCCATAGCCTTATAGGTCTGGCTGGAAGCTACAAAAGTAGCGGCTACATTGTTGACAGAATCGATGGTCTGCTGACTGGGTACGATCTGACGGCCAATGCTGGCGATCTTATATCCTTCTGTAGAACCTTTCTGACCCAGGATCTCAACATAATGGTACCCTACTGTCGTTTTAACGGTTTTCACTTCTCCTGTATGACCCGTAAAAGCAAAGTCATTAAAGGCAGGGAACATTTGACCGGAACCAAAATAATCTATGACACCGCCTTTCTGGGCAGAGCCGCCGTCATCAGAATATTTTAAGGCGACTGAATCAAAACTGGCACCGGCCTTAATTTCTGCGATTGCACTGTCCAGTCTTTTTAAAGCAGCAGAGTCATCCCGTACCGGATACAACTGTCCTGACCTTGGGTCCTGCTGATGAGTAGCGACCAGAATATGCCTTACTTTGGCGGAATCAGCCATGGAAGTTTTGGCCACCATTTTAGTAATCACATAATTGCCATTGGAAATATAAGGCGCACAAACGGAATCAACCGGCGTAGCAATGATTGCATCCTTATTCGGGAATTGCATAGCTTTACCGCTGACAAATCCATCATACATTTGATTGCTTCCATCTTTAGAAGCCACAAATGCAGCATTATCTGTAGCTGCCGCAAAATCTTTTTCCATTCCCTTTAAGGTGTTTTTGATTTCTGCGGAATCAGCAGCGCTGGGTGCCGCACTGAAAGTCACATAGCTGATATTACGGGTTTCTTCTTTTTGTTCGAATAATTTTTTATGATCCTGCACATAAGCATTGATATCCGCGTCACTGACGCTGACAGCACTGTCACTGATCGTTGTATACGGAACGGCAACATATTGTACCTGGGCGATGGCATTGTCATCAGCCATCGTTTTATTCAATAACCAGCCGGGTACATAAGCAGCGCCAAAAACCATCGACTGATACTTAGCCATCATAATCTGTTCTTGCTCCTGCGCCAGAAACTCATTAACCATTTGCTTTTGCTGTGCATTGGTGGACCTCTTAAGCTGAGCCAGCGCATTTCTGGCTGCGTTTACATCATACTGCCCTGTTTCAGGATTCACGAAGCCTTGTAAAAAAGAGGGCGGATTGGATCCGAATAAGGCAAAATCCAGGTCTTTGCTGGTGCAAACGAGACCCAATTGCTCATAGGCTTGTTTCAACAGCGTGGACTGCACAAAATAATTCCATACACCGGTCATTACCTGGGACCGGGGCATATTCTGTGTATTGGACATTTTTTCAACGGATGCCATTTTTGCATTGAAGTCTTCGATCTTGATCTGCTCACCATTCACTTTACCAATGGTGGTTTTGTTGCCAAAACCGCCCCTGACAGAAGAATCCATCATAATGAACGCGATAAGCGCCAGGGCAATTAGGATAAAAACGATCCAGGCGCCTTTCTCCTGGATTTTCTGAATTATGGACATAATAGTTACCTTTCTATTTCTGGTTTTAAAGATGGCAAAAATAACGGAATATATGATTGAAACAAATGTATAACAAAACTAATTTTATATTTTGGCAAAAATTTCGGGTAAATCAGACCGCCAAAGGATTACGCAGCTCCCAGGCCTGCCATTTGTCCCGAATGCAGGGACAAATGTTCATAATCAAGGGCTGCGGTCGTTTTTCCCTTTTTCAATAAGTCTCAATCGCTTTCCGCACGTGCATTTGTCGAATTTATAGCCCCCTACAATAGTTTTGTAAATGCCGGATCACTTGATTTATAGCCAATTAAGCTATTTTCGCCGGCTCTCTACATGAATAAAACCCTCACACGCAGTCCAACAAAAATCCCTGGCTGAATCATAAATTCAACCAGGGATCTCATTAACTTTCCAATAATGCGGCTATTTTCTGCCGGCGAAGCGGGAGAGTAATTTTAAAATCTCGAGGTAAAGCCAAACCATGGTAATCATCAGACCGAAGGCCCCATACCATTCCATGTATTTGGGGGCGCCCATTTCTGCTCCTTTTTCAATCATATCAAAATCCAGAATCAGATTCAGGGCAGCAATGGCCACCACGAATAGGGAAATCCCGATGCCGAGCAGACTGGAATCATACATAAAGGACACATTAACATGGAAAAGGCTTAGTATCCAGGAGATGGCATAGAAGATCAAAATACCCAGCGTCGCGGAAAAAACGATCGCCCTGAACTTCTGGGTTGCCCGGATGACCCTAAAAGCATATAAGGCGAGCATTCCCAGCGCTACCGCAAAGGTCAGGCCTACCGCCTGAAGCACGATACCCGGATATTTCTGGGCAAAAGCTGTCTGAATGATAACAGAAATACCCCCCAAGGCAAATCCTTCCAGTAAAGCATATAAGGGTGCCAGAAATTTCGCTAAATGCGGTTTAAAGATAATGATCATGGCAGTGATCAGGCCGCCAAAAATACCAATCATCATCATGGTCTGCAAAAGGGAAGTCTGTCCCTTAGCCAACAGGTTCCATGTATAAAACGCGCCGCCCATTACCATGAGCAACAAAAATCCAAATTTACCGATTGACCCCCCGATGGTCATTGTTCCCGCAGAGGCATCTGCGGAACCCAGGGAATTTTTAAAAACTTTCTCCGCTACAGTTGGATTACTTGATTTAAATAAAGCCATAATATTTGGTTTTTAACGTGATAAAGATACACGCAAAAATGCAATTCCCATGACCCCTTTCCCAAAGAAACTCCTAAATTTTTAGCGCTCTTCGCTACAATTAGTTCCTTTTAGCACCTGGGTAATTTTCTACCGTTTCAAAGACATATTCAGGATGGCGGGTTTTCAGCACATCAATGACTTTGTACAGAGAATCGGCATAGTTGTTCCGGTGAAACATCCGGTCGTGTGTGAGTAATACTAAGGCATTTCTTTTGTGTGTATGATGGCCGGCAAGGGCATTTTCCATCATCCGGATCATCCGGTCTGCCGATTGCACCGGTACGGAACCTGACCCGGACGGGTCTCTTTTAAAGGACCATTCCAGATCCCATCCAAATACAGAGTACCCGGCGGAGTCCAGCAACTTACACACCGGTCTGACCAGGTCATGCGCTTTGATGCCAGAGGATAGCACCCAACCGCTGTTTCCCGGCAAACGGATATATTTTCGTTCCACACCTAATGTTTTCTGTGCTTTCATGAAATCCTCAAAGCACTTTTCATGATGGTGATAAAAAGACATATAACGACCATTTGCATGCGTATAACTATGGTTGGCCAGCAAAATATCCGGATATCCGTCACGGACAGTATCAACTGTTTCACGCATTGTTTTACCATAAGTAGCGTGGAGGCCCACCATAAAAAAGGTCCCTTTGACGCCCAGCTTTTTCAATATATGGTAAACATTCATCGTCCCGGGCTGCGGACCGTCATCAAAGGTCAGATAGATATATTTTTTGGTCGTATCCTGCACAAAATCGGCAGCAGGCGGCAATTTGGACTGAGGTGAAGTCTCTTCGCCGTTAACCGAATGAACAGCATTGGCAGGAGTCGTATCCGCACTGTCTGCCGGAGGAATAACCGTCTCTGACTTAACAGTCTGGCTGTCCAGGTGTGCTTTGATCGCCGCATCCGTTGTATTATCAGTAATCACCAGTGAGTCCCTGGTGTTCTTATCCGCATCTGACCCCTTACACCCGTACTGCAGGGTGATAAAACATGCGGCAGCCATTACTAAAATGCCATTTCTAAGTGTTTTCAGGTACATACCAGACATTATTATTGTTATTTTAATCTGTAATGCTTTTTGTTATAACGAAAACGAAGTTAAATATTAATCAACAGGTGGCTGTTAATTTTGGTTAAGATTCAATGGCATTTCTTCCTTCTTTATAGCGGAATGGATTTGGCGGCCTCCATCACGGCCTGCTGGCCGGCATCCTTTTTATTATACCCTTTCCCTTCAGCGATCTTTACTCCATCCAGCAGGATCGCCACTGTAAAGACCCTTCTTTTACCTTCGGCAGATTCACCTACGGTTTCAAACTGAATGTCCTTATTATTGCGGCCGGCCCAGCCAATAAGCTTGTTTTTCAGGTTGATTTCTACCTGTTCGAGTTCATCTACCGATAAGTAGGGGTTTAAAATCTGGGTCATGATCCATCTGCGGGTCTTCTCATACCCTTTATCCAGGTAAATCGCTCCGACAAGCGCTTCCAGTGTATTACCAAAAATCTGGCTGTTACGCAAAGCGTTATCCGCTGTATTAAATCGGGTCAGCGTTTTAAGCCCCATTTTGACGGCTATATCATTGAGTTGATGGCGGTTAACCATCTTTGAACGCATTTCCGTCAAAAAGCCTTCGTCTTTATAGGGATATTTTTTAAATAGATAGTCAGCGATGATTGTCCCCAAAACAGCATCTCCCAAATATTCGAGGCGCTCATTATTCTCAGCAATCTCCTCAGAAATAGAGCGATGGCTCAATGCACGCTCATATAAGGCGATATGCCCGGGCTTAATGCCCAATATGAGTGAGATTTGTTTCTTTATACTGGGTTGCCGCTTTAGCGCACCAACAATATTTTGAACCGTTTTCTGCAAAATTATTAAGGGATATACTTTTTCACAATGACTGCCGCATTGTGCCCGCCAAAACCGAATGTATTACTCAGTGCCGCATTGACCGTGCGTTTCTGTGCCTTATTAAAAGTAAAGTTCAGTTTAGGGTCCAGGTTCTCATCGTCCGTAAAGTGGTTAATGGTTGGAGGAACAATATCGTGTACCACGCTCATAATGGAAGCAACAGCTTCGATAGCGCCGGCGGCACCCAGACAATGCCCCGTCATGGATTTAGTTGCACTGATATTAAGTTTATAAGCATGTTCACCGAATACGTTAACAATAGCCTTCACCTCTGCAATGTCTCCTAATGGTGTGGAAGTCCCGTGCGTATTAATATAGTCAATCTCCTCACTGTTCATTCCCGCATCTTTTAATACATCCAGCATCACGTTCTGTGCACCCAGGCCTTCAGGATGAGGGGCAGTAATATGGTGGGCATCCGCGGTGGCACCGCCGCCTGCGACTTCACAATAAATTTTAGCACCTCTGGCCAGTGCGTGATCCAGGGTTTCCAGAACAATGATAGCACCTGCCTCACCCATCACGAATCCGTCCCTGTCCTTATCATAAGGACGGCTCGCAGTTTTGGGATCATCATTTCTTTCACTCATGGCTTTCATAGCGTTAAATCCGCCAATCCCGGCTTCACTGATTACGGCCTCACTTCCTCCCGTCAACATGATGTCAGCCTTGCCCAACCGCAGCAGATCCAAAGACGTAATAATGGCGTGTGTGCTGCTTGCACACGCGCTTACCGTTGAGAAATTAGGGCCGCGTAAATTATGGCGCATGGATACCTGCCCGGGAGCAATATCCAGAATCATTTTCGGAATAAAGAAAGGATTGAAACGTGGTGTCCCGTCTCCTTTGGCAAAATCAATGACTTCGTTCTGGAATGTAATGAGTCCGCCAATCCCGCTTCCTAATACAACACCGGTGCGATCCGGGTCCACATTGTCACTGCTAAGCCCTGCATCATCCATGGCCTGCACACTGGCGGCAATAGCCAGCTGTGTAAAGCGGTCAATTTTCCGGGCCTCTTTACGATCCATATAATCGGTAGGCTCAAATCCTTTTACTTCACACGCAAAACGCGTACGGAACTTTGAAGCATCAAATAAAGTGATCATATCGGCACCAGAGACGCCATTAATTAACCCCTGCCAATAATCCTGTAGATTATTACCCAAAGGAGTGAGGCATCCGATTCCCGTTACTACGACACGTTTTGTTTGCATAATTAATGTGTAAAGTTACTTGTGTGATTGCTCAGCTAACATTTGACTTAGCATCCGCTTCAGACTTCACAGACTCTCCAACAGGAGACGCCTCCGCCTGTTTTTGTTTATAGTCCGACTGCGCACCACAGACAGACATTATTTTATTCCTTATCTTTAATTTAGTATTCCTTACTGGCATTACTTAATTATTATCCGGAAATAACATGAAAAAACAGGAATCCCAGCGCAGCTGCCTGGTCGATTCCATAGAATTAAATGAACTGATCCTCTTTTGCACGAGAATGATTGCCAAAGGTACTAACAACCATTCAATCCAACAAAACACGGAATGGTCCGCTGATTCCCTTTCTCCCGGTATAATAGCTGGGGATAAAGGCATTTGCCTGGATGTGCTGTTTAAATTTTTATAGTGCCTATACTTGCCGCATGGTCATCAGAACCGTTAAAAGAATGACCTGACTAAAGAACTTTTTAAGTTTACACTTCAGATAGCTGAGCATCGATCAGAATGGCCAGCACACAGGTTATAAACTTAAGATAAGCCCGCCCCGCGGTAATTTAAATTATCGGGAGACGGACTTAAATGTTGAAATATCGTAAGAATATTTTCTTCTAAAACTACTATTTGGCGTGCTCTTCTAAATAAGAAACGGCCTGACCTACTGTAGTGATAGTTTCGGCTTGTTCATCAGGGATAGAAATATTGAATTCCTTTTCAAATTCCATGATCAGCTCAACCGTATCCAGTGAATCGGCGCCTAAGTCGTTCGTGAAAGAGGCTTCAGAAGTTACCTCAGCTTCTTCAACACCTAATTTGTCAACAATAATTTTCTTTACTCTTGTTGCGATTTCTGACATTGTAAAAAATTTTTAGTTACGGGCACAAAAATATAATTTTTAATCAATTGGCAATGCAATATCTCAGTTTTGTTTTGATTTTTCGGTTGTAAAAAAGATCAAAACAAAGCATTTTCCATTGATTATCAGTACAAAATAAAGTAATTTTCTTCAAAGTTTTATTTTTGTGTTGAGAAAATAAGTTAATTTTAGTGATATCAACTGATTTAGATACCTTATAAGGATGGACGATGGCAATACAAATTATTGATTTTGGTAGTGAACCCTACCTGCAAATGCTCCAATTAAGGCATCAGATTTTACGAAAACCTTTAGGACTGGAACTCTCCAAAAGAGATACGGTGGAGGATGAATCCGATATACTGATTGGATGCTTTGAAAGCGATAAGATCATGGGCTGCTGCATGCTCAAAAAAATGGACCCCCATACAATGCGGCTTAGACAGATGGCCGTCAGCAGTGGACTGCAGGGTAAAGGTGTAGGCCGGGCGCTAGTTAGCTTTGCTGAAAATATTGCATTGGATTTTGGCTATACCCGTATGATTATGCATGCGCGTAACTCTGCCTTAGGGTTTTATAAAAAATTGGGATATGATGTGGTAGGAGAACCTTTTACCGAAGTCTCGCTGCCCCATCGGCTCATGGAAAAAAAGCTGGAGCGGCCTCTTTAACGGAAAACTGAACTTCCGTCAGGTCCGGCCTTTTCGGATGTGGGAAGCTAATAGCGCTCTCAGTTTAATAATAAAGTCAGCATTCATGGAAGATTTGGGGAATAAAAAGAAAGACCGCGGGCCAAAATACAGGTGAAAAAACTGGCCCGACTCAAAATAGTTGCTAAACTTATTCCAGTCCCAGCTCATCGACCCCCGCTCGTTTTCCAGACCAACACCCACCTCATTAAACGTGGCAATATACTGATCCTGGAATGTCCGAAGTGCTCTTTTATATACCATTCTGGGCATAATAAACCAAAAGATCAACATCAGGATAAACCAAAGCAGAGAACAAAGCAGAAAAGCCTGGGGCCGGATCTTTTCCATCCAAAAGAGTATCGCCGCTACAATCGCAAATATATTAACGGCATAAGCCATGACTTTTACCTCTGGCCTGGAAACAAAGTGTACCCTGAGTCCCTGCAGCACCTTGGGCTTCTCATATTGAAAACTATATTGCATAATGATAATTGCGCCAAATTTAGCGCAATAATCAGAAACATTGGCTCCCTGTAGAAAATTTCTGCCCCCTCAAAGCGAACTCTTGTAAGTTGTTTTGTACCTTGTGCCTGTAATAATTTAACAATCAAATCATATTTAAATCAATAACCCCATTTTCTGGTATAGCCTGGCAGATAATACTTATCGCTTATTGTAACTGCATGTCCAATTATTATAACCGGGCATTTCAAACCAGTAAACTCAAAACGCATTCGGATGAAAAAGTTCTATTTATGTGCCTTATCATTGCTACTGCTGCAGGGCGCATTTGCCCAAAACACGGAGAGCAAGTATAATCAGCACGAGGCATTTGCCCCTGATTTCTATACACAGTCCGGTAACATGTATCGCAGTGCAGATGGCACACCAGGTCCCGCCTATTGGCAAAACCGTGCCGATTACAATATTCAGGTCCGGTTGGATACCGCTGCCAAAACGATAAAGGGCTCCGTGGAGATCAGCTATACCAATAACAGCCCTGACGGACTACCTTATTTGTGGTTGTATGTCGACCAGAATATATACAGAGAAGACTCAAGAGCCACAGCGACCACTCTTATCAGCGGGGGACGCTGGGCTACCCCGGTTTATACCAAGGGGGATGAGATCAGCGCCATTACGCTTAAAATGGATGGCAAGTCTTATCAGCCTAAATATAGAATCACGGATACCCGGCTACAGATTCTTTTGCCAAAGGAACTTTCAGCTAAAGGAGGAAAAGCCTCCATCAAAATTGATTACGGCTTTACAATCCCGGAAAGGGGCACTGACCGAATGGGACGTTTACACACAAACAACGGCTGGATATATGAAATTGCACAATGGTATCCCAGAATGTGTGTCTATGATGATGTTGAAGGCTGGAACACCTTACCTTATTTAGGTGCAGGAGAATTCTATTTAGAATATGGTGACATCCATTATGCCATAACTGCGCCTTCCAATATGGTCATCGTTGGATCGGGGACACTGGATAACCCGGCCGAAGTATTAACTAAAAAACAGATTGCTCAGCTGGATAAAGCCAAAAACAGTGACGCAACTGTCATGATTCACTCATTAGAAGATGTAAAAAGCGGTAAGGATCACCTTCAAAAAAAGGAATTAACCTGGAAGTTCAGCTGTTTAAATACCCGCGATGTCGCCTGGGCGGCCTCCAAGGCTTTTATTTGGGATGCGGCACGCATTAAAATGCAAAGTGGAAACGAGATCCTGGCTCAGTCTGTATACCCTGAAGAATCTGCCACGGCCAACGGTTGGGACAGCTCAACCTATTATACCAAGCGTTCCATAGAGATCAACTCTTACTGGCACGACTTCCCTTATCCGGTTGCCACCAATGTAGCCGGGACCGTAGGTGGAATGGAGTACCCCGGCATTGTTTTTTGCAGTTCCCGTGCAACCGGCGCCTCATTATGGTTTGTAACGCTCCATGAGTTCGGCCACAACTGGTTCCCGATGCTGGTAGGTTCTAATGAGCGTAAATATGCCTGGATGGACGAGGGTTTTAACACCTTTACCAATTACTTCTCATCTCGTATTTTCCATGGCGGTGCTTATAATAATGAGCCGGATAAATACAGAGTAGCGAAACGCTTTTTCAAAGAAGGCGCAGAGGTCCCTATGACGATCCCCGATGTTATTCAGCCTCATAACCTGGGAGATGAGGGGTATTATAAACCGGCAGTAGGCCTGCTGATCCTCAGAGATGTTATTCTCGGACCAGAACGGTTTGACGCCGCCTTTAAACAATATATTAAAGACTGGGCATACAAGCATCCGACCCCGGCTGATTTCTTCCACAGTATGGAAAATACCGCAGGCGAAGACCTGGGCTGGTTCTGGAGAGGCTGGTTCTATAATAACTGGGCCATTGATCAGTCGGTCAAGAACGTCGATTATGTAGACGGCGATCCCACCAAAGGCGCATTGATCACCCTGGAGAATATCGGTCAGATGCCCTTGCCGGTTCAAATGGAGATCCAACAGGAAAATGGTCAGACACTCGAAATGAAGCTTCCCGTGGAAATCTGGCAGCGGGGCGGCCAGTGGACTTTACAGGCCAAGACCACTTCCAAAATCAAAAAGGTTACCTTGGATCCTAAAAAGCAATACCCGGATGTAGACGCTTCCAATAATGTCTGGCCGAATGCCGCATCCACTGCCATGGCGATCCCCTCAGGCATTAAAGCACAGGATATCATTAATAATTATATCCAGGCGATTGGCGGCAAAACGAAACTGGCCGCCGTAAAAACCTATCATGAAAAGCTCGAAGGGACCACCAGCGGGACAAAGGTCAATGTAGATATCTACTACAAATCTCCTGATAAATTTTCCGAGGTCGTCAACTTACCCGATATGAACATGGACGTAATGAAGGTCGTTCTGAATGGCAATAAAGGCACGATGACCCAACAGGGAAAAACACAGCCACTGGAAGGTAAAATGTTGGCTTCCTTTAAAAACTCCATGGGCATTTTCCCTGAGCTGAAGTACGGCCAGGCGGGTTATAAACTGGAGGCGAAAGACATCCAGGAGGTCGATGGCAAAAAGGCTTATCGTGTCATTGTAACCAATCCTCAGAGCTATGTAACCACTAACTACTATGACATCAATACCCATTTGAAAGTTAAGACGGAATCACCACAGGGCTCAGCCGTATTCAGTGACTACAGAGATGTCAAGGGTATAAAAATACCGTATGGCAACATAACAGATAACATGGGTCATCAGTCTAAAATGACTGCCACTCAAGTAGAGATCAATACACCGCTGGCAGACACGCTCTTCCAGTAACGGTAAGTTCTCCACGCGCAACGGTCATAAACAAAATCCCCGCCACGAAAAGTAAATCGCAGCGGGGATTTTTATTTATCTTACCATACCGTAAGTAACGGCGGGTCTGTTCGCTTAACCATTCATCGAAGCCAGGAATTCTTCGTTACTCTTCGTTCCACGCATTTGCTTCAAGAGGTCATTCATCGCTTCCTCCGTCTTCATATCTCCTAAGTAAACACGAAGTACATTGATACGGGAAAGCACTTCTTTGCTGATGAGTAAGTCATCTCTTCTGGTAGAAGAAGCAACAATATCAATGGCCGGGAAGATACGGCGATTGGCCAGCCTTCTATCCAGCAACAACTCCATATTACCAGTACCTTTAAACTCTTCGAAGATCACCTCGTCCATCTTACTGCCGGTATCAACCAGTGCTGTGGCCAGGATCGTCAGTGAACCGCCATGCTCAATTTTACGTGCGGCACCAAAGAATTGTTTAGGCTTTTGCATAGCATTACTTTCCACACCACCGGAAAGCACCTTACCGGAAGCAGGAGCTACTGTATTATGGGCTCTGGCCAGGCGGGTAATACTATCCAGTAATATCACTACGTCATGTCCGCATTCAACCAATCTCTTGGCTTTCTGGAGTGCCATAGCAGACACCTTTACATGTTTTTCAGCCGGCTCGTCAAAGGTAGAGGCGATGACTTCTGCCTTAACACTACGCTCCATATCTGTCACCTCTTCAGGGCGCTCGTCAATCAGGACGACCATCAGATAACATTCGGGATGATTGGCGGCGATGGCATTGGCAACTTCTTTCAACAGTACGGTTTTACCCACTTTTGGCGGAGCTACGATAAGACCGCGCTGTCCTTTACCAATCGGCGTAAACAAGTCCATGATACGTGTACTGTAATTGATCGGGCTTTGATACAGATTCAGTTTTTCGAACGGGAACAGCGGTGTCAGATAATCAAACGGAACTCTGTCACGCACTTCGTCCGGGCTCTTGCCATTAATAGTTTCAACTTTTAAGAGCGCAAAATATTTTTCTCCCTCTTTGGGAGGTCTAACGGAACCGTAAACCGTATCTCCTGTTTTCAGGCCAAATAATTTAATCTGTGAAGGAGAAACATATACGTCATCCGGAGATGACAGATAATTGTAGTCAGAAGACCGCAAAAATCCATACCCGTCAGGCATCATTTCCAGCACACCTTCACTTAAAATAATACCGTCAAATTCAATATTGAATACCGGTTCCTTTTTCTGAAACTTAGGACGCCGGTCATTTACCGTGGGAGGAATCAGATCAGCTTCATCAATCTTTTCCAGTTCTTCTACAGAAATATCTCCTTCATCATTGGACAATAAAGCCAAAAAGGCATCAGAGATCTTAGGAATATCGTTATCGTTTAGCAAGTCAGTATCTTTATTAGTGGAGGGTGTTTTTCCGGCGCTTTCTGTGGCAGCAGCAGTCGCTGTTTTTGTCTTGGAGGCCGGGGCTGAGGACTCTTCCTCTGTCTTTTTGGCTCCGGCAGGCCTGCTGGCAGGTGCTTTTGTTTCTTTTTTTGCTTCCAGTTTCACACCGACTTTTTCCTGGTGCTCTGCGTCTTCTTTCTTTTCCGCTTTAGCCACCGGAGCTTTCTTAACGGTTTTGCGTGCTCTCTTTCGTGGTTTGGCGTCCTGTTCAGGTTCATCGCTCATTACTTCAGCGTCTTCAGTAGTGTTTCCCGTTGTAGCTTTAACGGTTCTTTTTCTGCCGGGTTTTTTCTTTTCCCCTGCTTTTTTGTCTTCGCTCTCATCTACGGCCTGTTTGTCCAGGATTTTGTATATAAGATCTTGTTTGTCGTTTTTTTTCGAGGCAGGTACTTTTACTTTTAGTTGTTCCGCAATTTTGAGCAATTCCGGAACCAACATATCATTTAATTGCAAAATGTCGTACATAAAATATGTATAAATTGAAATGTGAGGTTCACTTGAGCGCGCATAAAAATAGTGGCGCTGTCGTTCTATGTATTAAAAAAAATTAAGGATAAGTTTGTGATCTTTTTTGAAAAAAACAAGCAAAGAAATGAACTGGTTGTTTTAACTTAAAGCCTGTTTCCGCTGCAATATTACAACAAATATTTTATTGGCAAATTTTTTTTCGCGTTAAAATTTTAGTGAAAATCAGGTATTTTTGAAGAAAACCCGCCATGTATCTAGACGATGTTCGTGATTTTACACTATCCCTTGATCCTGAAATAGATGAATGTTTTCCCTTTGGGCCGGAAACCTTTGTCTATAAAACAGGCGGGAAAATATTTTTGCTGATGGCCTTCGATGACGTAGATTTAAGGCTGAATCTGAAATGCGACCCGGACAGGGCCGTTGAACTCAGAGAAAGATATCCGGCAATTATCCCGGGTTATCACATGAATAAAAAACACTGGAATACCGTTATTTTGGATGGCAGTCTGCAAACAGATATGGTCAGAGAATTGATTCAGCATTCGTTCGGACTTGTTTATAAAAAGCCGGAAAAGCGAACAAAAGGAGCAGGCAAACCACGTAAAAAGAAATAATTATATGCAAAATCACGAAATAGATTACCGCGTCATCGGTGAAGAAATGCAGTATGTCGAGGTGGAACTCGATCCCGGAGAATCCGCCATTGCCGAGCCAGGCAGCTTTATGATGATGGAAGACGGCATCCAGATGCAAACCATTTTCAGCGATGGCAGCGCACAGAATGCCGGTATTCTGGGTAAGCTTTTCTCTGCCGGCAAACGGTTATTGGCAGGAGAGAACCTCTTTATGACGGCTTATACAAATATTGCCGGTGCACAGAAAAGACATGTGAGCTTTGCAGCTCCTTATCCCGGCAAGATCATACCCATCGACCTATATAACTTAGGGGGGAAAGTCATTTGTCAGAAAGACGCCTTTCTATGTGCAGCGAAGGGCGTTTCCGTAAGTATAGAATTTCAGCGTAAGCTAGGTACAGGCCTGTTTGGCGGGGAAGGGTTTATCATGGAGAAGCTGGAAGGAGACGGGATGGCCTTTATGCATGCCGGCGGTCATGTTGTTCAAAAAGAACTGCGGCCAGGGGAGGTGCTCAAGGTGGATACCGGCTGTATCGTCGGCTTTACCGGGCAGGTTAATTACGATATAGAATTCATCGGCGGCATCAAGAATACTTTGTTTGGCGGGGAAGGCGTCTTCTTTGCAACGCTGAGAGGGCCAGGCACCGTCTGGATCCAATCGCTGCCTGTTAGCCGCCTGGCAGGCAGGATCCTTGCCTATGGCACCTATAAACAAAAAGACGAAGGGAGCATTTTGGGGGCACTGGGCGGATGGCTGGATGGCGATAACAGCAGATGATACAACATTCAATCGACTGGTTTTTTAAAAAAATTAATGCCGGGGGAGCACTGTGGATCAACAAATAAATCTCGGACAAACGCAACTTTTACAGGAAATAGCCCGGGGCGATGAGCAAGCATTTAAGCAGCTGGTGGATACATACAGCGACCGGCTGGGTCTATTTATTGCCGCTATCACAAAAGACCATCAGTTGGCTCAGGAGGTTGTGCAAGACGTCTTTTTAAAAATCTGGCAGAACCGTGAATCATTAATTGCGGTAAATAACTTTCAAAACTGGCTCTTTGTGATATCGAAACACCGGGCCATAAACGCGCTAAGAAGAGCCATTTCCCTTCATTACACCCCGGACGAACAGATCATTGTTGAAACGGATAACCAGGACCTGCTACTCGAAAAAGAACGCAGGTTCTGCCTGTTGGACGAGGCGGTTGCAAACCTGCCTGAACAGCAGCGAAAAGTCTACTTACTAAGCAGAAGGGGCGGAAAAACTTATAAACAAATAGCTGCCGAACTGGAGCTCTCTCCAGGTACAGTCAAAAAATATCTTCAACTCGCTGTTGCTCAAATCATAAAGCAGGTAGAGAAAGGAGCCACGTTGACTTTTTTTATTTTTTTTCTAAAATAATGTAAAATCCATACCCCCTTTTTTTTATTTTTTGTGTCCTTTAAGTAAACGTTCTATTAATTTTTAAGGATACATGGACCCGAACACAGAAGATCTATTGAATAAATGGCTGGACGGAAGTCTTACCCGGCCTGAAGCAGACACCCTGCTTCAGGCCTGTAAGGATCCTGAGTTACAGTCAACGCTGGATAACTGGCTCTTCAATCAATACGATCACCCTGCAGACAAGGCTGTTTATTTTTCCAGGGAACAAAAAAGGGTTATTTATAATAAAGCGATCCGACCCGACACAGGAAGCGCCTCCGCTGTTCCTGCGATTGCCGAATCGTTAATGCAATTCCGCCGGCCGGCAGACGCTCCGGGGACGGCTTTCTCTTCTCGCAGAAAAAGCAGAAGGAGAAGGATGCTGAAAGCAGCAGCATCGATTTGCATTATCGGCTGTCTGGTATTTTTGTTTTTTAAACTGAACCATCCTCCGGCGCCTGTTAAGTCCCTGACACAAGCTACGGTCAGTGATATAGCTGCGCCCTTACTGGCCACACCTACCATTAGCTGGGGACAAAGCCATCAAGCTATCGCTATCGATCAGGCCTTAAAAGATCGTGCGGCCCGAATCAGCCAAGATAAGAATGGCTGTCTGGTATTTAATCCCGTCAGCCCAACGGCTCCTTCCGGCACAGTTTCCGTACCGAGAGGCAGCCGGCCGGTGCATATCCAGCTTCCGGACGGATCGCAGGTATGGATCAATACCGGCTCCTCATTAAGGTTCCCCGGTATGTTTGACGGCAGCAAGAGAACTGTGTATCTGACAGGTGAAGCTTATTTTGAGGTAGTGCACAACAAAAAACAAATCTTTGAAGTAAGGCAGGGAGATAACACCGTATCCGTATTAGGCACACATTTTAATATCAATGGCTATGCAGATAATCCCGCAACAAAAGTAACACTGCTGACAGGACTCGTTCAAGTCAACCACGCCTCCTATTTACATCCTGCCGAACAGGCCGTTGTAAAAGAAGGCAGCATACAAATACATAAAGATATAGATCTGCAACAGGTCATGGCCTGGAAAAATAATCAGTTTTATTTTAACGGAACCACAGCCCAGGACATTCTAAGGCAACTTGCCAGGTGGTATAATATAGAAATTGTTTATAAGGGGCAAGTGCCGCAGGGACATTACTCCGGCATCATCAGTAAAGACAATAGCCTGTCGCAGGTATTGACAATCCTGGAAACAGGTGGTATAAAATTCAAATTACATCAACAGTCATTATGGATCTATTAAAACAATGTTTTTTCGGATAATTGTTACCTGCCCCAGATAAAAAGGTCGAAACACTGCCATGTTTCGACCGGTTACGGGCTAGTAATAGACTTTTATTATTTCACCCCAAAACTTGATCAAAAGTATGACAAAGATTCCTAATCGCATCTGGCGAAAGTCCAGGTGCAAAATCTGGTTAACAATGAGACTCACAACCATTCTTGTTCTTGCCTTCAGTCTACAGCTGAGTGCGAGAGGCATTGCACAGAAAGTTTCTATCCAGGGTAAGCAGATTTCCGTTGAAAATTTCATCCGCGAAATCCACAGGCAGACCGGCTATCAATTCTTTTTCAATGATGCCTTGCTCAAAAATGCACCGGTAATTAAAGCCTTACCCTTCATCAATACCCCCTTAGAGCGGGCATTGCAAAAAGCATTTGAAAACCAAGGCTTTTCTTATAAAATAATTGAGAAAACGATTACACTTTTGCCTAAAAAAGAAGCAAAGAGCGCTCCCGAAAAGCAAGCCGAGCAACCAAAGCAGTGGCGTCTGACCGGAACTGTAACCGATTCCACAAACTCCCCATTATCAGGCGTTTCTGTCACCATAGAGGGAACCAGCCAGGGTACGGTGACCGATCAGGCCGGTCATTTTTCCCTTCTGGTCACCGAAGGCAATACCCTTCATTTTTCTTTTATTGGGTATAAGGCACACACCGTCACCATCCAAGCGTCTTCTCAATATAAAGAAGGACTACGGGTTCAATTGCTGCTCGATGAGACCAGCGCCCTAAATGACCTTGTCGTCGTCGGATTCGGGAAGCAAAAAAAGGCCAACCTGACAGGAGCGGTTTCACAGATTTCAGGTAAAGACCTGGAAAACCGGCCGGTTTCCAATATCGGACAGGCCTTACAAGGCCTGATGCCTAATGTTAATATCAATATTGCCAACGGTAGCCCCAATACCACACCCAGTATTAATGTGCGCGGGGGTACTTCCTTTTCTAAAAACGGTGAGGGCAAATTTGAGATCCAGACCGGCAGTCCCTATACTTTGGTAGACGGCGTGCCCATGGATATCAGTCAGGTGAACCCGGAAGATGTGGAAACTGTAACCGTTCTAAAAGATGCGGCCTCCTCTGCCATATATGGGGCGAGGGCAGCCTACGGTGTTATGCTGATCACGACTAAAAAAGGCAGAAAGTCCGAAAAGCCTGTGCTGACCTACTCCAATGACTTTCAGTGGAACCGGCCGGCAGCAAGGCCCGACCTGCTGAATGCTTATGAGATCCAAAAAGCAGAAAATGATGCCTATGCTTTTACAGACCAAAGCATCCCATCTGATAAATTGACAAAGCTGGAAGCGATCCAGGCCTACATGAAAGATCCGGCCCATGCGCCCGCCTATATTATGAGCATACCCGGCAATGACTCCAGTTCCATTATCTGGGTGGGGAACCAGAACCCCTATGATGAAGCGGTGAAAAGTGCAACGCCTATGATGAAACATAACCTGAGTCTTTCCGGAGGATCAGAGAAAACGACTTATTATGCTTCCGTCAGCTACCTGGGCCAGGATGGCATCTATAAGATGAATACCGATAAGTTCCAGAGATACAACGCCAATTTCAACTTAAGCTCCAAAATCACCGATTGGTTTACCATGGATTTCAAAACCAATTATTACAATACCCAATATAAACAACCGGTCTACCCTTCAGGAAAAGGGGGCTGGTGGCGTGCACTGGCACAGGAGCCCGGCCGTAATATCAACATGCCTTTAAAGACGCCGGCTGACGCGCCCTTTGGCATGGGTGGCCTGTATACGGATAATATCCTTTCTTTTATGGATTACGGTTCGCTTCAGCAGGAAAATACAGAGAACCTCCTGCTGGCGGCCTCCCCCACATTTCAGATCACAAAAGACTGGAAAATCAAAGGAGACGTCTCATTTACTTCCAATAATTTCAGAAGAAAGACCATCATTCCCGTACTGGACCGCGTAGAAAATTCATGGCTGAATACAGATAATGTCTACACCAGCCCAAGCTCCGTTGATAAATCCGCACAGCATTATAACCAGTACCTGATCAACCTGTATACGGATTATAGTTATCATATCGCGGGGCATAATTTTTATGCACTGGCCGGTTTTAATCAGGAATGGTATAGTTATGAAGAGCTGAATGGCAGCGGCAATGATATGATTACGCCTGAAGTCCCTGTGATTGATCAGACGACCGGAGAACGCAATGCCAGTGACGGAGCTTCCGCATGGGCCGTTCGGGGTGTATTCTATAGACTAACCTATAACTATAAAGGCAAATACCTGTTGGAATCAAATGGCCGCTATGACCTCACCAGTAAATTTCCGACCTATTCCAGGGGAAAGTTCTTTCCCTCTATTTCTGCCGGTTGGCGTATAAGTGAAGAGTCGTTTATGCAGCGCCTCAAACCAACGTTAACTGATCTAAAATTCAGGGGCTCCTATGGTAGCATTGGCAATCAGAATGTCATCAATTACATTTATATCCCTTCCTACGGGACAACCGCAAAAGTATCCCACCTGTTCGACGGCATCCGTCCGGTGGGCGTTTACCCTCCCGGACTTGTGGATCCGAATATTACCTGGGAAACCGCAGCTACCCTGGATTTTGGACTAGATATGACCCTGTTTCATAAACTGGATATCAGCTTTGACTGGTATAACAGGACCACAAGTGATATCCTGGTGGACGGAGACAAATATCCTGCTGTACTTGGAGCCGCTTCACCTACTAAAAATTCCGGCGAACTGAAAACGGTGGGTTGGGACCTTACTATTGGCTATAAGAATCAGACGGAATACGGGTTGAATTATAATATTAACCTTGTACTATCCGATTACCAGACGACGATCACCAAATTCGATAACAACCCCAATAACCTGCTCAACACATTGTATGTCGGTCAGAAAATGGGCGAGATCTGGGGTTATCAGTCTGTAGGTATCTTCCAGAACCAGGAGCAGATCGATGCCGCCACCAGCCAGAAACTCATCAACTCCGGCATCTGGTATCCGGGAGATATGCAATATGCCAACCTCAACGGGGATTCCGTTATCAGTTCCGGTGCCAATACACTGGCCGATCCCGGAGACCAGCGCATCATCGGTAACAGCACCCCCCGTTACCAGTTTGGTGTGAATTCAAATTTCTCCTGGAAGGGCTTTGATCTGAATATTTTCTTTCAGGGGGTAGGCAAAAGAGATGTATATATCAGCGATAATCTGTTCTGGGGAGCCATTATGGGAGCCACCGGTACCAGAGAAGTCTATGAAAACTCCTGGACCCCTGAGCGGCGTGACGCGCTTTATCCCGCCTACAGAAATGCCAGCAAAAATGTCATTAAACAGACGCGTTTTTTACAGAATGCAGCCTATATCCGTTTAAAGAACCTGACGCTGGGCTATACACTTCCCGCTGCAACAGTACATAAGCTGGGACTGCAGCGCCTTCGTGTATATGGAGCAGCCTATAACCTGTGGCAATACAGTAAAGTGCCGGACATCTTTGACCCTGAGTTGCTCAGCGCGAACTACCCGATGATCAAATCACTGGCCGTAGGCCTGCAGGTGAATTTCTAACAGCTCTTCTTATTACATGACAACGATTAAACTGAATCAAAATGAAACTTTATAAACTTAGTATTGCGCTGATGCTCTTTATTCTTGCCAGCTGCAATAATGATTTTCTGGAAAGATACCCGCTGGACAAACTCAGTGACGAGACCTTCTGGACGACACAGCAGGATCTGGAGCTTTATTGTAATGATGTATACCCTGACTACATCGTGGGTTTTGGTTACGGTTTTGGAGACGCCACCATTTATCCCTATGGCTATACGCAGGCTGCCATTGCCTATGGTGATGTGATCACGGACAACGCCGCGCCCAACAGCTACTCGAAAGTTGCCGCAAATGAATATATCCGGTACCTGACGAGTTCTTCAGGTACCGACGGCTGGAATTTTGAGAACATCCGTACCCTCAACTACTTTCTTCAGAATTACAGAAGAGGCAATGTTCCTGCCGATGTTCAGAATATGTATGGAGGGGAAATTCTTTTTTTCAAAGCCTGGGACTATTTTAAAAAGGTAAAGATGTTTGGCGATGTGCCCTGGCTGACAAAGCCTTTAAATGTTGATTCACCGGAACTCTTTGGCCCCAGAACACCCAGAAAAGAAGTCATGGACTCCGTCATGGCCTGCATAGATACGGCTATCAGCTGGCTGCCCGGCAGAGCAGATCCTTCTTACAAAACAGATCGTATCAGTAAAGAAATGGCGCTTTTCCTGAAAGCCCGTATCGGACTTTATGAAGGCACATTCCGCAAATACCATAAAGATTTACATCTTGACGGGACCGCTTTTCTGGAAGCCTCTAAGGAGGCCTGCGAGCGGTTGATGGCATCAGGCTACAGCCTATACACTACCGGCCATCCCGACCAGGATTATCATAACCTTTTCTCTCAGTACACCTATAAAGGCAATCCGGAAATCATCCTATCCAAAGAGTATTCTGCAGATCTGGAACTGGGTGTCGCCTTCAGCCGGTATTTCGCGCAGAACCTCAGACACCAGTTCGGCGTTACGCGTAACTTTATGGATGCCTACCTTTGTTCCGATGGCAAACCGATCAGCACCAGCGGCGTATTTTTAGGCAGGGACTCGATCCAGGAAGAAATGCAAATGCGGGATCCGAGACTCAGCCAGACGGTGGCTAATTTTGGCACTTATAACCTTGCAACCGGCGTCATGGGTGCAGACAATGCCCCCAAGCCAAATATACCCGGGCTTTCGGGCAATAAATGCCCAACAGGATATCGCCTGGCCAAATGGTTTTTGAATGATCCCGATGACTGGAGCCGTGTGACCAACGGCATGCAGGCAGCGCCTGTTTTCCGGTATGCGGAGATTCTTTTAGATTACGCAGAGGTTTCTTTTGAATTAGGAGAGATCAACCAGCAGATTATTGATGCCACCATCAATAAACTTCGTGACCGGGTAAACATGCCGCACCTGATAATAGGTGATGTCCCTAAAGATCCTGTTCTGGATGCCAACTACAGCAAATATTGCGGCTATGTTCCCGCAGCCTTGCTCAGAGAAATCAGAAGAGAGAGAAGGGTGGAAATGGCATTTGAAAATACCCGCTGGGATGATCTGATGCGCTGGAAAGCCGGTAAGTTTCTGGAGATCCCTGTGGAAGGTCTGAAGTTCGTTCAAAACCAGTTCCCCGGTGTCAAGGTCAATAGTGACGTATACCTGAGTGAAGACGGATATATACTGCCTTATTTCAAGACCTTACCTAACGGGCGGACTTTTGATGAGACGAAACAATATCTGTTCCCCATTCCGATTGAAGATTTAACCCTTAACAAAGCCCTGGTGCAAAATCCTGGCTGGGTCAGCAAGTAAACATCAAACTAGGGAAAATAAAGAAGGCCCGGTTGCTGAATCATCAATTCGGCATCCGGGCCTTCCTTTTTGGGGCTTATTTAGCTGTTGATCTCTTATTTACCCATTAGTTCAACACTTCTGTTGATGAAGTCTGTAAGACCGGCACCTTTGAGCAACCCTTGTGACAACAGCGCCAGATCTGCCAGATTACGGGTCTGTTTAAGTTGCTGATCTTTATCCTCAGTTTTTAATAATTGCTGATAGATCGGGTGGTTACCATTAACGGTGAGTGTTACTTCGTCGGGCATAGTGGCGTAGAAAGAAGCCATACCGCCTCCCATTGCCCCCATATCTTTCATTCTGCGCATAAACTCAGGGCGTGTCGCTATCACGGGTGCAGACTCTGGGCTAAGGCCTTTAATATCTACCGTTACATTAAGGCCCGGCACTTCCAGCTTAAATAAATCGGTAAGCGCTTCTTTTTCGGTCTCACTGAGCACACTTTCATTATTTTCCGCCTTATCGATCAGATTATCCACGATATCCGCGTCCACGCGGGTAAACTGGACATCACTCCATTTCATTTCCATGTTGTTGACAAAAGCAGCGTCGACGATGGTCTCAAAGCGGATCACTTTATATCCCTTATCTGTAGCCGCTTTAATGTACCCGTCCTGGCTTACCGGGTCAGTCGTATACAAAATAACGGTTTTACCGTCTTTGTTCTGTTGACTGGCCGCTGTCTCCGTTTTATATTCATCCAGCGTGAAAAACTTTTCGGCATCTACCGCATCCTGCATTAAAAAATACTTATTCGCCTTTTCCAGAAACTTGTCTTCAGTCATCATCCCATACTTGACAAACAGGCCGATGCTTTCCCATTTCTGTTCGAACGATTTGCGGTCGTTCTTAAATATCTCTTCCAGTTTATCGGATACTTTCTTGGTGATATGTGCATTGATCTTACGTACATTCGGATCTCCCTGCAGATAGCTACGGCTTACATTCAGTGGGATATCGGGAGAGTCGATCACACCGTGTAACAGCATTAAGAACTCCGGTACAATGTCTTTTACCTCATCTGTAACAAAAACCTGATTGCTGTAGAGCTGGATCTTATCCTTTTGGATCTCATAGCTCTGCTTGATCTTGGGGAAATATAATACTCCCGTCAGGTTGAAAGGATAATCAACATTCAAATGAATCCAGAAAAGTGGCGGCTCGCCAAACGGATATAATTCTTTATAGAAGTTTTTATAATCCTCATCAGTCAACTCTGATGGCTTTTTGATCCAGATGGGCTGGGTATTATTGATTTGCTTATCTTCAAAGAAAATGGCTATCGGCAAGAACTTACAGAACTTCTCCAGAATTCTCCGGATATTGTCTGCCTCCAGAAACTCTTCACTATCCGCGTTAATATGAAGAACGATCTTCGTTCCGCGCTCCGCTTTCTCAGTCTCACCCAGTTCAAAGGATGGGCTGCCATCACAGCTCCAGTAGGTTGCTGGTTTATCCTGATAACTTTTGGTGTACACCTCTACCCGGTCACTCACCATAAAAGCACTGTAAAAGCCCAATCCAAAATGTCCGATAATGTTGGCATCCTTATATTTACTCAGAAACTCCTCCGCACCGCTGAAAGCCACCTGGTTCAGATATTTATCGACCTCTTCCGCCGTCATACCCACACCCCGGTCTTCAATGGTTAATGTTTTGGCGTCCTTATCTATGGACACATCGATACGAAGCTCTCCTAATTCCCCTTTGGCCTCACCGATAGAAGACAGGGTTGTAATTTTCTGTGACGCATCGACTGCATTACTGATCAATTCACGCAGAAAGATATCATGCTCACTGTATAAGAATTTTTTAATAATGGGAAATATGTTCTCTGTCTGAACCCTGATTTGCCCTTTTTCCATATTTTTTTGTTTTTAATATTTTGTCAGTTTATAATCGCAAAAACCGCCATTTTTTCCGCTTATTGGCACAGAACGGCATTTCGCATTTTACAATTCATATAAGTGCAAAGTGGATACCAAAGCAATTTTGGGCCTGAATGCTGACAGTCTGTCAATTTTGGCTACATTGCAAGTATAATATCTATCGACAACCATGGAGATCTCTATTTGTGCCGCGACGCAGCTTGAATTAACCCCCTTACAATCCATGATTCCTTCCCTGGAAGCCACGGGGCACCGGTTTCGCTACTGTATAACCGGTATCGGCATGCTGCAGAGCTGTTTTTATATACAGAAACATATACTGCAATACCGTCCGCAGCTCTTGCTGCAGATCGGCATTGCCGGTTGCTTTGACCACATGGTTCCATTAGGTAGTGTGATCGCTGTTGAAAAAGAATATTTAGGCAGTTTAGGCGTGGTAGAAAATAATAAAACTGCGGTACCTGGCTGGCAGGACATCTTTGATTTAGGCCTGCAGGACGCTATGGAGACGCCCTTTGACCACAAAGCACTCGTCAATCCTTCCATCAGTGATTGGCGCTGGTTGCAACGGGCTGGCGTAATAACCGGGGCCGCGGTAACGATAGATGAGATTACAACCTCCGCCGAGAGAATTCTGACCCTGGAAGACCGGTATCAACCCACCCTGGAATCCATGGAAGGGGCAGCATTACACTTTAATGGCCTTATGTACCAGGTGCCTTTTTTACAAATTCGGGGCATTTCTAATTATACAGGCGAGCGGGACAAAACGAAATGGCAGATCGGACCCGCCCTCCAGGCAGTATCAAACCAGGCCGTCCAATTTATTCAGGGATTGTAGTTGTTGCATTAGTCTTGTGATATCAACACGCCGTGGAGCGCCGGCAGCTCTACAATAGGGCAGAAAAACTGTTGGAGCACACCCTCTTCAGTACCGCCTTCTTCGGTTTTGTACGAGCAAGACTGCAGGCAGGTACTGCTATGCATATGTTTCCCAGCCGCTACTCGATAGGCATTTATTCCCCAATTGCCTAAAATACAAAAAGTTAGCAAAAATGAAAATGCAATAAACACAGCTCTGGTAACCTTACCCCCGCTAGAACGTTTATGAGCGGATAATCGCTTTGCCTTAATCCCTGCACGGCTACCGTCTTTGTTGACAGGGACCTTCTTGCAGGGAGAAAGCGTATTGACAACAGGCGATAATGCTTTTTTCATGATATAAAACATAACAATTTACTTAAGCCAGGAATTTTATTACGCATTCTGCACCTTAAAGCCTGTGCCAAAACAATTATAGCTTGGTTTTTAACAACTTACAACTTTAACGGCACAACGCCGTGTGTCCGCTTTTGATACAGTTAATGTACGCTTACAGCACAACTTGACACGTCCTATTATAGCGATACAGCCATTGCGGAAGTTATATTTCTTCTTGTAGTCGGGCAATCGTGGCCTGTATGAGTGTCAGCTCATACCCTTTTTGCATCAAAAACCGGGTCGTCCTGGCAGCCTTCTCTATTTTCTTACCTTTCAGGTTTTCCCATTTTTTTCCGGCAAGTTTATCCAGTGTCGCCTGATAAGCATCAGGAGAAATTTCTTTCATAGCCGCCCGAATATTATAATCGCTGACTTTTCTAAGCCTGAGCTCTTGCGTGATCTTGATCCTGCCCCAGTCCTTCATGCGAAATTTGCCCCCGGCAAACAGCCGGGCAAAACGTTCCTCATTCAGGTAGTTTTCCTGAATAAGGTCTGCTATTAATTGATCTACCTCTTTGCTATAAAGGCCAAAACCGTATAATTTTTGCCTCACCTCATCATGACAGCGTTCCTGATAGGCACAATACGTTTTTATTTTGGCAGCCGCCTCTGGAAGAGATAACCTTTGCATGCGTACGCTTAATTTTCGTTTAACTTAGGTTTCAGGATCAGTATTTCCGGGTCAAAGATCCTCAATTATTATAAAATGTCCATAAATTTGGGTTTCGTGGGTAGTTTTTCAACATTGTTAGTTAATAATTTTTATCAATTGGCTACTAATTAGTAAAATTGCACCTGAAGGTATGTCGGCCAGCAGGAATACGCCCGACAAAAACGAAGCATATTCAGGGAGACCGGTAAGCGGGGGATTCTTAAAATGTGCTGAATTCAGGTTTATTCCGAATGGCAAATGGCTTTAACAGCCGTTGCCAGACATGACCGATCATTAAAAACAATTAAATTTTTACCGATGAAATTTATCGTTTCCTCTTCCACCTTACTGAAACAATTGCAACATATTGGGGGTGTGATCAGCAGCAACACAATCCTGCCGATTCTGGAGGACTTTCTCTTCGAGATCACTGACAAAAAATTGTCTGTGGTTGCCACTGACCTTGAAACTGTGATGCGCGTCCAGATTAATGTTGAAAGTAATGAAGACGGAAGGTTCTGTGTACCGGCAAAAATTCTGCTGGATACACTGAAGGCCCTGCCCGATCAACCGCTTACCTTTAGCATAGAAAGTAATTACGCTATTGAGATCACCAGCGACAGCGGTAAATACAAAATTCCCGGTGAAGATCCGGAAAACTTTCCCAAAGATCCTTCGGACGAAGAAGGGAATGCCTTTAAAATGCGCAGCGATGCCTTGCTGACCGCCATCAATAAGACACTTTTTGCCGTCTCTACCGATGACCTGCGGCCGGCCATGACAGGTGTATATTTTGAGCTGGGACTCAACGACATCCAGTTCGTCGCCACTGACGCACATCGCCTCGTTAAATACCGTCGCACCGACGTTTCTCCGGGAGAAACCAACAGTTTCATCGTACCACGTAAACCTTTAAACGTATTGAAGAATGTCCTTCCTGAAAATGAAGACCAGTTGGACATCAGTTATACAAATAATCACTTATTCGTCTCTCACGAAAATATCTCTCTGATTTGCCGGCTGATCGATGCCCGCTTCCCCGATTACAAAGTGGTGATTCCTACGGAAAACCCTTATGTGATGACCATTAACAAAGCAGCTTTCACCAGTGCGCTGAGGCGTGTCAATGTATTTGCCAACAAAAGCACCAACCTGGTTGGTCTATCTATTTCCGGCAGCGAACTGCAACTAAAGGCCCAGGACATTGACTATAATTTCGAGGGGGATGAGAGAATGGAATGCCAGTATGATGGCGAGCCCATTCAGATAGGTTTCAATGCAAAATTCCTCAGTGAAATGCTGGGTGCCGCTGATTCCAGTGATGTGAAGGTGGAACTCTCGACACCGGCGAAAGCTGGGTTGATCAAACCAACGGAGCAGGGAAACAATGAAGACCTGCTTTTGCTGATGATGCCGCTGATCTTATAAATTTTCGCTTTTTATAGCCAGGAGCACTCCATTAAATATTCAAAAAGGCCCGGACCGACTCCCCGATTAAAGCGGGAAATAAGTTCGGGCTTTTTATATGTACCTAACAGGCAGTTGATATAGTTTTTGATTATACGAAGTCCACGTACCATCCATCCGACAAACGCTTTGTCTTATATATTTTGATGTGATACCCCTCTCCGGAAGTGTCAAACCCGTTGGAAAGACTGAACCTGTAATTATGCAGGGGACAGACAATACAGTTCTTGGAATCCAGATAGCCGTCCGCCAGCTCATGGCCTGCATGCGGACAAATTCCGGAGAATGCAAATAACCGGTCACCTTTTCTTGCTAATGTAATTTTACGTCCTTCCAGTTCCATGGCGCATAAGCCATTTTTGGAAAAACGAATCTCTTGTAATCGATCAGCTAGTTTGTACAGCGACATAGTTCAAAAAAAATTGTTTAAGTAGTTAATAGTATTGCACTTTATAGGGATAGCGGATACTATATAGCTCCCGGACCCTGGTCAGTAAAAAATCCCTAAGGGTGTCTATGTTTTCTCTTCTGGCAGCGGAAATGAAGATGCTGTTCCCCTCCGTTATGTTGTGCCACTTTTGATTCAGCTCTTCCAGAATTTGTTTTTTAACCTCTTCGGGAAGCCACTCATCAAAATTCTTTTCCACGTAAAGGTCCATCTTATTGAATACCGTAATAATTGGTTTATCAGACGCGCCGAGCTCCTGAAGGGTTTTATTCACCACCTCGATCTGTTCCTCATGTTTCTCATGAGAAATGTCTACGACATGGACTAAAAGATCCGCTTCCCGGACCTCATCCAGTGTGCTTTTGAAACTTTCAATCAGATGATGAGGTAATTTTCGGATAAAGCCAACGGTATCGCTTAAAAGAAACGGGGTATTCTCCAACACCACTTTTCGGGTGGTGGTATCCAGCGTAGCAAATAACTTGTTCTCGGCAAATACATCGCTTTTACTTAGCAGGTTCATAATAGTGCTTTTCCCCACATTCGTATAACCGACTAAAGAAACCCTGATAAATTCCCCACGCTCTTTTCTTTGGGTGTAAGATTGTTTTTCAATCTCTTTGAGTCTTTTTCTAAGCAGAGAGATCTTGTCTTTTACAATACGGCGGTCGGTTTCTATTTCTGTTTCTCCCGGCCCCCGGGATCCGATGCCCGCCCCCTGTCTTTCCAGATGTGTCCACATGCCTCTAAGTCGGGGGAGAATATATTGATATTGTGCCAGCTCTACCTGTACTTTAGCCTGGGCGGTTCTTGCCCGCCGGGCAAATATATCAAGAATCAGGTCACTTCGGTCAATCGTTTTGACTTTAACCACTTCCTGGATATTCTTGATCTGGGATCCTGTAAGCTCATCATCAAATATGAGCAGGTCAACCTGACGACCTGCGATATATTGTCTGATCTCATCAAGTTTACCTTTCCCTACAAAAGTCCTGCTATCGGGGTTGGGCAGTCGTTGAATAAACCTTTTGACCGTTTTGGCTCCGGCCGTCTCCGCCAAAAAAGCTAATTCATCCAAATATTCATTTGCCAATGCTTCTGTCTGGTCCGGCTGCAGCACACTGACCAGAACCGCAACCTCATCTTCCGCTATTTTATTCTGCTTATCTATCAATGGAATTAACTTTTGGCAAAGATAGCATTTGTTAATCTATTTGTAATACATGTTATTAAGGCAGGTACGCAATTTTATCATAAAAATTGGCCTTTTGCGTCCTATAATCAAAAGAGCAGACCCGCGAATAAATCACTGATCTGCTCTTTAACGTAATTCTTTGTATTGATATTATGCCGCACCGGCACCTTCAGCGCATAACTTACATGACCCCCAGCGCCAATCCTACGCTGTAAGGATGTAAAGAAGGCCCCGCCCCGGTATTGAGTAACGGTGTCAGCTGATAAGTTCCAAATACGGAAAATAGACCATAACCCACTCTGATTGTACCACTTACGCGCGTATTTTTAAAAAATCTCTTGCTATATTCCTTGTCGATATAGCCTTTGCCATAAATAGTACTGCCATCGGCATTCATTTCATTCTTGCCTTTGCTGTGTGCACTTAACAAGAGTCCGCCTTTCAGGCCAACAGCCAACCTGAATCCTTTATTCGGATGTTCCATATTGGCGCTGTAACGCAGTTCCAGTGGAATCTCAAAATAGTTCAGTACAACTTTGAATTTATTGAATGAATTGGTTGTCCCGGTAATGTGGTCGGAAATTTGCAATTCACTTTCAGTAGATTTAATGTCCACATATTTTCCATTAAAAAACAAATTAGCGCTACTATAACCTATTCCAAATCCGAGGCTGTAGTGGGGATTACTTTTAAAAGGCTTATCTAACATGAAAGAGAAATTAAACTCCCGGCTAAAACCGTTCGTTTTAAAATCATCGGTGGCGCCTCCAAGCCCCATACCACCAAACTGGAACATAAAATGATCTGCGCCGCGATGGCTAAGATCTATATTGGCAAACTTTTTTCTTTTATCCGCAGCTTTTTGTGCAGATGCATCTGTCTCTACTTGCTGAGCCAGGGCAGGAGCACTGCTATCCTTGACGGCACTATTTGATTGAGCAGCAACAGGAGGAGTGACATCTGTAATCTGTGCCTTCAAAATACCCATGGAGCAGACTGCAATGGTAAAAAGGCCGATAAGTTTCTTCATTCTGTTTTGTTTTCCCTGTAATAAATTTATGAGGGGTGATTTCTTAATGGGCAAATATAAATGAATTGTTGTACCTGTCTGTTAAAAACTTAGTAAAAATGTCTGTTTTTCACCTGACTAGATTTACAATATTTTACTGCTTTTTAACCGGTCATGGCAGCCGGCAGGATAAAATTGCGCCTTATTGACCCCTTTGATTTAACATACAAAAAGAGTTGATATAACAAAAAAATGGTATTTTTAATGCCTGATTCCTTAACTTCTAACGATTTTTATTTTATGTCAATACCTGTTGTAGACCTCTCCGATTTCCTGGGGATTGAACCGCTTGAAAAAGACGCCTTTGTCCAAAAATTAGGGAAAGCCTATGAAGAAGTAGGCTTTGTCGCCGTCAAAAACCATGGCATTCCACAATCATTGATCAGTGACTTGTATACTTATGTCCAATCCTTCTTTAATCTCCCTACATCCGTCAAGGAGCATTACGAAAAACCCGAGCTTGCCGGCCAGCGAGGCTATACCAGTTTTGGGAAGGAGCATGCCAAGGGTTTTGACGCGCCGGACCTCAAGGAGTTTTTTCAGTATGGCCAGACCGTAGAGGGAGAGGAGCTCCCCGGTGAAAATTATCCGCCCAACGTTGCAGTCGATGAAGTACCGCAACTGGAACCGACCCTTTATGAAACCTACCGGCATTTTGAACAGAGCGGCAAAGCCTTACTGTCCGCCATTGCGCTTTACCTGGGACTGGATGAACATTATTTTGATGCATTTGTGCACAATGGCAATTCTATCATTCGCTGCATCCATTATCCGCCAATTACGCAGGAGCCTGCCTCCGCGATCCGCGCAGAACAGCATGAAGACATTAACCTGATTACCTTGCTGGTAGGCGCTTCAGCTGATGGACTGGAAGTAATGACTAAGGAAGGAAAATGGGTGCCGGCAACCGCCGCGCCCGATGAAATCGTCGTCAACGTCGGAGACATGCTCCAAAGACTCACCAATAATAAACTTAAGAGTACAACCCACAGAGTCGTAAATCCGCCCCGGGAAAAATGGAACACGAGCCGGTATTCCATCCCGTTCTTTCTGCACCCCCGCAGTGAAATGAGCCTGGATTGCCTGGAAAGCTGCATCGACAAAGACCATCCTAAGGCCTATGCGCCTATTACGGCAGGAGGCTATCTGGATGAACGCCTCCGGGAGATTGGTCTGAAAAAATAAAGGGCATTCAAAACATAAGAGAGCGGCTGCAGTTATCTGAGATAACCGCAGCCGCTCTCTTATGTACCGGTTATATGTTTATGTAAGACCCTATTTCGTCCAAACGTTGTTATTGCGGTCACCGTCCGGCAGATCATGTTTCGGATCCAATTCCACTTTGGTCACGGCGCTGGTCGTATTCACTTTAAAGGTCCAGCTGGCCCCTCTTTGCCATACTTCTACCGGCAGTTTTATATCCGTCACTTTCCCGTTCTCTTCGGTGACCTGAACCAAGACGGGCATGACCATTTTTTCTTTATTCAGGATCGTTACCAGGCAGCCATCCTTCAGATCATTACTGGCCTGACGCACCTCTGTAATCGCCTGATCCAGCTGCCAGGTCTTATAAACCCATTCTTTCCAGAACCAGTTCAGGTCTTCACCTGCCCCGTTATTCATGCTACGGAAAAAATCTTCGGGCTGTGGATGCTTAAAAGCCCAGTCGTGGATATATTGCTTAAAGGCATAATCGAACCTGTCACGGCCCAATACAACATTTCTGAGGATTTTAAGGCCTGCAGCAGTTTTAAAATAATACTGGCCATAATCGCTTAAGCCTATGTTCTCCGGAGCAGTGATCAGTGGGCTGGTACTGGATTTTATCACCTGTGCAATATGCATGATATCCTTATTGGTGGTATCTCCGTATTCGCCCCCGTTAAACCAGTTAGAAGCAAAACTATTGATAAAAGTATTCATCCCTTCATCCATCCACATAAACCTTCTTTCATTGGAGCCGACGATCATGGGAAACCAGTTGTGACCGATCTCGTGGGTAACATCATGGAAAAGGTTACCATCTTCAATATTATACATGCAGAAAACAATGCCCGGATATTCCATCCCAAGAGCCACACCGGCGACCGCAGTGGCATTGTCCCATGGGAACTCAAAATAATGCCTGGAATAAAACTCTATGCTTTGCTTCAGATATTGTGCAGCCCTCCCATAACGATGCACCCCTTTGCTTTCAACCGGATACACGGCGCTGGCCAGCCCTTTTCTGCCCGATGGATAGTTCACCCTTGCGGCATCCCATATAAAAGCGTTGGAGGCCGACCAGGCGATATCACGGGAATTGTTCATCTTAAAATGCCAGGTCAGGTTACCCTTTGCGGCAGGTCTGGAAGCTGCGGAGCCAACTTCTGATTCACTGACAATAGTCACTGTACTGTCTGAACCGGATGCTTTTTTTAGCCTTTGTTGCTGCGTTTTGGTAAGTACATCTTCAGGATTTTGTAATACGCCAGAACCGGCTACAATCATAGAAGCAGGTACGGTCACGTAATAATCAAAGTCGCCATATTCCAGATAAAATTCACCGAGTCCCATATATGGTAAGGTATTCCAGCCTTTAATATCATCATACACACACATTCTGGGATACCACTGAGCCAGTTCATACACCACTCCGTTCTTGGTATATAATCTGCCCATTCTATCGGCTCCGTATCGGGGGATAGAAAAAGAATAACTGACCTTTACATCAATGGCGTCTCCTTTTGGTGCCATGGTTACTGGCAGACGCAACTGCATTCTGGCATCTGAGATCACCGGCTCAATCTTATAGGTCCTGCCCTTATATACAACTTCGACCGCTTGAATGTGCTCCCCCCCTTTGGTATATCCTTTTACATCAAAGCGATCCCCCGAAATAGGCGTAGTCGCCGCCCCCCGGGAGCTCGGCTCAAATAGATTCTGGTCCAGCTGCAACCATAGATAATGAAGAGAATCGGGACTGTTATTCAGATAATGGATCTTGACTTCCCCCGTCAGTGTCGTATCCGGCTCATTGAGGGTGGCATGGATCTCATAATTAACCTTGTTCTGCCAATAGGCAGGTCCTGGGGCACCACTTGCACTTCTATACATATTACCTGACTGTGTAAAGAAACCTGGATCAAAGGCCTCATGCTGATTATAGTTCGTTTCAGGATGTTGCTCCTGTGCCTGAACCGCAAAAGGGCCGATAGCGCAGGTAACCAGTATAAAGGCCAACCGGGAAAAAGCTCTCATTATTATATTATTTGTATGTGTTATTACTTGCTCTAAGCCATTTACCCCGGAAAACGGGGCGTCAAAGCGGAAGCTTGAATGGACGAATATACGATAATCACAGATTTTGTGTGCAATGCGTGAAAATAATTCCTATTTAATGCGGCTGTTATCGCCTCCCGGAAGAATATACCCCGGAAAAAAGCTGCTAACTTCAAAACTACACTTATTTTTGCGCTATGATGATGTCGATGAGTCTGATAGGATGGATCGTTTTAGCAATATTAGCGTTAGTAGTCCTCATACAACTTGGGTATTACCTGTTCGTATTCAGGAAGCTGGCCTATTATACCCCCAAAGAAAAGAGTACCAGCCAGGAATATGCGGTGTCCACTATTATATGTGCCAAAAACGAGGCAGAGAACCTGGCCACCCACCTGCCCGGTGTGCTGGTGCAGGACTACCAGACAACGCATGAAATCATCGTGGTCAATGACAATTCCACCGATGAGACCAAATACCTTCTGGAAGAATTCCAGAAGCAGTTCAAAGTATTAAATATCCTCCCTCTGGTACAGGAGGCCCAGGGTATTCCGGGCAAGAAGTTTCCATTATCTATGGGGATCAAATCCGCCAAATACGAAATCCTGCTACTGACAGATGCTGATTGCGTACCAGCGTCAGAAAAATGGATGCAGCTTATGCAAAGCGGTTATGATACAGGTATTGACATTGTGCTGGGCTATGGTCCATACAACAAAAAGAAAGGCATGCTCAATCAGCTGATACGTTTTGAGACCTTTCATACCGCATTACAATATTTAAGCCTCGCCCTCTCGGGACATCCTTATATGGGAGTGGGGCGCAATCTTTCCTACAAAAGAGAGCTCTTTATTAAAAACAAAGGCTTTGCTTCCATCAATCATATTCCCAGCGGGGATGATGATCTTTTTATCAGCAAGGTTGCCAAAAAGGGAAACACGGCTATTATGATCGACCAGGCAGCCCACACGATCAGTGAGCCTCCGCTGACCTGGAGCGCCTGGATGAAACAAAAAAACAGGCATTATACCACGGCCAAATATTACAAGCCTAAAACAAAATTCTTACTGGGCCTTTATAGCGGCTCCGGCTTTTTGGTTTATCCGGCACTCATCGCAGCGATTATACTGGCTAACTGGTGGATGGCACTCAGTATTTACCTGGTCAGAATGCTGGTACTCGCCATTATCTGGAAAAAAGCTATGAAGCAGTTAAATGAACAGGACCTTTGGTCAAAATTCATTATTTTCGATTTGTGGATGTTCCTGTACTACTTTATTATGGCCCCTTCCCTCTGGAAAAAGCCGGCTAAAAAGTGGAAGTAACCGTTCCATGCAGCTAATTCTCCGTCAAAGCAGTAAATATTCATGAAAAAAGCGATTCCAGTCAGTCTGATTCTCGTGGCGTTGTCCTTAGTAGGTTTTGTTTTCCTGCAGGTGAACTGGGTCGTCAATATTGTCCAGACACAGGAACAGAAGATCATCTTCAGGGTTTTCAAAGCCGCCAGTGAGGCCGTTGATTCTCTAAGCAAATCCTCTGCCACCGCCATGCGGTTACGTGACCAGAGCCTCACCTTTCCGTATAATGGCAATATACTGCCCAGCATTAAAGTCAACCAACGCTTTTCAGAAGCAGAGGTCAATCAGATTATTTTAAAAGCCATGACCCGGAACGAGGCGGAGAAGTACCATATTGAATACGCGATCGTATTTGGACAGGGTTCCGCCGGCATCCCCGAACAAATGACGCCAAATTTTGCGCCGCTGGTTCAAAAATTTGTGACAGATTCTATATTAAGAGAGAATACCCCGAATCAGACTTTCCCCATTGATGCAAGACAGGAAGACGGTTATGTGACCGCCACAGAATTTATGACGGTATTGATCCCGGATTTGAACGGCCAGGCCTGGCGTTCACTGACCTGGATACTTTTTGGCTCTGCCCTTTTGACACTTATCACGATCTCCGCTTTCTATCTTACCGTGCGCACCATGCTGCAACAACGCAGGCTCAGTAAGATCAAGAGTGACTTTATCAATAACATGACCCATGAGTTCAAGACGCCACTGGCCACCATTTCGCTGGCCGTGGATGCTTTACAGAACCAAAAGGTACAGGGTGATAAAGAAAAGTCGGGATATTTCAGCGGCATCATTAAAGAAGAGAACCGACGCATGAATAAACATGTGGAAACTATATTGCAGGCTGCCCTTATGGAAAAACAGGAACTCAATCTTAAAAAAGACGACTTACATATACACGACCTGGTGCGCCACCTGGTAGACAACTTTACCCTGCAATTATATGATAAGTCGGGCGAGGTGGTGATGCACTTAAACGCAACCAATGACCTGATCCGGGGCGATGAAGTCCATATTAATAATTTATTGAACAACCTGATCGATAATGCGGTTAAGTACTCAAAATCTGATGTCCCGCCCCGTATCGTTATTACAACGACCAATTCTGCCAAATACCTGATCATACAGGTAAAGGACAATGGGATCGGGATGTCCAAAGAATCCGCCAAACGAGTGTTTGAAAAATTCTATCGCGCCCATACCGGCAATTTGCATAATGTAAAGGGCTTCGGATTGGGGATGACGTATGTGAAAGATATAGTAGAGGGTCATAACGGTAAAATTAAAGTAGACAGCACCCTTGGAAAAGGCACCACCTTCACCGTTGAACTGCCGCTTGCCTGAGCTTCATAATAGCCTTCAAAATACATTGAAATTAAATTAATGTGTATTTTTTTTGACTAACGGTTGTTATATACAGAAGAATAGTTTTAATTTTGCGATATTAATTTATTTTTAATTCAAAAAATTAATCAATGTCCCTGAGATTTGACGCTATTAGTGCTTTAACCAGTGATACCACCACCAAAGCAGGTATTGCTGATACAAAAGTGACCGGTATTTTTGGAGAAAACGTCTTTACACTGGAAAAAGCCAGATCCTTTCTGAGCGGTGAAGCTTATAAAAGCCTTTTAACCAGCGTCCAAGGCGGAAAAAAAATTGACCGCAATCTTGCCGGCCAGATTGCCATCGGCATTCGTGCCTGGGCAGAAAGCAAAGGAGTAACCCACTATACGCACTGGTTCCAGCCATTGACGGGTACTACTGCAGAAAAACATGATTCTTTCTTTACCTTAAAAGGAGATGGTACACCCATTGAAGAATTTGACGGTGGTACACTGATCCAGCAGGAGCCTGACGCTTCTTCTTTTCCTAATGGCGGGATCCGTGCTACATTTGAAGCCCGTGGTTATACGGCGTGGGACCCTTCTTCTCCTGCCTTCATCTATGAAATGGGTGCCGGTAAGACGCTGTGCATTCCTACTATATTTGTATCATATACAGGTGAATCCCTGGACTATAAGGCCCCGTTATTAAAAGCGGTTGAATCTGTCAGCAAGGCGGCTGTTGAAGTAGCCAACCTGTTTGACAAAAGCATCAGCAAAGTAACACCTACACTGGGCTGGGAACAGGAATATTTTGTCATTGACGAAGCGCTCGCCAATGCACGCCCTGACCTGATCCAGGCCGGCCGTACTGTATTTGGCGCCGCACCCGCCAAAGGGCAGCAGCTGGATGACCACTATTTCGGTTCTATTCCTGAGCGGGTATACGCCTTTATGCGTGACTTTGAAAATGAATCTTACAAGTTAGGCATTCCATTAAGAACAAGACATAACGAGGTAGCGCCTGCCCAGTTTGAGGCTGCGCCTATCTTTGAAGAAATCAATATCGCGGTTGACCACAACATTCTGTTGATGGATCTGATGACCCGGGTGGCCAAAAGGCACAAGCTGAAGGTTTTACTGCATGAAAAACCTTTCGCGGGTATTAATGGTAGCGGCAAACACAATAACTGGAGTCTGGCTACAGATACAGGCGTTAACCTGCTGGCGCCGGGCAAAACGCCGAAGACCAACCTGTTATTCCTGACATTCTTTATCAATATTATCAAAGCGGTACATGACCATGCGGACATTCTGAGAGCCTCTATCGCTTCTGCCAGCAATGATCACCGTCTGGGAGCCAACGAAGCGCCTCCTGCTATTATTTCTGTATTCGTCGGAGAATACCTGTCTCAGGTTTTAGGTGACCTGGAAAAACGCGTAGGAGATAAATTTGATGAGCAGGATGAAGCCATTCTCAAACTGGATCTGCACAGATCTATTCCTGAACTGCTGCTGGATAACACAGACAGAAACAGGACCTCTCCGTTTGCCTTCACGGGTAATAAATTTGAGTTCCGTGCCGTAGGTTCTTCTGCCAACTGCGCGAATGCAATGATCACCCTGAATACGATTATGGCGGATTCGCTGAAGAAATTCAAGGCAGAAGTGGATGAGCTGATCAAAGGTGGCAGCAAAAAAGAGATCGCCGTAATGCAGACCTTACAGAAGTATGTCGTAGAAAGTAAAAGTGTACTTTTTGAAGGGGATGGCTATAGTTTCGAGTGGGAAAAAGAGGCTGAAAAACGCGGACTCCCCAATGTTAAAACAACACCATTGGCGCTTGATGCACTCTCTACCGATAAAGCAAAAGAACTGTTTGAATCCAACGGTGTCTATACCCATCGCGAGCTGGAAGCCCGTCATGAGATTGAACTGGAGAACTATCTCAAAAAGGTGCAGATCGAAGGGCGCGTAATGGGCGACCTGGCCTTAAACCACATCATTCCGGTAGCCGTCAACTACCAAAATACCCTGGCTCAGAATATCAAGAACCTGAAAGACCTGGGTATGGACGAGGAGAGCTACGCCGGCCAGAAGGATCTGTTAACCCGTGTTTCCAAGCATATTCAGGTGATCTATACAAAGATCCATGAAATGACAGAAGCGCGTAAAGTAGCCAATAATATCGAGAACATCCGCACCCGAGCCATCGCATATGATAGCCAGGTGAAAGCGCAGTTCTTTGATGAGATCCGTTATCATGTCGATAAACTGGAACACTTGGTTGACAATGAAAACTGGACATTGCCTAAATACAGAGAAATGCTGTTACTGCGATAAGTGTAGTTGCTTAGCGTTAAATTCAACTTAACCATTCAATGCCGGCAGCCAAAAGCGCCGGCATTTTTGTAACTAATATTGGCAATCTATAACTTACCTTTGCGCCATGCAAGATTATACCCTCAAAAAAGCGCTGGGTCAGCATTTTCTCAAAGACGAAAAGGTTCTTGAGCAGATCATGGATGCGCTCGGCAAGACCACATTCAGCAGGTTGCTGGAAGTCGGTCCGGGAGGCGGCGCTTTAACCAGGCACTTGCTACAGCTTCGGGGTATCGAACTCAAGGCCGTGGAACTGGATGAAGAAAAAGTGGTATACCTGCATAAGACCTATCCCGAACTGGAAGGAAAGATCATCCACAAAAGTATATTGGAACTGGAACCGCCGTTTGAAAAGGACTTTACCATAATCGGCAATTTTCCTTATAATATCTCATCTCAGATTCTTTTTAAAGTACTGGACTGGAAAGATCAGGTCCCTTCTGTTTTTGGCATGTTCCAGAAGGAAGTGGCGGAGCGGATCGCCTCAAAGGGAGGCTCTAAGGACTACGGTATTCTAAGCGTTCTGATACAGGCCTACTATGACGTAACGTATCTTTTTGATGTGCCGGCCACTTGCTTTAACCCTCCGCCTAAAGTAATGAGTGGGGTTATTGAACTCACCAGAAGAACGACACCTGAAGAAGTGGCCAGTCACAAAAAATTCAGGTTGCTGGTAAAAACAGCCTTTAACCAGCGCAGAAAAATGCTGCGTAATGCGGTAAAAGGCTTATTCGATCCTGATTTTTTAAAAGACGACATCTTTAATAAACGCGCAGAACAGCTCAGTGTAGCTGACTTTGCACGCTTAAGTTTTAAAATGAAATAAACAATAAAGTGACAAAGAAAGTACTGATCACCGCGAAAACACATACTATCTTAAAAGAAACACTGGAAGCTCAGGGCTTTCAGGTTGATTATCAGCCAGCCATCACCGCCGCAGATTTATTGGATAAAATAGGAGAAACCGAAGGGCTGATCGTCACCACCCGTTTGAAAATTGACAAGGCAGTAATTGACGCAGCACCTCATTTGAAGTGGATCGGCCGCCTGGGCAGCGGAATGGAACTTATCGATGTTCCCTATGCAGAGTCTAAAGGCATCATTTGTGTCAGTAGCCCGGAAGGTAACCGGAATGCCGTTGCGGAACACAATCTCGGCCTCTTGTTAAACCTCCTCAATAAAATCAGCAGCAGCTTTGAAGAGGTCAGGGCGCATAAATGGATCCGTAATGCCAACAGGGGAACGGAACTGACAGGCAAAACAGTGGGCGTTATCGGCTATGGCAATACCGGACAGGCTTTTACGAGGCTACTGGCGCCTTTTAATGTGACCGTCCTGGCACATGATAAATATACGGAAGGATATGCCAGGGATTATGTGCACGAAGCGCAACCGGAGCAGATCTGCAAATATGCCGATATTGTATGCATGCATATCCCCCTGACAGAAGAAACCTTTCACTATGCCAATGATACGTTTTTTAACGCGATGGAAAACAAGCCGGTATATATCACCGCCTGCAGGGGGAAAGTAACGGACCTGGAAGCGCTCATCAGGGCCCTGGATACCGGTAAAATCTCTGCGGCCGGCGTGGATGTCCTGGAAAATGAAAAGCTGGACACATATACCCAAAAAGAGTGGGATATTCTGGACAACCTGGCCAGTCGGTCAAATGTAATTCTAACCCCTCATATTGCCGGATATAGCCATGAAGCCTTTTTTAAAATGTCACAGGTTATACTAGAAAAGTTAGGATTTTGGCCGAAAAAATAAGGCTTCATTTGCATATTTATTAACAAATATTCACTTAACTTCGTAGAAATAACATTTATGTACAGCGCCGCAGCTTGGTTGCGGCGTTGTATTTTTTTTGTGTATAATCAAAAATATGTCCCATGAGTGAAGTAATGTATGTCTCAAAAGAGAGCTTCGAAAAGATGAAGCAAGAGCTCCACGAAATGCTAACGGTGCAGCGCCCCGCAGCCTCCCGCGCCATTGCTGAGGCAAGGGAAAAAGGGGACCTCCGGGAAAACGCAGAATATGATGCCGCGAAAGAGGCACAGGGCATCCTGGAAGCGAAAATTGCAAAACTGGAGATACTGGTGCATAGCGCCAGAATTGTAGATGAAAGTCAGATCGATACCAGCAAAGTATCTGTACTGACCAAGGTGACCTTTACCAATATGTCGACCAAGAAAAAAAGTACTTTCCAGCTGGTCGCAGAGAAAGAAGCCAACCTTAAAGAGGGAAAATTGTCCGTATCCTCTCCCATTGGGCAGGGATTACTGGGCAAAGCTGTCGGAGACGTTGCTGAAGTCAGCGTACCTAACGGTAAAATGAAACTAAAAGTGGAATCAATCGCCCTCTGATCTCCGGGTCAAAGGGCTTAGGCATTTGTAAAAATAAAACAGAAAAGATTTGACAGTACCCCGATATTGTCAAATCTTTTTTTACATTTGCAATCCTAACCGGAAAACGGGATGTAGCGCAGCCCGGTAGCGCACACGTCTGGGGGGCGTGGGGTCGCAGGTTCAAATCCTGTCATCCCGACTGAGAAGCCTATAAAGGCGGTCAAAACCCCTCTAATCATATGATTAGAGGGGTTTTCTCTAGTTTGGCCTTTTTCTAGATAAGGCAAAAAAAAATAGCAATTTAGTTGGTTATATTGCTATTTTTTGTGATCTTTATATCTAGTTAAACGACTAGATATGGGATATCCAACTAAAATTCAGATAATAAAAAGAGCAAAGAGTGAGCAATGGTATGTAAATTTTCCAGCTGCCGTGGCTCAGGCAATAGAATTTAAGCAAGGAGAGATTGTTGAGTGGGTGATAGATGATCACCAGCGCCTAGTACTTCAGCGTAGTGATGAATCCGTAAAAGATCTTAAAAAAAAACTCCCCAAAAAGAAGGAGTAGTTGCTTGCTTTAATGAATTATTCGATAGATGTATAACAGCTTTCAAGCAATCCAGAACTTTTCAGAGAGCTCGCGATTTGTCTCACGGAGTTATTTCATGTATTGGACGTTGTACGATAACAGGGATGTTAACAGCAAGTGGGAATCAGTTTAAGGACTGGAGTGCGGCCTATCGAATATTTAAGGGTGAAAGAATGGATATGAATGCAATTTTTTCTGAAGTTAGAAAGGAGGTCGTGTATCAAAATAGAAAGAAAGGCGATTTTATTTATGCACACATGGACGATACCCTGTTAAGGAAGAGAGGGAAGAAAATATCAGGGACCGGATGGCTAAGGGATCCACTTGGCCCCCCGTTTTGTAATAATTTCATTTGGGGCCAACGATTTGTTCAACTCTCTTTATCGCTCATTGAAAAAGACCTCTGCGGTCCATCAAGGGCCATCCCGGTAGACTTCAAACATTGTCCTCCCACCAAGAAGCCGTCAAAAAATGCGACCGACCAGGAAGTAGCACTATACCGGGAAAGACAGAAGAAAGAAAAAATGAGCGAAGTAGGCGTCCAGCGTGTCATAGCCTTGAGAAAGTGCTTAGATGACGATGGCTATAAAAATAAAAAACTTATCCTGAGCGTGGACGGCAGTTACACGAATGGAACTGTTTTAAGGCAACTTCCAGAAAATGTAGAACTCATTGGCCGCATAAGGAAGGATTCAAAAATTTATGCTCTACCAGAAGAGCAACAATCAGGAAAGGGACGTAAACGATATTATGGAGAAGAGCTCCCCACACCAGAACAAATCCGACAAAGCGATGACTATCCTTATCAGCAGGTTGAAGCATGGGCTGCAGGAAAGATGCGTACATTCAATGTGAAAGTTGTAAAAGATATACGCTGGCGAAAATCAGGTAAGAGAGACTTAATGCTGATCATTATCAGGCCAGTTTCCTATAGGCTCACCAAAAAATCAAAATTACTGTATCGTGCTCCCGCCTATTTAATATCAACCAATCAAGAGATAGATATTTTCCTGCAGGTCCAGGCTTATATTAGAAGATGGGAGATAGAAGTCGGCTTTAGAGATCAGAAAACATTAATGGGATGTGGTCAGGCACAAATCCGGGAAAAAACTGCGGTAGCAAAAGTTCCGGCATTTGTATCCGCATGTTATGCTATGATGATACTGGCATCGCACAAACAGCAGCAGTCCAAATCAAAAAAACAACTCCCTGGGCCTAAATGGTACGTAAATATTAAAAAGCAAAGGGTTACTACTGGTGATATTATAAATAGATGTAGAGTTGAAAATTGGGCGCAAAGTGTAAATATTAATTTTTCCGACTTCGTGAACATTGAAAAAAAATTATCGAAGTGCGAAAAAATGGCAAATCCCTCATTTTCCTCCTTCTTTTATGCCAGAAATTAGCCAAACTAAAGAAAACCCCTCTAATCATATGATTAGAGGGGTTTTGCTTTTTTTCTTACCCCAATTTGTTCAAGTAAAACCAAAGAAAATGAGACTCATTCGGTTACCCATTTTCTATACCTAATTTTGAGTCACAGAAATGGGTTCAAATATCTAAAAATCAGCCTTTTGCACTTATTTGTTTTGTTGCTTTTTGTAGCCGTTTGATATAGGATTTTAACCGATTAGTGACCTTTTTCATATCAAGCCTTACTGAAAGAATCTATGGTAATGTCAAATCTAATCTCAACTTTTAAAGTGTCAAAAAGACTTAATGAAATGACCAAATTAATTTACTATTTAGGGCTTAAATTTCACTCTGCCTTGTTCATCCCTAGAGCCGTTTCTATCTCTTAGATTCTCATTCCTATTTCTTCTAAACCTATAATTGAACGAAATCATGATTGTTCGAGTGTCCCTTTGATTTTCAAAATACGTATCTGAACCATAAACGTTATAAATCCTACCTTTACTTTTTACACTATGAAATAGGTCATTCCCACTAATACTTATTGATCCCTTACCATTCAATAGTTGGTATCTTAAACCAGCTCGTAGACTTGCAACCCCCTCAGTCGAATTTTGCCCCGTAAATGTAGGACTGCCCGTATTTAGCACCAATTCTCCTATCAATCTTTTACCAATTGTAAAGCGATTAAACCAATTAAATGAATATGCAAAAAATGTAGTATCAACTCGGTTTTTATTTATTAGAATATTAAGATGAACTCTTTCAGGATTTATGCTAAAATCAGAATTCCACCATTTAAAAATATTTTGATTATAAGTCATCATCAAACCGACTAGCTTTAGAGCGCCGGTGTTTTCAGGTCTTCGTATATATACATCATTAGCAGCGTTCACAACATCCGTAGCTATATTATTAATTTTAGTTAAGTATAGACTTGAATTCAGTTTTTTCTTAAAAACATAAGTTATTTCTACATTATTTGAAAATTCGGGTTCTAAAAACGGATTGCCTATCGATTGGTCGTATCTCTGGACTAAACTGTAGAACGGGTTTAAACTGTTATAACTTGGACGATTAATTCTTCTTCCATAGGCAAGGAAGAATTGACTTAGATTTGTTGAATCTGGTTTATAAGATAAAAAAAAGGTAGGAAACACATTTAAGTAATCCCGTTTAAATAAAGCACTCTTTACCGATATATTTCCCATTTGGTGTCCGTCAGAAATTGTTCGTTCTATCCTTATCCCAGCTTGCACACCTATTTTGCCAAAATCTTTCTGGGATTCTAGGTAACCGCTTTGAATAATTTCATTATACAGAAACCGATTGCTAAGCGATTGGTCATATTTTTCATTAAGTCCATCTCCAGCAAAATACCCAGCAATATTATCCGTTTTTACTTTGCTAATTTTAACGCCAGAATTTATTTTAAATTTTTTGGACAACGGAAGTACAAGATCGGACCTTGCTGAGTATATGTTGATGAACCGTGGAAGAAATCCCCTGAGTAAGTCAGTTTTTATCAGGTTATCACCTATATAGCTTGAATTGCTGAAATTTTGTTCAGTACCTGTCTTATAATATCCATAATCAAGGTCGAAGCTTATTTCGGATCCTAGGGAATCAAATTTGCGGTTCATATTGAGGTTAAATAATTTGTTGTTAAGCTTGTTATTCGCAGTATTTGTTGATAAAATTGTTGAATCAAGTTTTCCATAGGAATTTAATGCTTCATTATAAACCTCACCCGCTTCATTTTCAAAGTTCCGAGAATTGGTGAATATTATGCCGAAAGTCGTTCTTTTATTGAGGTAATAATCTGCACCTAATTTTATTAAATTATTATTTTTAGTTGATACAGTTTCCCCTTTTTGATCAATAACAGAAAAAGGAGTAAAATCAGAATTTAGCACTCTTCTTACCGAATTCGTCTTTATAAAGTCTTTTAAGCTACCAATTCCAAAATCAGCAAAAAGGTTTAATTTATCAACTCTGTAATTCAGATTCAATGAGCCATTTATCTTTCTGTACAACCCTTCACCAATGTTTCCAGATAACCCTACATTGAATCCATCCTCTTTGTTTTTCTTGGTTATAATATTAACAACGCCCCCGTTTCCCGCAGCGTCATATTTTGAAGGAGGTTGAGGCATAAGTTCAATTTTGTCCAAAAGATCTGCCGGCAATGATTTCAAATATGCAATTAGGTCACTACCTGATAAATAGGTAGGTTTACCATCCACATAAATAGTAACTCCTTTTCCCATTAAATTTATACCTCCATCTTCATGTACTTTCATTCCTGGTAATTGACCAAGGAGATCAAATGAGTTATTCCCAGAAGTGGTTATAAAACTCCCAACATTAATTATCGTACGATCAATTTTTCTTTCAATTGCGTTTTTTCTTCCTATTACAACAACCTCTTGCAGTTGTCTAATATTTTTAATATCACTAACTGAGTCTTTTTTTAATGTATCAGAAGCAAGTTTAGGATTCTGCGCAAATGTTGAGGAACAGATGACTAATAAGATTATAGTTATGAACTTTTCCATAGAAATCAGTTTAAATTTATGCTAAACTAATTTTTGTAGGCTTGGTTGAAAAGCATAATCGATGAACAAGGAGAACATATAGACGAACGCATGATTTAGAAAATGTTTTCTATTCGATTTACTATAACTTTGAAAGACCTAAAAGAATTATAAATTTTTCTTTAAGAACTGGAAGGAATGAAAAAAAGAATAGGCTTATTAATTGTTGCATTTATAATATTTTATTCATTGATCCATTTGGGAAGATATGTTCCCGACCTTGTACGAGGGAAATTTAGTCTTGTAGACGAAAGAAGTTATGAAATCAGGTGCTTACATTTAATGTTGGACCTAGTCATTTCTTTCATGTTTATTCTTGGAACCTATCTTAGTTTACATAAGTTTAATCCTGGCCAAAAATATTTAAAGCTCACAATCTCTATTGGTTTCTCTTTCCTTTTATGCTTTGGATTACAATTTATAACGTCGAAAATACTTTCGAGTGATCCAGTAATAATCTCAAGGTTTTTTAGGAACGAAATTCTTTACAATGCTTTTTACGTTGTATTTTCTATGGTATTTTATTTTATCCAATATAGCCTATACAATGAATTCCAACAAAAGGAGTTGACCTTACAAAATAAATCGTCTGAGCTGTCCTTATTGCGGTCACAGATTAATCCCCATTTCCTTTTTAATAATCTCAACAATATATACTCACTGGTATATCACAATTCGAAACAATCTCTAAATGCAATATCTGGGCTGAGTGAATTACTTAGGTTTATGCTTTATGAGAAAAGTGAATTTATTCCATTAGAGAATGAGATTAATTATATTAAAAAGTATATTGAACTCGAACAATTACGTTTTGAACGTCCCAGTTTGATTAAATTTTGTGTTGAAAAAACAAAAAATGAGCCTTTAATACCCCCACTACTCTTAATACCTTTTATTGAAAATGCGTTCAAACATGGGAAAGTATCCTTCGAAGAACACTGGCTAGAAATTGACATTAAAGTTGAACATAATGGAGATATTGTCGTTAGGTGTATCAACAATGTCGGAATAAAGGCAAAAGCACCAATTGGAGGAATAGGATTGGAAAATGTTAAGAAAAGATTGGAAATATTATATCAAGGCGATTACAAATTTGAAATCCATCATATTGAGAATAAATTTGTTGTTAATCTTGAGATTAACAACAAATTTTAAATAAGATAAATTATAAAAACATGTCTAAACCATTATCATTTGTTATAGTCGATGATGAGTTTCAAGCAATTGAGCTCTTAGGGGACTATGTTATAAAAACCCCGGGTACTGAATTACTTCTCAAAACAACTTCAGCCTTAGAGGCATTGGACTTTATTCAAGAAAATCAAGTCGATGTTCTGTTATTAGATATCCAAATGCCGGAAATTACAGGTTTAGAACTTATTGATATTATAAAAAATAGAAATACAAAAGTAATTCTTACCACAGCGTACTCTGAATTTGCAGTAGATGGCTTTAATCAAGATGTTATAGATTTTTTACTGAAACCTATTACTTTTGAAAGATTCCTCACTAGTATTTCTAAAGCGAAGAAAAGAATTAATATCGATAGTTCGATTTCTGGTGCTTCTATTGAGACTAATTTGGATTACATTTTTATTAAAACGGAATATCGATTAAAGAAAATTATCCTCTCAACAGTTTTATATATAGAAGGGTTGGGAGATTACATCACTTTGTACACAACAGAAGGAAAAACATTGTCACTTGAAAGAATAAAATATATGGAAGAAATTCTCCCATCTTGTTTTTTGAGAATTCATAAGTCTTATATAATCAACATTAACAGCATTGATTTTATTGAAAAAAACCGAATAATAATCGGTAAGGAATATTTACCGATAGGTGCTTCTTTCAAAGAAAAGGTTAGAATTAAACTGAAACTTTAATTAACTTCTGTATCAAATGTCGGTTATATCTCTTCCCTAACTTGTGACTTGCGATAGTCCCGCGCTCATTTCTGGCCTGCGAAACCCCACCGCTCTTAACCTGCGCTGTTCTCACCTGGCTGTTTACGGAATTGGTTTGGCGACTAAATTCTATAAAAAAAGGATCGTTATTATCGTATCTTTATGACAACAAAGAACATTGACTGATTGTGGTGAAAGCGTTGGGAGGGGTGCGCCTCCCTCCATGATTTAAACTTGAGATCACAAATTGTGATTTCAAGTTGGCATATTCCTGATTCGTTAACGGAAAATGAAATTTTTCTTGAAATATTGACAGATTCCCCTCATCATTTATGTTTCAGCTTTCAAAGAAGGAATTTGAAAATTGGAGATCATGTAAGCTTCCCAAAAATAGAACCTTTAGAGATTAGATTTCTTCCCTCTCCTGGGGAAATTGATTGGGGGCGAGTGTAGCGGAGGCGTAGCCGGAGCGGAACGAGCCCCCAATCAATTTTTGGCCGCTTTCTTCCCGGTACCTCACCGGTGGAAGACCTCCTAATGAGTCGTGTGGCCGATCGTGGTTATAGTCTTTTACAAACTCATCTGTGATATCTCTTACATCATCCAACGATTCAAAGATATAAGCATCCAGTACATTTTCTCTGTAAGTCCTATTAAATCGCTCTATATAGCCATTCTGCATGGGTTTGCCAGGTTGGATGTACTGAAAAGTTATATCGTTTACTGCGCTCCAATGAGTCATTAACCCTGCTATTAATTCCGGGCCATTATCCATACGAATATTCTGTGGTTTACCGTAGCGGTTGATTAGGTGGTTTAACACCCACACTACACGGCTACTTTTTAAGCTGTAATCAACTTCTATGTACAATACTTCACGGTTATAGTCATCAATAACATTAAAACTTCTAAATTTAAGTCCATTGCTCAGAACGTCATTGGTGAAATCTATACTCCAGCTCTGTGTAAAGGTCTCCGGAACAACTAATGGCTGCTTCTCTCTATTGGGCAGGCGGCGCTTACATTTGCGACGAAGAGACAGGCCAGCTTCCCGGTAAATGCGAAAGAGTCGTTTATGATTTACTATGACACCCTGGTTGCGGATGCGGCCATAAGCCTTCCAGAAACCCTCACGAGGATGATCTTCAGCATGCTTACGAAGTAAATCCACGTAAGTGCTGTCATCTTTGATTGATTTATAGTGCAATACGCTTCGACTTAAACCGAGAACCCGACAAGCCTTGCTCACTGATTTTGGCAGTTCCTTACGTATTTCTTCTACCAAAGCCCTTTTGTGGCAAGGCTTTACAACTTTTTTTCGATTATGTATTTAGCGACATCAAGCTCCATTGCCAGATTGGCATACATACGTTTTAAGCGGGTATTTTCCTCCTCCAACTCCTTCACCCGTTTCATCTCACTAGCTTCCATGCCACCGTACTTTTTACGCCAATTATAGAGTGTGGCTTTGCTTACGCCACGTTCTCGACTTATTTCCTCGGCACTTTTGCCGCCATCAAGCTCCTTTAAAATACTAGCGATCTGAGTCGCGCTAAATTGATTCTTCTTCATATTTGAACGGTTTAAAATTAAACAATTTTGTCTAATTCTAACTCGTTCTATTTAAAGGGGAGCTTACAATCACAATTTGTGATGTCCAATAACGACAAAATGGGATTAAGGAGAGCGCCCTATGCATTCACCGAACAAGGAGTAGCAATGCTCTCTGCTGTTCTAAGAAGTGAGGTGGCTGTAAGAATTAGTGTGCAAATTATGAACACATTTGTTCAGATGCGTAAACTTATTGGACAGAGCACCATTCAACAATTAAGGTTTAACAATATTGAAAGTAAACTAATTGAACACGACCAAAAGTTTAATCAGTTATTTACGGCTTTAGAACAAAGCGCCCTGCCGCAAAAAGGGATTTTCTATGACGGAGAGGTGTTTGATGCCTATAACTTTGTGTCTGATGTAATCAGAAAAGCAAAGAAATCAATTATCCTAATAGATAATTATGTAGACGATTCTCTATTAACTTTTTTTACCAAACGTAAAACACAAGTTGGCTGTTTTATTTATACCAAAAAAATCAATAAAAGCCTGCGATTAGATGTTGACAAACACAACGCCCAGTATCCACCAATTGAATTAAGGGAGTTCACTGAAAGTCATGATCGCTTTTTAATTATTGACAGGAAAGAACTCTATCATATTGGAGCATCGCTGAAAGATTTGGGAAAGAAGTGGTTTGCTTTTTCAAGGATGGATAGTTTGTGTGATGAGGTCTTGGATAAATTGAAAGGAGGTAAAAATGAGTGAGCAGAAGGATACAATCTCACGACATGTCTGCAAAATATTTTAACAGGCAGAGCTCCGCTTACCAGTGATAAAGCGTGTTAAGACAGAGACAATGTCTCCTGGCTAAAAGACGAAAGAGATTAAATTTTAATAAAACACAACCAGAAGTGTTTGGTTAATTTAATTTTGAAAAGGATTTATTTTCTGCGCAATACCTTTGGTTGGATTTGCAGTTATTCGATATTCCAAAGAGGAATGCGTTTAAATCGAAAATCCAGGTTTGAAAATTTAAGTAGTTGAACTGTGTATCCCCAGCTAAATGGCCCGTCCTTTATGGAAAAACGCTCACGGCTATGAAGCGGATTATTAAAGGTCTGTTGCAGCCTACAATAATGTGAACATTTTCTTTTTATTTTGAAAGCTGGCGGCTTTTACAGCAGCTGTCCCCTTGAAGATATATTCTACCCCGACAATGCCTGAGGGTGAATTAGGAAATACCAGCGAGCAGGCTTCTTTGCCATTAACTATAAAACGAAGATGCTTATTAATTGCCACCACCTTCAATGTCGTCCATTTTGTCAGATCGCAACCAAATCCTGAAAGGTCTCTTTCTGAACTGGTGACTTTGCGCCCTGCAGCCAAGAATTGTAAATCGCCGACGCAGCCTGTTGCACAGAGGGGAATGGTGATCACATCATTTTTGCAAAGGATCCGAACACCTATCTTCTGGCAAACGGCGCTTCCTGTCTTAAAATCACTCTTTAAGGTTGTTTCAAAGGTAAAATTATCATTTCGAAGCCCCGGCAGATCCCGCACATTGAACAGGCAGATCACTGGCGGATGTGGCTGAAGTGTCAGGTGATAGGATTTAAGAAGCGAAGCAGACACCACCACCATACTGTCTTTCATATATTCTTCTTTTTTGAAATACAGCGGCACATCCTGTTGCGGCATGGCTGCCAGCCAGCCTTTGGTGGTGATCAAAAGATCATGATGTTTCACCACCCTGCTTCCCCGGATCAACTGCGCCCGGAAGAATCCCGGATAATAATAGATGGAAGAATAGGAATGATTGTTTTTAGACACCCGCTTTTTACGGCTGATATCCCAGCTTTGCGTTATAAACACAGAGTCCTCTCCCGATTGGCTGGCATCATAATCAAAAATAACAGAATTAGGCACGCCGGAAGTTAAAACTTTCCTACTGCTAAAAGCATAGGCTGCCGTGTCACGAGTTGATCTGGCAGGCCGCTTGGTCAGGCCGCTAAATAATGCAAATAGCAGCAGGGCCAGGGTGATACCTCCCGCCCACCAATATCTTCTTTTATGCAGAAGAGTAGTGGAAAAGGTGCGCATTTTCTTCGACATACCGGCAGTTTTACTGCTGGACGCAGCCTGCAATTTAAAGGTGCTCCAGTCCGCAAACCCTATATATTGCGCCAGTGTATTTAATGTAACCGTTGAAGGGACACTGTCATATTTAACTTTGCCAAAAATTCGTTTGAGCGTTGTTATACTCAACAATACGCCCGTTATCTCCTGTATTTCTTCGCTGAGTTTTTCAAAATCATAATTCGTCCATTCATGGCTGTCGCCCCGCTGAAACTGCTGTTCCACCAAAGACAGGCACTCTTTTATATAAATAAACGAATGATTATTACCCATTGATTGTCAATATAAAAACCGTTGAACAGGAATGAACCAATTTGAACGGCTCGTGAATAGCCTCTAAATTAAAGATTTTTAAGCTTTGGTCAACTTCTAAATTTTTAATACATATTTTTTATGAAAAAGATCATCGCCAAATTAGCCTTCTCCGCCTTAGCTATATTATTAGCGGCTCATCTGAAGGCACAGCAAACGTCAGCTAAAAATATCTTCGTGCAAATGCACCCAGACAACTGGCAATATGACCCGGGTACAGTCAGGTTTGAAAAAGTTGACGGGCAGCTCGCCATGAAAATTACCGATGCCAGGCATATGGCTACCGTTAAAGACGCCAGCCTCACTGATGGCATCATCGAATTTGATATCCAGCTGCCGTCAGAAGGGTTTTCCACTGTCTATTTTCGCCGGCAATCAACAAATGAGGCGGAGTGCTTTTATTTCCGTACCGGCAAAGGCCGCAACGGCCAGGCAGGCGATGCCCTCCAGTATGCGCCAATCATTAAAGGGATAAATCTATGGGATCTCTATCCGCAGTACCAGTCAGATGCATCAATTCAACCGGGAAAATGGAATCATGTAAAAGCCGTTATCTCAGGCAAACAGTTGCGGGTATTTGTCAACGATACCACGCGGCCCGCACTTATCGTTCCTTATCTGGAAGGCAATGTTCGTGGAGGTTCTGTCGCATTTGACGGCGCGGCAACCATTGCCAACCTGACCATCAGGCGAGGTGCGACCGACGGGCTTTTTTCTCTGGCCGGCGCAGATATCACAGATAATGATCCCCGTTATCTCCGCAATTGGCAGGTAAAGCAAAAAATGACTTCCATGCAACCAGGGATCGGATTGGATAACAGCGATATGCCAGACAGCAATACCCTGTGGGAACCGATCCGGGCAGAGAGGCGGGGCCTGATCAACCTCAGCCGCAAATTTGGTGGCGATCAAAAGCGAAAAATTGTATGGCTCAAAACCCATATCCAAGCAGACGCAAACCTGACCAGAAGACTGTTACTGGGGATCAGTGATGAAGTGTGGGTCTTTATTAACGGGCAACTGCTTTATGTTGATAAAAACTACTTCAATACCCCGACGATGAAAACACCTGGCGGGCGCATCTCACTGGAAAATGCATCTTTCGACTTACCATTAAAAAAAGGGCAGAACGAAATCCTTATCGGCGTGGCAAACGCTTTTTATGGTTGGGGAATCATCGCCCGGCTGGACGACAGTAAGGGTCTTTTATTGGAAAGATGACCTTTTTAGTTAGAGCTGTTTTGCCTTGTCTGAAGATCTGCCTGGCTTTTTTCAGCAGATCTCATGGCCGGGCTGTGCCTTTTCGGGCAACTGTATGCCGTTAAATATGTCTTTTCGGGACATTCAATTAACATTACTTTCAACATCTTTGCATCTGCTAGCTGCCTGGATTGAGAAAATTGAGGTGCCGCAATCAAAACAACCGCTATCACCTGACTGAAGGTCAATAGCTCAGGCATTACCACTCAAAAAGCTCTCTTTAAAGTGGTAATGCTTTTCCCAAAAATGGCTGACAGATGCCCGCGGATCCTTATACTCCGGTTTACCCGTCTTTCTGTTTTTTATTAAACAGGTTATCTACCTTTATAGGCTTTTTGTCAGCGCTGAGGGTGATGCGCCATGATATTTTTTAAATGCCACAGAAAACTTTCCGGCGCTTTCATAGCCAAATTTGAAGGCAATGTCTTTTATCAGTAACTGGTTTTCCAGGATCAGCTCCCGGGCCTTCTCCATTTGCCGGTCCTGAAAATACCGGTACAAGGGTTTGCCAAACACCTGCTTAAATTCTGTCTTAAGCTTAGTTTCTGATATACCAAATTTTCTGGCCAGGAAACTGACGCCCGGAAACCGTTCATATACATGCGCGCGAAGGTAGGCTTCCACCGTGTTCATGGTAAACCCCTCTTTATATTCAACTGCGATCGTCTTGTTGACAATATTCAGATCCTGGCAAAGCCGGCAAAAATCAAAAATCAGGTTCAGTGTCGTAAACTTTAAGCGAAGGAGGTCCACCCGTCTGGCATCGCCGCCAATATTCATTACCTGCTCAAACAAATCAAAACGATTCAATACTTCGTCTTCTGCTTTAAGCGGCCATACAATATATTCGGCATCGGATCCAATGAAGCGGTCCAATCCTGCTTCTGCAAAAAGCTGGTTAGGCATCAGATTTGTTTTCAGCCACCGCTCATTAAAGTACAGGGTAATAAATTTGCAGTCAGCACCTTTAAAATTGAGGTCACAGTGCCGTTTTTCAGGTTTAAAAAACGTCCAGCTGTATTGCGGAAAATATAGCGTTTCATGAGCATCTGCCTTTTTAATTCCAGGCACATTGCTGATACTATTTAAACTCAGGATATAGTAATCATCTTCTCTGTCAGATACAACAGTTCCTTTATCCCTATAAAGCAGATCATAGGCCACATTAGCGTTATAATAGGCCTTCGAATATACGATCCAGCAGCCCCGCTCTAATTCCTGATAATAGAAGCCTCCTTTGCAAAAGGGATTATTGGAATAAAGATGCTGTTTATCTTTAGCGTGTTCCACAAAAGGGAACCCCTCAAAACTTTCAATCATCGACCTGGGGGAATCTCCGTTATACGGCAAGTGGAAAAAGCCTTTACTATAGGTAAAATAATCTTGTTTAAACTGACTTAGCCAGGCTTTAAGTTTTTTGGTATACATAAGCGTCTCAAATAATGGTGCAGTACCTGTGTCGGTAGAGCAAAGCTACAGAAAATTGGAGAAATGGCGTCCCGCTTCAAGGCAACATATAAATAACGCTCAAATTAAAAAATATTTAAATTTTATTAAATATGTCAAAGATCCTCCCTTCCTGGAAATCCTATTAAACGCTCTTTTCATATATATTCGCAACTATTTGCCAGATATCGATCATGCCGGCATTTTGTCGCCATTACGATGTGGATTTGTCAATTTATTCTTTAGTTTCGTCTGGTAGGTAGGTTTGACGGCTCAAGATATTACAACAATATCACTAAGGTTCTTACACGCACCCTATTATTAGTTTAAATCAAAATCGTATTATGAAGTATTGTCTCTGGGGAGCATTCCTTGTCTGCATCCTGTCTTGTAATACATCCGTACAAAAAATTGACCGAAGGGCTGTCGTCAGCCGCCACAATGTACAACTTAAAAAAGCTGATACACTCGGTTCGCTCACGGTGGGCAATGGCAAATTTGCCTTTACAGTTGATGTTACTGGCCTGCAATCCTTTCCTGTAGCGTACGCAAACGGCGTTCCGTTAGGCACACAGGCTGAATGGGGCTGGCATAGCTTTCCCAATGACAAGCAGCTTACCTTCAGTGAAACGCTTAAGTCCTTTAACTTTAACGGAAACCATCCGGCTGTATACTCAGTCCAGAAAAAAACCGGGAGAGGTAAAGAAGCCTCCGATTATTTCAGGGCGAACCCCCAGCGCATTCAGCTTGGAAATGTCGGTCTGGTCATTTTGAAAAACAATGGCGATACGGCTACACTTTCCGATGTAAAAAATATTCAGCAACAGCTGGATCTCTGGACAGGTGTTATTACCAGTCAGTTTGAAGTAGAGGGCGTACCGGTTAAAGTCGTCACCTGTGCTGACAGCACAAAGGACCTGATCGCTTTCCGGGCCACTTCCGCCTTAATACAGCAAGGGCGCCTGAAGGTGCGCTTTCGTTTTCCTACGCCCATGACCTCCTTTTCAGACAAGGCCGTTAACTATACCGCTTATGCCGGCAATACGACTACGCTGACCCAGGGTAAAAGCCAGGCAGTATTTCACAGAAAAATAGATACCACCGTCTACTTTGTTCAGGCAGACTGGTCGGGAGCGGGTCAGGTTGTTCAGACGGGAAACAACGATTTTCTCTTAAACCCGGATGGGTCCCAAAAGCAGCTGGCCTGCAGTGTTCTTTTTATGCCGGGTAAGGGCCAGATACAAAAGCCGGACGGCTTTGAAGCCACCCGTCAAAGCAGCATCGCTGCCTGGGACAAGTTCTGGATGTCCGGTGCGGTCGTCGATTTCAGCCACTGCACGGATAAGCGCGCCTTCGAACTGGAACGCAGGGTCGTACTTTCCCAATATTTATTAAGGGTACAGGAAGCGGGCAGTAATCCTCCTCAGGAAACCGGTCTTACCTATAACAGCTGGTATGGCAAGCCTCATATGGAAATGATCTGGTGGCATATGGCACAATGGGTGCAGTGGGGCCGTCCGGAACTACTGGCGCCCGCGTTATCCTGGTATTTCAGGGCCTATCCTACCGCCAGAGATATCGCCCGGCGTCAAGGCTATAAAGGTATCCGCTGGCCCAAAATGACCGATAACCAGGGCAGGGAGACGTCCTCTAATGTGGGCTCCTTTCTGATCTGGCAACAACCTCACTTAATTTACCTGGCAGAATTGCTCTACCAGGATAGCCGCAATACGGAGGACTTAAAAAAATATCAGAAACTCGTCTTTGAAACCGCCGACTTTATGGCCTCCTTCGCCGCTTATGACAGCGTTAACCACCGGTTTAATCTGGGAAAAGGGTATATTCCAGCACAAGAGTGCTTCAAAGCGGCAGAGACCTTTAATTCTCCCTATGAACTGGCCTACTGGAAATGGGCCTTACAGACTGCGCAAACCTGGCGCAAAAGGCTTGGCTTAACGCCGGATCTGGCCTGGCAGCAGGTTATTGATCTCCTGGCACCACTGGCAGTACAAGACGGTTTATATAAAGGCGCTGAAGATGTAACAGATTCCTATTCGCCCAACAGCGCATATACCATCGACCATCCTGCCGTGCTGATGGCGCTCAGCACACTACCGGCAAACAAAGTTGTCGACACTGCCATAATGAGTCGGACATTTGACACAGTAGAAAAAGTCTGGCATTGGGAGCATACATGGGGCTGGGACTTTCCGATGGTCGCCATGACGGCAGCCCGGCTACACAAACCGGAAGCTGCTATTAACGCATTGTTTAAGGACGAACAGACCAATACTTACCTTATAAACGGCCATAACTATCAGGATGGCCGCCTGACCATATATCTGCCGGGCAATGGATCATTGCTTAGCGCCATTGCATTAATGTGCGCCGGCACCAAAGAAGACCCGGAACACAATCTTGGTTTTCCCAAGAATGGTAAATGGGATGTAAGATGGGAGGGGTTAGAACAACTACCCTAATACTGAAGTAATTCTGGCTTGAAGCGGCTGGCGTAAATGCCGGTAGCTTCAGCCAGATCTATATCAATAACGCGTAGGCCTTCAACACCATATTGTTGGTGACCCAGACAGTGGCCGTCAGGCGCAAAAAGCGCAGAGGCTGATTCCTGATATTTAGAAGCATAGTTGACGCTGGCAAAAAAGATCCCGTTTTCCAGCGCACGCATCATCATAGCCTTTTCATAATAAGGGTTTTCCTTCGCTAAAAAGGTAGTACAGGCACGTCCTTCCAGATTGCTTCCGTTGTAGTGTGGATGGAATACCAGATGAACTCCACGGTAAGCGGCCCACCGGACAGATTCCGGATACCGGAACCCTTCATGGCAAATGGTGATGCCGAATTTTAATCCCCGCACCTCAAATAGCTGCCTTTCTGTTCCGGGTCTCCAAAGCGCATCTTCGCTTGGGTCCAGTTGATTTTTCGTTTGCCAACCCTGCACCCCGCCATCCGCGTCGATCACATAGGCGAGATTCATCAGACAGCCGTCTACATACCCATCCATCGGCAATACCATGGCTATTTTATTTCTTTGCGCCACAGACTGAGCCTGGGCTAATGCTGTTTGCAGGGCCTCCGGCTTCCGATCTGAGGAGGGGTAGCCCATTCCGGGATAACCGGGTAAAAAAGATTCCGGAAAGCAGACTATAGCGGCGCCTCTGCCGGCAGCATCTGTCACATAGGTTTCCAGTATCGTAAGCCCTTCCTGTAACGACCCGGGGAATGGGGGAGATGCAAGTGCGATTTTCATCAGATGATTATTCAGTGAAATCAAAGGTACAATATCGTTATATTTTTACATCCCAATCAGACGCTTCATCAGGGAAAGATTACCGTAAAAATATAGGCCACCAGGTTCACTAACAATACGACGCCGTACAAAATATTGGTTTTCCCCTTACTCAGCGACAACATCACAGTAAAAACAGACAGCCCTAATAAGATCATAGACTTGGTATCCAATCCAAGTACAATATTTAAATCAAAGAAACGGCTGACGACCACCACTGATGGAATCGTCAGCCCGATACTGGCCAGCGCGGATCCCAACGCCAGGTTCAGGCTTGTCTGTAAATTGTTCTTCCTGGCAGCTATAATGGCAGCCATACCTTCCGGCAACAGAACAACCGCCGCGATTAATACACCGACAAGAGAGGTGGGCAACCCCGCCTCAATGACCGCAGATTCAATCGTTGGAGAAAAGGCCTTGGCCAGCAAAACAACGACGCCAAGGCTCAGTAATAAAAAAACAAGGCTCAGTGTTACTTTAAGATTCGTAGGGACCGGCCGGACTTCCTCTGCGCCCTTATGGCCTTCTGACAAAAAATAGTTTCTATGCCTGACGGTCTGGACAAGCAAAAACGTTCCATAGATCGTCAGGCAGGCAAAAGCAATAAAAATCAGCTGCGCTTCACTATATTGCGGGCCGCTGACACTTGTGGTATAATTAGGCAAGACCAGCGTCAGGACCAGGATTGCGATAAGGCTGACTAAGGCCGTATTTACCGATGCTTTTTGAAAAGACTGTTCAAAATGTTTCGCACTGCCGACCAAAATACAAATACCAATAATAGCATTCAGGATGAGCATTACAGCTGAAAATACGGTATCTCTGGCCAGATAAAGTGCTTTTTCTCCCCCGGATATCATTAGCGCAATAATCAGTGCCACTTCAATCACCGTGATTGCAATGGCTAGCAGTATGGTGCCATAAGGCTCGCCGACTTTTTCCGCAATCACTTCTGAATGATGCACTGCAGACAACACAGCGCCAATCAGAAATGCGCCGGTAAGAAGCTGCATTATCAGAGAACCGTTTGTCCACCCCAGAAAATAGGCCATCCAGGCGATAACAGGCAGCAGCAGAGACCAGTCTAAAAATTTCTTCATCGGGTTTTCGCTTTATAGATACAATAAGCGCAGTCTTACCCTTTAAAAATAAATAAATTCTGGCGAACAACAGGCCCTGCGAGCATAAATATTCCCCCTTATACGCCGTTGTAAGAATCAATGGTGCAGACGCCACAAATCACTTCATTATTATACCCCCGCCACCCGCCTTTTATATTCTGCCAGCGCCTCATCCAGGCGGACTTTGGTATCGACTGCGCCAGGCGCATTATGAGAGGGGTGAATGAATAACTTAACGCCCCTGTCTGCCAGGATCTCGGCCACAGTCGTTACGGTCATCCAGACCGCCGTGATAAACGCCATCGTAGAGACAGGGCCAATTTTATCAGGATGATTCTTTAGAGGGACAGAAGCGTCTTCTACCGGCGCACAGGTGTCTACCACCACATCGGCGATCTCAAAAATATTCTTACCACTGGAATGTCTGGTCTTTTTGCCTTCCGCTTCCGCAGCAGATCCGAAAACCACAAGCTTCATTCCCTTGTTTTTGGCCTCTAATGCCACATCTATATTAACACTATTTATGCCGGTATGCGAAAAGATCCACATTGTGTCGCGGGCATCAAAATCATACCCTTTCATGATTTCTTTTCCATAACCTTCTACTCTTTCCAAAAAAATAAACTGATGAACACCCATCTGGCCGGTTATATTGGTAAAGAATGTCAGCGGTAACTCTACAATCGGGTGAAATCCGACAAAGCCGCCAATACGCGGATACATTTCCTCAATGGGTAATGTGGCGTGTCCACATCCAAAGGTATGTACCCACCGGCCACATGCAATTGAATCGGCCATCACCTCGGCAGCCTTCTGAATATTCTCCATTTGAGAGGCCTCAATGTTTCCCATGACATTTCTGGCATTCTCCAACCAAATTTTTGCTAACATAGTCGTATTAATTTAAAGATAAAAATTTCAGGTTATTTGCCTTTATTAACCCGGCGCAGCACCGCTACGCAGAGAGTGACCATGACCATCCACTCCAGGCCAATGGCAATCGTCAGGTTCTGAATGCCGGATTTCTGTACGACAATACCCATCAGATAGTTGACCAACATATTACCTGTCAAAGCAACGACCAGCACAATACCAAAGGCAGTGGCAGACAGCTGGCTGAAGCGTTCTCCGACCATACCTAACATTAGGGGAAATCCTCCGGCCAGTCCACCTCCTATCAGCATCAACGCTATAATAACGACGGTGTAAGACGCGCTCCAGGTGAGTAAGCCCAACCCTGTGGCCAGTAGAACAAAAGCGATCAGCCAGAGCCGCCCAGAGGAAAGCTTTCTAAATACACTACCTAACAGCAGCCGCATGATGGTCATACCCACAACGGATAAAGAAAGCGCAAACAAAGCATGATTATTTGCAAACGCCTTAACGCCTATCAGATAAGTGGTTGTCCAATTGCTCATCAGCGCCTCCAGGCTACTTTGGCAAAAAAGAAAGAAAGCGATAAGAATAAGCACAGGGTCTTTCAATAACCGAATGGCTTCCCGCATTGGAAAACCCCGCCCTAGCTTAGCTACGGGAAAACGGATGCATACATAAAATACACCCAATAAAAAGCAGAGACCGCCGATAACGGCCAGGATAACCTCATAAGGAACCACTTTTTCCAGGGCGCCTGACACTAAGGGCATACCCAGGGCGCCTATACCAAAGAAAACGCCCAGCACGCTCAGATTCGCTCCTTTTTTCTCATCACTAAGGTCTGCCACCAAAGCGCTTGTCGCGCCGTTTACAGCACCGCCTCCCAGACCAAATAAAAAGACACTTAGCCTGAGCAAAGCCCAGGTCGGTGCAAACGCCACCCCTTCAAACCCCAAAAGCATACTGAAACAACAAGCCGTCAATATATATTTATATCCATATTTATCAGAAGCCGGTCCGAATAACAACGACCCCATAAGGATCCCTAAAGGAAGAATAGAAAATAATGTCCCTGCCCCGATTTCATCCAGCCCGAACCGGATCATCAGCGCCTGCTTCACTGAGCCTAATGTGGTGATGCCCGCACCAAACAAAAGGATGCCCATGCAAGCGCCACCAAAAACAAGTTTTTTATTATGCATAGATGGAGGCATTGTTTTGATAACTCAATTGGATGGCAGACCAGGCTGCACCATATAAACAGGCGTATCCTTTAAGTGCAGATCCGACCAAACGGACCCGTGCTCCGGCTATGGGCTGTGCCCATTTTAGCATTTCTGCCTCTATATCCTCCAAATACTGTAAAGCCGGGCCAAATACCCCTCCTCCAAAAATAATCACCTCCGGGTTCAGGATACTGACCAGGTTAGCAACAGCCCTCCCCCAGGATGCCGTACAATCAGTAAGCACACGCATCGCAATGGGGTCTTTCTTTTTTGCAGCTTTAAAAATTGCCGCACTATCCAGTGGCAGGGTATGGCGTAACATCCCGGAATATTCAGGTGTCTGCCGGATCAATTTCCCCGCGAGCCTCGCTATTCCATCCCCCGAACTATATGATTCAAAACATCCAAAAGACCGGTAGAGCTCCTCATAACCGTCTTCCATCGCCATCCATCCGACGGCACCGGCTGTTCCGGTCGAGCCACGGATGATTTTACCCTCAGATAGAATCCCCGCTCCGATCCCCGTGCCAACTGTGATAAAAACAGCGTTTTTAGCGGCTTTTGCTTTTCCTTGCCAAGCCTCTCCCAGAATGGAGCAAGTTCTGTCATCTTCAATACTAATCGGTATATCTCCCACTGATTCACGCAACTTTGCCTTTAACGGATAGGCTTCCCAACCGGGAATATTTGGCGCCCAGACTGTATCACAATTAGGGTCATACATCCCCGGTATAGCCACTCCGACGGCGCTGACCCGTTGCTGATTTTTTTCTTTGATCTCCTGGAGCTTTGCGCAAATGAATGCCCCCACCGCATCTCCTTCCCGCTGATCAAGCCCGAACCGCTCCTCCTGAAAGCAATCTCCATTTTCGGTAAAAAGGCCTATCCATAATTTCGTTCCGCCTAAATCAATACCAATCACCATACTATTTGATTTAAAGATAAAAAACGGATTGCGACTTTATGCTATAAAAATAATAATTAATGCATAAAACAGCAAACATTATTGCTTATTTATTTGCCGATGCCACCGACTGTTTTTAATGGGGTGCCGGCGTATTTCCTCAGTTGCCTGCTAAACCGGTAAAAGCCTGTATTCTCTGTATATAACAGCTTATAAATAGTCCTTTATTCTATCAAAATTATATATATCTTTGTTAAGCGCGCGGCTTTTTAAACAAAGATGCATGCAGTCAGACAGCATTATGTGTCCTTCATTACGCCCATTAAACTAGCGTTTTTATGCAGTTTTTAATTGTCCGTAATGGCTGGAGATAGGCCTGTAAATACTGTTCTCTGTATGCCTGTTTAATTCACCCCCATATTTTTATAAAAATAAGAAACATGGACGTACCCGTTACCAGCCTTTTTAAAAATGAAAGACACGCTTTTATCATCAAAGAGATCAGTTTACACAATAAGGTCCTATCCTCTGAGCTCAGCCAAAAATTAAATGTTTCCGAAGATACCATTCGACGGGATCTGGCAGAATTGGCGGATGCGGGAGAACTGATCAAAGTTCACGGCGGGGCCCTCTCCAAATCCTATCATTACCCCATTCAGCAAAATAAGACCTATGCCCATGAGGCCAAAAAAGCAATCGGCAAAAAGGCAATACAGCTTTTGCGCACGGGTGCCAATATACTGATTGGCACCGGCACAACGATGTTGGAACTGGTCCGCCAGATTCCCGAAGACCTGGAAGCAACATTCTTTACCGTAAGTCCGCTGATGGCCCTGGAACTGGCGACACATCCTTTACTCACCGTCATCTTAATCGGCGGCAAATTGGATATGTCCTCTCAAATCAATATTGGAGAAAAGCCGATCTCTGAGCTGGCAGAAATAAAGGTAGATATTTGTTTTCTAGGCGCCTACGGACTGGATGCCAAAGATGGATTAACAGAAAAGGACTGGGCCGTCGCACAAGTCAAAAAGGCCATGCTGCGCGCTGCCAGGCAGCTAGCCATTATCACGATCTCGGAGAAGCTGGACTCCTCCTTACCCATGAAGTTATGCCCACTATCCGGAATCGACTACCTGATCACTGAACTTTCTCCACAGGATCCGAAACTAGCGGCATACAGCACGGAAATCGCGCTGCTGTAATGCTTTCCGGCAGCTATTTTAAATGCTGCTTTGCCCACATTACCATCAACGGATTGACACTGCTGTTCCAGGCCTGCTGATACAACTTCCGGACAACAGTTAACCAACTTAACCGCCGGTCCGTCTTGTCGCCCACGTCCTGCGTACCTCCACCGGCCAGATAATCTTCCCGGGTGGTACTGCATATTCGCGCATATTGCCCGGTTTGTGACTTTATATCCTTATTCCCAATCTGAATGGCAAAATGTAGCTGTGCCTCTGATAATGGTCCATGTTCAGACCAACTTGCTATATCCTTGATATATACAGTTACTCCGTCCTTAAACAAATAGGGCTCCTGATAGCCTTTCACGTACTGATCCTCATACACGACGCCCTTTACCGGGAATTGCCCTCCCGATTGATGCATCACCCAGTTAAGCACCTGATCGGTATAGGAAGAAGAAGTGCTTTTTTTTACGATCCAGCAAGTCGTGGCCACCCACATGGCCAACTTTTCCGGGCTGGGGTCGAGCAGATAGACCAATGCTTTCTTCGGCCGCCCCGTCCTGCTATCAATGCCTGTTTTATAGGCATACAGCTGCACAGGAAATCCCTCCCATCCGGGGATCGTATCTGTAACGGCCATCAACGTTTGCGCCATATAGGCACTGGATAATACGTTTGCAGCTTTCTTAACAAGTGTAGGAAAACTGTCATGGAGATAATCCGCAGGCAGCTGCACCTGCTGCCCGGATCCAGCCATATAAGCCCCCAATAGCAATGCCAGCGTGTATAATCGTTTTGTCACTTCAGCACGGTTTTAGGTATACTAATTTTTCTTCCTTAATAGTTCGTCTACACGGACAAACCGGTATCCTCTTTTTTTCAGGCGGTCGATAAGTTCGCCCAGGCGATCATAAAATTTATCTGTCCGCCTGGGATCAGTCCCAAAGTGTGTCAGTAACAGAAACCCGTTAAGACCGGAGGCATGCTGCTGTTCATACCCTAAAATCCCACTCATTATCTGCTGGCTGCTTTTATATTTATCGCCCATCTCCGGAACTGTGTAGTCTGCGTTACTACCGGTCCCCGGCGTAAAATTCACCAATTGCAATCCTTCCGCTCTGGTCCAGGCGGCAATAGAATCATTATGCCATTCAAAAGGCGGCAGAAAATAATGTGCCTCGCTATCTTTTATTCCCCATTTGTCCAGCTTCTCATAAACGGCAGAAAGGTCTCTGACAAAACTATCCTTCGTAACAAGCAACCGGTGACGGTCTGCCCAGGAAGCATAGAGAAGGTGTTTGTCAGAATGCGCTCCTAAATAGAAACCCGCCTGTTTCAGTTGTCGGATAATAGGTGCGTTATCAGGATCTGCATAAAAATTCCCGGTAAAAAAGAAAGATCCCGGTACCTTTTCGGCCCGAAGTGTTTGAACGATAGTATGCCCTCCGTCCTTAAATGAGTCCGCGGTAAAAACCAATGCCATTTCTTTTTTCGTGCTATCTGCCCGAATGATCGCTCCTGCATCCAATGTATACGGCCTTACCGTTCGTCCATGGCTTTCTGACTCTTTTGCAGCCAGCAGATATACCAGTGATGCCGTTCCGTCCATAGTGGGTTCATTGGTACTATAATCGCCATAATCATCGTGATATACGGCCAGGTCGCTCTGAAATGCGGCATAATTATCCTCATGACTTAACCGGATCCCAATTAAATTCTTATAGATGCTACCATAAACGGGGCCATCCACCATGCCACCATCTATCGGATAATGGCCAATATGTGTAAAGGCTGAATGAGGATCTGTCGGGCTGTCTCCTGTGGCCGGAAGTCCATATACCATTGAGGTCCCCCAGGGATTCAGGCCAAAAAGCCAGTCAAAATTCGCTTGCTCAAGTGCAGCAAACTGCCTGTCCCCAGACAATTGCCGGTACCAGTAACACTGAATCGCAAAACTGGTGGTCAGGTTATTGCTGCACCAGATAAAGGGGACGCCTCTATAAAAAGCATTTTCCCGGGCCCTGATCCAGACATCTTCAATCCCCTGACGATAATCATCGATTAGGGCTTTTCGCCTGTGGCCTTTTAACTGTTTTGCCAGTTCATAATGACCCAGGTTGATAAATGGATAATACTGATAATGATTGGCTGTGTCGCGGTACATCCACGGCGTAACGGGTTCTTTTTTTGCATACCGGACCGCCGAATCCAACATCGCCATGTCAGCGTTATGCTGACCGTTCAGTTTTGCCAGTGAAGCAAATGCCAGCTCCATATCATCCACCCAGTTATCTTCTGCATAGATATACGGAGACACGACAGAGACCGTCTGCGTTACCCCCGGTATCCGCTGTCCATAGGCTAAAGAAGAATATGCATGCTTTTTGAGGATACCGGCGTAGGCCTGATCGCGTACGCTAAAAATCTTTGTACCCAGTGCAAATGCACCTGCAAATTTGCCGGCGGTTGAACTTGTTCCCGTAGTGGCATTCATAAACTTGCCACGCTGCTGCGGCTTACCATTGATAAAATACACCGGCCTTTCAATTCCTTTCCCATAAAAAGAATCTTCAGCAGGTATGCGCATTCCATGGTGGTCTCTGTCATCTGCCACCTGATTAAACATCCAGTCTGACCGCGGATGTAACTTGAGTAGAAAATCAAGACCCCACCTTGCCTCGTCCAGGACGTCGGGCACATCATTAGCGCCTTTAAGGCCGTTTGTCTGTACTTTATCCGTAAATACAGCAGGAAAGTCTCTGTAAGCTGCCAGTAAATGCCAAGTAGCATTAGCGGTTGTTGAACTGTATTGCAGATAATCAGATGCGTCATGCCAGCCACCCGTCATGTCAATATGTGTGCTGTCGGCCATGGGTCCGTAAAGCGTATAGCCGTCCGACTTGTGGCAGGAATCTTTTAAAAACGGATTGAAGCCACATCTTTGTTGCCGGAGGTAAAAAAGGCAAAAATCAGCTGCTCCCTTATAGACATCTGCACCAATTTTAAATACCGGAGAGATGGCACGCCCTGCCTGCAGATAATAACGGCCTTCTTTCGAAAACCCGGAAAAATCGAGCCGGGCACTACTCGCAAAAGGGCCGTATTTTCCAAAGACTTTCTCAACAGTTCCTTTATATACCTGCTTATGCGTAACGGCATCTATCAGCCGGAATACAGACACTGTTCTTCTAGCCTGGCTGCACCACACTGCTATTTTTATGCCGTCCGGCTGATAGCCGAGCTGATTTATCCGGATCCACTGAGTCACTGCTTCAGGGGTTTGCGCTGCCACCGGGGTTAGCCCATAAGTGGTCACCAAAAAGCTTACGAGGAACAACAACCTGATCATCCATTTCTCAGCCATTCCATTTACTTCATTTACTGAATACTTCATATCGGCTCCGCTGATTTTAAGAAAACGCATACCGCCCGGCTATATCCGGGCGGTGTTTTAATTACTCTTCCCAACCGGGGTTCTGTGCTAAAGTTACACCATGATCTTTATACAGCTGTATCTGGTCGAGGGGCAATGGCAACAGATAGATTCTGTCGTTATCAATAACGCGCAACACAGAAGCGGGCTTAATATACCCTTCATTGCCTCCGCCTTCTATAATTACACTGGCACTCAGATTAGGATAATCGGACTTTTTGATCCAGGCACCTCTGTTCAGATCCGGGTGCTTGACCATGTCCATATAATCTAATTTTTTCCACCTTCTCAGGTCATCATCACGGACGCCTTCCATACTCATCTCTACCCGTCTTTCTCTTCTGATCTCCCAAAGCATGGAAGAAACCGTCGGATCTCTTTTAGGATCATCATAAACATGGCCATTCACAGCCGGTTGCCCCCCTATAACCTCCAGCGGAGGCAGATTACCTCCAGGCCGGCTTCTGAGTTTATTGATGGACATATCCAGGTCTGCCTGCGTAACACCTCCCAATTCCTGAGCCGCTTCCGCATAATTGACCATTACTTCTCCAAGACGAATAATCGGTGCATCTGTAGGGTTCACATTAGATAAACCTCTGCCATCATTCATAATCTCTTCGTTGAGGAATTTCAGTGTTGCATAACCGGTAGACGACGCGCCAAAAAAAGTTCCCGCAGGGCGATCGTATCCGACCGGCCGCAGGTCCGGAGCAAAGGTTCCTGCCATTCTGGAATCTCTGTTAGCCATTACGTGACCAATTCCCTTATCCCCCTCATAGTCTCCTGAAAGTTCTATAGGCAACCCGTCTGAACACAGGTAGTCGTCAATAACGTCTTTATTCGGCCCGGTTTGCCCTTCTCTGTTGACATAGCTGACCAGGGTATGTGTCACTTGTCCTGACTCGTATTGTTTATACAGGATCATTTCCTGATTGGACGAAAGATCCAACGCGTTAAAGGATTCCCGGTAAGGATAATTAAAGGAAAACCCACCATTATTGATCACTTCTCCGGCAGCCCATTTTGCTGCTTCTAAGAAAGTCTTGGCGGCTTGCTGATCTACATTATGATACTTTTCCCAGGTACCCTCAAATAAAAAGACCTTAGACATAAACGCTAATACGACCCATTTATTCACCGTCAGACCTTTCTCTCCATCGGATTCCCTGACATGCGCTGCAGCATATTGAAAATCCTCCAGCACATGTTTCATGACCATTTGCCTGGGATCACGAGGAATGTATAGCGAATCTTCCTGCTCCGATGAAACCGCCTTGTCATACCAGGGCACATCACCAAAGCGCTCTACCAACAGGTAATAAGCCATGCCTCTGAAGAACCGGGCGACCCCTGTCCAATGGGCTTTGGCTTCTTCAGACATATCTGCCCGCTGCAGCCTGTCCAGAAAAATATTTGCCTTTCTGACATTGGTAAATGACCAGCCACCTCCCGTACTGGGTACCACTTTAGGGTATTGACTGGGACTTGTCTGCCCAAACTCATCATTGAGCGTTTCTCCTGTAAAATAATCCCCCCAGGTCCAGCCATGTCCATAGCCGGTAAAATAGGTCGGATAGAATCCGTAGGAGAAAGTCCGAACGTTCTTTTCGTTTGACCAAAAATTATCATCGGTCAGTTGGTCCAGTGGCGGCCTGTCTAAAAATCCTTTTTTACAACCGGAAAAAAGGCAGACAGTACTGAAAAGGAAAATAATTATGCGTTGCATTCTGAATATTTTTATTTTTTGAATAGGCCCGGATAAATCACTGTTAGATTTATATACCGGATTTTCTAATGAGCTATACTTTAGAATGTTACTTGTACCCCAAAGGAAATGGTCTTTCTATAAGGATAAACTCTGCCGAAGGCATTCCCGGCACCTGCCAGCTGCGCCTTTGTGTAATCGACTTCGGGATCAATCGGGATTTGCAGATTATCAAAGGTCAACAGATTCTCTCCACTGGCATACACCCTTACTTTTACCAGATTGAGCCTGGAAATCAGCCCCGCAGGCAGGCTGTAACCTAATTGTACATTCTTTAACCGGAGATAAGCCATATTCAAAAGGTAGCGGCTCTGCGGATAAAAATTAAATGAATTTAAGGGGTTTGAGGTAGAGCGGGGATAATAGGCATCGGTGTTCTCCGGTGTCCAATAGTCCAGTTGATGTTCATATCTTGCCTCTGCAACACTGAATCCGGGAATGAATACCGGACCACCTCCTGAAGGCCAGAGGTCTCTTTTGCCCACACCTTGCCAAAACATATCAAAATCAATTCCCCGCCAGGCTGTCCCCAGACGAATACTATACTGATAGCGGGGTGTCGTATTTCCGATGACCTTCATGTCGCCGTGATCATCCACCGTAGAATTACCCGGATCAATTTTCCCGTCGCCGTTCAAGTCCTTATAGTGAACATCTCCGGGGCCAAAATTGAACCAGTTGCTATTGCCTTCCAAAAATGACTGATCAGCGATACCGCTTTTAGGGATCCATCTGCCGGAACCGTCCTTACCCTCAAAATCAGATTCCTGGAAGAGTCCGACGGTTTCATAACCCCAGATCTCACCTAGCGTTTTGCCATTGTAAATGCTGGTAATTGTTTTGGTCACATTGGCATCTTTGGTAATCTCTTCCTTGAAATCACTAAGCGTAACAGCGGCATTAATACTGAAGTCGTTGCCAATATTCTGATGGTAATCCAGTGATAGTTCCCAACCGGTCGTGCGCATGGCGCCATAATTCCTTACCGGGCTATTGCCTCCGTAAGAACTGGGCAATGTAACCCCTGGCCGGATCATGTCACTGGTGGTTCTTTGATACCAGTCAAAAGTAAGGCCTAAGCGATCTTCCAGAAATCTGGCATCCAACCCAAAATCCAATGTGGCAATTTTCTCCCATGTCAGGCTGCTGCGCACCTCCTGGGGTGTACTGAAGGTGATTTCATTGTTATCGCCGATCCACCATCCGGAAGAAGATGAGGCCATCGTCGAAAGAAACCTGTATTCTCCTACACCCTGATTGCCCAATTGTCCCCAGGATCCCCTTACTTTTAAAAACGACAAGGTTTTTTTCAGCGGTTGCATAAAAGGCTCTTCTGTCAGCACATATCCCGCAGACATGGATGGAAAGAATGCCCATGCATCTTTTGTCGGAAAACGGGATGAGCCGTCACGGCGGCCATTAAGTTCCAGTAAATATTTATTCTTATAGCTGTAGTTAATTCTGGCAAAATACCCCAATGTAGACCATTGCGTAATCGGCCACTGCTCCCCCGGATCACGGCCAGGGCCGCCATAGGCAAATTGATCACCCGTTGTGAGCCCGATTTCTCCAAAGTCCGGATCGATAATATCTCTTCGCTCTGAATACTGCCCCCAGCTTTTATACAGATCCATATCAGAACCCACCATAAACTTGAACTGATGGTCGTTCAGGCCCAGATCATAAGTAGCAAAGGCCTTAGCGGTGTGCATTTTATCCCAATTGGAAATATATGTGACACTGTTATAAGAGCTGGACTGATAGTTGTCCAGATAGTTCAGCTGTCCGGCCCAAAAATCAATGCCAGAGGTTCCTCCACCTGTCGAATGGTAATGCTCATTATTCGTTGAGTAGCTATAATCGAAATTGATGCTCAAATGGTCGATAGGCCTAAGGGTTGCCCCCGCGGAAGCACGCAGATAGGCATTATTGTCGCGGTTCATTTTGGCCTGAGCGACCTCCGTCACAGCACTGCGAAACGGATGGCCATCAATCGTACCGTAAGGATAAATAGCTGGCCAACGCAGTAGATAATACCAGGGGCCAAAAGCGTCACTGCCGAATATAAACGGTGTTGTCGTAAGCGTCGAAGCGTAAATCAATTTTGATCGTACATCCAGCCATCCCGTCACAGAAGACTGTACGCCAACTGACGCATTGTAGCGATCGAACTGATCCGGGTTGACTTTCAGCACTCCCTTTTCTCCCAGATATCCCAATCCTATATCAAAGGTTGTTTTATCACTTCCTCCTGTTATTGAGATATCATGCTTTTGTTGTGGTGTCCAGTCGCGCATATACATCTTTAAAGGGTCCCAGGAGCGATAAAAGTATAAATTGCCGTTCCTGATCTCGTAGTCGCGGCCCTCCACCATCTCCGGTCCCAAATCCTGGCCACCATATTTTTCCGACCATTCCTTGATTTTCTGGTTACCAATGGAATCAAAGTACATACCCAATACGCCAAAACTTTGAATATCGGGATTATTGGCGGAACGGCGCAAAGCCTCAAGGACCATTTGCGCACCTTCATATGCCGGTGCAATCTTGGGCGTAGTCGTTGGTTGACTATAGGCAAAATTATTACGGTAGGATACACGTGTCGGCATATTTCTGTGCCCCGATTTTGTTTTAATCAAAATCACGCCCCATGCAGCCCTTGTCCCATAGATTGATGTAGACGCCGCATCTTTCAATACAGAGATCTGCTCAATATCCTCCGGATTGATCATCTGTAAATTGGGCATCTCTACATTATCCACCAATATCAAAGGTTGTGTACCTTCCGGGCTATTAAGTGACCCTGTGATGCCTCTTAACCGGATAGCGGGATTCTTCCCCAGTTCTCCGGAGGATGTGGTAATAGTCAGACCGGGAACGACGCCTTGCAGCCCTCTGGCCAAATCAGTAATTGGCCGGGCATCCAGTACTTTTGTGTCTACGGTGGTGACAGCACCCGTCAGATTGGATCTTTTCTGCGTGCCATATCCCACAATAACCACATCTGTGAGCGCCTTGTTGTCTTTCTGCAACACTACATGAAAAGATGTACTGTCACCAATAGCGACCTCTTTATCTACGAAACCTACATAACGAAAAATCAGGATCCTCGACTTTTCAGGCACTTTCAGGGAAAAGGAGCCATCCGTCCCTGTGGCCGTTCCTATAGTCGCTCCTTTTACCAGGATAGATACCCCTTGCAAGGGTATATGGCTTTCATCGGTAACGGTTCCTGTCAGGTCCCTGGACTGGGCAAAAACTGTCTGTACGCAAAAGCAGCAACACAACAGGATAGCCGAAAAGTTGATGTACTTTGTTTTCATCCGTTTCTTTTTATTTGGTTTATCAATGGCCGGATGGAAACGTGCAATCCCACCCCTTTTAACCCAAGGCTATCGCTTGATTTCATCCGTATTTATTTAAATCGTTGTATCCGTTTAGTGTTGGCCGTTCTTAACTTAGCAAAGCATTCTTCCCATTTTGGCCATATTTTCTCACAATCCACTCAACACTGTCAACCCGCACAAACCCGCATCGTTTTTTGTGTATCTACAACTAAATTAGCTTAAAATTGCATAAAAACGCAAATTATTTTAAAACTTTCTTAACATCGATAGCCGCTCCCACGGTTGCATTAACACATATCGCTGTCAGTCAATTGGTTTTCCTCGTTAAGGTCGCTCTGTTTTATTTCTTCAGGATATTGCCATATTATGAGCATTTACCTGTTTTTCTGGCAAAACAACGCAGTACTGGTGCTGTTCTCGATGCCCGCTTTTTTGTAAAGCTGCTTTTCCGAAAGGAGGAAGAAACCAGCGGCGGTGTAAAGCGCCACCCTGTTTTGGCTATCTGGAAATAACGGCTCTCCAACACCCAATATGCATTACTTTTGCGGCAATCAAAGATGACGATGAATGGAAGCAATGAATCGCGAAGATAGGATGACCGATACCGCACTGCTCGTTATGGATGTTCAAAAATATACCCTCAGATCTCTCAAAGATGCCAATTATTATATTCACGGTATTGCCAGGGCCCTTTCTGCCGCCAGGCAGGCAGGTATGCCTGTCATTTATATCGTTGTCGGGTTCAGACCAGGGTATCCGGAGGTGCATCCCGACAACCAGGCATTCATGAACATGAAAAAGCTAAATGTTGGGTTAGACGATCCGGATAACTACACAGTCCCGGCCTCTATCGGGCCGAAAGCCGATGATTTGGTGGTCATCAAAAAAAGATTCAGCGCATTTGCGGGTAGTGGCCTGGACTTAATTTTAAGATCGAAGCAAATCCGGCATTTGGTATTGGCGGGCATTTCCACAAGCGGCGTAGTGCTTTCCACATTAAGGGAAGCAAGCGATAAAGACTATAGGATAACAGTGCTGGCAGACGGCTGCGCAGATAAAGACGAAACCGTCCACCAGATGTTACTGGAAAGAATATTTCCCAGGCAGGCCCGGCTAACCACCATTGAAGACTGGTGTTCCGATATCCGGCCCTGACAGCTGATTTTTACTTATGATTCATTGCCTCCTCTCCACTACAGGAAAAGAAGATATCCTCAGTCGGGTGGCTCCCATCGGGATCAGGGTTACCTGCTCTTCCGGCGTCTGTACCGCTACCGGGCTCTGAGGTAATACACCGCAAAGACCATGTTCATCGATCTTCCAGTCAGGTATTTTCCGCGCGTTGACGACCATTTCGAGCGGTACAGATCCAGGGGTAAACGGCATAGAATCCTTTGGCCAGGGCTTTTGCCTGACTTTCCAGCCAGAGATGTCTCCGTTTGCAGGCAGTACCAATCCGTAATTCCAGGCACTGGCCGGATAAATATTATAGGCCGGCCACTTGGTGGGATCAGCATCTTTTTGCCAGTGAGAATCGCCGATAGCTGATTTGCGGCTGTCTTCCATTTCAAATTTTTCTTTGATCTTCAAAGAGAAGCTCAAAGGGCCGTAGTCGACACTAACGCTGTTTTTATTCTTCGCCCATTTCTTTAGCGTGGGTTTCATGGGAAGTTTCAAGGTGATCTTATCTCCGTTTTTCCATGTATGCGTGACCTTCGCATAACCACCAGCGGCCAGATCCGAGAAGACCGCTTTCCCATTCACCAGGACTTCCGCACGGTCGCACCATCCGGGTATTCTCAGGTATATCGGAAAAGCAATGGCTCCGGGTGTATTTACGATAAAACGAATTTCCTGTTCAAATGGATAATTCGTTTCTTCTTTGAGTGTCACAGTTGTACCGTCACCGACCTTGGCAGTAACCGAGCTGGCCGAATACAGCACTGCTGCAATGCCTTTATCAGGGGTGGCCATCCATAGATTCTCTGCGTAATAAGGCCAGCCCTGTGCATGATTGTGCTGGCAGCACCTGCTGCTAAAGGGGTTCATCATCAAAAACGGGCCATTGTTTTGGATACCCGGACTATGGTTTTTATTGTCACTAATCACCATATTGGGCGCAGTCAGATACCGGAGCGCCTTAAAATCCGGCATGACGGCTGCGGGATACGTATTGAAAGCCACATCTTCACAATTGTCAGCCCAAAAGGGATCTCCGGTAAACCGCAGCAGCATTTCATCGGAAGCCATCTGCTCGACCATCCCGCAGGTCTCGACTGCCTGGTGAGGATCAGCATATCCGGGCCGGGCATTCTCATCGGCACCGAACATACCTCCGGGCACCTGACCATACATACCGCGCACTAAATAAAAGTCACGGTATGTCGCTTTAAGATCTGAAGAATCTCTGGACAACATGTAATAAGTGGCCGGTTCCCTGAAACTCTGCGCTATGTTTACATTATGCCAATTGGGCAAATTGTTTTGCTGTTCCCAATCAGCCGTATTGCGATGGATCTTTTCTGCCAGCTTCAACAGATCCTGATCTCCGGTACGGTTATATAACCAATATACACTATACAGGTTGTCCCCTCCGCGGCTATTCTCCCAATAATCCTTTAAAAACAAGCTATCCGGCAGGTTTTGCTCCCACTTAAAATATTTGGTCATAAAGGGAATGACCCTGCTGTCTCTACTGTAATCATAGTAGGACTGCAGGCACCACAGCATAATCATATTCGGCCAGAGATCCGGCTTCCCGTCTCTCAGCGTAAGCGGACCAAAATAACCGTCCGGACGCTGGGTTTGCAAAACGGCGTCAATCCAGACCTTGGTCTCTTTAAGCATGGCTGGATCTTCCAGGATATAAGCCAGGTCTCCATATCCTTTGAGCCAATAAGGCACTTCTTCCCAACCATGACCCCCTTTGCCCTCCTTATCCAACCAGGCGTTGTCTTCTTTTTCCAGCCAGGCGCTGATTTCTCCAAGATGCCCCGTAAGACCATCGCGTTGCAGTTCCAGATACTTTTTCAGCCAGCCCGCCGGCTGAATGCTCCCAATCGGCAATTTCATAAAATGTGTCGGCTTCAGCGGCGCTTTATTCCCTATATAATAAGGATTTGTCAGTTGCGTGGCCGGCTGCGCAACCTGCTCAACAATCACAGGAGACTGAGCCTGAACCAGAGCCTGGCACAATAATAACCCTGCTACCCCCAAGACATATTTTTTAATTGAAAACATCATGAGATATCATTTTAGTTATTAAGAAGCTGTTTTTCCAATAACCGCATATAAAACCCGCCAACAACACTACGTGCCTGAAAGCCCACCTGATGGGCATCAGTTGTCTCATACCAATCACTCAGGGGAACGCGGTCAGGTGTTTCAGTGGCAAATTTGTAGACCGGATCTATAAAGAATTCAAAGTCTGATCTGGTTTTAGCCATGCTGGCTGTCCAAAGGATCCAGTCGGATTTTGTATAGGTTTTTCTACTATCCAGCGGGAGCCCAAATCTCAGCTGCTTTGTTTTATAAAAAGCCAGTTCTTTCGCAGCCACAGATTCAGGGAAAGCATTTATTCCAAGCATTTTATCCCATATCATATTATATTTCTGACTCCAGCTCTTCGCCGGCCCTCCGAAAGTGAGGGTATAATGATCGCCGGCACCCGCCATCTGCTGCCATTTATCAGCCATTTGCTTTGCCGTCCGGCCATACTTTTCGGCAATATCGCTTTTACCCAGCATGCCGGCCAACTTTCCATAGGCCCCTACGGCCTCAATCGCCTTGACAGAAAGATTGGCGTTTCTGGCTAAATGCCCTGCAAAGTCATCTGTACAAAGCTGATTGGTCGGATCCATGCCTTGTTCTACCAGGTAATTGGTCCAGGTTGTCAGTTCCTTCCAGTGCTTGGCTGCATAATCTGCATTCCCCTCAACGGTTGCAATGGCCGCAGTCAAGATTACCATGTTGCCGGCTTCTTCTACTGGCATGTCCTCTCCGTAGGTCTGACCATTGGCAAGGGGGTAGGTCCCCAGGTCATGTGCAGGGAAAGGTTTTTTCCATTTACCGCTTTCACTGTAATAGAAAATACCATTCATCATTCCCTTTAATAAATCAGGGTTATATAATAAATACAGGGGTGAAGACGGATAGGTTATGTCCACGGTATTGATTGATCCATTGCTGAAATTCTCTTTAGACATGAACAGCAGTTCTCCTTTAGGAGATTTTACAATACCGTGCGCTGCAATACTCTGACGATAGGCCAGCTCTAACAGTCGGGCGTATTTTTCTCCACCAGCCTTTAGGGCGCTATCTCTCAGGCTTTGGTCAAACCGGTTGCACAGAGATATTACCTGATCATGGTCATCAGCCGCATTTAGCAGCTGCTCTTCAATTGTATGTTTGCCGTCTTTATTCCACCAGGGTCTGAGATTTTCATGAAAAAACTGCACAGAAAATCTTTCATCGTAGGCCAGCTCTATATAGGTAGATGCATTACTGCTTACCTGACCCAGGTCCTGTACCGTATTCAGACTGAGCCCTTTGCCCTGCATAGAAGGTGCTTCGGTAGAAGTCCCGTTTAAAAAAGAACTGACACCTTCTATTCCTGATTTAGAAATATATTGTTTTAAGCTGGCAGACTGTTTGGCGCCGACATAAAAATAGCCCCAGTTGATCCGCACATTATCGCCTTTCTTTTGTAAGATCGCCTGGGCAGTCGTTCCTGTTTTAAGGAAAGAGAGCCCTCTTTCGTTTTTACGAAATGCAATTACCTGTTCAGAAGGCTGGTCAACGGCAATGTCTGAGCTCACGCCCAAATAAAGCTTAATGCGGTGTGCCTTGCCATCTAGCACCTTTACCTGATAGTCAATATAAGAAACAGGCCGGGAAAGAATATCCATTCTATCCAGTAACAGCGGAGAAACAAACTGCACAGAAAGGCCTACATTACCGGCTTTGAACTGATAAACTGTCTGGGTCGCTTTTACGGTTACGTCTGTCTGTTCAGCGGGCTGTACGGCTTTTATGACATCCTGACTGACGGCCTGCACCAGTCCGGCGTCCAGATAGGCTCCGCCCTTTGTATTAGCGCAATGAATGGCCAGTACATTTTTGCCTTTTTTAAGCAGGCTTCTTACATCAACGGATAAGGCCGGCTTTATATATTTTTCTGTCCAGCCCTCTTTTTGAAAGATCTCTTTTCCGTTAAGATACACTTCGACATTATCATCATGGCGAATACTCAACAAAACGGGAGCGTCTCCTAAAGTGGAGGGATCGGCCTCAAAGCTACGGCGCATCCAGATATCCTCTGACTTCCAGGCGGTTTTTGCATCATGGCTGTTATCTCCAAAAGGGGCTTGCCCTGCTGTCCACCTCATGTCATTGTAAGCGGCACTTGCCCAGTCTCCCAACGGCTTCTCGAAAGTATAACGGGCACTGTAGGGCTGATGCTGCGTTGTTGCCAATACATCTTTATAGGAGAGAGGCGTCTTTCCCAAAAATCGGTAAAACCGGTCATCCACCTGAATGATCCCAACAAGGGACTGCTCCGCGCCTGTCCAATGTCTGGTCGTGCTTTCGTTTAACTGATCAGAGGCTGACCAGATGCTGAAATAACTGTCATGCGTAATAAGCGGATAGGAGGGGGCCTTCTGCTGTGCAGAAAGAACAGTGAATGCTCCGGATAATAACAGAGCGCCGGTTAAGCGCCATTTCCTTTTGAATCCTGTGTTGCCCCGGGAAGGTACTTGATACATCGTTGCTAATACATCTTTTAAATGTTGGAAAATGAAAATCTGAAATGGGTGGTAGTGTAGTGGCAATAAAATTAAAACTATTGTCTAAGAATTCCTCTTTTCATACGCGCAATAACAATTGCTTTAATTTTTGCCTGCCAGGCCCCTTAAAGCCAATCGGGAACAACTTCTCAGCTCTTCCCGATCTACTAAAATGCTATTATTTCTGTATTGAAAATTTATACTCGGATGCTGTATGATAGGTCTGTCCCGGGTTTAAGACCGTACTTGGAAAATCAGGGTGGTTGGGCGCATCGGGAAAATGTTGTGTTTCCATAGCAAAAGCTGTTCTGAAACTGTCTTTAACACCGTTATTAAAAGTATTGGCAGCATTCATAAAGTTTCCGCTATATACCTGTAATCCCGGCTGATCTGTATAGACATCCATTCTAATGCCGCTTTTATCCCCTATAACTGTCGCGGCTAAATGATGACTGCCTGTACTATCCAGTACATAATTAATATCATATCCTTTCCCGTTTTTCAGTTGCACATTATCCTGATCAATTCTGGCGCCCATTGTGCGGGCCGTGAGAAAATCAAAAGGTGTCCCTTTCACGGAGGATATCTTACCCATAGGGATCAGTGTGCTGTCAACCGGTGTAATATGGCTGGCGTAGATAGTAAAGCTATGGTTCAGGATCGTGCCATTCCCTTCACCGTTAAGATTAAAGAAGGCATGGTTGGTCAGGTTGATTATGGTGGGTTTATCTGTAGAGGCATCATAGGTCATCTCCAGTCCGTTATCCGCATTTAGGTGATAGGTAACTTTTACCTGTAAGTTGCCGGGGAATCCTTCTTCCATATCCTTGGAAACACGGGTAAAAACTATAGTGCTGCTGTCTGGCTGGCTGGCATCAAATGTCTGGTATTGAAATCCCTTTTTTCCTCCATGCAGTGTATTGACTCCATTATTGGTAAATAATGTATACGTTTTTCCGTTCAGTGTGAATTTACCTCTGGCAATCCGGTTCCCGAATCTTCCGATCGTCGCGCCATAATAGGGTTCAGTGGCCCTTGCATAATCAGCAATGGAGGAAAACCCGCAGACAACATTCACTAATTTTCCCTCTTTATCCGGCACCTGCAGACTGACCAGCCGTCCGCCATAGTTCGTAAAAGTCGCGATCATTCCACTGGCGTTTTTCAACACGTAGAGATCCGTTTTAACACCGTCCAGCATCCCCTGAAACCCGGCCTTATTGAGCAAATTGACGGTGGTGTCTTTAGTTCCGTTTCCTTTGCCAGCTCTATCACTATTCCCGCTGTTGCAGGACAGCGACAGCGCCGCTGTTATCACAAAAGCCCCCATTGCTGCGAGGCGAAAGACTCTAGATCTTTGTTTCATAAATTTTCTTTTATTCGTCGGGAAGACCCCGACGATACGATATGTTTAGAATATGTTTTAACGGATCTGATTGTGTGCTGTTATTCGCCTGAGGGAACCGCCAGTTTTTCTCCCACCTTTACCGGCTTGCCAAAATCAGGCGTGCCGTCTGCTTTCCAGTGAACAGGTTGCATCCTGGGGCTTCTGAACCGTCCGCAACCCTGACCGGCCTTATCATTCGCGTGGTAGATGATCCAGTCCTCTTTACCATCGGGAGATTTAAAAAATCCATTGTGACCCGGCGCATATACACCAATTTCCGGCGCACTGGCAAAAACCGGTTGAGGGCTTTTGATCCAATCTGTCGCCTTCATGGGATTGCCTCTCTTTTTCAGGCTAAGCATTCCCAGGCAATAGTGGTCAGTCCAGCAACCGCTTGCCGAATACACAAGAAAAAGGCGCTCATTTGAACCCTTTAGGATCTCCGGGCCTTCATTAACTGTGGGCAAACTTCCTTTAACGCTTCCTCTTTTTTCCCAGTCATACACCGAGGTTGAAAGCATCACCCTTTCCCCCTGGACAGTCCAGGGGTTTTTAAGTCTTGCGATATAAATATTCTGATGTATATTCTGATCCCCTTCCCACCCAGACCAGATCATGTATAGTTTCTTCTTGTATTCAAAAACAGATCCATCGATCGCCCATTTATTCGTAGGATCAGTAACCTGCCCTTTAAAGACCCAGTTTTTGGAAAGCGGGTCAGCATTTGCGTTCTCTAGCACAAACATCCGGTGATGATCATTATTGCCATCATCGGCTGCAAAATAAATGTACCACTTATGATTGATGTAATGCATTTCCGGAGCCCACAGCTCTTTAGCATACATGCCTTCCGAAGGCGGTGTCCAGACGGTAACGGGTTTGGCCTCGCCTAACCGGGACATTTTTGTTGTCGCTAATAACTGAATATTGCGTCCGGTGGTGCGGCAAAAATAGTAAACCCCATTATGCTGAACTACCCAGGGGTCCGGCCCCGTCACCAAAAGCGGGTTAGCAAAACTGTCTTTCCCTGCCAGTGAACCGGCCGGCTGACCAATACCCGTCAGGGAAAAGAAGGTAACAAGGAAGCACGTTATAATACTCGTTAAGCCGCATGTCTTTTTAATCATATCAGATCAGATATAATGGGGTGATTAATCTTCTTAATCAAAAACAGATAACGCTTTGCTTTCGTCACGTAATCGTTTGCACAAAAGAACCCTTCAAAAAGTTAAAAACAAAATACGTTTCTGCAATATAGACATTAATTCTAAACAAGCACAGGCAATAGCGCTTATTTAGAATCTATTAAAGATTGGATGAATTCTTTGCTTTAGTGGCAGCTTTTAAAAAAGGGTTTCAACAGACTGTAAGAATGCAATCTGGCTGAATTATCATAGATGTGGCTCCCTACCATAATTTCATCAACATTTGTCTGCTCAACAAACGCCTCCAAGCCGGCCCGTACTGTCCCGGGACTACCGATAAAACTGTAACGCATCATTTGCAACACGGCCGCTTTTTCCATGTCATCCCAGATGCCGTCCATGGAATCCACAGGTGGCGGAAGCGGCTGACGTGCATTGGTAACAATCCCTCTGGCCATCTGATAAAAGGAAGTTGCCAATCGATCCGCTTCGCTGTCTGTATCAGCAGCGATCACATTAATACAGGCCATCGCATAAGGCGCATCCAGTTGAATAGAAGGCCGGAACTGCTCCCGGTATAATCGAAGCGCCTCGTGCAGGTAGGTCGGCGCAAAATGACTGGCAAACGCAAAGGGCAAACCCATTCTTGCCGCAAGCTGGGCACTAAATGTGCTGGACCCTAAAAGCCAGATGGGAACCTGCGTGCCTATCCCAGGAACTGCCTTTACGGGCGTGTTGCCATCTGCAGCCGCCAGATAACCTCTAAGCTCGGCCACGTCACCCGGAAACTGGTCTACACTGTGATGATACCTTCTGAGCGCCATCGAAGTCAGCTGGTCAGTGCCGGGCGCCCGGCCCAATCCAAGATCAATTCTGTCAGGAAACAGAGACTCAAGGGTTCCGAATTGTTCCGCCACAACCAGCGGCGCGTGGTTGGGCAACATAATCCCGCCGGATCCCACCCGGATATGCTCTGTATGCTCAGCAACATGCGAGATCAGCAAAACAGTAGCCGAACTGGCAATATTCTCCATATTATGATGTTCTGCGTACCAGACCCGCTTAAACCCTAATTGTTCAACATGTCTGGCCAGCGCAACACTTCTTTTAAAAGAATCAGCAGCGTTACCGCCCTGTACAATGGGCGCCAGGTCTAATACACTAAACGGGATATCTGTTAATTTTGCTGTCATTGAGGTCTCTATTTAATTGTGTTATTCAGCTGCCGGATTATTTAGCAGGCAACCGCTACATAAAAGTACGAAATAAGCAGGCCGGCCGTAACCTGCCCACCTGACCTCCATTTCTTGGCCTCAAAATTTTAACATCCTCAGCCGCATTTAAGCACCGCAAGCATAACGTTCATAGGTATCCAAGCCCAGTTATGCGTTAAGCCCAAATGGAAATATTTTAGCCTATCATAGGGTAAAGGACCTATCCTGCACCGGCAATTTTCGATCGAATCCCACCATCAAGGCTGTACGCCGTTTTGATTCGTGCTTATTTTATAAAGGTGAGTAGAAGCCGTTATAAACAGGATATTATGATTCTTTCCGCCAAAGCAAAGATTAGAAACCCAGGGTTCATCTACAGGTATATACTTAATGATTCTTCCCTGAGCATTAATAACCGTCACGCCATTGCCGCTAAGATAGAGGTGCCCCTTCTGATCTATCGTAATACCGTCTGCGACATGATGTAATATGACAAACGGGTTAGACAGCCGGCCACCATTGCCGATGTCAAATCTATAGATCTTCTTACCCTCAATATCTGCCACAAACAGATGCCGTCCATCCGCAGAACCGACGATCCCGTTGGGTTTTACCAACAGGTCACTTACGCGGATCGCCTTTGTTGCATTTTTGGGCAAATAATAAACGCAAGGCTTGTCTTGCTGTGTTTCCTTTCTGGCCCAATAATCTCTTTGGTAATAGGGATCCGTAAAAAAAATGCCTCCGTTCTCATCCATCCACAGATCATTAGGCCCATTGAGTAATTTGCCCTGATAGCCCGTGAGCAGTGTATCTACTTTTTTGCTCTTAATATCGATTTTCCAGAGCTGATTGCGTAAATCAGCGCAGGCAAACAGGTCGCCTTCTGCATCGATGATCATTCCGTTAGCCCGGCCTGCCGGTTGCATAAAAATTGAGAACCGGTCCTCTATATCATACTTCCAAATCGCATTATTGGGCTGATCTGTAAAGTATACATTTCCGGAGTCATCACTGACGGGCCCCTCTGTAAATGCGAAATTGTGCTTAAGCTGTGTGAGTTGGCCTGTCTGAATAGAGTCTGCGGCAGGCTGAGCGGATAGATTGTCAATAGTTAAAAGTACTAGCATGGCAAAAATGCAGAAAAGAGCCGGTTGGCCCGGCCTTAAGCGATACCACTTGGGAGCATTATCAGTGTTATACATAATGAAGATTTCTCTTTTAATTTTACTTTATTCTGTAATATTTGATTGCTTTTTATCAAAGTAGCGGCGCAATGAGCCTGACAGTTTTTTCCAGCAACTTTTGCAGCCAGAAACGCCGTTCCCATTGAAAAGCATCCAGCTTTACCGCCCCTTCTAAATCTTCATAAAAACTTTTAGCGAGCTCAGCTCCAAACGCTTCATCATAAATAATCGCATTGGCTTCAAAGTTTAAGTCAAAGCTCCTGTAATCCATATTCGCGGACCCAATAATAGAAAGGCTCTTGTCTGCTACAAGCGTTTTGGCATGAATAAACCCTTTTTGATAAAGATATATATCCACGCCAACATCCAGCAATTCTCCATAAAAAGACCTGGCGGCAGCGTTGACAATTCTTGAATCAGATTTGCCCGGCACAAGCAACTTCACCTTAATGCCTGACAAAGAGGCAATGCTAAGCGCATCTATTACTGCCTGTTCAGGAATAAAGTACGGTGTCGTAATTAATAGCTCATGGCTGGCCTGGTGAATCGCCTGCAAGAGAGAAAATAATATCGTGGGGTTGTCGGAATCCGGGCCGCTGGCAGCGATTTGTACATACTTCCCTTCGGGTCCGGTGTTGCCGTTCAGCCTCGGGAAATAGTCTCCATTAGGCGCAATAGTTTGCCCTGCACAAAAATTCCAATCACATAAAAACAAGTGCTGCAAATAATGCACGCCTGCACCTTCGATGCTCACATGAGAGTCTCGCCAGAAGCGTTTTCTCTTTCTTTGTCGCAGTTTCTCTGCTTTCGATGGATTAACATATCCGTCGCTGACATTAATACCACCAATAAACCCAATTCTTCCATCGACGACGATAATCTTGCGGTGGTTGCGATAGTTAAGGCGGTTGGCAAACGCCAGGAAAATAATTTCATAAAAAGGGTAGGCCTGCACCCCTGCCTCTTTTAACCGGGGCACGAGCTTCTTCCGAATGGACCTGCTGCCAAAATCATCATAGATCAGCCTGACCTCCACGCCCTCCCTTGCTTTTTGTTTCAAGACTTCCTCAATCGTCCTGCCGATCTCATCATCTTCATAAATATAATACTCCATATGGATATGATGTCGGGCAGCCTTAAGCACCTCCAATACCCTGGGAAACTTCAATTCACCATTAATCAGCAACTCCACTTTATTTCCCCCTGTCAAAGGGCTCATGTTTTCCTTCAACAGCAGCCTGGCGATCCCTTTGTGCAGCTGAACGGTCTCATTGCCCCCCTCGATTATGCTCAGCGATTTACGTTGAATAGCAGCCTCCAGTTTTTTAGACTGGTTATCATCAGCCAATAGCTTTCTGGAGTAAATTTTTCTTTTACGGTAATTGGTGCCAAACACAAAATAAAACACCATCCCGACAAAGGGTAAAAAAATAATGGATAATACGTAAGCGAGCGCCTTGGTGTTAGAGCCTGTATCATATATTGCTTTCAGGCACACGAATACCAAGAGTACACTATAGACAATCTCCCAAATAAGGATCCAATCCATATAATGATTTTATAGGCGGGCAAGATCAGTGCCTGCACTTCTACAAATATACAAAACATTCGCCCCCACATCTGACCGTATAAGATAACCGGCTACATTTATTTTCTGGCTGCCAGACTCATTCACCGCTTTATTGTTGATCGGTCAGTTTGCATGAACGATAAACAGCGAACGACCTGGCGCCGCCAGGCTGTGTTTCCAATATAATTTTGACAGCGACATTCCATCGAAAAGGACCTTCTGAATCGTAGCTATTCTCTGGTCAAAATCACGGTCAGTTGCGTGTCCGGCTACACGGTTTTATCTGTCAGGATCCTGTTATAACTGAATTTGAAGGTATACACCGCCATCCTGATGATCAAACTTTAATAATAAAGTCGAGGACGCCGCATCCCATTCGGTCTTTTTTGGCGGCACAGTCTTCCCGTTTTTATCCTTCAGCTGGATGCCTTTTGGCGCATTTTTCATTCGAATGCGCATGCTATTGACGGTTCCCACAGGCCCCTTTACCTGACAAGTGTATAGATTTTTTTCTGCCTGCCAGAGGCTATCATATACCCTTCCGGCAACAGCAATCACTTGGGGTGTATGCCCTGTAATCTTATCTAAATCATAGAGCAGCGCCTGCATACCGGGCTGCAGGGTGATTTTCTGCACGACCGGCAGATCGGGGTCATATAAACGAACAAAATGCCCTTTTAAGATCAACGGCTTTTGAGAGGGCCCGTCCGCCAAAACAGCAGCAACGATATAATTCCCTCTGTTTAGTGTAAAATAGTTTTGTCTGATTAGCTCCTTTTTATGTAGCGCCGTGTTTTTATACGCTGTCTGTACCACATCCAACAGACCAGCGCCACCTTTCTTTTGCATCACCAGCTCTTTAGGATCCTTTCTTATCACCCAGATCTGGCCTTTCCCTGCAGTATAGACCTCTTTTCCCGGTTTGTATTCAATGCCTAGTTGTTTAAATAGATCTTCCGAGGGCGTTTTATTGTGGGCGCCATCTGTATTCCACCATTCCCGGACAGACTGAAACGGATCGTCATCCCTTCCGTAATAAATTAACCGGCCGCCATGCTTAACCCAGGCAGCCAGGTATCGGTGTGTCTGGGAGGACGGCGGTTTCATATTGGCGTAACTCATGATAAGGACTTTGATATTCTTTAAGGTAGCCGGGTAGGTCAGGTTTTCCATATGTACCGTTTCTACCGGCACACCTTCCTCCAGCAGAGGCAGCGCCATTCCATAGAAATTGGATAACTGTGGGTCTTCATATCCGTCATGGGTCGGAAAACGCTGAAACATCATCGAATTGCTCAGTAATACGCCGATACCACCGCTGCCACTAACCTTGTTGGAAGAGCTGGGCATTTGCTGTAAAGCATTGATCATTATCTGCACCTGAGTCGCATAGTCAACAGGGATAGGTTGCTTTTCTTTTTCTCCTTCTACCTGAAACTTTCCTAAATAAATCCTGCTGGGCCATGGCATAACTTCGTAACTAGTCACACTGGGATACATCAGTTCGGCTGTAAAGGTCGCTTCATAATTTCTTTTATAATCATCCCAGCTTCGCTTTCTGTCTTCTATCGGATCTGTCAATAAAAAGATCTTGCGATGGGTCGGAGCTGTCATAGACACCATAGAGCCATATTCCAGAAAGGCATTTTCAAATACACGTTCCTTTTTCACGCCGTCATAATATACCGGCTCCCTTGAAGTTCCGGTCCATACTTGCGCAATATACCCGTCTACACTTTTAAGACTGGCGAGACTTGCTTCAGGGCTAACAATCTGCCAGGAAGAATAATTAACCAGCGAATGGGTAGGCACATAACAAGAGACCTCTCTTCCTTTACTTCGGCTGTACCTTTTTGCATAGGAGAACAGCGAATCCAGCGCCCGGTAATATAAATGATACTTAAGTTTTGAAGAAAGATACGTGGCTTCGGCACTGCTATCCTGCGGCTGCCAGGGAAATTTATAATAATCCAGCCACTCCTTTTTAAAAGCCGCACTATAACCCGCCCTGGCCCAAAACTCAGGCTCCTCGAGATATACTGCTGTAACGCCCGCGTCAATAGCCCTTTTAATATGTGTCTTTAGATAGCCTAAATAGTTTTGGGTCGGAACGATATAAGGTACATTATGACCATGCCAGATGATCTCCCCGTTTTTCATCGTCTGCCCTTCGTCAAAATGTTGCTTTCCATCATACTGACCCAGAAAATAATCTTTATACTGCCCCCAGGCAGATCCTGTCATAAACTGGACATTATATCCTTTATCCCGCCAGCCTTTTACACGCGCTTCAAAACGGCCGCCTGCATCATTAATGCCATATACCATGACAATATCAGCGCGAACATCGTAACGGGCATCCCAGGGGTCTGCGATCTGAAAAGAGGTTTTACCTCGTGGTTGCGCTGTTGGTTTTTCTGTTTGCCCGTATAGCCCTGACCATTGCAACAAACACAGGGTCAGTATAACACAGCAGCTACGAATGGAAAAAGACAGAACTTTCATAAGGAAATAATAGTTTTTGAGCCAGGGATAAACATTATTAATGACGACTGAAATAAAAGGCGTTTATTTCAGCCAGTCCTCGATCTTTTGCAATAAATATCCGACCTCTTCGGGTTGGTTATAAAAATGCATGCTGATTCTAAGTGTCCCTCCTCTATTTGTCACTACAATCCCTGCCGCCGCCAGGAAGGCACCTAAAGAGCCATGATGATTGATGACATCCTTTAATACAACAATGGAAGCTCTGTTGTCGATCGTATAGTCTCCGTAAATTTCAATTTTATCTCTATGGATCGCCAGTCCGTCTAAAAGCGTTTTGGTAAGGCGCATATTATGTGCATGGATCTGACTGGCGCCGAACATCTTTTTTTCCCGGATCGCCTGGTTGAGTAACGCCAGCCCATAGATATTTAATCCGCCCGGTTCATAACTTCTGGCTTGTCCCGCATACTCCAGGGATGCCGCACCAATGACGACTGGCGGATAAACCGCCAGAAAAGACGGATCGAAATAAATAATGCCATTGCCAAAACCGCTGTTCATCCATTTATAATTGCTGGCGATCAGTACATCAATATCCAGCTTTTGCATGGGAATGGGTATGGCACCCAGGCTTTGCGTCGCATCAACAATCAGTTTAACATGATGTTTTTTACAGAGCGCTGTCAGATCCGACAGGTCTATTTTAAATCCAGTCTGCCACTGTACATGGCCAATGGCCAGAATATCAATTTTTTGTTCTGTGAAAATCTGTGCGATCGTTTCAAGACGCAACGAAAATCCTTTTTCACTATCCATTGTATGTACAGCAAACCCATTTTGTACAAATGGAGCGATAATGGAAGGATAATCGTTTTTATAGACCAGGACCCGCTCATCGCCCCTTAAGGATTGAACCACCATATTCATGGCATAAGAGAAATTGGGAATATAACCCAACCTGCTTTCGTCCACCTCGAGAAAGCCCGCCAGCGTTTTTCTGTAGGCCGGATCCTCCGTCTCACGCCAGCGTTCAGATCTGGTCGAACTGTCTACCGCAAAGGCATTGTAAACATCCGCTCCGGCTTTCAGGCTGTCTGCAGAAATCAGTCCGCATCCCGCGGTATTCAGATATATCGTTCCATTGGAATCAGGTTGCATAAATAATATTTTAGTGGTGGCTTCTGTTCCACAAATTACAAAATATTCCTGCCGGACAGGATAAATTCACATTTGATTTAAGTTTGTTTTGTGTCGTTTACAGTCCGAAAGCAGCCTCAGGAGAAAGCGGCTCCATTGAGCTGGGTGCCCTTAATTCATTCCTGTATTGCAACGGTGTTCTGCCCATTACCTCTTTGAACTTTTTATTGAAGTGGCTATAGTTATTAAAGCCACATTCATAACAGATATCTGAGATGGCCAGTTTGCTTTCATGCAGCAATTTCGCTGCATGAATCAACCGGTATTCAATCAGATACTGTACAAATGTCTTATTCGTTATCTTTTTAAAGTACTTACAGAAAGAGGAAGGAGTCAGAAATACCTGTGCCGCAATATCCGACAGTGCGATTTCCTCATTGAAATTCTCTTTGACATAGTTGAAGATGCTATTAATTTTTTCCTGATCTTCCATCCTGGCTTCCAGCAAAATACGCCCTGCATTAAGGACCGTATACTGACTGGCGCCGGCCATCATTGTAAGCGCCTTTAAAAGCGTAAGAAACCTTTCCGGGCCCCTGTGGTACTCCATGGATTCCAGGACAGCGCCGATAGTTCTTTTGTCTTCTCCATGAAAGACCATTCCGCTTTTTGCCTGTTCAAATAAGCGCAATATGGGTTTTAATTCAGGAATCTGAAAAAAGCCTTCGCCGAAAGCTTCCATCCGCCACTGCACCAGGGTTTCCCTTTGCGTTCCGCTGAGGGTCCGGGTAAACCCGCAGTGGGGAAGGTTGGAGCCGATTAAGATTAAGTCTCCGTTACGATAATGGGACAAATGTGTTCCTACCTGCCTTTTACCGGCTCCTTCATTCACATATACTAATTCGAATTCAGGGTGATAATGCCAGGCAGCTGTAGTAGGATTGGGGTGTTGTGCATCATAGCGTTTATAAAAAAAAGAATATCCTACCTCAGGCTTTATTATTTCAATGCGGGGTTTAAACGTAGATTCCATATCAATAGACTTTTGTTATTATGATTTAACCAATGACCGGTTTCGTTAACAATATTGCAGCATCCAAGAATTCTTTTTGCTCTTTTTTAGCTAAAAATGGCCCTGTTTCAGGTTTTTTAGCCCCTTTAACAGGCGTCGTTAGCACTGCACCGCAGAACTTCACAATAAGATGTTAATAAACTAACGGATGGTTGTGCAATATTATCAAATTGTTACTACAAAACTAACGATAATTGAACAAAATACCATAGTTTTTGGATTAAATTCATGTTATAATCCGGTTGGCAGCACTCTACCTTTGCATCAGAAACAAAAGGAAGTAACCAACTAAAAAAATATAAAAATGAAAAAGTTCATTCAGTACAGTTTAACTGCAGTAGCTTTTACCTTAATGACTGCATTTGCCAAAGCCGGCAACATCAATGTTCTTTCTAATGGCATTGTAAAGGTAATGATCAGCGATGCGCCTAATCTGCATAACATCTCTGTTTCCGATGAAAATGGTAACAGCTTGTATGAATTAAGCGACATGAAAGCGGGCTCATTCAAAAACATCGACTTTTCAATGGTTCCGGATGGCACTTACTACATTAAAGTAGAAAATACAAGATCCATTGAAACCACGCAGGTACAAAAGATAGACGGACTTGTTACAATAGCTGACAAATCTGATCTGTTTGTAAAACCCATCTTTAGAAAACAAGGCGATATTTTAAACGTATTTTTCACCAATCCTGATCAGAAAGAAGTAGAAATCAATGTATACAACCAGAACGGTTCTGTTGTTAATACCGTTAAAACAGATGCCGCTTCCGTTGCTAAAGGTTTTGATTTCTCCAAGAGCCTTCACGGTAACTACAAAGTAGTTTTATCTCAGGATAATTATGTATTCAGCACTGATTTTGATTTTTAATATAACCCAAGGGACAACCTAATCATTTTCCAAGCCGGGCCTTTTACAAGGTCCGGCTTTTTTATGTCCTGTCAGTAATTGCTAAATTTTTCTTAATCCAACTCCAATTACGAAATTTTTCGTAGGTTTGTCTACGAAAACAATCGTAGATGAAGACAAACAGGAAAATAACTGACAGCGAACTGGAGATATTACAGATTCTCTGGGAAAAGGGTCCAAGCTCTGTAAGGACTGTACATGAGGCATTGGGGAATACCAAACAAACCGGCTATACAACTTCTCTTAAATTAATGCAGATCATGTTTGAAAAAGGTCTCTTGACCCGTGATGAATCTGCAAAGACACATATATATGCAGCAGCGATTTCTGAGGTGAATGGACAAAAACAGGCTGTAGATAAAATAATTGACTCTATGTTTAAGGGGTCCTCCACCAACTTGGTCATGCATGCTTTAGGTAACTATAATCCTTCTGATAAGGAAATTAATGAGATCAAAGCGTATTTGGAAGGGCTTCGGCAAAAAGAAAACTAATTCAAATATTTTTTATCCTTTAATCAGCGTTTATGCAAACATTATTTGACTGGTTATCCAATCCATCGTTTAGGTCGCTGGCATTAAGCCTGCTGGCCAGTTTATGGCAGGCGGGATTAATATTTATTGTTGTCTATGGATTATTGCGTCTCAATAAAAACGCTCCGGCCCGCATCAAATATAATATAGCCGCCGCCGGACAGCTGATCATTGCCTGCTGGTTTATTCAGACCTTTCTGCATCATCTGGCCACACAGGCAACGCTTTCCCAGTCATTAACGGCCCACGAAGCCGCCATGCTGTTTTATCCGGGAGAGTTCCCTTTATTATCTGGGTTATATACAGAAGAACTGGGAAGCGGAGGATTTCAGCTAAGCAAGTGTTTGCCACTGGCATTATGTGTATATATAATAGGGGTAGTGATTATGACCATTCGAATCATATTTGCTTATAAACAAACACGTGTACTCAAAACGAGGGGCATATTTGCGGCACCCCCGTCCTATATCGCCCATATGCAGCAGGTATGCGGACAACTTCATATCTATAATAATGTCAGGCTCTATTTATCAGACAAAGTGAACGTGCCTGTCATGATGGGATTTATTAAGCCCGTCATCCTCTTGCCTGTGTCAATCCTCACCCATCTGACAACCGCACAAATAGAAGCAATTATCACCCATGAGCTGGCCCATATCCGCCGTCAGGACTATCTGGTCAACTTTATCCAATCTGTCATTGAAGCCGTATTCTTCTTCAATCCTTTTGTATGGTTGCTTTCCAAGATCATGCGGGAAGAAAGGGAGAAAGCTTGTGATGAGCTCGTGATCCGTGAAGTATCTGCCTATACCTATGCAACCGCACTACTCGCTTTAGAGAAGATTAATGGGACAAAACAACTTACGCTTGCAGCCAATGGACATAGATCCTTTAAACTTTTAAACCGCATTAAACTATTTACCATGAAACAAAACCCCATTATGACCGTCAAACAAAAGGCGCTCTCTTTATTACTCATCGTCGTTGGCCTTGGCTGTATCGCCTGGTTAAGCCCTGACAATGCTGTTCAACAAAAAAAAGAAATCAAACAGATCACAACGCAAAATACACCAGAACTGACCGGAGGCACCTATAACAAGGAGGGTATAGCTAAAGACAGCGCTCCTCAGAGCAGGCACAGAACCGTTATTCACAGAGATTCTCTATCTCCTGAGATTCAAAAGCAGGTAGATGAGATCACAAAGTCTGCGCAACAGATTGCCCAGAAGTTTGCAAATGACACGAGTTGGAAAGAACGCTCCAGAGCTATTCAGCAGAAAGCACAGGCGCTCGCTCTAAAATTTGAACAAGACCCCTCCTGGAAAGAAGCGCTCGACAAAATTACCAAAGACGCAAAAGCGCTTTCTCATAAAATGCAAGAAAACCCCGAGCTTAAAAGACAAATGCGAGATTTGGAAAAAAGCGCGCAGGACATGGCAAAAGACTATAAGCCTTCTCCTGAAATGCAAAAACAACTGGAGGAAATCCGTAACAAAAGTATGGCTATTGCCCTTCAATTTAAAAATGATACGGCCTGGAAAAAACAGCTTACAGAAATTCGCTTAAAGGCCAGAGAGATGGCTAAACAAATGAAAGAGAATCCGGAAATGGCGCAAAAAATCAGGGAAATGGCGGAAAGGTCAAAAGACATGGCTTTCAAGGTATTAAATGATCCCAAGTTCAAAGCACAACTTGAAAAACTAAAAGCGGATATCCAGCAAATGAAATGGATGGATGAGGGTAGTGAAAAGTAATTCCTCAGCGCATTTGGCAATTCCAGGAAAAAGGGCAGCACTATGATGAGCTGCCCTTTTTAAGTAATTACCATAATTGCAATAAGTTTATATTTATGTGATTTTTGAGATGACAATTTTTAATCCCTTTTAGACGCTACTCTCTTGCATCATTTACTTCTATCCAGTAGCCATCGGGGTCAGTAAAATAAATCTGTTTAACGCCGTCAACTCTTACCGTGTATGTTTGCTTTTTCCCTTCCCAGCTCTCGAACTTAATATGATGCTTATCCAGATTATGGATAAAATCGCCAACAGAACTTACTGTAAAGCATAAATGACTGTTTTTGTCATGTTTTGTTTTGCCCGATGCACCCTGAATTAAATGCAACATAATTTTAGGTCCGACAGAAAACCAAGTATGCCGGCCATCATGAAATGGTTCCGGCATCGTATCCAGTCCGATTATTTGCCGGTAAAAGTCAGTGCTGATCTTCAGGTCCGAAACATATACTGCAATATGATTCAGCGAAGCCCCTGTTTTTAATGCCTGTGATTTAATGGATCCTGCCATCAAGAGAATAAAGACCAGTGTGACAATACTTTTGTTTTTCATTTAATATTTCTTTTAGTCAAATAAGTAATTTAAAATGAACTGTTCGTTAAAGATACCTTTTGTTTGTCGGATGGGAATAAACTTTTCATACAAAGTCCCTTTGACCGGTTATCCGCTACTCCGTTTTCCGGCTCCTTTAGTTCTATATACGGATAACGCTGAAAATTTCGGTGATAAGATCCCCAATGGAGCCCGGCAAAAAATGGTCTTGAAGATCCGTTAATAACGGACCTTCAAGACCATTATAACCGAGCCTGTTAGAAGTTATGGGAAGTGAATATTGCAGAACATATATGCCGCCCAGGATCACACAACGGCATTGCAGGCTTAGCAGTTCACCATCCAGCGGATTCCATATTTATCTATAGCATTCCCATGCCAAGCACCCCAAAATTGCTTTTCAAAAGGAACCAGTATTGTTCCTGCCTCAGCAAGATGATTGAATATCTTTATTCCGTTTTCCACATTAGAGACCTCCAGAGACAGGGCAACATCTCCACTGTTCTTTTTTGCAGGACTCTCCGGAGAAATATCGCTTGCAAATATTTCCAGATTCCCAAAGCTGAGCCTGCCGTGCAACACTTTGTCTTTAAAATTATCTGGAACAATTATTGGCGAATGATCATATCTAACCAGGATTTCTACTGTACCGCCCAGAATGTCCTTATAGTAATTCAATGCTTCTTCACAATTTCCTTCAAAATTCAGGTATGGAATAAGCTTATTTATTTTTGTCTTCATGGCTTTCTTTAAAATTATCTCTTTATCTATATATAAGGTTATCGTATGCGGTAACAATATTGTCATCGTCAATAAAGAATCACACGAATCTGCACGACCCTGCTAAGTCCTTTTTTAAACGCAAACAAACCGCAAGCCAAATATTTTCAACACCGCTGAAGCTTTCTATTTTAAGCCCCGGTCTATACTCCTCTTTATTTATCCGGCGGTGCGGGGATTAAGCCTGGAGGAATAAGTCCTATCTGCAGCAAGACACCCAGCCGGTCTCCCTGCATCCAGGCATTTATGACCTTCCCGTCCCGCAACTGGTATACAACAATTGCGTTGTCTGTTACAGTTTTACCACTGGCGGGAATACTTCTAAATGGCTGCGTATGAGCAGCGTTCCATGTCCAGCGTACAATGACCTTATCTCCATCTGCCATCATATCTAGAATATTCCATTGAATATCTGGAAAGGCATCTATGACTGCCTGTACTGTACTCCGAAAGCTTTCTACTCCTTTCCCGTTCGTATTTCCTATTCCGGTATACTCCGGTGAAATAACTCGGTCCAATAGTTCAAACTTTTTATTATTCAGGATATTTTCATACAGGAAGCGTATGGTCTTCTTGTTTTCTAATTCCTCTGCTGTAGGCGTTTTTATATCAGGCCTGGGTTGAACTTCCCTCACCTCTATTGTACCACCTTGCTCTAAAATGGGGCATTTTTTCGCTAATTGCAATGCGTCTTCGAACGCCGAGGCTCTTATAATAAGGCAACTGATAAGCCTTAAGCCATTGGCAACAACTTCCTCATTGACAACTTTGTCATTTGATGAAACCACGTAGCTTTCACTTGGGAAGACAAAGCTGGTTACAAAAATACCCTGCTCTTTCCAGTGATCCGTCAGCGCTGTCCACTTTGCTCTAACAGTTGTCGCCTCTTCAGCACCATAATGACGTGGTAAACGAATCAATAATATATACTCTTTCATTTTTTTTGTTTTAGTTAAATGGATTGATTTTCCCTGTGCAAATGCAAAACTGACTGAAAATAACAAAGCAATTATAAATGCCCTCCTGGCCCTTTTGTATCGCATAAGAATGATTTTAATTATAGATGTTTCATACCGCAAATTTGAGACACCCTGGCCTCTGAAACTTGTAAAAAATCATTGATTTACCGATTAGAGGCTGAGATAAAAACTAATAGAGAATATCCGGTAACAATTTAACATCTCCGGTTCAGTTTTTTGCCTTGCGAGAACTTTGACAAGCAAACGAACAGTAAGTGGTGTATAAAGCAAAAAATCCCATAAATCATTGATCTACGGGATTTATAATGTTTTCCTGGTGCGGAAGAGGAGATTCGAACTCCCAAGCCCTAACGGGCACTACCACCTCAAAGTAGCGCGTCTACCAATTTCGCCACCTCCGCATGGAGCGCAAAAATAAGGTATGTTTACATTATATCTTTATTTAGTGCAGAATAATTTTATGTGCTGCGGAATTTTTGTATTTTTAATTGCCGAAGCCCTAAAAAATGACATTGTAATATGGTACCCACACGATTATATGACGCAATTGATTATCAAGAGCGCAATTTCTCAAAAAAAGATATGTTGGTGCATAAAGAAGATGGTCTGTGGAAATCCATTTCTACGCTGGAAGTAGGAACAGCTTCTTTACATATGGCGGCGGGCCTTCATAAAATGGGTATCAACGCGGGCGATTTTACCGCGGAAGGAGCCGATAAGGTGGCTATTATTTCAGAGAACCGGCCGGAATGGATTATAGCCGATCTCGCTGTTCAACAAATTGGTGCCATTCTGGTGCCGATATACCCTACGACTCCTCCTGAAGAGCTCTTGTATATTTTTCAGGAATCAGCCGTTAAGATGGTATTTATATCTAATCAACTGTTACTTAAAAAATACAGCGCAATTCTGGAATCTGTTCCAAGCATTCAATTTGTGTATACTTTTAATGATACAGACAGCCCCAATTGGACCTCCATTCAGGATATGGCTGATGAAACCTCTATTGCTTCAGTACAAGAGATTAAAGCCAATATCACAGGTGATCACCTTGCAACGATTATTTATACTTCCGGCACCACCGGTCATCCCAAAGGGGTCATGCTGTCTCATCGAAATATTTTGAGTTGCGCGATGCTGGCCAAGGAGAGCTTCCCTTTTCCGGATAACCCTTCGCTCAGGGCACTTAGCTTTTTGCCGCTGAATCATATTTTTGAAAAATGTATCAGCTACGTATATCTGTTTAGCGGGATCAGTATTTATTTTGCGGAAGGGATGGAAATGATCGGACAGAATATTAAAGAAATAAAGCCTCATATCTTTATGACCGTTCCCCGGCTACTGGAAAAGGTTTTTGAAAAAATCAATAAAACCGGGCAGCAATTAAAAGGAGCGCAGAAGAAAGTATTTAACTGGTCCATTCGTGTGGGAGAACAATATGATAATAGAAAATGGAAAAGTCCTCTGTATAAGGCAGAACTAAAGCTGGCCCGCAAACTGGTTTTTTCAAAATGGCAGGAGGCGCTGGGAGGGGAGATATTGTATATAATTACAGGAGGCGCTGCCTGCCCGCAACGTTTACTAAGAATATTCAATGCGGCAGGGATTCCGGTATACGAAGGCTATGGCCCAACCGAAAACAGCCCGGTCATTTCTGTGAATCGTCATGTCCGTAACGAAAACATGATCGGAACCGTTGGTCCTGTAATGGACGGCCTTGAATTTAAATTAGAGGCAGATGGAGAAATCTGTGTAAAAGGGCCGACCGTCATGCAGGGCTATTATAAAAAACCGGAACTCACTGCAGCCACCATTATGGACGGCTGGTTACATACGGGCGATATCGGTACATTAATGGAAGGGATGTTCTTAAAAATCACAGACAGAAAAAAAGAGCTTTTCAAGACTTCGGGAGGTAAGTATGTGGCGCCTCAGCCCATAGAAAACAAATTAAAAGAGCTGGAGATTGTCGAGCAAGCCATAATTGTCGGGGCGGAACAAAAATATGTAGGTGCACTCATCGTGCCTCAGGCAGAAGCTCTTAAATCCTGGACAGAAAGAAACAATCTACCTTATAATAGTCTGGAACAGGCGATTGCTTTGCCGGAAGTAAAGAAACTCTATAAGGATCATATTCAAAAAATCAACCAGACCCTTAGTCAGACAGAGCAGATAAAAAAGCATATGTTGCTTTCCAAGCCCTGGGGAATCGATTCCGGAGAATTGACGCCTAAACTAAGCGTTCGTCGCAAAGTCGTAATACAAAAATATAAGGATTCTATTGATAAATTATTTGCCTAGATCAATCCTTTATTTAAATTCATAACCAATATCCTTTCTATACTGAATCCCGTCAAAATGAATGTCTTTTAGAAGCTGCCGGGATTTTTCCGCCGCCGCCTCAATGTTTTCCCCAAAAGAAGTAATGGCTAGCACTCGGCCTCCATTTGTCAGGATATCCGTTCCCTGCAATTGAGTGCCTGCGTGAAAGATCAGGCTTTCATTGTTTTGTTTTAATTCGGGAAGGGTGATTTTTTTCCCCTTCTCATAAGATCCGGGATAGCCTCCACTTACGGCTACTACAGTAACGCAAGACTGCACGGCCGGTTGTATATTTACCTCATTTAATCCTCCATAGTAGACAGCCAGGAACAGGTCTACTATATCTGCATTCAGACTAGGCATAATTACTTCCGTTTCCGGATCTCCCATGCGACAGTTATATTCAATGACCATTGGTTCCCCCTTGACGTTAATCAGGCCGAAGAATATAAATCCTTTATAGTCAATTTCCTCTTTAGCAATGCCTTCAACTGTCGGGCGTATAATCTGGTTCTCTACTTTCTCCATGAAAGAAGTATCCATAAAAGGGACCGGCGTAACACAACCCATTCCGCCGGTATTCAGCCCGGTGTCGCCTTCACCAATGCGCTTATAATCTTTTGCATGGCCAATAATCTTATAATCTTTGCCATCAGTTAATATAAAGACACTTACTTCGATGCCGTCCAGGAACTGCTCAATGACCACTTTGGAAGACGCTTCTCCAAATTGTTTGTTGAGTATCATTTCTTCAAACGTCTTGAGCGCTTCCTCGTGGGTTTGAGCGATGACGACACCTTTGCCTGCTGCCAGACCATCGGCTTTCAGGACAACAGGCAGGCTATGGCTTGCTATATAAGTTTTACCCTCCTGATAATTATCTGCATTAAACTCCGCATAAGAGGCTGTTGGAATCCGATGGCGTTCCATAAATTTTTTGGAAAAAGCCTTGCTGCCTTCCAGCTGAGCTCCAGCTCTGGAGGGCGCGATAACCATTCCCTTCCAATCCTGCTGCCCCTGAAAATAGTCATAGACGCCATTTACCAACGGGTCTTCAGGTCCTACCACCAACATGGTGACCTTGTTATCAATCACAAATTGTTTGATCGCATCAAAATCGTTTACGTCAATGGGGACATTCTGACCCACAGCAGCTGTTCCTGCATTACCGGGTGCAATAAACACCTTATCACAATGTTTACTTTCCTTGATTTTCCAGGCCAGGGCATGCTCTCTACCTCCAGACCCCAATATGAGTATATTCATATAACAGATTTTAATAAAACTCCCGCGAAATTAAAAAAGCCAGGGCATTTTTCCTTTCTTCTTTTAAAATTTAAGATAGGTCTAAAAACAAACAAAGCCGCTAATTGTTGAATTAGCGGCCTTTGCAACTTTTAAACCTTTCCTTTGTAGAGCGTACGGGAATCGAACCCGTGATTCCTCCGTGAAAGGGAGGTGTCTTAACCCCTTGACCAACGCTCCGTAATCGTTTGGGATTGCAAAGGTAATATAATTTAAATTTTGACCAAATATTTTTCAACATTTCTGAAAAACAAATGTTTGCAAACAAACGGTTATTCACGAGAAAAATGTTAATTCTTTATTATAACTCCAGTCTTTCCTGTAAATTCGCATCACATTATTCAAAACAAAAATAAATTCGATATGAGTTCAGTTAAAGTTGCGATCAACGGATTTGGTCGCATTGGTCGTCTCGTTTTCCGCCAAATTTATAATATGGAAGGGATCGATGTTGTGGCTGTTAATGACCTTACCAACCCATCAACGTTAGCCCACCTGCTTAAATATGACAGTGCCCAGGGCCGTTTTGAAGGTACCGTAACAAGCACTGACAAATCTATCATCGTCAATGGTGAAGAAATCAATATATATGCCCAAAGAGATCCATCTCAGATTCCGTGGGGAGAGCATGATGTAGATGTTGTTATTGAATCTACAGGCTTCTTTGCCGATAAAGATAAAGCAGCTGCACACTTAAAAGCAGGTGCGAAAAGAGTGGTGATCTCTGCTCCGGCAACCGGTGACCTGAAGACAATTGTTTTCAATGTTAACCATGAGATCCTGGATGGCAGTGAAACGATCATCAGCTGCGCATCTTGTACGACCAACTGTCTGGCTCCTATGGCTAAAGCGTTAAATGACGCTTTCAAAATTGAAGTAGGTAGCATGACCACTGTTCACGCTTATACCAACGACCAGAATACACTGGACGCACCACATCCGAAAAATGACCTGCGTCGTGCCCGCGCTGCTGCCCAGAACATTGTTCCAAATTCTACTGGTGCAGCTAAAGCAATCGGCCTGGTATTGCCAGAACTGAAAGGTGTATTAGACGGAGGTGCCCAGCGCGTTCCTGTTATCACCGGTTCATTAACAGAGCTTACCGCTGTTTTAGCTAAAAAGACCTCTGTTGAAGAAGTTAATGCCGCAATGAAAGCAGCGAGCAATGAAAGCTTCGGTTACAATGAAGATCCTATCGTCAGCTCCGATATCATCGGCATCCATTATGGTTCGTTGTTCGATGCGACACAAACTAAAGTGGTTGAATTCGGCGACAAACAGCTGGTAAAAGTCACCAGCTGGTATGACAATGAAATGAGTTATGTATCTCAACTGGTTCGTACTGTTCATTATTTCGCTGGCTTGATCTCTAAATAATTCTTCTTAATAGAATTCTGACATTTAAATAACAAAGGGGTATGTCGTTGAGACCTACCCTTTTGCTATTTAAGCCGGATATTTTGCAAGAACATTTTCTATTTATAAACAATTCTAACAATGAACTGGTTCATTCTAATTATTGCAGGGTTATTCGAAGTAGGCTTTGCTACTTGTCTGGAAAAAGGCAATCAGTCCAGTGGGTCAACCGCGGTCCTATGGTATAGCGGTTTTGTGATCAGTTTGACAGTCAGTATGTTATTACTGATTAAGGCAACGCAGGCGCTCCCTATCGGAACAGCTTACGCAGTCTGGACAGGAATTGGCGCTGTCGGCACTGTTTTGGTAGGTATATTATGGTTTAAAGAACCAGCCAGTTTTTGGCGGGTCTTTTTCCTATTCACGCTGATTGGTTCCATTGTGGGGCTTAAAGCAGTATCACATTAATTATGAATATAGTTACAAAAAAGACACTACTGGCCATTATTTCTTTACTGTTACTCTCCGGATGGGTAAGGGCCCAACCGGACCAACAGAAGGGCAATTCCGAAAAGGCGCTTTTATCCCTGTCATTTGACGAGCTTCCCAATACAATCCAAGTATTAGGTAATGATATCACTTATTCAAAATTCAGCAAAACATTAAAAATCAGCTGTATTGGTATCACGCAGTATAAAAATGCCAATATATCTTATACATTTAGCCTGACGCTTCCAGGATTTGACTTTAATAATGGAGCCAACAACAGTTACTCCAATGAAAAAAGCCACTTTTTTGATGCAAACAGTGATGCGGCACTAATGCTTCAATTAGGTAATAAGCAATTTGGTAATCTTTACAGATCAAAAGAAAAAGAAAATATACTTTCTAAGGTAGCCACGACAGATTATAAAATAAATTGTACAAACATTAAAGACAAAAATGGAAAATATATCATATTAATACGAATTAATAATGGGTCCGTTTTACAGGAAAGTTCTGAGAAGAAAAGCAAAACGGAGGAAGAAACCCTTCATATTTCTAAAGACCCGATGAGCCAGATTCGTGTAAGCAATCCACAGCCCGCATTACCTAAAGTAGAATCCTATAAATTCAAGAGTTCCAGTGAAGTCATCTATCCAAAGGATCGCTTAAATTAAATTCACCTATGGCCGAATAAGCCTGTAAGCGTTTTTAAGAATCTGAACATTAATTTCAGGCGCAAAATCAATGGGTTCTCCATCAATATGCATCGGGGCATTCAACAGATTTTTAATTTTAATTTCAGGGGTCTGAAAATACAGAATATTCTTATTGGTTACTTCCTCTACCAGTTGTTGTAACTTATTATTGCCACGTACTTGTTGAAGCACGGCAAAGGGTAATTTGGCTTTATTCATTTTCTGTACGACTACGATATCCAGTAAACCGTCATTTAATTTGGCTTCCGGTGCGATCGTGACGTTATTCCCGAACTGATTCGCATTCGCTACACTGATAAAAAAAGCATCAGAAAAAAATGAAAACTTATCCACTTCAATTTCGAACTGATAAGGCTGCGCCTTAAAATAATTGATAATACTTTGTTGTGTATAAGTAAGTAAACCCCGATTACTTTTTGTCGCAAAATCGTGAGCAACTTTCGCATCAAAACCGACACCGCTCAGCATGCAGGCAAAATGCCCGTTTACTTTAAAAGCATCTACATATTTCGCGTCGCCATCCAGGATCAGTTCAAAAGCCAGTTTGGGTTTAGAAGGAATACCTGCTGCTCTGGCCAGTCCATTTCCACTGCCGTAGGGAATTATTCCGAAAGTAACCGGTTCATTGTATAAAGCGCCTACCACATGGTTTACTGTTCCGTCACCTCCGATGATTACAATATCCGTAATATCTTCTTTTTGGATCTTATCAATCAGAAAATCATAGTTGCCTCGTTTATTCGTAGGCATAATCTCCGAATGAAGCCCTCTTTCTTTACTGATCTTTTCAATAAGTGTTACAAGGGTTTCTTTTTTAGCTGTTCCGGAGATCGGATTTACGAGATAGATTAGCTTACGCTCTTTTTTTTGAATGGCTACGCGCTGCACATTTGGCTGTTGTATCGTTTGTATATGCTCCATAATGATACCATTTGCATTCGTTAGGCAACAAAGATATTTGTTTAATCACATAAAATCTGTTAATAAATCCAGCAAATTAATAGGAATCAAAAGCCTCGAACCGAATTAAAATTTTAATTATCTTTAAGCCTCACAACGACAAAGCTTCATATATTATTTTGAAACTAATCAGGCACTTAAGCTTTCTAAAGGCCGTTCTATGGTATACTTTAACTGCATTCGGAGGGGCGCAGGGTCATTTTGCCATGATGCTTAAAACCTTTGTGCAGCAAAGGAAAGATATTACGGAAAATGAACTCCTGGAATACAATGCTTTTTGCCAGATGTTACCGGGTGCATCCTCTTCACAGACAATTACACTGATTGGCTATAAAAGGGGTGGTCTGATTCTGGCCATACTAGCTTTAATAACGTGGGTTTTACCAGCCAGTATCATTATGGGTAGTCTGTCGTTTTTACTGGACTATCTGGATAAAAGTGCCATTGATACCAAAGAGCTCTTCAAATACATCAAACCGATGGCTGTGGGGTTTATCGCATTTTCAGCAGTAAAATTGTGTAGAATATCCATCAATAACACCATTACTAAGGCCATCCTGGTTATCGGTACTGTTTTGACCTATAGTTTTTTTAAAACTCCCTGGATCTTTCCTGCCGTAATCATTGCTGCCGGCATTACCACCAATTTCAGCCATAAGCGTATTCCGCAAATAGAAACAGCAACCAAAAAGATCCGTTGGGGAAATATCTTAATATTTTTCGCCATTTTCATCCTGGCCGGTGTTCTTTCAGAAACAGCGCGTAAAAATAACTGGAGTCAACGCGGTAAATATAATCTTTTTGAAAACTGTTATCGCTTTGGTTCACTCACATTCGGGGGGGGAGATGTGCTGGCCCCGTTGATGTATGAACAGTATGTTGTACGTCCCACGACTAAAGGCGTTCAGGAAAAAAATATGGGGGTATTGAAAATGGACAATGATGCCTTTCTAACTGGCTATGGTATGCTGAAGGCCATTCCGGGGCCAACATTTACCATCAGTTCTTTTGTAGGAGGAATGGTCCTGAAAGACCGAGGGCCGTCAGCACAGTTTTGGGGTTGTGTTATCGCGACAGTTGCCATCTTTCTCCCCTCAACTTTGCTTATTCTTTTTTTCTTTCCCGTATGGAATAATTTAAAAAAATATGCAATTATTTACCGCTCACTTGAAGGCATTAATGCCGCCGTGGTTGCCATCATATCAGCTTCTTCTCTATATCTTATGAAAGATATTTCCGTAAATGTTATCGATGGAAATATAGAACATATTATTAATATAACAACTATTGCCGGAACGTTTTTATTACTTAAATATACCCGGGTTCCGGCTCCTTATATCGTAATTATTTGTCTCCTGTTAGGGGTTATATTTTAAGTAATAATAAATATTTTTAATATGTAATGTTATTCTATTTAAAGTAGTTATTTGTCTCGATATAGTCAACAACCCTTTCTGGCACTAGAAAACGGATGGATTTATTTTCTTGAATATTTTTCCGGATAAACGATGCAGATATATCCAGCATAGGTGCTTCCAGGATATGTGCATTTATGCCAGGGTTTAATCTTTCAACCGGAAAACCGGGCCTTAAATAAATCAAAAATAAATAATCACGTATTAACTGTTCATAATTTCGCCATTTGGGCAAATTATTAAAACTGTCAGACCCCATGATCACGGTAAATTCATCATCCGGATATTTTTCAGTCAGATAAGTAAGCGTTGTAATAGTATAAGAAGGTTTCGGCAATCGAAATTCTACGTCTACCGCTTTTAGTCGGCTACTGTTTTCAATAGCAAGATTAACCAAATGCAACCGGTCATATTCGCCCAACAAAGTGCTGGAAGGTTTGAGTGGATTCTGTGGCGATATTACCAACCATACCCTATCTAAATCAGTATAATTTAGTACGTGCTCGGCAATGATAAGATGACCAGTATGAATCGGATTAAAGGATCCAAAGTATAAACCTATCTTCATATTAAAAGAATGGAATAATATAACATTAAAGAAAAATCAGGAAGACATGCTAGACTACCTCTTCAACGAGTATATTCTCGGCTTCATTTATCCGCAAGCTTAAATTATAGCCCACTACAGAGATGGATATAGGATCACCCAATGGGGCAATTTGTTCTACTTTAATAATTTCACCTGGAATACAACCCATCTCCATTAACTTAATAAATATTTCATTATTAGAAAATTCCCTAATTACGACGGCTTTTCCAACACGGATTTCTGACAACTTCTTCATATATAGAAAATTATAAACGCAAAATTAACTGATTTCAACCATTAGGCAGGCTTTTTCGAGATAATTTCCGAATTTTGACAATTAAACAACAAACCATGCAAAGAGTATCCTTTAATTACTTAGACAAACAGCTTCATTTAAAGAATAAAACCGCAATTAAAGCTTTTATAGCAACAATTTTCAAATCTGAAAAGAAAGGCCTCAAATCAATTGACTACATATTCTGCTCTGACGATACACTGCTTGATATGAATAAGCAACAGCTAAAACATGATTATTACACAGATATCCTTACGTTTGAATTAAGTTCTACTAAAGATACAATAGCAGAGGTTTACATTAGTGTTGATAGGGTAAAAGACAATGCAAAGACCTTACAGGAGCCTTTTGAAAAGGAAATGCTTCGTGTTTTATTTCACGGTGCCCTACATCTTTGCCACTATAAAGATAAGACAGCAAAAGAAGCGGTATTGATGCGAAAAATGGAGGATTACTACATAAAAAAGTACTATAGGACAAGTGTTCCACGTGGAACTAAATTAAGATAGGTATTAATCACCATAAGATAGTAAGTAAAAAGGTTCCACGTGGAACCTTTTTACTTACTATCTTATGTATAACCAAAGCGCGCTAACGACAATATGGTAATTCAATATATAGTTTTAGTCTAATCAACTGTTTCACGTGAAACATCAATTTAATAATTAATCAACTACCTTTGCACCCTATAAATTTTAATTATGTTTCAGGAATATGATGTTATAGTGGCTGGAGCCGGACATGCCGGAAGTGAAGCTGCTGCCGCTGCCGCTAACTTAGGTAATAAAGTGCTCCTTATTACCATGAACATGAATACGATTGCTCAAATGAGCTGTAATCCAGCTATGGGAGGAATCGCTAAAGGTCAAATAGTCCGGGAAATAGATGCAATGGGGGGTTATAGTGGCATTGTCTCAGATAAGAGCATGATCCAGTTTAGAATGTTGAATAAAAGCAAAGGTCCCGCCATGTGGAGTCCCCGCACACAAAATGACCGCATGTTGTTCGCCTTAACATGGAGAGAAATGCTTGAACATACAGAGAATCTCGACTTCTATCAGGACACAGTGCAGGGTATTCTTGTAAAAGATCAGCAAGTTATAGGCGTAAAGACTAATCTAGGCCATGAAATCAAGGCTAAATCGGTTATACTTACAAGTGGAACCTTCTTAAATGGTATTATACATATTGGCGAAAAGCAATTTGGAGGGGGCAGGGTAGCTGAAAAAAGCGCGACTGGCATTACTGAACAACTGATAAGCCTGGGTTTTCAAAGTGACAGGCTTAAAACAGGTACTCCTCCCAGGGTAGATGCCAGAAGTCTGGACTATTCAAAAATGGAAATCCAAAAAGGAGACGATGTAATCACAGGATTTTCATACCTCGAGACAGTCAATAAATTAGACCCGGCCAAACAATTGCCTTGCCATATTACTTATACAAACACTGAGGTACATGACTTATTAAAAACAGGTTTTGATCGAAGTCCAATGTATACAGGGAGAATAGAAGGAACAGGCCCCAGATACTGCCCCAGTATCGAAGATAAGATAAACCGGTTTGCTGATAAGAACCGACACCAATTGTTTGTTGAACCCGAAGGGTTCAAAACAGTCGAAATCTATGTAAACGGGTTTTCAACTTCCCTACCGGAAGATGTACAATATAAGGCACTGTCAAAAGTACCAGGATTCGAAAATGTAAAAATGTTTCGCCCGGGTTATGCCATTGAATACGATTATTTTCCACCTACACAGTTAAAAGCAAATCTTGAAACAAAACTTATTAAAAATCTGTTCTTTGCCGGGCAGATAAATGGAACCACCGGATATGAAGAAGCTGCCTGTCAGGGATTAATGGCGGGTATCAATGCACATCTTGCCATATCAGAAAAGGAGCCATTAATTTTAAAAAGGAATGAAGCTTATATAGGTGTACTCATTGACGATCTGATCAATAAAGGCACTGATGAGCCCTATCGGATGTTCACCAGCAGAGCGGAATATCGAACATTATTACGGCAAGACAATGCCGATTTAAGGTTGACTGAGTTAAGCTACCAGTTAGGTTTGGCAAAAGAAGAGCGCTACCAAACAGTTCAACAGAAAAAAACGGACGTCGCAGCGATGATTGAACAGTTAAAGCAAACCTCCATTTCTCCTGAACAGATCAATCCCTATTTGGAAAAAATCGGTTCTACACCCATTAGTGAAAAGCAGAAATTTTCTAAGATAATTCTCCGCCCTGCAGTTTCACTGGAAGATATGATCAATGAAGTAGGTATATTGAAGGATATTATTAATATTAAAAATTTAAATAATATTCAACAATCTGAAATACAGATAAAATATGAAAGATATATAGAAAAAGAACAGGAAATTGTTGATAAAATCAATCAGATGGAATCTTTAGTAATACCCGATTCATTTGATTATAATAAAATAACCGCATTAGGCACAGAAGCTATCCAAAAATTCAATAAAATCCGTCCAAGAACCATTGGGCAGGCAGGCAGAATAAGCGGCGTAAATCCGGCTGATATTCAAATTCTGATGGTTCATATGGGCAGGTAAACATTTTACCATTAAATTAATGAAAGCTTAGGGAAAGATCAGTAATATTACCCTGATTTAATACGACCGCATTTGAAACCATTCGGCATTTTACTATTCATCTCTATCTGGGGCCTTTTTCCCGCTACTGTCTTATTTGCACAAATGACGGTAAAGGGGCATGTATACCAGGACAAGTATCGGACGCCGCTGGATTCAGTCGTTGTCATTACTCAATCCGGCAAGAGAGCCGTTTCGGATTCAACAGGCAGTTACCAGATCCAGATTGACCCTAAAAATGATTCTATTTGGTTCAAGTTCAGAGACAAAATCACACATAAGTACCCCGTAGACACGATTAAAAATACAAGAGATTTTGAGGTCCAGATTTATTTACCAAAAGCCTACACACAAACACCAAAAGGATACTTACCCACGGTTACGGTAAGAGCCAGGAATTATTATGAAGATTCTCTGGCTTTAAGGGAGGATTACGCAAAAATATTTAATTACAAAAAACCAAGTCAGGCACTGGGTGAAAGTTTCGGTGTAGGGGATAACGGTGGAATGGCCGTTGACCTGGATGCGATTGTCAATCTATTCCGGTTTGGTTATAACCGCAGGCAGAAAGTCTACCAGAAGTTTGCCCTCAGTGTGGAACAGGAAAGATACGTCAACCACCGTTTCACCAAAAAACTTGTAGAAGATATAACAGGGTTGTATGACGCTGAGCGGGATAAGTATATGGAAGTATACCGGCCATCTTATGAAGATCTCTCACGCATGAACGATGTACAGCTGGGTCAATACATTAAAATCACGTACAAAAAATTTCTCCATCAGAAAACAGAAGACAAGTATGAAAAGAATATTTTCCTCTCTCCTTATGAGCAAAGAAGAGGAAAATAAGCTATCTGTTATTTTATTAATCCTGCATTCCTGCTGATCTCCATCATACGGTCGATAGGCTTCTTGGCCGCCAGCCGCAGCGATTCATCCATTTTTATCTCCGGCAACTGGAACTTCATACACAAATACAGCTTCTCCAGCGTATTGAGTTTCATATAGGGGCAATCGTTACAGGCACAGGCATTATTGGGTGGCGCCGGAATAAAAGTTTTTGTCGGAGAATCCTTTTCCATCTGATGCAGAATCCCCGCTTCAGTCGCCACAATAAATTCCTGTGCAGGACTCTTTTTAGCAAAATTCAATATCTGGGTCGTACTGCCGATAAAATCAGCCTCTTTTAAAATAATCTCTTCACATTCAGGGTGCGCTAATAATAGTGCCTCTGGATGCCGCTCTTTAAGGCCTAAAATCTTCTCTAAACTGAAAATCTCATGAACCATGCAGGAACCGTCCCAAAGCAGCATATCGCGCCCCGTACGTTTGTTTATGTAAGCACCTAAATTTCTGTCCGGAGCAAATATGATCTTTTGTTCCTTAGGTACACTGTCAATGATCTTTTCCACATTGCCACTGGTACATATGATATCACTCAGCGCTTTAATCTCTGCAGTACAATTGATGTAAGAAATAACGATGTGGTCTGGATGGGCCTCTTTAAATTTTCTAAATGCTTCAGTCGGTGCACTGTCTGCCAGAGAACAACCCGCGTTTAAATCGGGCAATAATACTTTCTTAGTCGGATTCAGGATCTTTGCTGTTTCCGCCATAAAGTGTACACCGGCAAATACAATTACATCCGCACTAGTGGTCGCTGCTTGTTGCGCGAGGCCCAGGCTATCTCCAATATAATCTGCCAGATCCTGAATATCAGCCTCCTGATAGTAATGTGCTAAGATAATGGCGTTGGTCTCTTTCTTTAGTTTTTCAATCTCCGCAAATAGATCCAGGGAAGGATCCACAGGGAGATCTAAAAAACCTTTTTTATTTAAATGCGCTTTCGCTTCTATTATGTTCATAACTGCTGTAATAATTAATTATATAATTATTTATTTAAAAACCCTATTACTATTAAGGGTGTGAATATCTGAATAAATTGATTATTCACAATCATCAAAGTTAATTACTTTTCAGTTATCAACCGTTATCCACAAAATTATCCACTCCCTGAACCCTTTTAAATACTAGCTTTATCTACAATTATCCACACTGTGGATAAACAAAGTTCAGTTTATTCACATTCACTTATCCACAGCTATGCACTGTTAATTATGATAGGACAAAAAGTTAAGAAATAGACGTTCTTTTAACCGTCCATAAAATACCGTGTATTTGTTCTAAACTTATCCACATTCGTTTGGATAAAATCGAGAGTTATACACCATATTTATAGTTATCCAGATAGGTATGTGGATTAGCGTTCAATCAAGAATAGAGTGATCGACCCACTCACCATTAATCAAAATTCTTCATGCCATTTATGATAATCTTTCGGTTACGAAAGTAGAGCTATCTGATGCTATAGGTCAAGGTGTAATAGGGAACCACGAACAATGCACCATTTTCGGAAAATACAAGCACCCTGTTTCGGTAAACTACCGGCTAATATTGGTTCTATTCATTATAAAGGACAACCAGGATTTTTCTAATACCGACCCGTTTTTTTGACTGTTACTGTACCTGACTTCTTCATGGTCATATAACAATCAGGTAACTGCTATGAAGAAAAGGCAGTCAGAGATATTTTCTGGCTGCCTTTTAAAAATTAAAAAATGAAAACGGTTTTAATCTTCCCACTGTAACGCTCTCTTTTTAATAATATAGACAAACCCAATAAGAAATAAACCCACAAAAAGCAGTATTTCTATAAAACCTGTCCAGGAGAGGCTTTTAAAGTTAACAGCATAGGGATAGAAGAAAATAACTTCTACGTCAAATAAAACGAAAAGGATCGCAATCAAGAAGTATTTAATGGCCATCGGCTGCCGCGCGTTACCATGGGTCGTAATACCACTGGTAAAGTTAGCGAGCTTATCATTTGTTTTGCGTTTAGGGCCTAGTAAAGAAGACACGAAGATCATCAGCGCTACGAAACCTATTGCAAAAATGATCTGTAAGGCGATAGGTAAATAATCGGTCGCGTTTTCAACTACACCCGGAGCGGCACTTAAAATATGATTTAATGACATATTATACTCAGTTTGAATGGCAAAAATACGCTTTTCAGTCAAAAACAAAAAACTTCGTAATCCTGTCATGGATTACGAAGTTTTCTATATGATTATTCCTTTTCGGAATTACTTTCCACCAGTGGAATCAGTAGAGGTGGAGTCTGCATCACCTTTATGTTTTTCCAGATAACTTCTGATCTGATCGCCATATTGTTTAGCGGCCGCATTGGTTGGATCCAGCGCTAAAATCGCATCAAACATTTTCAGACCATTCGGATAGTCTCCTTTGGCGTTCACATAATAATTGGCCAGGAAACCGTACTGTGCCAGAATATAATCTTTATATTTTGCAGTATCCTTTTTCATAAAATCAATATAATCCATGATAGCGGGTACGGCTGCAGTAGTGTCTCCGGCTTTTAATTTAGAGTCTACCAGGTATTTGTAGCCATATATCTGTGTAGGATACTTGGTCTTATAAAGTGTGAACAGTGAGTCTGCAGTCGGATAATAGGTAGAGTCAGTCTGTGCCAACTCATATGCCGCATAACCTGCATTGAAAAGAGCAGTATTGTAACCATCAGATGTACTGTCTTTTTCATCATACAGTTTTCTTAACCATTGATATTTTTCAACTGGTTTATTGGCCTTTTCCAGTGCAAAGGCGATAGAGTCTGCATAAATGGACTTTTCTGCAGGAACAGTATCCATATCGTAGGCAATTTTCAGGTATTTAACCGCTGAATCTGCCATTTCAGGAACATCTTTGTAGATAAAACCACCGAATGCATAGTCATCTGCAGTCAGATTAGAGGGCGCAACCGTTGAGAAGAATTTCTTCGCATAAGTAACGGACTGCGTGGTATCGCCTAAGCGGTGATAGTTCATCGCCATAAGCAGGTTCAGATGAGAGAAATTGGCACAAGTACCGGCTTCCATTTCTTTACCTTTATTAATGGATTCCTGATAGCTACCTGACCGGAAAAGATAATCTGCCTGGAAATATTGTACGTTACAACCACCATCAGAATTTTTCACATATTGGTCTAAATAGGCTTTAGCCTTGTTGTAATCTGTATTTTTGAAATAATCAAAATAATCCAGATAGATAGGGGCATATGTTGCATCCGCAGCGATACCTTTTTTGTACCACTCATCCATCACGTCAAAGTTATTTTGAGAATGGAAGATTTTCCCCATGCGGTAATAGGCTGCTGCGTAGGCAGGGTTCCTTAAAATAGCATTGTTAAAAGCAACAAATGCATTACCACCCTGGTCTCCACCTAATTTTAAAAAGTTCATCCCTAAATACAGGCAAGGTTCCGGATTGGTTTTATCCAGATCCATAGCTTTCTGTAATATGGGAATAGCATAAGCGGGATCACCGATATCTCTGTTTCCATACACGCTGGCACGGCCAACAGCTGTCATGAGTTTAGCCTGCTCTTCTTCTTTATGTCTGCCCTTGAATTTATCAGCTGCAGCTAAAGCGGCCTCAAATTTCTGTTCAGCGGCCTGTTTGTTATGGTTGATAAAGTCTATTTCACCAAGACCGACCAATACCCATGGATCTTTACTCGCAGCGTATTTTTGATACAGCGCGTTGGCTTTAGCCACACCGTCTGCTTCACCATATGTGTTATCCAAATACACCTGGCCTAACCAATAAATGGCCTGGCCATCTGGTTCTTTTGCTTTGTTTACAACATCCTGCAAAATTTTCTCGGCGTTTGTATATTTTTGGTAATACAGTGCTTTAACGCCCTCTTCCAGGCTTTGCGCCGTGGCAAATGAAATTGCACTTACAACCGCGAGAAAACTAAAAACAACCTTCTTCATTTTCTTCATTTTTATTTTTTGTTTACCTGATTTCGATATGTAGGTTTATCGCTTTAAAAATTTTAATACCTCTATTTATCTTTGACTGATGAATCCTGATCCGGTTTGTTAATCACCTTTCGGACGACGAAATTCATCTTTGCGGGGACAAGCTCCCCCCTTCTGAAAATCAGTTGTCCTCTTTCAAAACTCATAAAATTGTAAAAGGAAGCGCCTAATCCGATATCAGCATTTTTCAGAATCCCATACAAAGGACGTACCAAAGGATACTGGACACTGTATATTGTTGCTTGCGAAGGCTTTGCAAAGGTTCCGTCATTGCATCGCTTACATTCCACATAAGCCAGTTTTACCCGGTCTCTGTATTTTTCTGCAATTTCTGACCCCAGTATCCAACTCGAGCCAACAAAACCAATAGCATTTTTATTATCTGCTACCTGCTTTAAGACATCTTCGTTGCCACTAGTCCCTTTTACGTTAACACCAAAGTTTTTTCCATTTGTGATAGAATCCATAATAAATCTGACTGAACTGGTAGCATTATCGCCATCTAATAGTACCTGATATTTGCCAGGGGTTTTATCAGTCAATAATTTCCGTAGCTGCTCAATTGAAAATGTACTATCATCAGCTGAACGGTTGACCACAAGTGCAACTGCATCATAGGCCAGTACGGAGTACAATAATGGATGACCCAAAACTTTTTTGTAATAATCACTTTCCTCTTCGTTCGGGGCCCTGGTTACAAGAATCATTTGCGTACTGTCGGATTGAAAATCTCGAAAACAGTCGGCTTCTGACTTATATTTAATTTCAATGTGCGCTTTTGGGAAAGAGGCTTCGAAAACCATGATTTGTTGATCAATTATGGGTTTAAAAGACTCGTCCACACTCACACGAAGGGTTCCTTCTTGAGGATGACTATCCTTTTTTATTTTGGATTCACAGGAAGTTAAATTCCAAAGAACGAGGCTAAAAATAAGTAGAAATTTTGTTGCACGAAAAAAAAACATAAACTTTTGTTTTTTAGAAATAATCCGGTTTCTAAATTTAACACATATTTACAAAATTAATAATCTTGTTTAATTCCCCTATATAGCCTGAATCCGCCATAAAGCGCGCATAGTCCGCCGAATAAATATTTGATGATCGGATCTTTATCAGCCATCATTGCCTGAGTCAGCTCAAATTTATCACCGAAGAACATTAGAACTCCTACGGTCAAAATTAAAACGGCCATGACGATGTCCTTAATTGACCGTACGTTATTATAGCGTTTTCTTTGTCTTTCCCTAACCTGACGACCCAGATCCGTATCCATAATATATCATTTTAATAATTGTACTACAACTAAGATGTTGATTTTGCTATATTCCATACCTGAATCTGTCAAAATACTCATAATTCCTCTGCTGTCTTGCGGATGACGTCCAGCGTTTCCTCCAGATCCGACTGACTCAGTGCGTTGCTAAGGAACCAACTTTCATAACCGGAGGGAGGTAAATGTACGCCTCTTTTTAAAAGCCCATGGAAGAACCGGGTAAACCTGCTCATGTCTGAACGGCTTGCGGAAGCAAAATCAGTTACCGGCTCCGTATTAAAAAAGAGGCTTAACATGCTACCAAATTGGTTAACCTGTACAGGAATATTCTTTTCTTTAAATATATCAATCAGCCCTTTTTGCAAAAAGGCTCCTTTTTCGTTCAATTCTGTATAGTATTCAGGATGATCCTTTAGTTCCGCAAGTAAGGTATAACCGGCAATCATTGCCAGCGGATTACCGCTAAGGGTCCCTGCCTGATAGATATTTCCTAACGGAGCCACCTGCTCCATAATTTCTTTTTTGCCGCCAAATGCGCCCACGGGAAGCCCTGCTCCGATCACTTTACCATAAGTGACGAGATCTGCATTAATATTGAGCCGCTCTTGTGCTCCTCCGGGCGCCAATCTGAAACCGGTCATGACCTCATCAAAGATAAGTAAGATATTTTCCTGATCACAGATCTGACGCAGCCCTTCCAGGAACCCCGCTGCAGGCAATACACAACCCATATTACCAGCTACCGGCTCTACAATAATTGCAGCAATTTCTCCTGCATATTGTTTTACCAGATTGCGGACCGCTTCCAGGTCGTTATAGGGAGCCGTGAGCGTATCCAGGGCAGTACCTGCTGTGACGCCCGGCACCTCCTGGATGCCAAAAGTGGCTACGCCACTGCCTGCTTTTACCAGAAACATGTCGGCATGTCCATGGTAGCAGCCCTCGAATTTGATAAATTTATTCTTACCAGTATACCCCCTGGCTACCCGAAGAGCAGACATGCACGCCTCTGTTCCGCTATTGACCATGCGGATCAGATCCACATTCCTGGTCAGGGATTTGATCAATTCAGCCATTTCTACCTCGAGTTCAGTCGGCGCGCCGAAAGAAGTAGAATTTGCTGCTTTTTTTTGTATTGCGTTTACGACTGGTAAATAACTATGACCCAGGATCATAGGCCCCCAGGAAGCTATATAATCTATGTATTTCTGGCCATCCGCGTCATAGAGATAGGCGCCTTTGGCTTTTTCTATAAATATAGGGGTACCTCCGACACTTTTAAAAGCCCTGACCGGAGAATTAACGCCGCCTGGTATGGAATTTTGTGCTCTTTCAAAGAGGCGTTTGCTGGACGTGTATTCGTACATAATATCTGAATCGTTGTCGTTCTAAATCGATTATAAGTCAGCAAATGTACGCTATAATTCAGGACAACCTATGCATCAGGCGCATCCTTCTGGTGTATTGTTATTCCGGTTTGGCTTCTTTTAACGCTTTTTCAATTCTTTTGTCGGGGACCAGCCAAATGATGGCGCTGAGCGCATAAAAGGCAATGGACAGCCATGGGATAAAAAAGGCACTGGCAATGCCGGCTATGTAGATAAACGGAGAGGCCTGTTCTTTAAGCGTTTTATTTTCGACTGCCTTGGCAAGCAGGCCGCTGCGGTCATTGGCATGGATCAGACAGTTCAGTAAGATGACCCAGGCAATTGCCGCCATAAACAGCACAAAGCCATATAAGGCCAGTGGCGCTGCTGATGTGTGGTTTTCACCGACCCACGCCGTGGTAAAAGGAAATAAAGATAACCAGAAGAGCAAATGCAGATTCGCCCAAAGGACCTTTCCATTTACAACTTTGCAGCATTGTAACATATGGTGGTGGTTATTCCAGTATATCCCCACATAGATAAAACTGAGTATATAGCTAAGGAATTTTGGAACCAATGGCAGCAGAGCGCTAAAATGGCCATCACCCGACTCAGGAATTTTGAGTTCCAGTACCATGATTGTGATGATAATGGCCAGCACACCATCGCTGAAGGCTTCCAGTCTATTCTTTTCCATGTATATTAATCACTTACGGTGAGGAATTTAACCCTAAATTAGCCGAAATATAGCAATATTGTATCTTTTGACAGAAGAATCTGGCCGCGGCGTTTACCATTTGTGCGGATCATCCTGCGGGTCTTCAGTTTCATCTTCCTGCAATAACCGGTCGAGTTTTGTTTGTAAGCTTTGCAGTTTTTCCTCGGTTTGCTGCATTTCAATGAGGAATTCTCCCGCTTTATTCTGTTCTGTCGCCAACCAGAGTAAGGCCATCGAAACATAATCTTGCATGTCCTTACCGGCAAACTTGCTTTTGTATTCCATGACTTTATCATTGACCATCTTAACCGTTTTACGAACGATCTCCTCATCGGCCTTTTTGGTTTTTAGCCGGAAGGTTCGATCTCCGATGAGGACATTAATGATAATGATATCAGTCATATTATCAGGCGTCTAAAAGTGTAAGGCATTTATTGATTTCTTTCAGGTACTGATCGATGCGGTTTTGTAGCAACTGTTGCTGGTGCTGGTCCATTGTTTTAGTAGTGCTGATAATACCCGCGTCGAGTTTTAACTGTAAGGCCTCACAAGCCTTCTGACTTTTAGCCAGTGCTGTTTCAGTTTCGGATAAGCTGTTTTTCAACTGCTTATTCTCTTTTTGCAACAACTGATACTTTTTAAGGAGTTGCTCCAGTTTATCTTCCAGATTTTTAAGCGTGGTCTGCTCCATGATAAAAAGTGTTTAAAGTTATTGCCTTATTTATATTCTGCAGTGCTTGAAGCACGCAGGCGCTATTTTCGGATTTCTGCTTCTAATTGTTTCTCGAACCCTGTTATGAGTTTGATCATCATATGATCAATTTCTTTATCTGTCAGCGTTTTTTGCTCATCCAGGAAGGCAAAGTTAATAGCCAGAGACTTCTTCCCTTTACCAAGTTTATCATTTTCAAAGACGTCAAATAAACGGGTCTCTTTAAGTAAAGGTAAGTTGGTTTTTTTAATAACCTCCAGAATCTGATCATAATGAACGCTATTATCCAATACCAAGGCCAAGTCTCTATAGACAGTCGGGAACTTAGAAACTTCTTTATAAGTAATCTTTTTATTTTCCTTTAATGAAATTAATGTGCCAAAATCCAGGTCCACAAAAAATACCGGGACCTTGATTCCAAACCGCTCTCTTTTAGCGGTACTGATGGTTTGGATTTCTATGACTTTCTTTTTGTCGGCCGCGACTTCAATGAAGCCGGATTCTGGCAGTATGGTGAATTTAATCTGGGTAAATCCGCATAACTGCAATAATGCATAAGCCAGGCCCTTTGCCTGATAAATAGTATAGGCCGTCCCTTTTTCAGACCAGAGATCCTCATGATCTTTACCGGTAATGTAGATGGCCAGGTGTTCTTTTTCCTGATACTGCCCTACGCCCGTGGTACTATAGGTTTTGCCAAACTCAAAAAACTGAAGATTATCATTTTTACGATTAATATTATATGAGAGAGACTCCAGACCGGTCTCAATCATAGACGGTCGCATGACATCCAGATCTGCACTAAGATTATTGATCATTTTGACCACCGACTGCAAGGTCTGTTCATTATAATACTTACTGTCTGTAATGGAATTGGTCATGATCTCATTAAAACCTCTTCCCACCAGAAACCCCGCTAACTTTTCTTTGAGATCTTCTTTAAGGCCATTGGCATCTATTGCCGGAGTAATTGTAATAGAGCTGGGAATATCAATATTATCCAGACCATCAATTCTCAGGATCTCCTCTACGATATCGGCCGGCAAGCTGATATCGGGCTTACTGTAAGGAACGGCCACCCAGACTTCATCCATGCCTTCCTTGATTTTTTCAAATCCGAGGGCTTCCAGAACATTAATAATGGTGTCTTGATGATAGTTTTTGCCACTTAATTTTTTAAGGTAATGGTATTTTAAAGCTACCTGCGTTTTTTCCTTCGGTGTAGGATACACATCTTTGATCTCTGAACTGATCTGGCCTCCGGCAATTTCCCTGATCATCATCGCAGCCCGTTTCAGGACGTATACTGTATTTGAAATATCTACGCCTTTTTCAAAACGGGAAGCGGCGTCAGTACGCAGTCCGTGGCGAACCGACGTTTTTCTGATCGAAGTAGGATTGAATACAGCGCTTTCCAGGAAAATCTCTGTAGTTGTTTCTTTTACGCCGCTTTTTTTACCGCCGAATACGCCGGCAATACACATAGGCGCCTCACTGTTGCAGATCATCAGGTCTTCATCAGACAAAGTACGGATCTTGCCATCCAGTGTTTCAAATGAATAGCCCTTATCCAGTGTTTTGACCTGGATCTGATTGCCGGTAACGGCCGCCAGGTCAAATGCGTGCAACGGCTGCCCGGTTTCATGCAAAATGAAGTTGGTAATATCAACGATGTTATTAATAGGCCTTTGACCGATGGCTTTCAGCTTTTGCTGCAACCACTCTGGTGATGGACCGACTTTGACACCAGACAGAACAATACCTGCGTACCGGGGACACAATTCAGGGTTGTCTATTTGAATATCAATATTGTGACTGTAACTGTCCGGTTTAAAACCATTCACAGAAGGTGTCTTTATCTTAAAGGTTCCGCTGTTGTGGCGGGTCAGGTAAGCGGTAACATCGCGGGCAACCCCCATATGACTCTGGGCGTCCATGCGGTTAGGTGTCAGGCCGATCTCATATATGTGATCGGTATAAACCGGAAAAATATCTGTTGCCGGAATGCCTATTTTGGTATCGGCAGGGAGCACCAGGATCCCATCATGGCTTTCTCCTAAACCGAGTTCGTCCTCTGCACAGAGCATGCCCATACTTTCCTCATCCCTGATCTTCGCCTTTTTTATGGTCAGCGCCTCTCCTTCTTTATTATATAAGGTGGTCCCGATGGTGGCGACCAATACTTTTTGGCCTGCCGCAACATTGGGTGCTCCGCAGACGATATTCAGCGGCGTTTCCTGTCCTATATTTACCGTAGTAAGCTTTAGCTTATCGGCCCCCGGATGCGGAACGCAGGTTAGCACCTCTCCTACTACGATTCCCTCAAGGCCGCCTTTGATGCTCTGGTAATCTTCCAGGCTTTCTACTTCCAGTCCGATGGAGGTTAAAATTCTGGAGAGTTTTTCAGGATCTAATTTTTCCGGTAAATATTCACTTAACCAATTATATGAAATCGTCATGGATCTAATAGCTTTAATTCGTGCGGCATGCCGCTGAAATAGTTTGCAAATATAAGTGTAATTCGTGAATGCCACCAGAAGTTCCTATAACCGGTCCTTCAGAATAAGTTGGTTTCTGAGGGCTTGAAATCGGACTTATTGTACCGCGCGTCCGACGTTTCACTGAAAAATTTCATAATTTCACAGCTCAAGACAATGTTCTACGATTAATCAAACAAAATAATAGGATGCAAAGATCATTATTAACCGCAATCAGCGGGTGCCTGTTGACGATGGGCAGCCTGTCACTCGCTGCTCAAGAGCTGTATGTTCCCAGAAACATAAAAAAAGCGATTGAAAAAGGGACGAGAACGCTTAACGGGCAGCCCGGTAAAAACTACTGGCAAAATAAAGGGGCCTATGATATTCAGGTTAAGGTAACGCCTGAAACGCGTCTGGTAACGGGTCAGGAAAAGATCAAATATACCAACAACAGCCCGGATACACTTAAAATGATTGCCATTCGATTTGTCAACAATTTACATAAGCCTACCTCTCCAAGGTCTCATGTAACAAGCCCCGACTTTCTGGATACCGGACTGGATATTACCCACTTGGTAATTGATAATCAAGTATATAACGTTGACGCTAAGGGCTGGGGTACTGTGGCGGGGATTCGGCTGAAGTCACCCGTTTTGCCACATCAGACAATAGATCTGGATATTAACTGGAACTACCCCCTGTCAAAACAAAGCGGCAGGGAAGGCCAGATTGATAGTACCACCTTTTATGTAGCCTATAGCTATCCCAGGGTTTCTGTCTATGATGATTATAACGGCTGGGACATGCTGGACCACTCTGACCGCCAGGAATTCTATAATGATTTTAATGATTATACATTAGCGGTAAGTGTCCCTAAAAACTATATCGTCTATGCGACGGGAGATTTATTGAATCCCGATGAAGTGCTTCAACCAGAGATCGCGATGCGGTTGAAAAAGTCCTATACGTCAGATGAAGTGATGCATATTGCTAATTTTCAGGAAGTTAAAAGCGGAAAGGTCACGAAGCAAAATGATTGGAACACCTGGAAATTTAAAGCGGATCATATTACAGATATGTGTTTCGGTACGAGTAAAAATTATGTATGGGATGCAGCAAGTGTTGTAGTTGATCCTAAAACAGGTAGGCGCGCCAGCGTGCAGGCCGCCTTTAATGATACCGCGACAGACTTTCACCATAATGTAGCCTGGGCCCAGCACTCACTTCATTATTTTTCTACCGAGTGGCCCGGCGTTCCCTATCCGTTTTCCAAAATGACTTCCTTCCAGGGATACGCCGATATGGAGTACCCCATGATGGTCAATGATGGAACAACGCCCGATCTGAAATTCTCTCAAATGGTACAGGACCATGAAATTGCGCATACCTATTTTCCGTTTTATATGGGGATTAACGAAACCCGCTACGCCTATATGGACGAAGGCTGGGCGACGACGTTTGAGTATTTAATTGGTCAGAAAGAATTTGGCAAAGCGCATGCTGATTCAGTATATAAGATGTTCAGGGTCGCCAGGTATATCAGGAACCCGGCAGCAGAAGAAGATCAGCCGATTATTTCTATGTCCAGTCAGGTAAGTGGTGCGGGATATGGACATAATTCTTATGGGAAGGCCTCTTTAAGTTATCTGGCACTCAAGGATTTACTAGGAGATCAGCTCTTCAAAAAAGCCTTACATTATTACATGGACACATGGAACGGCAAACATCCCATTCCCTGGGATTATTTTGGTGCGATGAACGCTGGTTCCGGCCGGAACTTGAACTGGTTTTTCCAGAACTGGTTTTTTACTAATAACTATATCGATATCCGGTTATCTAAAGTTGAGAAAGGGAATGGAACATATACTCTGACCATTGATAATCCCGGTGGATTTGCAATTCCATTTGATGTGGTTGTTACGTATACAGATGGTACAACCAGTACAAAACATCAGACGCCGATTACCTGGAAGGAAAATCAACTGGAACAGGTTTTAAAGATTACTACCAAAAAGGCCATCGCGAAAATCACATTAGACGGTAATCTCTTTATGGATTATACGCCGGCGGATAATGTTTGGACGGCTAAGTAGTTCAGGGGTTCCGGAGGATACCTACGGTAGGCAGAAAGAAAGCTGTCTTAAATTAAACAGACAATGCATTTCGCTATACAGAAATAGTAAAGCCATGCATTGTCTGTTTTTATTTGATTAAACTTATTTTTGGACCTATGCGAAGAAACTGGATCATTTTTGTAATGGCTTGTGTGGTATGCTATTTTGGCTGTAAAGCGGGCAAAAGGAAGGGGCCTAATATCCGGAAAGTCAAACTGGATATCAAGGTAGACCATTTTGAAAAGGATTTCTTTGCACTGGATACCAATACTCATTACATGAGTGAGGGGTTAAAAAGGCTTAAAACCCAATATGGTTATTTCTATGAAGGCTTTCTATATAATATCGCCGCATTTTCCATGGATGATGCTGTTCTGCCTGATGAGATGAACAAATTCATTGTTGAAAACCGTTATTTGTATGATAGTATAGACGATTATATCCCGCATTTAGACCGGCAGCTTAAGAAAATTGAAAATGCGCTAAAAAGGGCGAAGATCTATTTTCCTCACTTATCACTACCCGGTCGTATAATTACTTATATAGGGCCGGTTGACGGGTATGGATGTTTTGCCAGTAAAGCTGGTCTCGCCATTGGATTACAACAATTTTTAGGTCCGGGGTTTACCGGGTATCAATCTGATTATTTGTTGAGTTTATTTGGACAGCAGCGATTGCATCAATTTACACCCGATTATATTGCTCCTTCTGTCATAGGTAGTTGGATCGCGAAAATATTTCCGGATAAAGCTGAACAATATACCTTAAAAGACAAAATGATTGAAGAAGGCAGAAAATTATATGTTTTAAAAGCCTTACTGCCAGATCTGCCGGACTCTTTAATCTTTGGCTATTCGGGGAAACAAATGACGTGGTGTGCAAACAACACTTATTTAATAAAGAAGTATTTTGAACATGAAAAACTGCTACAAATCCAAAATCCTGAAATTATTGTTGAATATATGAGCGATAATCAAAGGCCCGACGACCTGCCAATGGAATATCCTAATAATATCGGGAAATACTTAGGGTTCCTGTATGTGAAAGAGTATATGAAAGACCATCCTAAAATTAATCTGCCACAATTGATGGGAGAAAAGGTGTGGGCTCTAAAATTTTAACGAAAGAAGAAAAAATATTTCATAGTTTAGCCTTTTTTGCAACAACTATTCAAATAAAAATAATCATAATGTTGTTTGTAGTCTACTTAATTTGTAGACTATTTAAAAGCATACTTTGTTGTTTATTAGCGTTTTATATACATGAAATTAAAAAACATATAAAATTTATATCATCTACCGTTAAAGTCTTTTAAAAAAAATCTTGCCAAAACGTTAATTGTGTTGAATGGTTTAATAACTTTACGCCGTTGTTACCCTTACAATGAGACCATAATAATTAACTAAAATCCAAATTGTAACTAACGACTCCAATCAGATTTATTAATCAATTTAAAAGTACATGAGACAAAAACTTTTATTAATTTTCTGTTTCGGGCTGTTCGTATTCGCGAACAAAGTATTTGCGCAAAATAAGGCAAATGTTGAAGGCACCGTACGGAACGAAAGAGGGGAAGCCATTCCATCGGCTTCGATCAAACTACAAGGAACCAATCAAGGAACCCTAACAAATGATGATGGGCATTTCACCATTAAAGCCGAAATCGGTCAAACATTGATCGTTTCTTCCATTGGCTATGATGACCTTTCTATTGTTATTGACAAAAGAGATTTGGACATTGAACTAAAATCGTCTAACAACAATCTAACAGATGTAGTCGTTACCGCAGGGGGTATTACAAGAAAGAAGATCGAATTAGGTGCGGCACAAACAATTGTTGCGGGCGAACAAATCACTCAGGCTAAAAGTGTAAATATTGCCGGAGGGCTGCAAGACAAGGTAGCAGGTTTACAGATCCAGGGAACAACAGGAGGCGTTAACCCGAACTATCGTATTATTTTAAGGGGTAACAGATCGCTTACCGGAAATAATGAAGCGTTGATCGTGTTGGATAATGTTATTGTGCCCAATGAGGTATTAGGTAATTTGAATCCGGAAGACGTTGCGTCAATTAACGTATTGCAAGGTGCTGGCGCGGCTGCGATCTATGGTTCTAAGGCGTCCAATGGAGCGATAATCGTAACCACTAAAAAAGGACGTGCTGGGAGTACTGCAGTAAAACTTTCTCAGACGGCAACCATTGAAAGTGTTGCTTATTTTCCGAAAATGCAGACAAAGTATGGTCAGGGAGGTAGTGCCTATGGCTATGATGCAAATGGGTTTCCTACTTTTTCCAGCATTGAGAATCAAAGCTATGGCCCTCCATTTGACGGGTCTACTGTACCTTTAGGAGATCCTCTGGAAGACGGCTCTCAAGAAACGATGACATATTCCGGAAATGATACAAGAAGAGATTTCTGGGATAAGGGCATGACCAATCAGACTGATTTCTCACTGACGAGTGGCGATGATGTTTCTACATTCTACATGTCAGGTCAATATGCTACTGTAAAAGGAACGACTCCTAAAGATAAATTCAATCGTGCCTCCCTTCGCATAAATGGAACGCGTAAGCTATTTGATGATAAAGTGAAAGCAACTTATTCACTGGGATTCACACAGAATAACTATGATATCACGACCAGAACAGCGGACATATATAACAACATGTTGAACATGCCGTCAGATATCAATATTACAAGATACAAGAATTGGCAGACAGACCCATTCGCAAATCCTAATGGCTACTATAATCCATGGTATCTGAACCCGTATTGGGAATTGGACAATTATCGCCAACACTCCCGTAACTCATATTTGGTCGGGAATGTGCAGGTGACTTACAACCCATTCTCCTGGTTAGAATTAACGGCTAGGCAGGGGATTACACACAGGAATTATTCCGATAAGACCTGGAATGGCTCATTTACCTATACTCAATATGCAAAAGACGTAAGTGGTAACTCAAAGTCCGACATCGCTGCGGCTGTATCTGATGGAGAGTTCTATAGCACGAACTTACTGAGTGACCTGTTTTTTCAAGCCCATTTCAAAGCAAATGATTTTAGCTTTAATTTCCTAGGAGGTGGGCAATGGAATCAGGATGAATATAAAGGCGTTAATGTTTCAGCGTCACCACTGGTTGTGCCAGAATTATATAACGTTGGAAACCTTGTCGGTATCCCCGGCGCAAGTGAAAGTAATTATAAAGCCCGTACCATGGGCTTCTATGGAGATTTCCGTATTGGGTACAGAAACTACCTTTTCTTACATATGACCGGAAGAAATGACTGGACCTCTATTTTACCCGTAAATACAAGAAACTTCTTCTACCCTTCTGCGGATATATCTTTTATAGCAACTTCGGCGATAGATTTCTTAAAAGAAAGTCCGGTTATTCACTTCCTGAAGATTCGTGGAGGTATCTCAAAAGTGGGTGAAGTTAACTTGCCGGGCACTTACGGTGCTTATCAGTTGCAGAGAACCTACTCTCAACAGGCAGGCTTTCCATATGGAAGTTTACCCGGATTTGGGCTGGATAACAGAATCGTTTCAGACGATCTGAAACCGGAAATGACCAACCAATATGAGTTTGGTTTTGATATGAACTTGTTTGAACGAGATTTAGTAACAGCAGCTTTTACATACTATCACTCTACCACATCTGACCAAACGGTTAGCACAGGGATTTCTTCTGCTTCCGGTGGAAGCTCCTACCTGACTAATGTTGGTGAAACAATGAGCCAGGGTATCGAAACCGAATTGAAAGTAACTCCGATCAGAAATGACGATTGGGATGTAACTTTTGGTGTTAACTATACCTATCTGGATAACAAAGTCGTAAGTATCAATGGAGACTTGATCAACCAGATTGCGTTATCGTCCTATGGAGATGGATCGGGGTCCTATGCTAAAGCAGGATATGCATTTCCTGTGATCATGGGTCTGGATTATTACAGGGATCCAGAAGGTCATGTCATTGTAGACAGAGAATCTGGATTGCCAACAAAAGATCCAAATCTTAAAGTGTTGGGGAATGCTGTAGCGAAAAACAGATTGGGATTGGACTTTAATGTTAGCTATAAGGGAATAACCCTTGCGGGATTATTTGAATACAGAGGCGGATATGATATGTATTTCGGAGGCGGTAATACTTATGACTGGGCAGGTACCGGTATTCAAACAACAATTTTTAACAGAGGAAGATTTGTATTCCCGAATTCTGTTTATGAAGATCCAGATAATCCGGGAACATATATTAAAAACACGAACATAACCATTACAGACGGAAATGGTAACTCCGGGTATTGGACAGACGATTTAAACAGAGCAGTTTCTTCAAACTATGTTTCATCCGGTGCATTTTGGAAATTGCGTGAATTGAGCCTTTCTTATGATTTGCCAAGAAGCTTATTAAAGAAAACTAAGGCAATTAAGAAGTTGACTATAAGTTTACAAGGGCGCAACCTCTTTATTTGGTTGCCTAAAACCAACTTATATACAGACCCTGAATATAGTGAAGTGGCAAGTACAAGTAACGGTGTAGGTATTACCGGAATCAGCTCTGCACCTCCTTCAAGATATTATGGTGGAACAATTTCAATCACATTCTAAGAAAGGAAACAAATACTAAGATATGAAAAGAATACTATATATAACAATATTGAGCTGTGCGTTGATGTTCGGTATGACGTCCTGCCAGAAGTATCTCAATATTAATGACAATCCAAATTCAGCGACCAACTCAACTCCTGAGCTAATGTTATCACAGGCATTGACGTCTACAGGAGCTGTGGTAAACACCTACAATACCATGGGTGCGCAGCTGGTGGGGTACATGGCTAATGCTGGCGGGTATGGTGGTTTTGGGCCAGCCGTCACCTACAGTTTCGGAAATGGAAATTTTCAGGGGTGTTGGAATGATGCCTATAATAATTTGACGGATTACCAATGGATTATTACTCATACCAATGGCGATTTAAGTTATGCCTATTATAATGGAGCCGCTAAGATTATGAAGGCGTTGGTTTTCCAGTTATTAGTAGATACCTATAATAACGTACCCTATACTGATGCCTTTAAAGAGAAAGAGAATTTAACGCCCAAATATGACGATGCAAAGGTGGTATATGACAGCATCTATGCGCTGTTAGACGGGGCCATCGCTTCTATTAATGAGGGTCAGCACGACTTAGAAACCAATGGTTCCAGTAATGTGCAGGAATTTGGGGACAATGATGTTCTTTTTGGTGGTGATATGGACGATTGGAAAAAGCTGGCAAATACGCTTAAATTGAGGATTGCATTACGCTCAAAAGGAACCCTGACCTTTAATAATAATTATGATGCTGTCGGATTTTTAGATAAGGATGCTATGGTAAATCCGGGGTATCAGCAAGCTGACGGTAAGCAAAATCCATTGTACAACAGTTGGGGTTATACCTATACAGGATCCACCGCAAATAGGGCATGGATGACTTGCACGTTTGTTTCTGCATTCTATGATGGAAATAAATTAGATGACTACAGAGGGTATGCTATCTTTAATAATTTCGGAGGCTCATCCTATGGAATAAATCAGTTAGGCTATGAGAGCAATAGTGTGCCTTCTGCACCATCAGCAGGCAGTTGGATTACGCCTTATCAAGACAAGAATAATAATATCGGCGTATTAAAAGGCCCGGGCGCCAGTATGCCAATCCTGACGCTCGCTGAAGCTGATTTTATGCAGGCTGAAGCGGCGCTTGTTGGTGGTCTCGGAGTGAGCGGCGACGTTAAGACATATTTTGACGCTGGCGTATTAGATTCCTATAAGTATATTTATAGGTTAAGTGATGGAAACTATGATTTGACCAATTGGAATCCTGAAACGGACTATCAGGCCTACTTAGATATGAATCCAGACAGTTATCTTGTTCATATTGATCTTGCTGAGAACAATGCTCAAAAACTGGAAGCAATTATTACACAAAAGTATATTGCTCTTAATATGGTCAACTCTGATCAATCTTGGAATGATTTTAGAAGAACCGGATATCCGAAAATTGTAAATGGCTCTTCAAACGGTGTTTTAACTTTTGCCTCTTTACAATCGACCAGTTCCCGGACGGATAAACTGCCTTCAAGAATTCTTTATCCCACCAGTGAACTCTCATACAATAATGAGAATGTACCAAAGGATATCAATCAATTTACGTCAAGGATATTTTGGGATCCAGAATAATGACGAACTTTTAATTTCAATATAAATCTAATATATGAAAAAAATAACGATATTCAGTGTATTTGTTCTTCTTTTATCTTTGGGACTAACCTCATGTTTAAAAGATGAATCTTTAACACTCGACACCAACAAATCAAACAATGTTACTGAATTTGCCAACACGGGTACTCCGGCGGCTCTCCCGTCAGGTGGGGCTGCTGTAAGGTTTGCGATTGACCTGGGTTCATTAAAGTCCGGAGATACTGCTTCATTTAATGTGAATGTGGATTATGCCGGACATGACATGGCACCTCAGGACATCAAGGTAACAATCGATATCGACGAGTCTTTATTAGCAACGTATAATGAGGCTCATGCGGCAGATGAAGCGAATTATGAAATGCCGGTATCCGGATTGATACAATCAACATTTCCATTGACCCTTACAATACCCAAAGGAAAACAATATGCCCAATCGGTGATTAAAGTAAAGCTGCCGGCCAATTATGACTTTAATGCCAGCTATGCACTTCCCCTCAAGATTTCCAGTACTTCTGTCGGCGAGGTTAGTGGCAATTTTGGCGAAGCGTTATATTCTTTGAATGTACGTAATATTTTCGATGGCAGATTCACGGTGACGGGTACTTTTGTTGACCTTACAAATGCATCTTTCCATGATGTATATCCTAAAACCATCGATCTGGTGACCACAGGGGCATTTACAAATGCTTATTGGGATAAGGATTTGAATGGAGGAACATTCGGCTACAGATTTGATGCCGATGGTTCAGGATCATATTTTGGTAATTTTGACCCGGTATTCAAGTTCGATAACGAGGGTACTGTTGTCAGCGTTTCAAATTACTATGGAGATGCTAATTCAAATTCCAGTCATCGTGATGCCCAACTGGACCCAGATGGCGTGAATAAACTTACCTTCGATGAGAACGGCGTTCCTAAAGAGTTGAACGTAAGCTACTTTATGTTACAATCAGGCGCAATTCGTTTAAAAATAACGGAGAAGTTCGTTTATCAGGAGCCCAGACCATAGAGTTGCTGAATACGACCTTCTTGAAAAAGGACCCGGCCCGAGGCTGGGTCCTTTTTGTTAGCGGGAAGGGATATGTCTGAGGTTTGAAGATTTTCAAAATGTATATTAGGGACGAAGATGTGTCAGCATGAAGTACGCGTCAGTTTCGGTCGCAAGAGCCCCGGCGTTAGTGTATTGCCACAGGCTTTCGACTGCAAGGATTCTCCTCATGCCTATTTAATAGACGCATTATTATATGCGATCACCTTTGGTCGTCATGCCCAGTCTTTCGCCTGAAGCTCCTAATGAATTCTTAAACTTTTTATAAAGACTGTTAAGTTTCCATTATCTTAAACTACTTTTGCAGCGTCGGATTCTCTGTAGCAATCTTTAGCCCTAAACTTAAGGTTGTTTACTCATTCTATTGGCGTTCTATACTGCCAACAGGATACTATTGTATTTTAACTAATTAATAAACAAGTACATGAGAAAAAAGTTGTTCTTACTTTTCTGTGTTAGCTGCTTATTTGCATTAAACGCTGTTTTTGGGCAGACCATTATCGTGCATGGAAAAGTACAAAACGAGAAAGGAGAAGCTGTTGCTGCGGCTTCTGTAAAAATTAAACTAACCAGCAAAGGGACCTTAACAAACGATCAGGGTGAATTTACCTTGAATGTTGAAAAAGGAAAGATTTTAATAATTTCTGCAATTGGTTATGAAGAGCAGGATGTAAAAGCAGAAGAAAGTCTTACGATCACATTAAAAGACGCGGAAGCCGCAACTGCGGGCTCTGATGTTGTCGTAACAGCGAATGCGATCCGTCGTGAAAAAAGAACACTTGGTTATTCGGCTCCCATTATTAAAAGCGATGAGTTGATGCAGGGGCAAAGTACCAGCCCATTGGCTGCCCTTGCCGGAAGGGTTCCAGGCGTGAATGTTACCTCATCCACCGGTGCACCAGGTAGCTCAACCAGAGTGGTACTTCGTGGAGGATCCTCTATCACGGGGAATAACCAGGCATTAATTGTCGTAGACGGAGTGGTTATGGATAACTCAAGCGAAATCGGAGGTGGCGCACTTACCGCAGTAGATTTTGGAAACAGAGGTAATGACATTAATCCGGATGATATTGCGTCTGTAACAGTCCTTAAAGGACCTGCTGCCGCAGCCTTATACGGATCAAGAGCTTCTAATGGTGCACTGATCTATACAACTAAAAGCGGTTCTTCTCATAAAAAACAGGAAATTACTTTTAGTTCTTCAAATACTTTTTCTTCTATCCTTAAATTGCCGGACTTTCAAAACGAATATGGCCAGGGATACTGGAGCAATAAGCTGGATAAAGATGGTAATTTGATTTATACATTAGACCCCCGTGAAAACGGAAGCTGGGGCCCGGCTTTTACCGGAGAGGTCCAGGAATGGGGCCAGGAAGTTGATGGAAAAAGGTTAACCAAGCCTTTCTCTGCTTTACCGGATAACATTCGTAATTTCTTTTCTACAGGATTTGTTACAGATAATAACGTGTCAATTGCCTCCGGAAACGAAAAAGCCAGCTATTATCTGGGGCTGAATTCCGTTAATTCCAACGGGATCTATCCAGGCGACTATGATACGTATAATAAGTATAATGTAAGATTTAATGGCAAGGCGCAGCTTTCCAATAAATTTTATTCCGCTATCTCATTCAATTACAGTAAAATTCACCAGAATCAAATCGGTGGCGGTCAAGGCGGCGGATCGGTTTTAAGCAATTTATATCAGACTCCGCGAGATATTCCTATTGATAAAATGGGAGATCTGAATAATAAGTATTACGGTTATGGATATACAGATGCGAATGGTGTTCCTCACAATGATGAGTTTGGATACTATGGGGTATATACGATGAGCCCTTACTACCTTTTGAAAAATTATAAAAACTACGATGATGTGGATCGCATCAGTGGTAGCTTTACAATTGGGTATAATCCAACGGACTGGCTGAATATCGTTGAAAGGGTAGGAACTGACTTTTATTCGGACAGAAGAAGACTTCTTGAGCCTAAGTATGAATTTTATCCGATCGATCCCGGGACAACCGGATGGTATTCTGCCGGTGATCTACAAAACAGCAATGGTTCCTACGCAGAAAATAACATCACTGTTGGAGAGGTTAACCATGATCTGATGATCACGGCATCCCATGAATTCAATAAAGATTTCAGTGGATCTTTAATGGTAGGCAATAATATCAGGCAGCGTTCTTATACGAATGATTATACATCAACCAATCAGAGTTCCGGATTGGTGGTCCCGGGATGGTATAACTTTGGAAATACAAATGGTCCCATTTACGCCACCAATGAAACTTCCACCAAAAGGTTGGTGGGTGTCTATGCAGATTTAAACCTGGCATATAAAAACATGTTGTTTTTGGATGCGACTGCCCGTAATGACTGGTCTTCTACACTTCCAAAAGAACATAATTCTTTTTTCTATCCAAGTGTGAGCGGCTCGTTCATATTTACCGAACTACTTAAGAGCTCCAGCATTACGAATGTATTAAACTATGGTAAACTGAGAGCTAGCTGGGCGCAAGTGGGTAATGACGCGGACCCTTATCTGTTGACTACCACTTATGGGGCTACCTCTATTTCTGACGGTTTTGCTTCAACACAATTTCCATTCAATGGAATCCCTGGCCTGCAGGTGGGTTCGACTATTGGAAATCCAAATTTAAAACCTGAAATCACCACTTCGTATGAGGTTGGTACAGAGTTGTCTTTCCTGCACAATAGATTGTCACTGGATTTCAGTTATTATACCAATAAATCCAAAAATCAAATACTGAAAATCCCCATTCCTAACTCCACGGGTTATGGGTTCAAAGTTGTCAATGCTGGCGTTATCCGTAACAGAGGAATTGAGTTGAGCCTGAGAGGAACTCCTATAAAAACGAATAATTTCAGCCTGGAGCTATACGGTACTTATTACAAGAACAACAGTATGGTATTGTCCTTGATGGATGGCGTTTCTCAGGTGACTATCGGAGGATTCAATGGTATGGCAATCGTTGCGGCAGTAGGTCATCCATATGGAGAATTCTATGCAGTGACCAATCAGACGGATGGCCAGGGACATACTGTCGTAAGTGCCAAAAACGGTATTCCATTGCAGACATCAGAAGCGCAATATCTGGGAAGTTATAATCCAGATTATCAGGCATCATTTGGTGGCAAGGCGCAGTATAAAAACTGGACTTTGGGATTCTTGTTTGATACAAAACAAGGCGGTGTATTTTATAGTCAAACCAAGAGTTATATAGACTTTAATGGTACGGCTCTTGAAACAGGAGGAAACCGCAATCCACAAATTTGGCCAAATTCTGTTATCAATACAGGAACTGCAGAAAATCCGGTATATGAAACAAATACCTCTGCTAAATATATCAAGCAAACTTATTTTGGCAGCTATATCCCTGCGGGTATGAATGTTATTGATGGCTCTTTTGTCAAATTGCGTACATTATCGTTAGATTATCGTGTGCCGACAGCAGCACTTGAACACACTCCATTCGGCTCTTTGAGTGTTGGCCTCTACGGAAATAATCTCTTTATCTGGACACCTTCCTCTAATCAGTTTGTAGATCCGGAAATGAACTCTACCGGTTCTGGTAACGAGCAGGGTTTCGATTTTGCAGCACAGCCTTCTGTGCGCAACTATGGTGTAAATATTAAGGTAACTTTCTAAACAAGAAAAAAATGAATAAGTTTCAAAATAAAATCCGGTATATCCTTGCAGTCGTTTGCAGCCTGGTTGTTCTGGGCGCCGTGACAGGCTGTAGCAAGTTTCTGGACGTCAATGAAAACCCGAATAATCCTGAGAGTGCATCACCTGATTTACTTTTACCTACGGCACAGGTTTCTTTGGGTATAACTGTCGGCAATAGTTTCCAAATCTATGGGAGCATGTTGAGCCAATATTGGACACAAAGTCCCAGTTCAAGTCAATATAAGACAATTGATCAGTATGCATTCACGAATGCAAACTTTAATTATCCCTGGATATTCCTCTACCGTGATGCCTTGATTAATTTGCAATTGATCATAGACAATTCAAATGAATATCAACAGCAGTATGCAGCTATCGCTTATATATTAAAGGCCTATAGTTTACAACTAGCAACAGATGCTTTTGGTGACGTGCCTAATAGTTCGGCGTTACAGGGTGCGGAGGGAGAAACAAGCCCGACTTATGATAAACAGGAACTTGTTTACGACAGCATTTTCCAGTATCTGAAGAAAGGGAAATCAATGATTGATGCAGGTAGTGAACTTGCACCAGGCTCTGAGGATTTACTTTTTGCAGGAGACATGCAAAAATGGGAGCAATTTGCCAATACACTGGAATTAAGAGCCTACTTAAGGTTATCCCAAATAGATCCTGCAAAAGCAAAAGCTGGTGTGGCAAAACTGTATTCAGAGAAGGCGGCTTTTCTGGAAGAAGATGCAGCATTGCAGTATTCTACAACAGGAGGAAACCAAAACCCGTTATATATTAACATGGTAGGTCTTGGAAAAACCCAGAATCTGGTTGCCAGCGGAACGATCATTCATGCATTTAAAAGAAATGATGACCCCAGGATGAATGTACTTTTTGATAAAATTAGTGGCCAGGACACGATTGCATATATTTCACAAGGAGATTATGAGAATAATTCTACGAAGAAAGTTTCTCCCCCGTCAGCGCTTGTGGCTGGCAATGCGCAAGATGATAACTCTGCTTTGGCTCCTGTACGGCTGATCTCTGCTTCAGAAAGCTATTTTTTACAGGCCGAAGTGGTTGCCAGAGGTTGGGGCAAAGGAAGTTTGTCCGCTGAGGCTCTTTTCAAAAAAGGAATCGAAGCTAGTTTTGACGCAGATGGCATCAGTAGTGACGCTGCGGACTACATTAAGGAGGCCCCTGATGCTGTTTTCCCAACAGGCACCTCTGATCAGATCAAAGCAATTATTACGCAAAAGTATTATGCGATGTGTGGAAGCCAGGGATTTGAGGCATGGACCGAATGGAGAAGAACGGGATTCCCGGATTTCTTTACTGAATCGGTAGCGGCGCAAGGGCTTGATTTTCCAAAGCGTTTTCTGTATCCGAATTCTGAGGTTACCAGCAACCTGAATTATCCGGGAACTGTATCTATGGATAAGCCAGTTTGGTGGGATAAATAGGCCATTTTAAGAAATTCTCTGAAAAAAGTGCAAATTGTTTACTCAATTTTTCTGAGCAGACAGTTTGCACTTTTTTTTAAAGATTAAAGAATTTAAGATATAAAAATAAATGGCATAACTTCCTACTAAACAATAGCATACGGCTTCTCTTTTTATACATATGTGAAAAATACATATTAATAATGTGCTTTATATCATTGCTTTAAATCAGAAAATCATAAGGAAAGGTCAAAAAGAAATGACTAATCGTTAAATAAAATAAAATAATTGTCTTAATTTCACCTCGAGAAGAGGTTCCAAAACAGCAATTTAAGCACATTCTTAGATTGTTTTTTTGTTTCAAATTCTCATTACTAACTATTGTTGGTTTGTAATTTTAAAAGAACAAAAATAAAAGTACATGAGACAAAAACTTTTATTACTGTTCTGTTTCGGTTTTTTCTTTTTTGCGAATACGCTATTTGCACAAGAGAAATTAGTTACAGGTACAGTAAAAAATGAAGCTGGCGATGCCATCCCATCCGCATCGGTAAAAATCATTGGATCGGATAAAGGCACCATTACTGATGCTAATGGAGCTTTTAAAATCGGAGTAACTGCTGAAGATAAGTTGGAATTCAGCGCAATCAATTACCAAACACAGCAAATCACAGTCGGAGATCAAAGTATTATTCAAGTGGTCATGGTCGCTACTGAAGGAAGCAATCTGAGTGATGTCGTTGTAACAGCCTTGGGAATTAAAAGATCAAAATCCAATTTGCCTTATGCCGTTCAGGAAGTTGGCGGAGATCAATTCACAGAAACCAGGGCCAGTAATTTTACAAATGCCCTTTCTGGACAAGTAGCCGGTTTGCAGATTACTCAGAATAACAACTTGGGAGGATCCACAAACGTGGTTCTCAGAGGTTTTAAGTCCCTTACAGGCAACAACCAGGCACTGTTTGTTATTGACGGAGTGCCAATTAATAACAGTAATACCAATAGTGCCAGCCAAAAACGCGGCTTTGCAGGATATGACTATGGAAATGCGGCGGCAGATATCAACCCTGATGATATTGCTTCTGTTACTGTATTAAAAGGTGCTGCTGCAACAGCTCTTTACGGATCCAGAGCTGCGAATGGCGTAATCCTGATTAATACCAAAAAGGCGACAAAAGCCGGGATTGGCGTTTCCGTCAACTTTGGGGTGACCACCGGGTCGATGGACAGGTCTACCTTTGTCCATTATCAGGATCAATATGGTGGAGGTTATTTTAATCCTGGGTTCTATTCTTATGATGTTGACGGCGACGGGAAAAAGGATATTGTTGCCCCTACGGGAGACGATGCGTCTTTCGGCAGCAAGTTTGATCCGAACCTGATGGTTTTTCAGTGGTATTCTCAGGATCCGACAAACCCCAATTATAATAAGGCAACTCCCTGGGTGGCCGCTAAGAATGGCGCTGAGACCTTTTTCATAAATCCATGGTCCAACAGTTCAAGTGTATTGGTGAGTGGCTCTAATGAAAAAGGCGGGTTTAAAATGGGCTATACTAGAAATCAGGATAAAGGAATTATGGTCAATTCCAAAATAATCAAAGACCTGCTGAACTTCGGCGCTCATTACAAACTTTTGGACAACCTAACCGTAGAAGGCGCTGTTGATTATTCAAGAGTAAGAGGACGCGGCCGGTATGGCAATGGTTATGGAGATCCGTCCAGTATCGCGTCTAATTTCAGAGAATGGTGGCAGACAAATGTGGATATGGAGGACCTTAAAAATGCCTACTTTAATAATAACAAAACCAATATGACTTGGAACCTAAAGCGTATTGGTACTAATAATGTGCCGGCCTATTGGGACAATCCATATTTTTCCCGTTATGAAAACTATGAGACCGATGAGAGAAATCGTTACATAGGCCATGTGTCGGTAAATTATCAGGCAACTCCTTGGCTAAATATAATGGGACGAGTGTCCTTAGATCATTATGATGAGTTACAGGAAGAAAGAACCGCTACAGGATCACTGAATCCAGATGGTTATACAAGGTATAACCACGCATTCAGTGAGTTCAATTATGATCTATTGGCAACAGTGAATAAGGATTTAAATGAAGACCTTTCCTTAAATGCATTATTGGGAGGCAATATCCGGAAAACCCATAATTCTTCAATATTCGCCGCAACAAACGGCGGCCTGGTCGTCCCTAATTGGTTTGCACTTTCAAATTCGTTGAATCCGATCGAGGCGCCCACTGAAACAGACGAGAATATAAGAGTGAATGGTGTGTTTGCCGGAGCGACATTGACCTATCGTAATTTCCTGAGTCTTGATTTGTCTGGAAGAAATGATATTTCTTCAACTCTACCAGAGGGCAATAATAGCTACTTCTATGGTTCAGTTTCCGGGTCATTTATTTTTTCCGAGTTGTTAAAGAATGCTAACTGGCTTAATCATGGTAAATTGAGAATTAACTATGCATCGGTTGGTAATGATGCGCCGTTTGCCTCAACCAATGATGTTTATACCAAACCGACTGGCTTTGGTTCTATTCCTATTTTCACTTTACCTAATACAAAGAATAATGAAGATCTTGTTCCCGAAAGGACGAACAGCTTTGAGTTAGGCTTAAATATGCAAATGCTGAACAATAGAATAGGCTTTGATGTCACTTATTATAATACACATACGATTAATCAGATCATGCCTGTGGCAATTTCTGATGCGACAGGATATGGATTTAAATATGTAAATGCTGGTGATCTACAGAATAAGGGCCTTGAAGTAAGTTTGAATCTGACTCCGGTTCGAAACAGAGACTTCAGTTGGGACATGAATATTAACTGGACACGTAACAGAAGCAAGGTATTGGAACTTTTTGGAGAAAATACAAACCTTCAACTAGGTGGAGGAGGATTCCAGGGTGGCGTCTCTGTAAACGCAACAATAGGCCAGCCTTATGGAACGCTCAGAGGAAGCGACTTTGTTTATTATGGATCTGAAGAAGGCCAGACAGTTGCATCAGCCATCGGAAAACATATCATCCTTGAAAACGGGGATCCTATGGTTTCCGGAAGTAATGAAGTTATTGGTAATATTAACCCAGACTGGATTGGCGGCATAAACAATACATTTAAATATAAAAACCTTTCGCTTAGCTTCTTAATTGATATGAAGCAAGGTGGAGATGTGTTTTCTATCGACCAATGGTATGGACAGGGAACAGGGCTATATGAAAGCACTGTCGCGACTAATGCGAATGGTAAAAATATAAGAGACGCCGTGGAAGATGGTGGCGGTATCCTGAATCCAGGCGTTACCGCGGATGGCCAGCCTAATACGACATATGCTACTGTTTCTGGTATTCAGGGCTTAGGTTATAACGCAATGCCAAATAAAGCTTTTGTCTATGATGCAAGCTATATCAAACTGCGCAGTGTTTCTATCGCTTATAATTTTCCTCAAAAATGGTTTGAAGATAAGGCTATTAAAGGGGCAACATTCTCCTTATTTGGCAGAAACCTTTGGATCATTCATAAGAATCTACCAGATGCAGATCCGGAAGACGCGGCGAGCTCTGGAAACGTACAGGGGTTTCAGGTGGGATCCTATCCAACATATAGAATGTACGGGTTTAATTTAAATGTGCGGTTTTAATTTCTAAAACAGAAGACAATGAAAAAAATAATAATAGCCATTGGTATCGTAGTGTCGCTATTTACATATAGCTGCTCGAAGGATTTTGGCGATATGAATACGAATAAAAAGGCAGCGACAACCGCTATTCCTGAAGCCGAGTTCACCAATGCACAAAAGGCATATGTGGATTTAATGGCGACGCCCAATGTGAATACGAATATCTTTGAATTGATCACACAGTACTGGGCAGAAACACAATATCCGCAAGAAAGCCAATATGAACTCACAGAGAGGAATATACCAAGGAACTGGTGGGCAACGCTGTATAAAGATGTTATTGCTAATATAGAGGACGCCCAGAAAGGGATTTCAGCAAAACAGACTCCTCTACCTGAAGATGTAAAAGCGCAGTCCAATTCGTTAGCTATTTGCAAGATTCTAAATGTGAAAGCCTATACTGACTTGGTAGTCACTTTTGGAGATATCCCGTTTAGTGAGGCGGTGGATATAAATGCTACAACAACACCAAAATATGATGATCAAAAAGACATCTATTATGCCCTTGTAGATTCTTTAGACGCAGCTTTAAATATGCTGGATGCCAATTATGGAAGTACATTGGGAGACCAGGATCTCTTCTATCAGGGAGATGTTGCAAGTTGGGCGAAATTGGGTAACTCGATTAAATTGTATCTGGGGTTATTGATTGCTGATATAGATCCGACTAAGGCCGGCGCCATGGTTAAAGCTGCGTCACCGCTCGCTTTCACATCTAGTAGTGATAATGCAACACTGCGGTATTTATCGGCACCTCCAAATACAAACCCTATCTGGGTGAATCTGGTGCAGGGAGGAAGAGATGACTTTATCCCTACTTCAACAATTGTTAACGAAATGGAGGATCTTAATGACCCTAGAATGGATATTTATTTTGCCAACAAAATTGACGGTAAATATGTGGGCGGTGTGACTGGAACGGGAAACTCTTACAGCGAGTTCAGCCATCCGGGAGACGGATTGAAAGAGCCAAATTATCCATTTACCATATTTGATTATGCACAGGTGGAATTCTTAAGAGCAGAAGCAGTGGAGAGAGGCTTTAATGTTGGTGGTACTGCCATGTCCCATTACAATAAGGCTGTTACTGCGTCTATCCTGCAATGGGGTGGGTCTGCCAGCCAGGCAGCGGTTTATCTTCTACAACCTTCTGTCGCATATCTTACAGCAGCCGGGACTTGGAAACAAAAAATTGGCATTCAGTCTTGGATTCATTTCTACCTAAGAGGGTTTGACTCATGGACGCAGCAAAGAAAGCTCGATTTCCCCAAACTTGTGGCACCTCCATTGGCCGTTTCTGGCTATCCGGTTCGCTATACTTATCCTCAAAATGAGTATACGCTTAATCAGGAGAATGTGGAAGCTGCTGCCAGCAAGATTGGTGGCGATAAAGTGGAAACCAAACTGTTTTGGGATAAGAACTAAAGATCCTTTACTGTATGTTAACAGAATGAATAACCCGCTCTTAATATTTAGGAGCGGGTTTTTTAATCTGAAAAAACCATAGTATCTTGCCTTCTATTGTATTTTCAAGCGTTTTAACCCTAAATCATGGCAGAATCCGTCATTTCGATCAGTAATGCAAATATTTACCAGGGCAATAATCTCATATTGCAGGATGTAAATTTTAAAATTGAGAAAGGAGAGTTTGTATATCTGGTGGGTAAAACCGGAACGGGTAAATCCTCTCTGCTAAAAACGCTCTACGGAGAAATTCCGCTTAAAGAAGGAGAGGCGACGGTGGCGGGAACTGAGATCCGTGGCCTGAACTGGAAAAGTGTACCTTTTTTGCGTCGTAAACTAGGCGTGGTTTTTCAGGACTTTCATTTGTTGACGGATCGTAATGTTTATGAGAACCTGCGCTTTGTACTCAGGGCAACCGGGTGGAAAGAAAAGCATTTGATCGATGAGAAGATCAATGATTCGTTGGAGAAAGTAGGCCTGAAAGGAAAAGGGTTCAAAATGCCTTTCGAGATGAGTGGTGGGGAACAACAACGGGTGGATATTGCCAGAGCTTTACTGAACTCACCAAAACTGATTCTGGCCGATGAGCCAACTGGTAACCTGGACCCCGAAACCAGTAATGGCATAATGCAATTACTGTTGAGCATCAGCAAAGACCTCGGGACTACCGTGTTGATGGCTACCCATGATTATGTGGTGATTAACAGATATCCTTCCAGAATCCTTAAAACTGAATTAGGAAAGGTGCTGGACAGTGATGTTGTGTTGGCTGCCAATAAATCGGAATGAGTCCCAAACCCGTAATAGTTATTTCTGCGACCCGTTTTTTTCAGGGCGGAACACTGGTGGTCGTAGGTGAGTGCCTTAAGTTTTTATCGGCTCAATATAGTGCAACGCACACCATAAAAGCCCTCGTTCATAAAAAGCATCTTTATGAACCGATATCGAATATCGAATGGATTGAGTTTCCAGACTCCCGAAAATCGGTAGTGAACAGGTTATATGATGAGTATATCCGCTTTAATCGACTTTCAAAAAAATGGCAACCTGTCCTATGGCTATCCCTGCAGGATAGCACGCCGAGAGTAAAAGCGAAAGTAAGAGCGGTGTATTTTCATAACCCCCTGTTATTAAAGCCCCGATGGCTGCAGTTATGGAAGCATCAACCCCGACTGGAAGTGTTGCGGCTGCTATATAGATACGTTTATACCCGCGGCATAAACCGTAATGATTTCGTTATTGCTCAACAGGAAAGTATTGCCAGTTATTTATGGCGGTCTTACCATTTAGAAAAAGAGAAAGTCTGGGTATTCCCGCCAACAGCCTATTTATTTAAATCTGAAAAGCGTAATAACGCCGGTTCTGGAAAGATCGGTTTCGACGCTGAAACGGCTGTGCAGCCTTACACCTTCATATATCCGGCCACAGCTTTTTATTATAAAAACCATACGTTACTCCTAAATGCCTGCCGCCTGGTGGGTGAGCGGGGCCTCAATTTTCGAATATGGCTCACCATTGACGGAACTGAAAACAGATATATAAAAAAGCTGGTGGTAATCGCTCAAAAAGAGCTGCCACAAATTCAATTTCTGGGGTTTCTAAATAGAGAAGATTTGTTCGGCTATTATGACCAGGCAGATTGTTTGGTATTTCCTTCTTTACTGGAAAGTTGGGGACTGCCGTTAACAGAGTTTGCTACCTACGGCAAACCTGTACTGTGTGCAGACCTGGCTTATGGCAGGTCGACGATGTCTGCGGTTAATTATACAGGTGTTGCATATTTCGATCCGGTTGACGCACAGGAGCTGGCGAGGAAAATGACCGAAGCGATAGAAGGTAGGCTTGTATTTGACAACGAGCAAGGCCAATCGAAAATAGCGTTTCAGCAGATGACGAACTGGGCCGATTGTTTTAATGAACTATTGTCTGGCGGTTAGTAGCCCTCTTCAATATGATGCCTACGGTTTCAGTCCATGATAAAACTGAATCAATTTTTTCTCCTCTGTATTCCAATTATAGATTTCCCGGGCCTTTAAGCAATTTGCCTGTAATCTTGCATATAGATTCTTGTCCGACAGTAAAGCGTTTAGGGCATCGGCAATTGTCTCAGGAGACAGGTCATCTATTAAAACGCCTATTTCAAATTGATCGTTGATCTTTTTATTTTCAGGATAATTCATGGTGAGCTGCGGGATACCGGCATGCATATAATCAAAGAACCGGTTGGATAGAGAAAGGTAAAAACTGGCGCCCAGGTTATCATTTAGATTTAGTCCAATATAGGCCTGCCGGGTATATTGACTGAGCTGTTCAGGCAATACAAAACCCTTAAAGTCAAATTTTTCCGTAAGATTTCTTTTTTGCACTTCTGCCTTAACTTCTGTCAGATAAGAGCCGTTCCCGCAAACAGTAACGTGGGCGGAAACCTCTTGCATCGCAGGTACCAGCCCTTCAAATCCTCTGCCCTTTTCAATGACGCCCTGATAAATCAAACTGTGTTCGTCCTTTTGTTGTGGCGATGTCAGTTCTTTGAGGTAGGGGCTGTTCATGACAATAAAATAGTTAACCCCATACATTTTATGATAGGCGGCCGCATATCCTTCGTTCTCGGTGTAACCAAGCGGAAAACGGGGTTGGCAAAAGCGCTCAATCCTTTTCCAGAACTTGTAAATGCGTGGGCGGCTGATAATATCATGCATTTCACAGAAAAGCTCATGCGCATCAAATACACGGACGGTTCTACGGAATACTGAAGCAAATAATACAGGCAAGGCTGTATCCAGATCATTGGCAACCAGAATATCCGCTTTATGTGACAACAGGTAAAAAAAGAGGCGGATATTGGTCTCTATAAAGAATAAAGGTCCTCTCTGGAAAATCAACCCGAGCCTGCGTTGTTTAAACTTTTTTTGCCCCAGAGGGTTGCAGTTTTTTTTATTAAAGCCCAGGAGTAATATATCAAAACCATTCATAGCAAGAGATGTGCAGATCTTTTGCATACGCTGGTCATAGACCAGGTCATTTGTCACAGAGAAAATAATTTTTTTCAAAATCAGTTGTTAAGGAGTGACGGATGTTGGACTACGTTAGCGTTTATGTTTCTTATATTTGATCTGAACCGGGACGACACCATCTTCCAACATATCTAATTTTTTGGCGGCCTTCCAGCTAAGATCGATAATTCTGCCGGGAACAAAAGGACCCCGGTCATTAATCCGGACTTTAACGGTATGGCCGTTTTTCAGGTTTTTGACCTTGACATGCGTGCCAAAGGGCAGCGTCTTGCTGGCTGCGGTCAATTTATGTTTTCTAAATGTCTCTCCATTAGCGGTTTTACGTCCAATGAATTTACCCGCATAATAGGAGGCTTTACCGGTTTCCTTTATAGTGCGTCCACAACCAGCAACAAAACCAATCATACCTACTAATAATATCCAATAAAATAATTTACGCATACAATACTATTATATGTAAAACGGCTGAAAAGAGTATTTATTTCTTTCAGCCGTTTAGGTTTAACTTTATTTGTAAAGAAGCCGTCGCTTCAACAATGGCATTCTTTATTTAGAAGTTTATTATTCAAAAGGGGTTTTTACCACCTTTGCTTTCACGCCTTTATTTCTGATTGAGATAAAAATTTCTTTATCCAGACTGGCATGGCTTATTTCCACGTAACCCAGACCGATGGCTTTTCCCAGGGAGGGAGACTGTGTGCCACTGGTAACTTGTCCGATCTGACGGCCCTCACTATCCATAATTGGATAATGGTGTCGGGGAATCCCTCTCTCTATCATTTCAAAGCCGACCAGTTTTTTCTGAATGCCCGCGGCTTTTTGGTCGATGAGTGTGTTTTTAGAAGGGAAATCTACTGCTTTTTTGAGCTTAGTGATCCATCCGAGACCCGCTTCCAGTGGGGAAGTCGTATCGTCGATATCATTGCCATAAAGGCAATAGCCCATTTCCAGGCGGAGTGTGTCTCTGGCGCCTAATCCGCATGGCTTGATATTCCCGGCTTTCCCGGCTCCAAAAATGGCGTCCCAGATCTTATCTGCATGGCCATCTTTGTTTTCAAAATAGATCTCAATACCTCCGGCACCTGTATAACCGGTGGCGCTGATCAGCACATTATCCACACCGGCAAAGCTGTTCTTTTCAAACGTATAATATTTTAGCTTCTGGAGATCAGTTGGCGTTAAAGGCTCCATGAGTTTACAGGCATTGGGTCCCTGGATGGCCAGCAGGCAAGTCTGATCACTGATGTTCTCCATGTCGACGCCTTTGTCATTATGGCCAGCAATCCAGTTCCAGTCTTTTTCAATGTTGGAGGCATTGACAACCAATAAATAAGTCTTGTTTTGTTCCAGACAATAAACGATCAGGTCGTCTACGATACCGCCATTATCATTAGGCAGGCAGCTGTACTGGGCCTGGCCGTTGATCAGTTTGGAGGCGTCATTACTGGTGACCCGCTGAATCAGATCCAGCGCATGCTCCCCTTTTAAAATAAACTCTCCCATGTGGCTGACATCAAAAACGCCTATACTATTACGCACGGCAAAATGTTCATCATTGATTCCGGAGTAGCTGATAGGCATGTTATAGCCGGCAAATTCAGCCATTTTCGCGCCTAAGGCCTCATGTTTATTGACAAAGGGCGTATTTTTCATCCTCAAGAGTTATTAGAATTAATAGTTGATTGTTAATGGACTAGAACGCTGCTTCGTAACACAAGATACTTGCAGCGGTTGATCTTTATCCGGGTGCAAAAGTAACATATGTTAGTCGATATCAGAAATATTTCCGCGGCCATTTACCTGACAGCACAAACGTTTTCGTGGGCAAGAGGCGATGCTGCATACCTACTCATCTGTATAGATACGGAAGCGGCTAGATCGCTTCAAGAATGAATACAGCACTTTGTTCTTTCCTTTTTAAAAACCATTTTAATCCTTGGTGAATCAGGGACTCCCCACTAAACACCCGGCCATCTTCCTTAAACGAGGAATGGACGCTGTCCGGAAGATTGATCTCCTTTATCCGGTAGCTTTTTTGGGGGTCCAGTCCGTAAAGCTTCCATTCGGGCCAGGTATCCTGCTGCATGGTTTCCATACTATAAGCAAAGAGTATGGCAGTGGACTTAGTACTGTCCACATACATTAGTGAGGAGAAATTGGTGGTATAAGGAGAGACCAGACGGTACAGGTCGCCATAATTAATCACTGGCTGATACTGGAGGTAATTATCCACGGTTTGCCTTGCAAGCGCCAATTGGTCTGATGATAGCTTTTGTACATCTATGTCGAATCCCAGTTTGCCGGACATGGCGACATCCATTTTGTATTTGAGCGATTCTCTGCCGGCGGCTGTTACATGCGCGCAGATGGTCAATGCCGGATAGAATATAGATGTAGCCCATTGCAGGCGTATTCTGTCTACCGGATAGGTATTATCGCTGGGCCAGAATTCCTGAAAATACTTAAGTGCTCCATATTCTACCCGGCCTCCGCCGCTGGCACAAAGCATCATCTGCAAATCCGGATATTTTTTGCGAATCCGATCCAGGACTTTGTAATAAGCCTGAGTGTACCGGATATAGAGTGCATTTTGTTCTTTGCCCAGATAAGGGCTATAGGCATTATCCATGGATCGGTTACAGTCCCATTTCATGTAGGCGATTGAAGGCGCCTGTTGCATCAGAGAATCGATCACTCCGAATACAAAATCCTGGACGGCCGGATTGATTAAATCCAGTACCAGTTGTGTCCGGTATAGGTGCTTCGGGCGGTTGGGGGCTGCAAGCACCCAGTCCGGGTGCTTTTTGTAAAGTTCACTGGACGGGTTGATCATCTCCGGCTCGATCCAGATACCGAATTTCAATCCTTTCGCTGTCGCCTGCCTGGAAAGGTAGCCGATGCCTGACGGCAGTTTCTTCTTATTCGCCTGCCAGTCACCCAGTCCGGCAGAGGAATTGTTTCTGGGATAGGTATTACCGAACCAGCCATCATCCAGGAGGAACATATCCACGCCCAGTTTTTTAGCACCGTCAAATAAATTAACCAGTTTATCCTGATTATAATCAAAATAGGTGGCTTCCCAGTTATTGAGCAGAGTCAGTCTTTTCTGACGCCCGTTATAGATTCCGTAGTTAATGGCCCAACGATGAAAATTACGGGAAATCTGTCCCAAGCCTTTTTGTGTGTAGGAGAAAACGAACTTTGGCGTTTCAAAAACTTCTCCCCGCTGTAGGCGATAGTGGGAGGCATAGGCATTGATGCCTGGAATGATTCTCAGGGAATTGCCCATGTCAATATTCAACTGTAGCTGCTCGAACTGGATATTGAAATTGCCGCTGTAAGCCAGTGTTCCGGCAAAAACCGCTCCCTCATTCTCTTTTACGGCTTGTTGTGGTGTAATAAAAAAAGAAGGATTATAGTTACAGGCTGTGCGTACGCCAAGCTTAGACTGGATGGAAAAGATACCCGGCTGTAATTTAGCTGTGCTCATTTCCATTTCTTTCTCATATTCTCCATAGAAATGCGTCAGATAGGGATTGTTCCAATCGATATTGATGAAGGCGGATGCGAACCGGTCCAAAATGACGGGCGCATCTTCGTTGTGGTGGATCGTTGTCCGGGTTGTAATAACATCTTCTTTTGCATAAGACTCGAAATGTAATGTGATCCAGAATGGGTAAACAGGATCTTTCATTTGGATATCTGTGCGGGTGATATCATCGTTTATTTTTTTTACCTGCACATGCTCGACGTTTAATACCAGCGACATATTTCCATCTGCATGCTGTACTTCCATGGCCGGCTCATTCAGATAAGTTGCACCGCCTGTAGGAAAGCCCATGCCAAGCGTTGGATTTTCATTTCTGAAATCTGCATTGACATCCCTGTAGGCAGCCTGGCTAATGAGCTTTGTGCCGATATAGATCTGTTGTAACTGTCGGTTCGTATCTATTTGGTATACCAGTGCACAATGATCAGTGGAAATAGTGATGTTTTGTTGTGCAACGGCCGCGGGTCCGGCGATCAAGACACAAAGTATGCAGGAGATCAGTGTATGAAATTTACTTGTCATGAATGAAATATTTGGTAATTGAAGAGATGAGATTTGTTAAAGATACGGCAGCCTTCCAATTTAATGCCCGGGCGGGAAAAGGTTCGTCCCTTCAAGTTTGACAGCGTAGGGCCATTCACAATAGCAGACCGCCTTTTTTTCGTGATGCAACACAGGTGGTACATATAATCCGGGGGCGCCCATGACCACCAGCCAGAGGTAGGCTGTTCCTTTAGGAACCACATAAGAGAGGCGGCCATGGCTGTTACGGCCTATGTCACTGTAATAGGTCTCGCCTTCTCTGGTATAAGCAACAAAACCATAACGCCATCCCGCGGGTATTTTCTTGCCTCCGGCAATATCGGTAGTCACCAATCCTTTAAATTGTAGAGTAATATCATTAAGGTTGTTATCAGGGACCTGAAGCCTGATGGCGTTATAACCGTAGTTCTGCGGGACGTGTATAGTATCGACTCTATACCATCCTGCTGCTCCAGGCGCCATTCTGGTGCCATGCGGATTGGCATACGGCACGGCGATTGATCTGATCCTGGGCAAGTCCCAGGTGATAAAATGACGGACACCGGCAAACATATCGTCATTGAACGCTTCTTGATCCATCTGCCGGACCCGTTTGAATACCGCTACAATATCTTCCCCTTTTTTAGCCTGGTGCAGCAATTGACTGTAGAATGTCTTTCCATACTTCTCTGACCAGTATTCCAGCACAAAAGGACTGTGATACATATTGGCCGGGTGCTCAAAGGCCAGATGGGTTTGCTGCATGAATGCTTTTAAATGGTAATTTTCGAAGGTCAGCCAGCCAGGGTAAACCTGCCAGAGCAGGTATTGAGCCGCCATTTCTGTAATAGGACCACCCAGCGTCCCAGTATAGTCGAGCGAGGAAAGATATTGAAAGGCATGTCCCAGTTCATGGGCCAGGACGCCATAGGGATAGTGGCTCATTCTGGAGGCCGGTGTCCATAGAACACCAACGCTGTCCTGGCCCCAGCCGTAGGCCGTATTATCGGTGCCTCCCACGACCAGAAAAATCACTTTATATTTATCAATGACTCCGCCTTTTTTCTGAACCACTTGTAATGAATCCACATAAAACCGGTAGAACCGTTCGCATTCTTTGAGGGCTCTTTTGGCGTCGAATCTTCTGAGGGTATCCGGATTGGTCAGCGGATCCTGCCCATACTGTTTGGACCAGAAGATGATAATGTCTTTGCCTTCTATACTGCGCTGATAGCAATATTCACTGGCGGTATCATGGAAATCATTATTGTCCGGGACGGTACTTAAGTGAGCCGGGATCCGAATTTCTTTACTGTGGCCGGATTTGCCGGTCGTATCAGAAAACGGTGTATGCGCGGAGGTTACAAAAGCCTGGAAAAGTAAGGCACATAGAAACAAAGCTCTGTAAGAAGCTAAAACGAAAGCGCATTTATATTTTAATATCACACGATAAACGGCCATTCTGTTTGGTTTAGACGCAAAAAGCTGAAACAAGATGAAGGAAGCCCGTGCAATAAAAACAAAATTCAACAAATAACCTGACGCCGGTTAAAATCGGGCCATAAATGGTTAATTCAAAAGAAAGGAGTACGGCTAACGCGATTAAATTTCAAATAATGCATACAGATGCGCATTCCGGTAATACTACAATCCTACGAAAGAATTACCCTTTTGTTGAAGAGCCAGAGGTCAACGAAAGCGTCCGGCAAGGACTTTTAAATCAAGGCATATTTGATTCGATGAAGGGCAGATCTTCATCCCCTTTGGTGAGACACGGGCATTTCAAAATGGAATAATTGTTATATGTTTGTTCAGGATTATACTGTCACATGAACACAAAGACATATTTTAAAAAGAAACCCCAGCTATTATGAAAGACCAAGCTGTTCAGGACCCTCCTGATCAAGGAGATGTGCCTCTTCATCCTTGCCCCAACTGCGGCTTTGACGCTTCGGGGCATTACTGTGCTAATTGCGGTCAGCAAACCCATCTACATAAGGACACTTTTTGGGGGCTTATCAGCCATTTTGTGGCGCACTATTTCCACTATGACAGCAAATTCTGGCGGACGCTCAGCGCCCTGGTGACTGCTCCCGGTAAACTGACAGTGGCCTATCAGCAGAAGAAAAGGCAAAGTTATATTCCTCCGATTTCTCTCTATATTTTTGTGAGCATCGTATTTTTTTTATTATTGCCGATGTTCCAGCAATCCCTCTTTAGTGTCAAGTATGGGGATGCAAAACAGCAGAAAGTAGAAGAGGCAAAACCGGATTCTATTAAAGACGTCTCCATTCAGAAGCTACTTCAGGAGGATGCGAAGAAAAACGGAAGAGAAATCAATGCCGCAGAAAAATATACCAGTGAAGTGGGGGACGACCTGCTTTCTGAACTAAGGGAAAATCCGAAAGAATTTAAGGAGCGCCTAATGCATTCCTTTCCCAAGATCTTTTTCTTTATGATCCCGGTTCTGGCGGGCCTATTGAAGCTATTTCTGATACGACAAAAAAAGTATTATTTTGTCGATCACGCCGTGTTCGCATTACATATGCATAGCTTTGTTTTTATTATCTGCATTATTCCTTTAATAAATCCATTTGATTCGCTTCAGACCAATTTAAGTAATATCGCATTAATAGCCTGTATCCTTTATTACATTATTGCAATCCATCGGGTATATAAAAGCGGCTGGATAAAGTCAACGATTATCGGACTTAGTACAGCCGCCTTGTATTTCATTGCGCTTTTGTTAGTCACACTTCTGGATCTTTGGCTCTTATTTTCTCTACAAAGATAGCGAATGCCTACCCCAGCAGTTCCGCCACGTCCTTGGCAAAATACGTCGCAATCAGATCAGCGCCGGCCCTCTTAATGGAGGTCAGACTTTCCAGCACCGCTTTCTGCTCATCCAGCCAGCCCATTTTCGCGGCGGCCTTGATCATCGCATACTCACCGCTGACATGGTAGGCGCTGACAGGTACCGTTACCGCATTTCTGACTTCTCTTATAACATCCAGGTAGGCCATGGCTGGCTTTACCATTACGATATCCGCTCCTTGTTCTATGTCCTGCAGGGTTTCGTTAATGGCTTCTATGCGGTTGGCATAATTCATCTGATAGGTCTTCTTGTCCCCGAAGCCCGGAGCACTGTCCAGCGCATCTCTGAAGGGACCATAAAAACAGCTGGCATATTTGGCGCTGTATGAAAGAATGCCAACCCCGGTATTGCCGTTGTCTTCCAGCGCTTTTCTAAAGGCACCAATACGCCCATCCATCATATCACTGGGCGCGATAAAATCCGCACCGGCCTCTGCATGGGAGATGCTCATTCTGGTCAAGGCCTCTACGGTTTCGTCATTTAAGATATAACCGCTTTTGATATCAACGATACCGTCATGGCCGTATTGAGAATAAGGGTCGAGTGCCACATCGGTCATTACAATCATTTCGGGAACGGCGTCTTTGATCGCCTTGATGGCTCTTTGCATCAGCCCGTCCGGATTCCAGCTCTCTTTTCCGGTATTGTCTTTGACATTGTCATCGCATTTGACAAACAGCAGGACGCTTTTAATACCGAGGCCCCAGAGCGTCCGGACTTCTTCTATCGTCTTATCCAGGGAGCGACGGTAATAACCCGGCATGGAAGGGATTTCATGGACAATTTCTTTGCCTTCGTCGATGAATATAGGTAAAATAAAATCGTTGGGTGTGAGTGTTGTCTCCGCTACCAGGCTACGGATGGCATCCGTACGCCGGGTAATTCTGTTTCTTCTTTGTAAATACATATCACTTGTAAATTTATGGTGAGCCAGCAGATACCGCCGGCAATTGGGTTACTTATTTGCGGCCTACGCCCAGTCCCTGGGATGCCGGCACACGTCCAGAAGGGCGGCTTCGGGTGATCCTTCCGCAGGCTGGTAATTATAGTCGAAACGAACTTGTGGCGGCAGGCTCATAAGAATGCTCTCAGTCCGGCCATTGGTTTTAAGGCCGAATAAAGTTCCGCGGTCATGGATCAGGTTAAACTCGACATACCTGCCGCGCCGGATTTGTTGCCAGTAGGTGTTTTGGTCAGTATAGGGTTCGTCTGCTCTTCTTTCTATAATCGGCAGGTACGCCGCCATAAACTGATTCCCTACTGCTCTTTGAAAGGCGAAGGCTTCTTCCAGGGTAAAGGAAACGGGATGCTGTTTGCTCATCTCTCCCGGAACCAAGTGGTCATAGAAGACGCCGCCAATGCCACGCATCTCAAATCCTCTGTGCGCATTATTAAAATATCGGTCGCACCAGGCTTTGTAAGCCGGATACAGTGTGCTGCCAAAAGGAGCCATGGCGTTTTTAAAACAGCCATGAAAATGGCGGGCATCCTCCTCAAATAAATAATAAGGAGTTAAGTCTGCGCCACCGCCAAACCAGTTTCGAATTACTTTTCCTTTCTCGTCATATAATTCAAAATAACGCCAGTTGGCATGCGAAGTCGGCACAAAAGGGTTTTTAGGATGCAGCACAAGGCTAATCCCTGCCGCAAACCAACGGTCACCATCCATTCCGAGCTGCACGCGCATTGGGTCAGTGACTTTTCCATGAACAATAGAGGTATTGACCCCTCCTTTTTCAAAAATGCTTCCACCGGAGATGATGCGGGTGCGCCCTCCGCCCTCTGCCTTTGAGTCCGTTCCGGATCTGGCCCATTGTTCATCTGTAAAACGGGAGATCCCGTCCTTTGCTTCAAGGCCCGTACAGATTGACTGCTGCAGTTCCAGTATATAGCTGGCCCAGCGTTCCCTGAATCCATTGGCAGAGGGTCCCATTTCCCTGGTAACATCTGCTATTGAAAATACTTTTTCCATCACAATTGCTTTGCTGTTATACGCTAGGCTTTCCGCTCAAATGTCTGTACTGTTTCCACAAATGCCCGGGCATGATCCACAGGTATATTGGGCAAAATACCATGACCGAGATTGGCAATCCAGCTATCATCGCCAAAGCTCAGCAACATTGCCTCTACTTCTTTTTTGAGCGCCGCAATCGGCAAAAGGAGCTTTGAAGGATCCAGATGCCCTTGCAAAGTAATGTCTTTTCCTGCAAGATCTCTGGCAGTCGCAGCTTCAATACACCAGTCTATTCCCAACCCGCTGGCACCGGTTTTGGCCATAGCGGGCAAGGACTGCCAGGCGCCCTTGGCAAACAAGATCACCGGCGCTTCATCGGCGATGGCAGCCGTGATCTGTTGAAGGTAGGGAAGTGACCAGGTTTCAAAATCTGATTTACCCAGCAGTCCGCCCCAACTGTCAAAGACTTGAATCAGGTCTGCTCCGGCTGCAATCTGTGCTTTCAGGTAAAGAATAGTGCTGTCGGTGATCTTTTGTAAAAGCTTTGCTGCGAGCGCCGGATTTTGATAACAAAACGCTTTTGCCTCGTCAAAAGTCTTGGAGCCCTTACCCTGAACCATATAACATAATAATGTCCATGGGGCACCTGCAAATCCAATCAAAGGCACGCGTCCATTTAATTCTTGTTTGATCAACCGGATCGCATCAGTGACATATCCCAGTTTTTCCTCAATATCCGGCACCTGAAGACGCTCAATATCTTTGGCTGCCTTAATCGGATCCGGCAATAAGGGGCCTATCTTTTCTACCAATTGCACTTCCATCCCCATCGCCTGTGGAATGACCAGGATATCAGAAAATAAGATGGCGGCATCGACACCGATAATATCAACCGGTTGGAGGGTGATCTCTGCGGCCAGTTCCGGGGTCTGGACCCTTTCAAAAAAGGAGTATTTATTTCTGAGCCGGATATACTCTGGCAGATAACGGCCTGCCTGACGCATCATCCATACCGGAAATCGTTCGGTAGGAGCGCCATTTAGCGCCCTTAATATTAAATCGTTTTTTATGGCGGCAGAAGATGTATTAATAGTTGTTGTCATAAAAAGTGGGAACTATTTTTCAAGTTTTTTTAAAGCTTCAAAATATATTTTTACTTCATTTAAGAGCGCTGCCTCGCTAGGCTCAGGCGCCACAATAATTTCGTTGGCACAATGTGCTTTGATAGACTCAGCTGTTGTTTCCCCAATAGCAAACAAAACAGACTTATCAGAAACCTGCGGATTATGCGTGAAAAAACAGTCAACAGCAGAGGGACTGAAAAATAAAAAGCCATGAATGTCTCCGCGAATGGTTGAGGGTGCGCAGGACGTATTATAACTGATTATTTCTTCTAAAGGGATTCCGAGCTGCTGAAAAGTCAGGGGTAGCGTAGGCATTCTGCGGTTTCCGCAGAAGAAGACCGCCGGCCTTTCTTTCAAGGGGTCCGGATGTGCTTTGATTATAACGGAAAGATCCGAACTGTTGCGCCCCATTGCGGCGATCAGAGTCTCTGGAATAAACTTTAAAAGCGTTGTTCTGGTCTTGCCGCTTAAGCAATAGATATTCCAATCCGGTTGTTGTTCAAGTCTTTCAAATACCGATCTCACAGCAACCTCACTGGTAAATATTGCGTTGATCTTTTCTCTTCCCCGTTGAAATATCAACTGTTCCACTTCACTGTCATAGGAAAGTTCCTTTCGTATTAAAGGAAAGGTATACAGTCTGTACGAGAACTCCCAGCTATCAATAGCGCTCGAATCTGAAATTTCTGCTGTAGTAATTATACATTTGATCATGACGGTACAATTTTAAGACTTCTGAGCATCTGATGAGCCTGTCTCTTGTTTGATCTGGCGTACGATTTTATCAGCCCCCTGGTCCAGTAAGGCCTTCGCAGCCGTTATTCCCAGATCCTGACAGGAGCTGAGTGCGGCCACTTCCCGGCATTCAAATTTTTGCCGGCCATCCGGCGACAGGATACTGCCGGCGAATAGGACCTGGCCATCTTTTATCCGGGCATAGGCGCTGATCGGGGTGGAACACCCTCCCATCAGTGTACTTAAAAAGTCGCGTTCTATCTGTACGGCTTTTTCTGTATGTACATCATTAAGTGGGCGAACAGCTTCCAATGCCGTGGTATCATCTGTGCGGGCAACCACTACTATAGCCCCTTGAGCCGGAGCCGGCAGCATCCAGGGAATCGCTGAAGCATTTACGGGACGTTCACCTATGCGCTCTAATCCTGCCGCGGCAAAGATGGCGCCGTCCCACCCGTGATGGTGAAGTTTTTGCATGCGGGTCTGTACGTTGCCGCGAAGGTTCTCTATTTTAAGTAAGGGGAATTTTTGCAGGATCTGCGCTTTGCGCCTTACAGAACCGGTGGCAATAGTTCCGGAAAGCTGACTGTCTTCTCCTTTAAGAAAAGCCTCGGCGAAGGCCGGTTCTTTAAACACCAGAAGGTCTTTTTCGCTGGCCCTGGGCAGCACGGCTCCCTGGGCGATGCCAGCCGCCAACTGTGTAGGAACGTCCTTAAAAGAATGCACGACAATATCTATTTTGCGGCTCAGTAAGAAAGCGTCGAGGGTTTTGGTAAAAACCCCCTGAACACCCATGGCATATAGCGGCGTTACCAAATCTAAATCACCTTCACTTTTTACGGGCACTAATTCAGTTTGAATGCCGAGTCGTTGGAGTAAGCCCTGAACAGTTGTTGCCTGCCACATGGCTAACCGACTATCTCTGGTTCCTATTTTTAATACACGGGATCTGTCCATCAGTGCTTTTTTTATTCAGAAGATCTCTAAAGGGCAAGAGAAAGAGACCGGTTATAAAAGATTCAATAAGGTTGCCTGGATTATCCCAGCTCGGATGCCAGCGACTCCGGGTTGTCCTTTCTTTTACGGGCAAGGCCGGTCGAAGCCGTAAAGTTGACAAAATCATGAAGGGTCTCTATATAGGCGCATCCCGGCGTTTGTTCCTGGCTGCGCATTTTGACTGCAAGGTTTTTAATAGCCGTCTTGATGGCGTCTTCCTGTTGTGCGGCATTTTCGGGGGCCTCCATCTGGAGGGACTGAAACCAGGCGCAGTGATGGATATCCATGAGCGACTGCTTGGCAGCGCGGATGATGGGTACATTTTTGCGCATCTGGTACCACTGTTTAAATTCCTCCAGATAGCTATCGATAATGGAAAGAGCTTTAGGGACTTCTGCCTGTCTTGTTTTTAACGTGGCATCACCCAATTTGGAAAGGTCGTCAACATTGACCAAAATAGTCTGTGCTCTGTTTTTCACCGATATATCAATATTACGGGGAACAGAAAGGTCAATCAGTATTTTTTTACCTGTGGTGTTCAGGTCTTCTTTGAATAGAATAGGCCCTGGGGCGTTCGTTGCCACTATGACAATATCAGCATGTGCGGATGCTTGTTGAAGCTGTTCAAAAGGAGCGATTTTAAGACCCAGTTCATCTGCAATAACTTGCGCTTTTTCCTGACTCCTGTTGATCAGGGTAATATCCTTTGCTCCCAAATAATCAATCAGGTTTTTGCAGGTGTTGTAACCGATTTTGCCGGTACCGATGAGCACAAACTTTTTGTGACTGATATCTGAACAGTGTAATTTCAGGAACTGGATGGCTGCAAACGCTACCGAAACAGTGCCACCGCTCAGGGACGTCTGGTTTTTTATAGCTTTAGATGTCTGGAAGGCGGTATTGGATAACCTTTCTAAAAAGGCATTGATGCAATTGTGTGCCTTTGCGAATTTTACGGCCTGCCTGATCTGGCCGACGATTTCATAATCCCCTAAAATCTGTGAATCCAGTCCACAGGCAACGTGAAAATAATGTTCGATAGCGGCTTTGCCTCTTTTGTGATAAGCCAGCGGTTTAAAGGTGGCGATATCCCCCTGCGTTTCGGAGCAAAGCAGATCTGCCAATAGTTCTGCAGATGGGGCAATACCATAGATTTCTGTGCGGTTACAAGTAGAAAGTACAAATAAACTATTGATACCCAGCCCCTGCGCTTTCATTAATAGATTAGCATATCCTTCGTTGTTTAAGGCAAATTGCCCCCTGATCGATGTATCTGTCTTTTTATAATTTATGCCAACTATATGAAACTGTTCAATTTCCATGTCCTTATCAATGTCAATGTCCCTGTTTGTTAATTGCGAGACCTGCGGTAATTGTTTCGGATTGCCATAGCGATAAAAATATTAGAGACCGCTGAATGCCATATGAATACAAAGTTTAATACCACGGGATTTCACTCGGCAAAGGTACTCACAGGCTCTGTTGAAAAAAAATGATTTTGGTCATGCAAGTGTCATATTTAGGCTCGCTTCTTTTCCAAACAAATTGATAATGAGTTATTTATTCTTTTCCGGGCATTATTTGATTTTATATCTGTTGTCTGAATCAATGTCACGGCACTAAAGATTGTGCTCAATAAATAACAAAGGAATGATTTTACTTGCAGGAATCTATGTTGCTACCTGCTGCTTTTTGCATAATAGCTTGCTCACCGTTATTATTAAATTGCTAATAAACTAACGAATTTTTCATAAAGTTTCAGAAAATTGACGGAGCAAATACATAGTGGGTGTAATCCGTAAGCGATTAATTATTATTAAATTGTGACTTATTTTAAAAAAAAATTAAAAAAAATACAATTCTTATCATAAAAAATTAAAAGTTTATTCTACTTTCATGCTTTCAATTGGTCTTTTTTAAAGCGATGGTCAATGGCAACCAAAACAATCCTAAATAAGAAAAATATCATCAAAGCCCTCTTTTTGTCTGATGGGTTATCTTTTTCCGAGATCAGCGAACAAATCGGGAAAAGCCATTCCCTGACCATGAAGCTGGTTGCAGAATTGGTGGAAGACGGAATTCTTATAGAAAAAGGATTGGCGCCTTCAAGCGGAGGACGGCGGCCACAGACACATTCCCTTAGGCCGGACACTTTTTATTTAGTAGCCGTTGCAATGGACCAATTTGTTTCACGGATCGTGATATTAGATGCGAATAGAGGCGCGATCGCGCCTGTACATCAGATTGAACTCCATTTGGCAGACAATCTCCAATCTTTGGATGTGCTTACCAAGGCCATTCAACAATATATCGCAGAAGCCCCGATTGACAGAAGTAAAATTCTCGGTATCGGTATCGGAATGCCAGGATTTATCAATGCGGAAAAGGGCGCCAATTTTACTTTTTTAGGAACAAACGTTGGTACGCATATTAAAGAGCAAACTGGTTACCCCACATTTATTGAAAATGACTCTTCAACCATCGCTATCGCAGAAATCAAATATGGGCAGGCTACCGAAGAGAAAAACGCCATGATATTAAACCTGAGTTGGGGAATCGGGTTGGGGATGATCCTGGAAGGAAAGCTTTTTAGAGGTAATGACGGATTTGCTGGTGAATTCAGCCACATCCCATTATTTAAAAATGGAAAGCTATGTAGCTGCGGAAAGACTGGGTGTCTGGAAACAGAAACCTCATTATCCTATATGATCAAAAAAGCGAAATCAGAGATTCGTTCGGGGAGAGCAACCTATCTGACAAAAATTCCCTTAGATGACATTGATCACGAGGCGATAGCCAGGCAATTTATAGAAGCGGCAATATTAGGGGACACGCTGGTTATTGAGATCATTTCGTCAGTAGCTTATAATATAGGAAGAGGGATTGCGATTTTGATGCATCTCATCAATCCCGGAAAGGTGATATTAAGTGGCCGGATGGCTGGTGCAGGCCGGGTATGGCTGGCGCCCATACAGCAGGCTATTAATGAATTCTGCATTCCCAAATTGGTCAGTAATACAAAAATAGAATTATCAAAGTTAGGGCATGAAGCCGAAATTATCGGAGCTGCGACTTTGGTTATAGAAAATATAAAGCAATGTCCGATGGAGCATATTTTGACTGCAAAGCAAATATCGGATAATCTATGAGAGCATGTGCGTCTTGACCGAAACGAAAGCCGCAAGTACAATGTAAGAATAATCATTTAGAAAGTTCAAAATTCAATTCAAAGCAAAAGAAGTGTTTATGAAAAAATCGACACAAGTTGTTCTAAGGGCTGTATATCTTTTTATTGCAGGCCTTCTCCTTTGGGGCAACGCCTTTGCCCAAACCCAGGAAGTTTCCGGGGTGGTCAAATCTAGTGAAGGGGCGCCTCTTGCAGGGGTGGTCGTTGCCGTTAAAGATGGTCAGCAAAAGGTGCTGTCGCAGGATAACGGATCCTTCCATATTAAGGCAACCAATGGTGATGTCTTAACATTTTCCTATATCGGCTTCGCAGATGCTGAGCAAACGGTAACGGGGCCAACAATGGAAGTTACCATGACAGCAAATGAAGCGGCCTCAGCAGGCAGTGATGTAGTAGTGACGGCATTGGGTATTAAAAGAGAAAGTAAATCTCTTGGATATGGCGTGCAGGAAATTAAAGGCGCCGAGTTGGCGGATCGTCATGAACCCAACGTGACTAATACCCTCTCTGGAAAGGTTGCCGGGTTACAAGTGATCAAGTCCAGTAACGGGCCGGCGGGATCTACCAAGATTGTATTAAGAGGATACAATTCTCTTACCGGAGATAACCAACCGCTGATCGTTGTGGATGGTATTCCAATTGATAACTATGCCGGTGTTCCACGTGGTGGAACCAACGATTTCTGGAATCCGTCTCTGGATATGGGTAATGGTCTCTCTGACATCAATGCTGATGATATTGCCAGTGTGAGCGTGCTCAAGGGGCCGGCTGCAGCTGCGCTATATGGTTCCCGGGCTGGTAACGGTGTTATACTGATAACAACCAAGACGGGAAAAAAGCAGAACGGCCTTGGCATCACCGTTTCGTCCAATTTTGGAATGGAAAACGTGTTTACCCAGCCTGATATGCAAAGTACCTATGGCCAGGGAGAAAACGGCGTTTATGACAAAACGTCGGGCTCCAGCTGGGGACCGGAGATAAAAGGTCAATCGTATGAAAAGTGGGATGGTACAACGGGGGCAATGCAGGCTTATGATAACGTGAAGAGTTTCTTTAACACAGGGTTTAATAATAGCACAAATGTTTCCTTCTCCCAGTTGTATAATAAAACTTCTATATACACCTCTTTTAACAGGTTATATGACAAGAGTATGTTGCCAGGCTCTAAATATGAGCGGACTAACTTGACTTCCAGAGCGGTCAGCAAGTTTGGCAAAGATGACCGCTGGACCCTGGATACCAAAGTTCAGTATAGCAAGTCAACTGCCAGTAACCGTCCCAGCGGTGGCGTCAATGCCGGTAATGCGTTCGCTGTGATGTATCAGCTGCCGCGCAGTCTGGATATCCGGGATTTCTCAGCAGCTACTGACCCTTATGGTAATATGATCTGGTATGAGCCGGCATCCTCCGCGGTTAACCCTTATTGGGGGGCATTGTACAATCTGAACAGCGATACGAGAGACCGTTTTTTACTGAACGGGTCTTTAAAATACCAGTTTAATGACTGGCTGAACGCAGAGATTAAAGGTGGTGCAGACATATACAATACCGCGACCGAAGCAAAAGCATATGCCGGAGGTCCGATCACTAACCAATATAGCCAGGGCAAAAATTCTTTTACAGAAACAAACTATAGCTTTCTGGTCAATGCCCAGAAAGATAACATCTTTGGTAAATTCGGGGGATTGGTAAATGTTGGCGGTAACCTGATGGACCGTACGGTCTCTTCTTTGAGCTCGGGATCGGGAGAGTTGGTCGTGCCCGACTTGTTCTTATTGAACAATGGTAAAAACAGCCCGACCGTAAGTCAGTCTTACAGCCATCAGAAAATTAATTCTCTTTACGGAACGATACAGGTGAACTATGACGGTTACATCTTCCTGGATGGAACTTTCAGAAATGACTGGTCCTCTACCCTCAGCAAGGACAACAGGTCATATTTTTATCCATCTCTTAGCTTATCCTATGTCTTTACAGATATGATACGCAAGACAGGAGGTTCTGTTCCTTCCTGGTTTACCTATGGCAAATTGCGCGCTTCCGTTGCTGAAGTGGGTAATAGCCTTCAGCCATATCAGTTATATAATACTTATAGCATCGGAAAGGACCCTAATGGTAATACAACAGCCAGTACAGGAAGCACATTCTATAATTCAGATGTACGCAGTGAGTTAATTAAGTCTACAGAAATCGGTACGGAGCTCAGGTTTCTTCAAAGCAGGATAGGACTGGATGTTTCTTGGTACAAAACGAACGCTACCAGGCAGCTGTTGGCTATTCCGCAGGATGCACTAAGTGGCTATTCCAGCAAAATGATCAATGCAGGAAATATTCAGAACGAGGGTATTGAAGTAATATTAAATACCAGTATCTTGAACAAGCCAGAATCACTGAACTGGAATATGACAGTGAATTTCTCCAAGAACAATAATAAAATTATTTCTCTGACTGAAGGAAACCCTTCTTATGGTCTAGGCGGTTATGATGCCCTTTCTATTGTGGCTGAAACCGGCAAGAATTATGGAGAAATTTATGGAACAGCCTTTCAGCGTGTAGAAGATCCAAATAGTAAATATTATGGTGAATTACTTTTAGATGGAACCGGTTTGCCAAAGGGTACCTCCGACAAACGCGATCTTGGCAATCAGCAAGCAGACTATCTGTTGGGTATCACCAATCAGTTTTCTTTCGGGGGATTTAACTTGTCTTTCTTGGTAGATGGCCGTTTTGGCGGAAAAATCTTTTCTGCAACCTATGCTGCAATGGAAGCGGCGGGCACTGCCGGGATTACCGGCAGCCGAGGCAAAATGGTGGTTGATGGGGTTGTAGAAGATGGCAAAGGCGGATATACAAAAAATACGGCAGAAATTACGACAGAGCAATATTGGACAGCTATCCAAAGCGGCAATATCGGCATTGTCGAGGCCAATCTGTATGATGCAACCAATATCAGGCTTCGTAATGTACAGCTGAGTTATAACCTCCCTCATAGATGGTTGGAAAGGTCCCCGATTCAGAGAGCTAGCGTAGGATTGTCCTGCAATAATGTCTGGATGATTTCCAGTCATATGCATGGCATTGATCCGGAATCGGTTTATGCGACCGGGACAAATGCAGTGGGCTTTGAAAGTTCTGCTCCTCCGACAACAAGATCTATCATGTTCAACCTTAGCCTGAGCTTCTAAACTTCAAAACAAAATAGTGATGAAAACGATAATAAAACGAACTTTTAAATATGCATGTTGGCTAGCAGCGACTTCGCTGACGCTTGCCTCCTGTTCTAAATTTGATGAGGTAAACACAGATCCTACTGCCGCCAATGAGGACCAGGTACAGGTGGAATATCTGATTAATAACGCTATCTTGGGTGCACAGATGAATCCGGAAGTGGCGGAACGGTCCTTTGTTTTATACTGGGAGCCTGCAGGCCGGCAGGTCTCAGATTTTGATGCGGGCGCTATCAATGTTGCCAATTACAGTGATGACTGGACTTCCAATTATTGGGGCTACCAAGCTGGTTGGCAAACGAAGATCAACAAGGCAGTTGACATTGCCCGTAGCAGAATAGAATCAAAGCAAAATATAAAAGAATATACCAATAACCTTTTACAGGTGGCGAGGATCTGGCGTGTTTATCTTATGAGTGAATTAACGGATAACTTTGGTCCCATCCCAATTGATGGGTTTAAAGGAACCAATCCTGAATATGCAAGTGTAAAGGATGTCTATTATTTTATGCTGGACGAGTTAAAAGATGCTACTGAAAACCTCGATGAGTCTATAACGGTCCCCGATGAGGTGGCTAAAGAAGATCCTGCATTTGCCTATAACTTTACCAAATGGAAAAAATACGGGAACTCAATGCGGCTCAGGCTTGCTATGCGCTTATCTGAAGTGGATCCTGCTAAGGCAAAAGCTGCATTTGAAGAAGCAGCCAAATCAATGGACGATCTGATTACCGATAACAGTGATAATTTTGCTGTTCAGGAAAAAGACGGTTGGTCAGACCTTTCGGGCGTGATGAGCCGATCCTGGGATGTACAACCCTTGTCTGTGACGTATAGAAACCTGGCGGTTGGTTTAGGGGGGGTTAAATCTGCGGATCAACTGGATTCTAAATTTGACAGCTATATTAAACCCGCAGATGATTTAGGCCAGCGATATTTTGATTTCTTCCCATTGAAGAACAATGATCCAAATGCGGGGTATTGGCTAGATGGCTTACCTAATAAAATTGACCCCAGAGCCTATGTTATTTATTGTATTCCAGGGGACACGCTTAATAGTGGTTTCCCGGATCAAAACGGTGATTATGACAAGAACCCGGTAAGGAAGCTCTACAAAAAAGTAGGCGATGATCTCCAGACCGTAAAAACAGTAAATGCAAAATACACATTCAATGCACGCATCGATGGGGATTGGGGCGACAAGGACCAGTTAAATGAACTGGTGAATTATGGAGGAACGATGCCCCGGTTAAATATGCGTTTTAGAACGAGTACCGAAAAACGTGTTTTCTTTGGTGCCTGGGAGACCTATTTCCTACTGGCCGAAGCCAGTGCTCGCAATTGGAATGTCCCGCTTTCCGGTAAGCAGGCCTATGAGGATGGCGTTGCTGCAAGTTTCAAATTTTGGGGTATTGAAAAATATCTTGGCACATATCTGGCCTCCACTGATTATAATAATAATGGAACTTCTGTTAACTGGGATAATACAACAGAGCCCCCCGCTACGCATCCGATGAAATTTACCGATGGAATAACCGGCGCTTCAGGTACTGTGCAGATTAAGTATCCTGATAATGCACTGTATAAAGCGGGCAAAAAGAATGATCACCTCAGCAAAATAATTACCCAGAAATTCCTCGCACAGGTACCCTGGGTGCCCTTGGAAAACTGGAGCGATCACCGCCGGCTCGGGCTGCCTTTCTTTGAAAACCCAACGGTTGAACAGGCGATCACTACGCTGCCTGGTCTGACAGACGGGACTTACTCAAAATCCAGCATTAAATTTCTGCCACAGCGATTAAAATATCCTTCAGGTCTGCAAAACCAAAACGCCAATGGCTATCAGCAAGCAGTAAGCCTGTTAGGTGGTGCAGGTGATGCGATACTGACCCCATTATGGTGGGCTCAACAACAATAGTTAAAGGACATAAGTCATGTCGGTATTCTGCGCCTAAGAAACAATGCAGAAGGCCATCCTTACAACGGGATGGCCTTTTTGCATTGGATCAGAAAGATAATAGCCTCATGCTGTTTTCTTTTCTTTGCGTATCTGGTTCTATGATGGCCCGGCCCTTGCATATTATGCCTAACAGCCTTAATAAATAGCAAAAAAATGCCGTTATACAAGGGCTTTACCTATTGTTTAGAAAGAAGGGCTCATTAAACGATATGCCACTGGTTTATAGCATATTCTTGGCGGACGTCTGAATGTAGTGGCTGAAATTCTCCAAAAGCGATTCTCCATATTCATTTAAAGAATCCCAGGTATGCGGATATAGCTTATCCGCTCCCGACCGGACCTGTTGTTTTACCTGGAAGGATACCTGGGTGGCGCCTGTATTTTTTCTGGATTTTCCTTTAGGCTGGCCGGGGGTGTAGGATAACCGGTCTAATTTAATCTGAATGACCTGATCCTTCCATTTTATATGCAGTGTGCCCTGGTAGTATAAAGGAGCCTGGATGTGTTGATCATCTATTTTAAAATGGACTTCTGCCTGTAATTGCTGATCCTCATTTTTGCTTTCTTTAAATTTAGCTGTTGGATAGTTCTGCTCTATCCAGGCTTTTGCAATGGCATAAAAATCCTCCGCATAAAGAGCCGAAGCGGTATCGTTCTGCAAGAAGGCGACTTCTCCGGCAACCATGGGCAGATTAAAGGCGTTATTACGTATAAACTGTCCATTAGCGGTATGCAGTGAAGATGCGCCTATTAAAATGAGCACAAAAAGTACGAAAGTACGCTTCATTTGTTTTATCGTTTAGTTTTTATTTTAATACCTTCTTGCTGTAGATATACTATAAAAACGACAAAGGACCGGTTTTATTTTACCGGTCCCCTGCATTTATTCCATTGTTTAAGTTCGGTTTAGTAGCCGTAGTAACCTCCGCCATAACGGCCATAACCTCTGTTATATCCCCGGTTATAATTTCTTCTTTGCTCTGCCTGCTGATTATATTGCTCCTGGCGCTGTTTCTCCATTTCATCTTGCCGCTTTTTCTGGCGTGCCTCAAAAGCCTCCAGACGCTGAAGTTCATCCATGGACAATAAGGCTCCAAGATGCATATATTTATCGTTTTCCAACATGCCGTAACGCACCTCTTTATCTTCCTTCGTAAGGGTTTTGTCATCAGAAACCTTCATTCTCTTTAACAGAAACTGAATCTGTAAAGCGGCTACCGTATCTCTTTTTTCACGTGGAATTTGCAGAGAGTCACCCAGTAATTTGGCGTAGCTGGTTTTAAAAGCCATCAGTTGCGCTTCTGTGGGGGCATTAGATTTGTCTTTTTTTCGCTTTTTATGCCTTTGTGCAAAACTGGTTGCACAAAATATCATTACAAATAGCGTTAAAAAAGTGGCGATCTTTTTCATCCTGGGTGGTTTATTTTACTTGTAAAAATAGAAAAAGCGGTGCAATCCTCAAAATAGATTGAGTATTACACCGCCCTTTCAGCGAATAGCTGGAAGCATTATTTATAGTATAATAATTAATTGCCTGAAACTCAGGTTTTAATTAAATCTCCTGTGGAATTTATAACGCTCTTATTCCTGTGCTTTGTTCATTTGGGGGCGATTGCCTCTTCTGTTGCCCCTTTGTTGACGGCGCTCCTGCATTGTTTTTTTGATGATTTCTTTTTGTTCATCTGTGTAAATAGCATTACGCGCCTCCCGGTTCTTTTTGAACAGATCACGGAATGCGGCTTTCTTTTGATCATCAGAGAGTGCACTATTATTTTTTATAGCGTCTCCTTGCTTTCTGAAGTCTTCATTGATTGCCTTAAGTTTCGTCTGTTGATCAGCCGTAAGGTTCAGCTTTTTAGCGAGAGCGCCTCCCGGTCCCATCATCCCGCCGCCACGGCGGTGTTCCATGTGGTGCCGGGGTGTAGCAGAGGTATCTGCTGATTGTGCCTGGGATGCGGCTGCAAATAAAAACAGCCCGAATGTGAATAAGAGTATTTTTTTCATCTTTTTAAAAATTTAAATGGTGGTCAATTGTCATTAGGAAAGAATGTGATTTTTGTTCTCCTAATCGAATTTACCGGTATAAGATGAAATTATATTCTTTTGGTTTAGAGCATAGCAGACCTTTTCGGTAGGATTGCGCTTTTAACACGTGAACCGCCCTTTTTTGAAATAGATTTATACAACGATGGCTGCTCCTTCTGTTTAACCTATAGCCTGGTTTTTAGCCGCGGGATCATTTGCTCTTTCCAGGGGGTGAAATCTCCCTGAATAATATATTCACGGGCCTGTCCGACTAACCACAGATAAAAGGACAGGTTCTGGAGGCTGGCCAGCTGGCCGGCCAGTAGTTCTTTAGAAACAAATAAATGTCTTAAATAGGCTTTGCTGTAGTAATTGCTTGTTATACAAGGAAATCCGTCGTCAATGGGTGAAAAATCATCTTCCCATTTTTTATTTTTTATATTAATAACTCCTTCCGTTGTAAACAACATTCCATTGCGGCCATTTCTGGTGGGCATGACACAATCAAACATATCGACTCCTAAAGAAATGCCTTCCAGAATATTCCAGGGTGTACCTACCCCCATCAGGTAACGAGGTTTGTCTGCCGGTAATATATTACAGCACAGGTCGGTAAATGCGTACAGTTCTTCTTCTGGCTCCCCGACGGAGAGGCCGCCGATGGCATTTCCGGCCGCCTCCTTGGAGGCAATGTATTCTGCTGAAGCCGTTCTTAGATCTTTATAGGTACTACCCTGAACAATAGGGAACAGATTCTGCGTGTAACCGTATTTATCAGGGGTTTCTGCCAACCTGTGGATACAGCGGTCCAGCCATCTGTGCGTCAGTTCCATACTTTTTAAGGCATAGGCGTATTCGCAACCCGCAGGAGGACATTCGTCAAAGGCCATAATTATATCAGCCCCAATACTACGCTGGATATCCATTACTTTTTCGGGCGAAAACAGATGACGGCTGCCATCAATATGTGATTGGAAGATGACGCCTTCTTCCTTGATCTTACGCGTGCCTGCTAATGAAAAGACCTGATAGCCACCACTATCTGTCAAAATGGGGTGATCCCAGCCGTTAAACCGGTGGAGTCCTCCGGCTTTTTCCAGGATTTCGGTACCAGGCCTAAGATATAAATGATAAGTGTTACCAAGTATAATCTGTGCCCGCACAATATCTTCGAGTTCCTGTTGGTTAACGGCTTTAACGCTGCCAACGGTACCCACAGGCATGAAAATTGGGGTCAGTATCTGACCATGATCAGTAGTAATTACGCCCGCTCTTGCTTTGGAGGCGCTGTCCGTTTTTTCCAGCTTGTATCGCAAAGTGCCCATGGCGCGAAGATAGTTCGGGATTTTCGAATTTACGGAACTTTATGGGAGAGGATGTCAGACCGCAATTAAATTTGGAATTTCATCGATAGATTTTTGAATTGCCGTAATTTTAGGCGATGGAGAATATTACCCTGATCATCATTTTGCTTTTTGTCATTGCCTTTTTGTGGCTGCTCAGCAAGCGGTTTAATTTTCCCTTTCCGATCATGCTGGTACTTTTCGGGATCGTTATTTCTCTTATACCGGGATTGCCTACGCTTAAAGTCTCTCCGGACATTATCTTTTTTCTGTTTTTGCCTCCCCTGCTCTATCATGCAGCATGGAATACCAGCTGGCATGACTTTAGGGCCGCGATCCGCCCCATCAGCCTGGCCGCTATCGGATTGGTTTTGTTTACGACGATAGCAGTCGCTATTGTAGCCCATTATCTGATTCCTTCTTTTGGCTGGCCGGTGGCGTTTTTATTGGGGGCGATTATTTCTCCTCCTGACGTTGTATCCGCTACAGCAGTCACTAAAGGGTTGGGCCTGCACCCGGGGCTACTGACAATTTTAGAAGGAGAGAGCCTTATCAATGACGCCAGTGCTTTGATTGCCTATCGTTACGCACTGGCAGCGATTACGACTGCCGGATTCGCCTGGTGGCAGGCCGGCCTTAACTTTGTATATGTTGCTGCCGTGGGGATTGCTGTGGGCTGGGGCGTGGCCATGATTATGCGGGTGATACATGAAAAGTTCAGCTGTGACGCCGTTGTAGATGTAACGCTTACTTTCCTGACGCCCTATACTTCTTATTTAATCGCCGAACATTTTCATGCGTCCGGGGTGCTTGCTGTGGTGACAACCGGATTATATTTATCGTTCAGGTCGAACACCCTTTTTTCGCATCAGGGCAGGATTATGACCGATGCCATATGGGAGGTTGTCATGTTTGTCTTAAATGGCCTGATTTTTATTCTGATCGGCTTGCAACTCAGAACCGTTTCTGAAGGGCTTGAAGATTATTCAAAGGGAAGCCTGATTGCCTATGGGGTTACAATTAGTCTGCTGGTGATCTTAATCAGGTTTGTATGGATACTGCCTTCTATGCTCTGGCCAGATAAGGTGGGCAAGAGTATATACGGGGACAGGGGATATGAAAGAAAGAATCTGGTGATATTTGGCTGGTCGGGCATGCGGGGGATTGTTTCTATGGCAGCCGCCATGGCGCTGCCACTCAGTTTTGCCGGAAGCCATATCTTTCCCCACCGAAACCTGTTGATCTTCCTGACTTTTTGTGTGATCCTGACCACGCTGGTTCTTTTAGGTCTTACCTTGCCGTGGCTGATCAGGCTCATGAAACTCGAACCTTATTCTGTCGTGGCGCAGGAATACGAAGTCCGTACCAAGATTGTAGCCAACGCTATCAATAAAATAGAAGAAGAATACTCTTTGTTGCCAGATGAAATATTGAATAATATTAAGAGTAAGTATGAAGTGAAGTACAACAGACTTCAAAAGACGGCGTTGCCATCTAATTACTTCGGGCAGGGAAAAACACTTTCAAGTCAGGTTTTTAATGAGTATACGCAGGTCCAGCTGAACCTCTTAGAGGTAGAAAGAAGCTCTGTGCAGCAGATGCATCTCAGTGGCTCCGCCAGTGAGTCTATCTTAAAGAAGATTGAACGGGAATTGGATGTTGAGGAGATGCGCCTCAGAATGGAGATGTATGAGTCTTGATGCATGGATGCGACCATTTATTCCGACAATGTGTAATCAACGGAAATGAATATAATGTGGTGATGAGTAGGTAGATAACAGTGGATTCCTGGTGTTTATTGGATCTTTTCATAGGTCGCCCATATCGTTTATCGTTAGTATGGGCTAAAAAAATAAAGCTGCCTTTCTCTATGGAGGTTTTATTATCTCAGGCTTAAAATCGCGGGATCAATTCTCTTGTTCAGGCTAGAAAGACCAAATGAGTCACCATTATTTTCCTGAGCGACTATCTGATTAATAATCAACGGGAGTATCCGGTCCATGAAAAAAGCAGATTGTCTGACTGCTGTACGGTCGTCCACCACTTGGTTTACCGCAATGACAGCCTGCAAATCGGGTATTAAGATCAAAAACTGGCCAGCCCAGCCCATGCCATAGGTAACTGGCAAATTATGATAGAGCTTGTGATAGAAGGTGAGTCCATATGTCGTGTTTAACAATCCCCAGGGAGCGGGATATGTTTTTTCAGGCCGAAGCAATGATTTTGTCCACCTCTTGGAAACAATCTGTTTGCCATTGAATTTACCTCGTTGGAGAATCAACCGGCCTATTTTATTCATATCGGCAGCGCTCATATGCACACTGAGCAATCCACATCCATCATAATAACTATCTTTCATTTCGGGCCATTTAACACGGGATATCTGAAGCGGTGCGAACAGATATTTCTTTGCGAATGCAAGAGTAGACTGACCCGTAGCTTTTGACAGGATCACGGACATGAGATGAGAGGCCGCATTATTGTAGTGAAGCACTGTTCCGGGGGCAGCAACTAAAGGCTGCTGTAAAACATAACCGGAAGGGTTATTCAGGCTGAGATACTGCCCCAGATTCTCCAGGTTTTCGTGCCATAAACCGGAAGCCTGATTCATGATTTCTCTTAGCGTAATCTTTGCTTTGCGCCCATCGGGATCCTTTTTTAATTCCGGAAAAAAATTGGCAATAGGAACATCTAACGAATCAATATATCCTTTGTCGATAGCAATCCCTATTAATAACGCCATCACATTTTTAGTCAGCGATTGATTATTAAAAAGATCATCATTGCTGTGGCCATTAAAGCTCTGGGCATATGCCAGGCTATCAGATACATAGACAACTAATGATAGTATCGACTGATTATGCCGTATAAAGGATGATGTGTCAAGCCGGATCTGTGCTTTGATGCCTCCTGCCATTAATGCTGTCAGCACCATAGAAGCCAGCGCTCTTTTTATTGAAAAAAGGGTTTCTATCATAGGAAAAGATTTTTTGTAAAACTAAAAATCTGTCCATGCATAAGTGTAATGCAACTCTCTAAATGTAAATATACTTAACCTTACCGGTTGCATAGTTGATATTTGTTACCGTTTAGTAGCTAGCTGCATACTAACTGAATGGAGCCACTGGCGTTGTTCGCTTATATATTCTCTGCCATAAGGCTTAGACCCTTCAACCGAAGCAAAGGCGGCAAGTTAATATTCTTATCATTTTCTGATCGCCAAATTTGGGCTTCTGAGTTGAAAAAATGGATTTCGAAAAGTTTTGCACAGCTACGGGACTATAGTGCCCGGATAATAACTGCAACGACATCAGTAGAACTGAGAAAGAACGCTGGAATTTAAAGCAAGATTTTCTCGTTTGAAGACGCTACTGCCGTCCGTCTGTAATGGCTTCTTTATGAATTTTCAAAATCAGCCCCTGTAACACTTTACCCGGGCCACATTCCGTAAAATGAGTAGCACCGTCTGCAACCATCTGCTGAACGGTCTGTGTCCATTTAACCGCACCGGTAAGCTGGGCGATCAGATTGGCCTTGATCGCCGCCGGATCCGTGACAGCCGTTGCTGTTATATTCTGATACACCGGAGCGGACGGGCGATGAAAACTGGTGGCCTCAATGGCGGATGCCAGTTCTTCACGGGCCGGTTCCATAAGCGGAGAATGAAAGGCGCCGCCTACCGGCAGGACTAAAGCTCTCTTGGCACCGGCTTCCTTTAATGCTGCACAGGCCAGGTCTATTCCCTTAAGAGAACCACTGATGACCAACTGGCCAGGACAGTTATAATTTGCAGGGACGACGACTTCTCCAGAGCCGGCCTCAATCTCTTTACAAATCTCTTCAACTTTTTCGTCGGAGAGCGCCAGTATCGCCGCCATCGTAGAAGGGTTAATTTCGCAGGCTTTCTGCATTGCCTGCGCACGAATGCTGACTAGTTTTAAACCATCCTCAAAGCTCAGAACGCCGTTCGCGACCAAGGCAGAAAACTCTCCCAGCGAATGGCCCGCCACCATATCCGGCTTAGGCTTATCCAGTGTTTTATAAGCGATTACAGAATGTAAAAAGACGGCCGGCTGGGTAACCTTGGTCTCTTTTAGTTCCTCAGGGGTGCCGCTGAACATGATATCTGTGATCCTGAACCCCAGGATCCCGTTGGCCTGCTCAAAATACCCTCTGGCTTTGTCATTGCCTTCGTAAAGGGCTTTGCCCATGCCACTGAACTGGGCTCCCTGCCCCGGAAATACAAATGCGTGTTTCATCTATGTTTATTTAATGATTTAGGTGTTGAGTAAGTGTAACTGTCTTCACTGCGGAGATTTACCTGATCCAACACGCAACAATTAAGTATTATTAATGAAGATTAGCGGAAATGAGTTTCATAAATTCGCTTCTCGTACGGTCGTTCGCAAACTCCCCGTCAAATGAGGATGTCGTCGTATAGGAATTTTGCTTGGCGACGCCGCGCATCATCATGCACAGGTGTTTGGCTTCAATGACGACAGCAACCCCTAAAGGGTTCAGGGCTTCCTTGATGGCCTCAAGGATTTGTACGGTTAGCCTTTCCTGGACCTGCAGCCGGTGAGAAAATACATCCACCACTCTGGCAATTTTACTTAGCCCGGTAATCCATCCGTTCGGGATATAGGCGACATGTGCTTTTCCTATAAAAGGTAACAAATGGTGTTCACAAAGACTATAGAGTTCAATATCCTTCACGATGACCATTTCGCTGATGGGTTCATGGAATTTTGCAGAATTCAGAATTTCTACTGCATCCATCTGATAGCCCTGGGTCAGGTATTGCATGGCTTTGGCCAGCCTGTCCGGCGTTTTTAGCAGACCTTCTCTATCGGGGTTCTCTCCCAAAAGCCCTAGTGCAGATTTATAATGACCAGCCAGTGCTTCAGTTACTTGTTCATCGTATGATTCTAGTTTTGTATATGCCATATAGATTGAGTTGTATAAGTTACTAAGTGTGGATTAGGCGACCGGAAACTCAACGAAGTTCCTTTCGGTCTCGTATAGACGTACCTGTATATTCAGTGCGAGATCCACATGCGGTCGAAGAAGTCTGTAAATAACAATAGCTATATTTTCCGCAGTCGGAATCAGCGTTCTAAATTCCTGAGTGTCCAGGTTCAGGTTTTTGTGATCAAAACGGTGAATGATTTCTTGCTGGATAATGTCGTTTAACCATTTTAGATCCACTACAAATCCGGTTACCGGGTCTACCGGACCCGTTACTTTTACCACCAGTTCATAGTTGTGACCGTGAAAATGGGGATTGTTACATTTGCCAAAAACCCGGTCATTTTCTTGTTCCGACCAGCCCTCAACATGCAGGCGGTGTGCGGCATTAAAATGGGCTTTTCTGAATACAGCGACTTTTTCTTGTCCCATCATAGAAAGATTTGTAATGTTACTGGTTTTCTCCAAAATATTCTACATATATGCGTGGAGTCTCGTATAATTTTACACAGTGTAACTGAACACCAGCCGGCAGATATGGGTGGATCTGTTCCCAGATAGCCATGGCCAGGTTTTCAGTCGTACACATTTTGCCCTGCAGAAATGGCACTTCGATATTCAGGTTTTTGTGGTCGAGTGCTTCGATTACCTGTTCATTCACAATCCGGCTTAAAACCTTGACGTCCATTAAAAAACCTGTTTCCGGATCCGGGTTCCCCTTAACCGTTACATAGAGCTCAAAGTTGTGCCCATGCCAGTTTTCATTCGCACAGAGACCAAATACGGCTTCATTTTTTTCCTTTGTCCAAGTGGGGTTATAGAGTTTATGCGCTGCATTAAAATGTTCCAGGCGCGTAAGATAAACCATCTCTAAAAATTTTGACAAAGATAATTGGATTATTTGGGTAAACAAGGGGCAGAAGTCCAGTGTTGGGCTATCTCTTACTTAAAGGAGGCTGCCAGCCCTGTATTGTAGCAAAAAGCATGGATTGTACCATTGATTTAGTACTTTTGGGCGCGAATTACGCAGATTTCTAATCCATTTTAATGTTCTGGCCCATGAAGACGATTATCCGTAAAGCTGTTAAAGAAGACTGTCCGCAAATGATGGAACTGGTTAAAGAACTGGCTCTTTTTGAAAAGGCGCCGGAAGAGGTGACTGTTGACCTTCAACATTTTGAAGACAGCGGATTTGGAGCCCATCCGGTATGGTGGTCTCTTGTAATAGCGGATGAGGCCTCAGGAAAGCTTATCGGGATGGCGCTCTATTATATTCGTTATTCTACATGGAAAGGGCAAAGGTTATATCTGGAAGACCTGATTGTCAGTGAGCAACACAGGGGGCGGGGTCTGGGCAAAGCGCTATTTGATGCGCTATTGGACATCGCTAAAAATGAAGGCTTCAGAGGGATGGTCTGGCAGGCGCTGGACTGGAATACCCCAGCTTTGGATTTTTATCGGAAATACGGCGCCCGCCTGGATAATGAATGGGTGAACTGCTCGCTGGATTTTTAAACCAGAATCTCAGCTCTGGCCATATTGAAACACATCTCCCGGTCGGTCAGCCCTATAATAAAGCTTGTGTATGCCAAATTAATTTATCAGCTGCCTCTCAGATGACGGCGTTGGAGTGGGCGCACTTTGCTTCGTGTAAGCCTGATTGGTTCTGCTTTTCTGTGTGAGTTAGCGTAAGCGCATTTATGTAGCACCCATGTCAGGTTGAACACCGGGCTGTCTGATCCCTATAAGATCCCAATCCATTACCTGACTGATTTCTTATCAAATGGTAATTGTCGTATGCTGCGGTTGTATGTCCTTTGTAGAAAAATAAGCAATGAAACACAAAAACGTATTGTTAACCGGTATAACAGGCTTTCTGGGGGCTCACACGGCTATTCAGCTTTTAAACAAAGGGTACAATATTGTCGGCACGCTAAGGGACAGAAAAAGAGAGCCTGCCATCCGGGCAATTATTGGAGAACACGTATCCAATATTAACAATTTAACCTTTGCCGAGGCGGACCTGAATAACGCCATTGTTTGGAATGAACTTACCAAAAACGTGGATTATGTTCAGCATATAGCCTCTCCTTTTCCTAGAAAATTACCCAAAAACGAAAACGATCTGATTTCCCCGGCAAAAAACGGGACACTGAATATATTGAAATCGGCGGCGGATAATGGCGTAAAACGGGTGGTGATGACTTCCTCGATGGCAGCAGTGGTATACGGTAAATCAAAGGATCGATTGAGTCGTGTTTTTACGGAAGCTGACTGGACAGATGAAACCAATAGAAGAGACACGGCGCCATATATCAGAAGCAAAACCATCGCGGAAAAAGCTGCCTGGGCGTTCATGGAAAATAGTAAATCCGGCTTAGAGTTGACGACGGTATTGCCAGGAGCGATCTTGGGACCGGTTTTAGAAAAGGATTTTGGCACTTCGGCGAATATTATCGCTCATATTTTACAAGGGCAGGTTCCCGCCTTACCCAAAATCGGGTTTGATATTGTCGATGTTCGGTCGGTCGCTGATTTGTTGATCAAGGTAATGGAATCGCCAAAGGCAGCCGATAACAGATACATCGCGTCAGCAGGTTATCTGACATTTAGTGAAATTGCGCTTTTGCTCAGCGCACAGTATCCGGACAGGAAGATCCCATCCGGGGAGCTTCCCAACTTTGCCGCCAGGTTATTCTCTGTATTTGAACCTGCTTTAAAGCCTGTTCTGCTGGATTTGGGGGTAAAAAGAAAAGTTTATATTGACAAGGCAAAAAGTGAATTAAACTGGGAGCCTCTGCCACTTAAAGAAGCGGTAACGGCTTGTGCGGAAAGCCTTTTTAAACAGAAGATTATTGTATAAATATAAAACATGGAAAATTTAAGATCGGTACTCTCTTTTGGAGGAATCCTTACTAAACAAGAAATTGCGCATGTTGCCGCCTCTTTTAGATATTCGAAATTAAAAACGGAGGAACATTTTCAGGAGCCCGACAAGATTGCCCATAAAATTGCTTTTGTGGAAACAGGCATTGCAAGAGTGTATACGGTTGACCCGGAAGGTAATGACGTAACCAAGCATTTCATAAAGGAAAATCAGTTTTTTGTTGATCTGGAAAGCTATTATACGGGAAAACCGGCAACGGAGGCCTTCCAGGCGGTTACTGTTTGTGAGCTGATGGTCATTCACAAATCGGTAATTGAAAAACTGAGTAATGAGATCCCCAACTTCTATATTTTTCTTAAAAGCATCACCGAAGTTGCTCTCCTGAATAAGATCAAAAACAATGACTTTTTGAATTTCGGCAATGCCAAAACAAAATACCTTGAATTTGTCAGACGCGACCCGGTATTGGCCCAACAGGTTCCACAACAGTATATTGCCTCTTATCTCAAAATAACGCCACAGTCGCTAAGCAGGATAAGAAAGGAGCTAACCCCTAAAAACATAAAAAAATGATTGAAATTGTTCCCGCAAACATAGCCGATATTCATACGATCCAACAAATTGCTCATCAAACCTGGCCAGAAACGTTTGGTGATATTTTGTCAAAGGAGCAAATAGACTATATGTTGGAAATGATGTATTCAACGACTTCCCTGATTACGCAGATGGTAGGAGAAGGGCATCATTTCGTTCTGGCCCGAAAAAATGGAATTCATATGGGCTACGCTTCCTTCGAATCGAATTACAAAAAGCTGAGCAAAACGAAGATTCACAAAATCTACGTCTTACCGGACACGCAAGGAACTGGCGTAGGCCGGTCCCTGATAGCTTATATTGAGCAAGCAGCTAAAGCCACCAGTGCTGACAAAAAGCTGTTACTGCATGTCAACAGGGATAACAAAGCTGTTAAGTTTTATGAGCACATCGGATTTAGCGTGGAGGGAACACAAGATCTTCCGATCGGAAATGGCTTTCTGATGGAGGATTTTATTATGGAAAAAAATATCTGAACCTCACAATTGTCAGTTTGTGCTGCAGACGGATAGGATGGCTGACTGGCCGGCCATAAACGCAGAAGGGCAGGCCGGTACAGCAAAGATTAACCTATTTCACTTCATTGAAATTGGAGGAAAGTACAAAAAAGCCCTCATCAGCAGGGACAAAAAGCCTCAATCCGGGGAAACTCCATGCTTTAATCTTTACCGGAGTTTGGATCATTGACGCCCTTATTTTGTTTATCCCACTCGGGCACAGACGGCTGTTTCTTCTTGCGATTCAACCATTTAACCAGAAAATTAGTGATAATTGCCGCTACAATAACGATAACTGCTATACCTAATAACCACATGATTTTACGAATTAAAGTAAGGTAGCGGGTAAATCCCACAACCCAATACCCTAATTGGTACAAGGACTATTCCAGGCTGCATGTTGATGGCGCCGGCCGGCGCTACCCGTTAAAAGAGAAAACCAATACTTTGTACTTGAATACGGCTTTTATCTACAGGCGATTCGCCAATATTCCCTAAAATTGTAATAGAACTGCCTAAATTGTTTTTACTTTGTAGCCATCAGTATGAAGAAAATTGACTGGTATATCATAAGCAAATTTCTGAAGACCTTTTTCTTCTCTATCTTCCTGTTCACCATAATTTCCGTGGTGATCGACGTGGGGGAGAAAACGGACAATTTTGTGCAAAGCGGATGGTCTTTATACAAGATCATTACAGACTATTATTTCTCTTTTATTCCGCATATTATCGCCCTTCTTTTCCCCTTGTTTGTGTTTATTGCCGTCATTTTCTTTACGTCGAAAATGGCGGGCAGAAGTGAAATTGTCGCGATTTTGGCCAGCGGTACCAGCTTCCGGCGGTTTTTAAGGCCTTATATGGTCACCGGGATTGCACTGGCTTTGTTGCTGGGGTTTGCGGCCTCCTTTGTCGTGCCCAAGGCCGAGGTTAAGAGAACCTATTTTGAGGATGTCTATGTACACGGCAACTCTAATTACGCTAAACTGACAAAAAAAGACCCGCTTTTATATTTTAAGCTGGACTCATTCAGCTATGCCGGTATCCGAAACTTTAATGCGGAAACCAAAAGTGGAGGCCCGTTTTTTGTAAACCGGATTAAGAATAACGAATTGGTCTATAATCTGAGAGCCAGTACCATTCGGTGGGATACCGCAGGCGGCCCGCACTGGAATCTGAGTCAGGTTGTTGAAAGGACGATCAACGGAATGAAAGAAACCGTAACTTCCAGTAACGATAAAAAAGTCAGTTTTAATTTCGATCCCAGCAACCTTAAGAATGACGATTATGCAGAGGTAAAGATGACTACGCCGGAGCTTAAAAGTTATATTAAACAGGAACAACTACGGGGTAGCGAAGACATCAATACGTTTAAGATAGAATACTACAGACGCTTCACAACACCATTTTCCGTGCTGATCCTGACGATGATCGGGGTTATTCTCTCCAGCAGGAAGGTGCGGGGAGGCAGCGGAGCGCATTTAGCGTTGGGGTTTGTCATGGCGGCCACTTTTATTGTGATGGACAGGTTTTCCACGATCTTTTCTACCAAAGGTAATTTTACACCTATGCTTGCGGCCTGGCTGCCCAATTTTGTGTTTACCCTGGTCGCGATCTATTTGTATCGTAAAGCCCCTAAATAATGTTCATTTATGATAAGTTTCGGATATTTTTTAGAAATTTGACTGACTAATAAGTATCTTTACGCTGCTTTATATCATTCAGGGGCTCTCTGCCCCTGAATTGCATTTAAATTGGTGGAGATTACCTTTAAAACGGGCTTCGGCATTAAAAAAGATATACATTTGCTAAATATGTAATATGTGCTTTATGGGTACGATTGCATAGAAAGCAGGGAATTTGATGGAAAAAATGACAAGATGATTGAGATTAAAAAGAAGTTTTACGCCAAAGCAGAAGTAGCTGCAGCAGAAATAAAAGACCTATTAAAGACGAACGGGCAAACACCTGTGGAAAATATAACGGTCGCTCAGTTATACCAGGGGATGAGGGGTATTACCAGTATCGTGAGTGAAGTGAGTTTACTGGATCCGTTAGAAGGCATCAAGTTCAGGGGTTATACCATTCCGGAATTGCGTGAAAAGCTTCCCAAAGCAGACCAGGGAAGCGAACCTCTGCCTGAAGGTTTGTTTTATCTGATGCTGATAGGGGAATTGCCTACGGATGAAGATGTGAGGGGAATTTCTAAGGAATTGGCCAGGCGCAGTGAAATTCCTGACCATGTATATAAAACGATTGACGCCTTGCCGATAAGTGCCCATCCGATGACCCAGTTTGTTACGGGTATCATGGCGTTGCAGACGGAGAGCAAGTTTGCCAAAGCCTATTCAGATGGAATTAATAAAAAAGAGTATTGGGATCCGATTTTTGAAGATGCTGTAGACCTGATTGCCCGTGTTCCTTATATTGCTGCTTACGTATATAACAGAAAATATAGAAACGGGGCTCCGCTTAACTGCGATAAGTCTTTAGACTGGGCAGCGAATTTTGCTCAAATGCTGGGATTTGATCACCCTGATTTTCTGAAGCTGATGCGCCTTTATCTGACGATCCACGCTGATCACGAAGGGGGTAATGTATCGGCCCATACCGTGCATTTGGTTGGATCGGCTTTAAGTGATCCTTATCTGAGTTTTGCCGCAGGCATGAATGGGCTGGCGGGACCATTACATGGGCTGGCCAATCAGGAGGTCGTTAAGTGGATCTTTGAAATGCAGGAGAAGCTGGGAACAGATCTGCCTACTAAAGAGCAGATTGTTCAGTACACGAAAGATACGCTGGCTGCCGGAAAGGTGGTTCCGGGATATGGCCATGGTGTATTACGCCGCACCGACCCCCGTTTTCTGGCGCAAATGGAATTCGGCAAGCAATATATGCCGGATGACAAAATGGTGCAGACGGTCTGGAATATATTTGAAGCCGTGCCCGATGTATTAGGTGCGACCGGCAAGATCAAAAACCCATGGCCTAATGTAGATGCGCACAGTGGTGCACTGCTGGTCCATTTTGGGATGAAAGAATATGAATTCTATACCGTACTGTTTGGCGTGTCCCGCGCACTCGGCGTAATGGCCAACATGTGCTGGTCCAGAGCCTTAGGGTTTCCTCTGGAAAGGCCAAAGTCCATCACCACGCGCGGCATTAAAGAATGGTTGGCCGCTGGTGCAGAACAAGGTGCTATTTAATGGATTTCTGCCGGACAGGATTGATTAATAAAAAAACGAAAGACCCGCCTCAATATTGGGACGGGTCTTTCGTTTTTTATAAGACAGCGTCAGATGGTCAATGCCGGACGCTGCTATGAGGTGATTAGTCGATCTGTATTGAGTCAGACAATTCTTCGTCGATTAAGATACGGCCACAGTTTTCGCAAACTAATACTTTTTTGCGTTGGCGAATTTCGCTTTGCTTTTGAGGAGGGATCGCATTGAAGCAACCGCCGCAAGCGTCTCTTTCAACCGGAACTACAGCCAGCCCATTGCGGAAATTTTTACGGATACGATCATATGAATATAACAACCTTTCCTCAATTTCTTCTCTTGCTTTGTCAATTTTAGCCTGATAGGCTTTTTCTTCTTTTTCTGTTTCGGCGATGATCTTACCTAGTTCGTCCTTTTTGGTTTTAAGGACAGCGTCTTTACCCTCGATTTTCTTTTTCACATCGTCAAGCGCCTCGATTTTCTGGGTCAATTCAATATTGGCATCACGTATATGCTTTTCTGCCAGCTTCCCTTCCAGTTGTTGCAGTTCGATCTCTTTATTAATCGCCTCGAACTCTCGGTTATTTTTTACGTTTTCGCTTTGCTTCTCGTATTTAATAGCCAGTGCTTCAGAGTCTTTAATGATCGCTTTTTTCTGCTCGATATATTCAGAGATGCCATTGATCTCTTCTTCAACTCTGTTTTTTCTATTGTTGAGGCCCGCCAGTTCATCCTCCAGGTCACTTACTTCCATAGGAAGTTCGCCTTTCAGAATCTGGATCTGGTCCAATTTGCTGTCCAGTTTTTGCAACTTAGCCAGCTCAACTAATTTTTCTTCAACAGAGAAGTCTTTAACGATAGCCATATTTCTTTCAGCTTTTAGATATAATACAAAACCGGATTCGTACAATATTCCGATTTTAAGATGGCAAAGGTAGGAAATTTTTGCGCCAAAATGTCAAATAATAATTCTATAGTAAACTGTTCGCTCTCAAAATGCCCGATATCTGCCAGAACCATCTGACTATCTGCATCAAAAAACTCATGATATTTAACATCTGCGGTAATGTATACCTCCGCGCCGGCTGTCATGGCTGTTTTGGTCAGAAAGCTGCCGGCCCCTCCACACAGCGCTATATTCCGGATCTTTTTAGGGCTATCGGGTAAAGCGGTGTGACGGATAACCTTGACGGCAAATATTTTTTTAATATTGTCAAATAGTTGTTGAATATCAATTGGTTGTGGAAGGTTGCCGATTATGCCGCTGCCGACTTCGCTGAATGTATTCGATAAAGGGTGTATATAATAGGCAACTTCTTCATAGGGATGTGCCTTTATAAGTGACTGTACAAGTGTCTGTTGCAAGTAGCTGGGAAAAACGAGTTCAATGCGTTCTTCCGCTACATTTTCTGCTGTTCCGACTGTACCTATAGCAGGATGGGCCCCTTGCTGGGGCTGGAAGGTTCCTGTGCCGGAGGTGCTGAATGCACAATTGTTGTAATGGCCAATACTGCCGCCGCCGGCTTCAAATAGAGCCTGCCGTACTTTTTCGGCATCTGCTGCCGGTACAAAGGTAACCAGGCTGCTCAGGAGCCCGGATTTCGGGGCCAGAATACGCTGGTTTTCCAGCCCGAGCAGATCTGCTATTTTTTTATTGACACCAGAGCGGACATTATCGAGGTTCGTATGAATGGCGTAAATCGCAATATCTGCCTTAATGGCTTTAATCAGCGTTCTTTGTATATAGTCTTTGCCGGTTAGGTGCCTGGTGGCTTTAAATAATATCGGATGATGAGCGACCACCAGATTACAACCTTTTTTAATCGCTTCTTCGATTGTGGCTTCTATACAATCCAGCGTTACCAGCACTCCTTTGCATTCCCATGCAGGGCTGCCTGTCAACAGACCGGCATTGTCATATGATTCCTGGAAAGCAGGTGGAGCTGCCTGTTCTAAAACTTTTATCAGTTCATGAATCAACATGGGATGCAATATATTTGATTAATATACTTTAGTCGCAAAGATCTCCAGGTCACCGATATTAGATTCGGGATGCAGCTCTTTGTATACTTTCATCAGATTTCTGACGGCGTCACGGCCCGTCTTACCCAGTTTAAAACTAAAGCTGTTGACATAAAGGCTAATGTGTTGCAGCATAACCTCTTCACTCATTTCCTGGGCATGTTCTTTCACATAGTCCGGTAATTCGTCTTTATACTTATTGACATAGGCGTATTCAATACTGTGACGGATCAGGCTATCCAGTTTCTTGAGCACAGGCAGTGGCAAAGTGCGTTTACCCACGATGCCGCCTAAGGGGATAGGAGAGCCGGTTTTCTGCTCCCAATAGTCGCCCAGATCTACCACTTTGTGTAATCCTTTTTCTTCATAAGTAAAGCGGTTTTCGTGGATAATGACTCCCAGGCCGTTGCCTTCCAAAACAAAAGGCTCTATTTCATTAAAGACCTTGAATACTTTGTTTTTTGCATTGGGATAAGCAAGAGAGAAAAGTAAGTGCGCAGTCGTGTTTTCACCCGGGATGGCGATGGCACTATTATTAATTTCCTCATCGGTGACATTGCCTTTGCTAATGAGCAGCGGGCCGCAGCCATTACCGATGGCGCCACCGCTTGACATTACATAATAGTCTTTGTTAATAAAGGGCAGTACGCCATAGCTGACTTTTGTCACATCCAGTTTTCCTTCCATTGCCCACTGGTTCAGGGTTTGAACATCTTCAAGGTGTACATCAAACTCAAAACCTTCCACATCAAATTTCTGGTTAATCAATGCCTCAAAAATAAAGGTATCATTAGGACAGGGGCTGAAGCCAAGCGTTAATTTCATCCGATTTTGTTTAATAACGTCGTTTAAAAAATTGTTTAATGATTAGATCGTTAGCATTTATGTCTGTTTCTATATCACTGTTAATCAAACATAGGGCTAAAGATAATTTTTTTTTAAAACTAACCTACGGGACTTACATAAAAATTTCCATTGCTAAAGAATGGTTGTAAGTCTCGGAGACGCAAAATTCCATCATTTTCCCATGAAATCAAGCTATTTTCAGAAAAGATTTCATAGCTAAAATCATTGTTGAATTTGTTTGGCCTGCGAAACGCCATCAGTCACATCAGGGAAAATCTCTTATTGTCACAATAATAAAAAGATAGCCACTTTCTGCCATTAAAGCCCGCCTTGCGCCAAGGCGGGCAGAACAGGATTAATATGTATGGTTGATCCGATAAACGCTGAACTATATGTAACTTTGCGCCTTAATCTTTATCTAAGGACTGGAAAATGAGACAAAAAGGCAAAGCGGTCCCGGTCTATTAGAACAACGTACAAAATAACATACATGAACATAGAAATTGTATCAGGAAGTGCCCGACAGGAAAGTATTACGCTTAGAGCCGCCAAATACCTGCAGGCACATTTAAGTGAAGTGGCTTCTCAACACAATTTTGGTTTGATTGATTTAAAAGAACATCCCCTGCCCTTTATTGATAAGGTTTATTTTACACCGGCTCATGCGCCTGAAAACATCCGGCCCCTGGCTGAAAGAATGTTTGCCGCGGATGCTTTTATTTTGGTGACACCGGAATATAATGGCACCATGGCGCCCTCACTGGTTAACTGGTTTGGACATTTTCCCAAACAGCTGCATAAGGCGTTCGGTTTGGTGACAGCCTCTAATGGCGCTTTAGGGGGTATCCGGGCTGCAATGGATCTGCAACATTTTTCCCTGGCCCTGTTTGGTGTTCCTTCAGCACAGATGCTGGTGATCGGAGAAGTGGATAAGAAATTTGACGCATCGGGCAACCTGACAGCGGAAGTTTTTCAGTCCAATATAGATAATTTTGTGGCGGAATTTCTCTGGCTGGCCGAAAAAATCCATGGATAACAAAGGTGGTCTGGGCAAAAGCGGTATAGACCGCTTTTCAATTGTTAACAAAGGTCAATTTCTTTTTATGGACGGGGTGCCTTTAGTGCTAATAAATAATTGCCATTCAGTCAGATGTATGATTGAAGCGGGCCAAAAAAACGGTAAAATATACTGAATTCTTCACCGCCTGTCAGGCAGATGGGCTGATTTCTTTTTTAAGATAAATACTTAGTGTAACTTTGCACTTTCTATTCTATCCAATGAGCGACGCAATAAAACATGAATGCGGATTGGCTTATATCCGTTTGAAAAAGCCACTTTCCTTCTATTTAGAAAAATACGGAACAGTTTCCTACGGCCTCAATAAGTTATACCTATTGATGGAAAAGCAGCACAACCGTGGCCAGGATGGCGCAGGTGTCGCTACTGTAAAACTGGATGTGGAAAACGGGTATGAGTTTTTACACCGCCTGCGCAGTAATGCCAGACAGCCGATTTCTGATATCTTTTCACAGATCGGTACCCAAATTGGTGATCTTGAGAAATACCTCCCCGAAATTCAGTCTCAGCCGGAAATCATGAAAGGCCACGTACCGATGCTGGGCGAGCTGCTATTGGGACATTTACGCTACGGTACCCAGGGTAGAAATGACGTCGAGTTCTGTCACCCCTTCATTAAACGGAGCCTGAACAAGGCGACCAATATGGCGATGGCCGGGAACTTCAATCTGGTTAATACGAAAGAGTTGTTTGAAATTATTGGTATGGAACCCGGTACTTTCCAGAAGCAGAGTGATCTGGCTGCTATGATGGAGATCGTCCACCATTTTCTGGTAAAAGAAGCAGCGGCTACCGGTAATAATATCAATGTCGCCAATATCCTGAGACAGGCCGCCAGTTTATTCGACGGCGGGTATACAGTCAGCGGCCTGATTGGTAATGGAAAGAGTTTTGTGTTACGTGACGAGCATGGCATTCGTCCGGCTTATTATTATGCGGATGATGAGGTTGTAGTGGCCGCCAGTGAAAGAGCCTCCATCAGAACAACATTCAATGTTGGTGAGAATGAGGTTAAAGAATTGATGCCCGGCACCGCTCTTATCGTAGATGAAAAAGGAAATCATCAAGTTGAGCAGATTCTTGAACCCAAAGAGCGAAGAGCCTGTAGCTTTGAAAGAATTTACTTTAGCCGTGGGGGTGATGAGAAGATATACCGGGAAAGAATTGCACTCGGTTATCACTTAAGCAAACGCATTTTGGATCTCATCGACGCTGATCTTAAGAATACCATATTCTCGTATATTCCCAATACGGCAGAAGTTGCCTTCTATGGCCTTGTAAAAGGAATGGAAGATTATTTGAATACAATCAAAGTTCAGCGTATTATGAGCTGGAACGGGGACTTTGATGAGCAGAAGCTGGAAGAGATGGTTAATCGTAAGATCCGACAGGAGAAGATTGCGATCAAGGACGTCAAAATGCGCACCTTTATTACAGCTGATGCCGGCCGTAATGAAATGGTGCAACACGTATACGATATTACATATGGCACAGTCAGAAGGAATGAAGATACGCTGGTGGTGATCGATGATTCCATTGTAAGAGGAACCACGCTGAAAGAAAGTATTGTCCGGATGCTGTCACGCCTGGAGCCTAAAAAGATTATCGTGGTATCCTCTGCCCCGCAGATCAGATATCCCGACTGTTACGGAATTGATATGAGCCGCATGGGCGATTTTGTGGCGTTCAGGGCGGCACTGGCGTTGCATAAAGACAGGGGCACCGAACAGGTGATCCAGGATGTCTTTAATAAATGCCTGGAATTACAGAAAAGGGATGAGATGCACACGGAAAATGCGGTACAGGGAATTTATGCAGACTTTACACCTGAGGAGATCTCTGATAAAATCGCTGAATTAATTACACCCGAAGATGTAACTGTACCGGTAGAGGTGATATACCAGACCATTGAAGATTTACATGACAGCTGCCCCACCAATACGGGTGACTGGTATTTTACCGGAAATTATCCTACACCAGGGGGTAACCGGGTGGTCAATAAGGCCTTTATTAATTATATGGAAGGTGTGAACTCCAGAGGATATTAATTTTTAGCAGTAAGTTATTTTTTCGAAGCAGGCCGGGTCTTTACGATCCGGTCTTCGTTTTTAGAAAGAAACTCTTCCCAGTTTTTCATAACTTTTTTTCTGCCTGGCAGAAACCTGCTTTGGTAGTGATGACAGAGTGCTACGGCAAGGGCATCGGAAGCATCAAAGTATTTTGGGCTCTGCTCGATGGTGAAAATCTGCTGCAGCATTTTCCACACCTGTTCTTTACTGGCGTTACCATTGCCGGTAACCGACTGCTTTACTTTTTTAGGAGAATATTCCGTTACGCCGATAGCGTGTTGCATGGCAGCTGCAATCGCCACCCCTTGTGCCCGGCCCAGCTTTAGCATACTCTGGACATTTTTGCCGTAAAATGGTGCTTCGATCGCAAAAGTAGCCGGTTTATGAATCCGGATCAGTTCCCCTACCGTCGTATGGATCTTTTCCAATCGCTGATAGATGTCCTTGTAAGAGGAAAGCAATAAAGTTCCCATTGCGACTAATTCCGGATTACCCGTCCCCGCTTTAATAATGGCCCATCCCATTTTGATCGAACCAGGATCAATGGCTAGAATGATCGGATGCGGATTCATGACGGTATTATTGTCGGTCTTGCTACTCATATGTTATAGGCCAATGCCCGGTTGAACTGCTTTACAACCTTTATTAACCGGGGCGTCAGCACATTGATTTTGAACAAAAATACTAAAGAATATGTTTGCTGTGGGAATAAGACCGCTAAATGACGGTTTTGACCGACAAAATGTTGTGTTGATATAGCGGCTGAACAGATTCAAATGCCATAAAGTCTACAAAATATATATAAAAACATAGATAATCAGCAAATTGTAAAATAAAACATGGAATTTTGCCATAAGATCAGCATACATGCGCAAACAAAACTGGAAAAAAATATTGAACTATGTGGTTGGCCCGATCCTATTTGTCGTGCTGGCTTATTCTATATATAATAAGATTCAAAAACAGCCCAACCTCCCAAAATCCTGGGATACCATTAAAGAAACCTTTAGTTCACATGCTTATCTGCTGATATTGATGTTTTTGCTGATGGTGCTGAACTGGAGCCTGGAGGCAAGAAAATGGCAGTTATTGATCCGCCCAGTGCAGAAAGTCAGTCTGATGACCGGTTTCAAGGCTGTATTATCCGGCCTTTCCTTCTCTTTATTTATCCCCAACGGCATGGGTGAATATTTAGGAAGAATGCTCTACATGCAGGAAGGGAATCGCTTAAAGTCAGTGGCCGTCAGCTTTATGGGAAGCCTGAGCCAGGTGATCGTTACGCTGGTGATTGGCGTCATTGGTCTGGAGTTCATGATGCATTATGTACCATCGGCCGGGCTGGAAAATACCGGCCTTACCCGTTTCTGGCTGAAGGCATTGGTCTACGCTGTGATTATCTTTATCGGATTCTTTCTCCTGTTATATTTTAAA